>NZ_VDGG01000065.1 GCF_006861775.1 Psychrobacillus soli | reverse complement strand
ACCAGTTCTAGTCTGAAAGCAATCAAATCAAATCCGAGAGCAACTAAATTGCTAGTGAAAGCAACCAAATCTTAAAATAACAAGTTTACTTGGAGTGAAACAACTATGATTACGACATATTATAGGCACAATATTCTTTAAAGCCAGCCGAATTCGTCAACTAGCATCTACTAGAACGGTTTGTCGGGTTCGCAGTAGATAATCTACTTTTTCTACCATATTTTGTTAATTTTGAACCGTGATCAGTTAGTATTTTCCATAGATTTTCGCTACAGGCGTCGACTCCTACCGGATAAGTGAGCATAATGAGACTTCACAACGTCCGCCTAAGCGGCGGTGAAGGCTCATCGCTTACCCGGTGGAAAGCGTACGACTGCAGTGAAAATCCTAGCGGTCACCTAATAGCTCTTTTATCACGCAGTATCCCTATACTGTACTTAATATAAAAAAGTGACTTGCCTTGAAAGTTATGCACATAACATAATTCTCCTAATTTCCAAAGCAACAAAAAAGAACCATCCCCTAGTCAAAATTGACTAAATGGGACAGCCCTTTCTTTTTATTCCTCGTGAGAGATAAATTTCGCTAAAGTTTCTACCGCTTCTTCCTCGTCAGAACCTTCTGCGCTTAAGTTTACAGTAATTCCTTTACTGATCGCTAAGCTCATAATTCCCATAATACTTTTAGCATTTACTTTTTTCTCATCTTTTTCTAAATATACATCCGCGATATAACGATTTGCCTCTTGTACAAACAATGCTGCTTGTCTTGCTTGTAATCCTGCTGGTAATTTCACTTCGACTTGTTTCTCTGTCATTAAAATACGCTCCATTTCACTAAATTGTTTCGCCTCTACGAAGTGCATCTGCGATTTCATCTATTTTTCGTAATCGATGATTAATACCGGATTTACTAACATTTCCAGTAGAAACCATTTCTCCTAACTCTTTTAACGTCACATCTTGATATTCTACACGTAAACGTGCTATTTCCCTTAATTTATCTGGTAATTGATCTAGTCCGATAGAACTCTCTATATAACGTATGTTCTCCACTTGACGAATAGCCGCACTAATCGTTTTATTTAGGTTAGCCGTTTCACAGTTAACTAAACGATTCACGCTATTTCGCATATCTCGGATAATACGAACGTCTTCAAATTTCAATAAGGCTCTATGGGCTCCAGCAATGCTGAGAAAATCAGAAATTTTTTCTGCTTCCTTCAAATATGCTACAAAGCCTTTTTTCCGCTCAATTGTTTTCGCATTTAACTCAAAACCATTCATCAATTCTACTAATGCATCACTATGCGTTTTGTATAAAGAATAAATTTCTAAATGATAAGAAGATGTTTCCGGATTATTAACAGATCCTCCTGCTAAAAAAGCACCTCTTAAATAAGCGCGCTTACAGCAATTCTTTTTCACTAGTTCTTTCGAAATAGAATATTCAAATTGAAAATGATCTTTCAATATTTGTAAATCCTCTAGTAACTCCTTCGATCCATCTCGGATACGACAAATATAAATATTATTTTTTTTCAATCTCATTTTTTTTCGAACAAGCAATTCTACTTGATACGGATATAATGACTTTATCAATGTGTACAATCTTCTAGCGATTGCTGCATTTTCAGTTTGCACATCTAAACTGAGCGTTTTATTACTAAATGAAAGCGATCCGTTCATTCGAATAAGCGCTGATAGTTCAGCTTTTGCACAACATGGTTTGGACTCTTCTTGCGTCATTTCTTTTTTTGTTTCAGAAGCAAACGACATGATCCGTTTCCCCCTTTCTTGCTCACGATTACAATCACTTATTATGTAATTAAACAGTAATCATTTTGCATATTCTACAAGCCATTTCGCTACTTTCATCGCATCATGACGCACTGCGCCACCATGCACGATGGAAATGTCTTTTTTCACAACTTCTAAATTTAATGTTACTAATTTTTCTATATCTATTTTGACAGGAGAAGCTTTTTCCTGTTTGTATAAATACTGCACATTTTCTGGGATTTCTTCATTACTTATTAAAATGGCATCTAAGAAATTTTCACCTACATGATCAAGTAATGCATGGACATGATCAAATGCAGTATAATCGCTCGTTTCCCCAGCTTGGGTCATTAAATTACAAATATATACTTTCTTCGCTTTCGACCGGATAATTGCCTCTTTGATACCTTCCACTAATAAATTAGGTAAAATACTAGTATATAGGCTTCCAGGCCCAATTGCGATAATATCAGCTTCCCGTATCATATTAATCGTTTCTGGCAACGGTTTGACATCAGCTGGAGAGATAAATACCTTTTCTATTTTCTTTCCATATAACGGAATTTTAGATTCCCCGCTAACAATTGTTTCATCTTCATATTGTGCATGAAGTGTCACTAATTGATTGGCTGCTGGAAGAACCTTGCCATGCACCTTTAATACACGGCTCATTTCACTAATAGCATTAGCAAAATCACCCGTAATAGAAGTTAATGCTGCTAACATTAAATTTCCTAAAGAATGGCCTTTCAGCTCTTCCGATTTAGAAAAACGATACTGGAACATTTCTTCCACTAATGGTTCTACATCCGAAAGTGCTGCTAACACATTTCGAACATCCCCAGGTGGTGGAATATCATAATCATCCCGTAATCGACCAGAACTTCCGCCATCATCTGCTACAGTGACAATTGCTGTAATGTCGAGTGGGAATTTCTTTAAACCACGAAGCAATGTAGATAGTCCCGTACCACCACCAATAATAACTATTTTTTTACGGTGTTTTGTACGCTCCATTCCTTCATTCCTTTCTTATCGTTACATCCCTATGTGTTATAACCGTTTTATCTTCTGCTTTTAATAGTGTACCAAAGTATTCAGCCAATGTAACGGACCGGTGTTGTCCACCCGTACAACCAAATGCAATGACTAGCTGCGTTTTACCTTCTCGTTTATATTGTGGAATCATAAACAAAAACAAATCCGTTAGCTTTTCGATTAATGTTTTCGTATCTGCCCATTTTAGCACATAACTTGATACTTCTTCATCTAGGCCTGATTTCAACTTGAGTTCTTCTATATAAAATGGATTGGGAAGAAAACGTACATCAAATACTAAATCGGCATCGATTGGGATTCCATGTTTAAACCCAAAGGACATTACGTTTACTGTAAATACTTTACTACCTTTTGACGAAAATTCAGCTTGTATTTTTTCCCTTAACTTACGAGGCTTCATCGTAGATGTATTATAAATAAATTGAGCTCTTCCTTTTAACTCAGAAAGTAACTCTCTTTCTTTTTTAATCCCCTCTAGTGGTAAACCAGAATTAGCTAGCGGATGAGACCGTCTAGTCTCTTTATATCTTCTAACCAACACTTCATCATTCGCATCTAAAAATAATACTTTTGGGGTTATAGACGTTGCTTCGTGTAACTGATTGACCGATTCAACTAGAGAATGGAACATTTCTCCTCCTCGTAAATCCATTACTGCTGCAATATTTCGGGGCTGTTTATTGGAATCGATCATTAGCTTGATAAATGTACTTAACAGCTCCGGTGGCAAATTATCAATACAATAATACCCAAGATCTTCAAAACTTTGAATGGCGACTGTCTTACCTGCTCCAGACATTCCTGTAATAATGACCACTTCAGTTTCCGGCTTCTGTGTACTATCCATTGTTTACTTCTCCCTCCGATGATTGCTGAATCGTTTCTGTTATCAATGAAAAATCAGGCGTGTAAACAAATGTTCCATATTGCATACCTTTTTCTTGCACAGCGAATAACAAGTTTGTTCGATCCCCTTCAGCCATAGGAAGCGTATTTAAGGCTTCTACAGGATGCCACTCTAAAATACCTTCTCTCGTTTCATGAAATGGCGTTCCCTCCAAATCATTTGCTACAAATGTGAATAACATCCACTCATCTATTCGTTCCCCATCTTCTTCTATAACCATCGTGTAAATACCTTTTAAATGGGGCCCAATAGGTGTAGCATTCGTTTCCTCCGTAAACTCGCGAACAGCAGAAACTAAAATGGATTCTCCTACTTCCATTTTGCCACCAGGAGCAACATACCAGTTTCTCCTAGGCTTTTTTAACAAAAGAACTTTCCCATCTTTGCATATAAGTAAATTTGCGATTCTTTGCACGATTTGTCACTCCACATCTTATATGTGTTAATAATTTTATTATACATTAATTTTCACAAAAAGAGGCTGCTTCACGATTAAAATCGCGAAACAGCCTGTTCAACTATTTCTTATATAAAAAGGGGGGTCAATTTATATTTCTAACTATACTCTTTAATTGTTTCAAGAAGGTTACAAATCGATTAAGAAATAATTAAATCAAGCGTTCGTTGCCATTTTTTCTTTTACATCTTCAATATAATGTTGTGCGGCTTGTGCTGCGATACTTCCGTCCCCAGTAGCCGTTACAATTTGACGAAGCATTTTATCACGTACATCCCCTGCACCAAAAATTCCTGGTACAACTGTTTCCATTCTTTCGTTTGTTACGATATATCCGTTTTCGTTTAAAATTCCTAAATTCGAAAATGGTTTCGTTAATGGAAGCATTCCGACATATACAAAAACTCCATCTGTCTCGAATTCTTTTTCAGAGCCATCTACTGTTGAAACTAATGTAACACTTCCAACTTTTCCTTCTTTGCCGTGAATTTCTTTTAATGTAGTATTCCAGATAAAGTCGATTTTTTCGTTTGCAAATGCACGATCTTGTAAAATCTTTTGTGCACGTAACTCGTCACGACGGTGAACAATCGTTACTTTATTTGCAAATTTCGTTAAAAATGCGCCTTCTTCAACAGCGGAATCTCCTCCACCAACAACTACAAGATTTTTCCCTTTAAAGAATGCTCCATCACAAACTGCGCAATAACTTACACCGCGTCCGCCAAGTTCGCTTTCACCGGGAATGCCCATTTTTTTATACTCGGCACCGGATGAAATAATGACAGCAAGTGCTTTATACTCTTTGCCGCTCACTTTAATCGTTTTATATACTTCTCCATCAACGATTTCAGATACATCTCCGTATGCATATTCTGCACCGAATTTTTTCGCATGATCAAACATTTTCGTTGAAATTTCTGGTCCTAAAATAGTTTCAAAACCTGGGTAGTTTTCGACTTCTTCTGTATTCGCCATTTGTCCACCTGGAATACCGCGTTCAATCATTAAAGTAGAAAGATTCGCACGAGAAGTATAAACTGCGGCAGTCATCCCCGCTGGACCTGCTCCGATTATTATTACATCATAAATTTTTTCTTCAGTCATCTTACATTCCTCCTACATTGCCTCTACCATCAATCTAAAGGATTTTTATAACAGCTTCAACTTTTATGCTTATGCGTCGAATAATGGCAAAAACTGCATGAGTTCATTTACATATTTAGTAAGGGTAGTAGTCGTAATCCCATATTCTTCTGCATATTGCTTTTTCGTTACATTTTTCTTTCGAGAAGATTCAAACATATATTCTGTTGCAGCTGCTAGTGCTCGTGGATTTTTGAAGGCATACGCCTTTTTTAAAGCACGTTCTACTAATACAAACCACATTTGAAATAAAAACGTAGCCGATTGCTCCAAAGGCTTATGCTTTTCATAAAGTAAATCCGTAGCGGCAATAGCTCTTAAAAAGGCTTTTTCCGCTACAGATTTTTCGCTAAATGAATGCCCTAACGAATGCGCCAAAAATAATTTTTCCATTGTCGTCAATTCTTCTACAACAATCCATTTCGGATGTGAAATAATTTCTTGCCGATGCGCTGATTTTCCTATTAAATAAAACCCTAAAATTCGCTCACTCACATGTTTGTGATGTAGCTTTTCTAAAATGAACTCTTTTTGGTTCTCCATCATGGATTCATCGGTGTCTTTCAGATGAGGCAACCACGGTTCAAATCCTGCTTTTTCTGGATCTAATTTTAATAATGTTTTCCACGCATTTTTCGCAACTTCTTCATGCCCAGAAAAATATGCTGAATGAGATAACCAAAAGTAAAATCCTGGATCGCCTTCAAACCCTTTACGTTGCAAACTTCTTAGCCACTTAAATGCTTGTTCATATTTTCCAATGAGCGCAAATGTAGCACCTAATTTATAGCGATGCTCGATGAAGTAAGGATTAATCTTGGATAAAAATTCAGTTATTTCTTCTAAATCTTCTGCATTTTTTTCATAATAATAAATGACTGCTAAATTACAAAGCGCATGGATATTCCCTCTGTTTTCCCGTAACACTTCATGAAGTAACGCTTTTGCTTGTTCCTCTTCGCCAATATAAAAATAAGCAAGCGCCAAATTATTAAATGCAGCCCAGAAATCAGGATATTCTGTAATAATGTCCTCTAATAATTCAACTGCCTCTGGAAACTTCCCTTGTTCCATTAACCGACGAGATTTTTCCTGTAAAAAAAGTGCCTCACTAGAAGGTGCATCCATTTGAAGGGAAATAACATCTTCTTGTTCAGTGAAATCCACTATTTCCATCGCATCTTCCGCATATTCTCCGTTTATGCTCAACTCCAAATATCTTTTAGCGAATCGGTTCGCATCCATAAAGTTTCCGATATGGGCGTTCACCTCTGCCAAAAAGAAAACGATTTCTGGATCATCCGGGTCAATTGTATAAGCACTTCTCAAAAGTTCATGAGCTACATCGAATTTATCTAATTCCATTTGTAAAATGGCATATTGCATTAAAATGGCTGGGTCATCAGGACTTAAATCGACTGCCCTTTTTAAATATTTATGCGCTTTTTCGTATTTTTCTTTTTGTAGTTCATCTAATGCTTTTTTATAGTAGTATTCGCCCGTAGGCAAAAATGAAATTATATTTTCTTTAAAAACCTTTTTGCTTTTTTTATTCAAAATAATCCTCCGAAAAATAATAAGGAACGTATCAAATACCCTTGGCGTATTTGGCCCAGATTTTTATCGAGCTTGCTCGATAAATTCCGCTAACAAATCTGTGGCATCCGCCGGAGGCTTTAACTTCATTCAGCAACTGCTGAATGAAGTTGAACGTTCCTTATTAGTATACTCTTCAGTATATCATAAAGTATTATTTTTTATCGGCTTTCTCTTCATGTCTTTTTTGCAGTACTTGTAACAGATCATAAAAGTTAACTTTTTGATTTTGTAATAGGACAAGCAAGTGGTATAAAAGATCCGCTGCTTCCCATTTTAACTCTTCAGCGTCATCGTTTTTAGAAGCAATAATGACTTCTGCTGACTCTTCTCCAACTTTTTTACAAATTTTATCTACCCCTTTATCAAATAAATAGGTAGTATACGCACCTTCTGGCATCGTTTGCTGTCTTTCCTTAATCGTACTAATTAGGGAAGTGACCACATTATATCCAACAGTGTCGTCGAATTTCTCTAAGCTATTATGGAAGCACGTCTCCTCACCGGTATGACAAGCTGGCCCATTTGGTAAAACTTCCACTATTAAAGCATCGGAATCACAGTCTGTACGAATAGATACTACTTTTTGTGTATTTCCAGATGTTTCTCCTTTATGCCATAATTCTTGTCTACTTCTGCTGTAGAACCATGTTTCTTTTGTTTCTACTGTTTTGTTATACGACTCTTCATTCATATAAGCGAGTGTTAAAACTTCTCTCGTAATGGCATGTTGAACAATTACTGGAATAAGCCCTTTGTCATCATAGTTTAAAATCGTCATTTTACTTCGACTCCTCTTTCGCGTATGTAATTTTTCACTTCCGCTACACTTGTTTCTTTGAAATGAAAAATGGAAGCTGCAAGCGCTGCATCAGCATTTGCTTCCGTAAAAGCCGCTAATATATGTTCGACATTTCCAGCTCCACCACTAGCGGTAACAGGAATCGAAACAGCTTCTTTCACTCGTTTCGTAATCTCGATATCATAGCCGTCCTTTTCTCCATCACGGTCCATGCTCGTCAGTAGTATTTCCCCTGCTCCAAGCTTCTCTACTTCGATTGCCCAGTCTACTGCTTTCCAATCCGTTTTCTTTTGACCGCCATGTGTGTAGACGTACCATTCCTGATCTTCTTCTGACCATTTCACATCGATTGCAATAATTATTTTATTGGAACCAAATGCTTTTGCGCCTTCTGTAATAACAGCGGGATTGCTAATGGCTGCACTATTAATAGATACTTTACTTGCACCTGCATCTAGTAGCTGTTTCATATTTTCGGTAGTACGGATTCCACCACCAACGATCAAAGGGATAGAAATTTGAGCTGCTGTTTTTTTCACGACATCTAGCATTGTATCGCGACCTTCAACAGACGCAGAAATATCTAAAAATACGAGTTCATCTGCTCCTTCTTTATTATAAAATGCAGCTAACTCCGCTGGATCTCCAGCGTCTCTTAGTCCAACGAATTGAATTCCTTTTACAACGCGCCCGTCTTTCACATCTAAACATGGAATAATTTTCTTTACCATTTTGTAACCTCCTGTAATGCTTCTGTCAATGTGAATCGGTTATTGTATAATGCTTTCCCTGTAATAACTCCACGTACCGTCGTATCTTTTGCTAATTTTGCTACTTCTCCTAAATCTTCTAGTGAACTTATCCCGCCTGAAACGATAACGGATAACCCTGTAGCTTCCGCAAGTTCTTTGTTCGCCTCTAAATTTGGTCCTTGAAGTGTTCCATCGGTTGCAATATCGGTAAAAATAACATGCTTAGCCCCTTTTGAAGCAAAATACTGACCTACTTCTATAGCAGATTGCGAAGATGTCTCTAACCAACCATGCGTTGCTACCATGCCGTCTTTTGCATCTAAGCCGATGACGATTCGGTCACCACCAAACTCTTCTAAAATTTGCGCTACTAGTTCTGGTTCCGATATAGCAAGACTTCCGATAATGACACGCGTCACGCCATTGTTTAAATAGTAGCTGACATCTTCTTTGGAGCGAATGCCACCACCAATTTGCACGCTGACAGGTAGTTCCTTTGCGATTCGAATGACTTCGTTTGCATGAATTTTTTCACCATCTTTTGCACCATCTAAATCGACCAGATGAATCCAAGTCGCTCCTTCATCTGCAAATTTTTTAGCCATGTCAAATGGCGAATCGCCATAAATCGTTTCTTGCTCATAATCCCCTTGATATAAACGGACACATTTTCCACCTTTCATATCAATTGCTGGATATACTTGAATGGATGTCATCTTATTTCCCCCTATTATGTAAGCAGTCCTTTTGTGGAAGGTACACCTTTCACTCGTTCGTCTTTCGTAATCGCGTCATCAATCGCGCGAGCTAGTGCCTTGAAAATAGCTTCAATCATATGATGCGTATTGACACCGTAATGTACAATAACATGCACATTCATACGAGCTTCCAGCGCAAATTTCCATAAAAATTCATGGACAAGTTCCGTGTCAAAATTGCCAACTTTTTGTGTAGGAAACTGTGCACGAAATTCTAAGTGCGGACGGTTGGAAATATCAATTACTACTTGTGCTAACGCATCATCCATTGGGACATAAGCATTTCCGTAGCGTTTGATACTTTTCTTATCCCCTAGTGCTTCTTTTACTGCTTGGCCTAGTACGATTCCGATATCTTCTGTTGTATGGTGATCGTCGATATGTGTGTCGCCATTCGCTTTGATCGTTGCGTCAAATAACCCGTGCTTTGTAAATAGATCGAGCATATGATCCATAAATGGCACGCCCGTATCAATTTCCGCTTTTCCTTCTCCATCTAAATCTATTTCAACCCACACTTTTGTTTCATTTGTCATTCTTTCTATTTTTGCCGTTCTTTTATTTGTCAATTTAAATCCCCCTTATCCCAATTTCGTGATTCGACTGAGCGTGCATGCCCTTCTAACTGTTCCAGTCTTGCAAGGCGTGCGATTTTTGGATATTGTTCTTGCCACATTTCTTCTGAATAATAGACAATGCTCGTTTTCTTTACAAAATCATCGACACATAGTCCACTTGAAAAGCGCGCTGTGCTATTAGTTGGTAAGACGTGATTCGTACCGGCAAAATAATCCCCAACAGGTTCACTACTAAATCTGCCAATAAAAATCGCACCAGCATGCGTAATTTTTTTGCAAACGGCTTCTGCATGTTCCGTCATAATTTCTAAATGCTCAGGCGCAAGTTCATTAATAGCAGCAACCGCTTTATCTAATGATTCTGCAATATAGATGCAGCCAAAATTTTCGATGGAAGCTCTAGCAATTTCTTCTCTCGGAAGTTGTTTCAATTGTTTTTCTACTTCTTCTGAAACTTGTTCTGCTAGTTTTTGACTCGTTGTAACTAACACCGAACAGGCAAACCGATCATGCTCCGCTTGTGCCAATAAATCCGAAGCTACTTCGTCTGCATAAGCCGTTTCATCCGCTAGTACAGCTATTTCACTAGGACCTGCAATCATATCAATCGCTACTTTTCCGAACACTTCTCTTTTTGCAAGCGCTACGAAGCTATTCCCCGGTCCAGTAATTTTATCGACCGCTTTAATCGTTTCCGTTCCGTAAGCAAGAGCAGCAATCGCTTGCGCCCCTCCGACCTTATAAATCTCCGTTACACCAGCAATTCGAGCAGCAACTAATACGGATGCCGGAAGCTTTCCATCTTTTGACGGAGGTGACGCAATGACTACTCGTTTCACACCAGCTACAATTGCTGGAATTGCATTCATTAATACCGATGATGGGTACGCTGCAGTGCCTCCAGGAACATAAAGTCCTACTGCATCCAGTGGAGAAATCTTATATCGAATATAGGAATTTTTTGCTAATGGGAAATCTATATTTTGTCGTGCTTGTTGTAAGTGAAATGCACGAATATTAGTAGCTGCTTCTTCCAAATCTTCAATCAATTGTGGATCGAAGCTAGCGAATGCCTCTTCCATTTCTTCTTTTGTTACTTCTAAAGAAGATAGTTTTGCACCGTCCCATTTTTCTGTATATGTAAAAAGGGCTTCATCGCCATTTTTTTTCACTTGCTCGATCACTTCGCGCACAATCGCTAAGTGATTCTCGTTTGCTTGCTCGACTGAACGTTGCAGTGAAATTGCATTTGTAAGCTTTTCTATTTTCATAGGATTCCCTACCTTTTAATCAATTCTTTTTTTAATTGTGCAACAAATTCCCGAATACGTTCACTTTTTACACGATAACTTACAGGATTGACGATTAAACGAGAGGATATATCCACAATTTTTTCATATTCGACTAGACCATTTTCTTTTAATGTTTGTCCGGTTGAAACGATGTCCACGATGCGATCAGCTAGTCCAATCATCGGCGCCAATTCAATCGAACCATTGAGCTCAATTATTTCCACTTGCTCGCCTTTTTCTTTATAAAAATTCGTCGCAATGGTCGGATATTTCGTCGCAACTCGTGGTGCTATTTCGTTCATCGTCGTATTAGGAAGCCCTGCAGTCGCGATATAGCAATTACTAATATGCAAATCGAGTAATTCATGGACATCTCGTAGCTGTTCTAATAGCACATCTTTACCCGCAATTCCGATGTCCGCAACTCCATGTTCCACATAAACGGGCACATCCATTGGCTTCGCTAATATAAATTGAATTCTTTCCCCAGGTGCTTCCACAATCAGCTTTCTAGAGTCACTAATCTCTTGTGGCAGATCAAATCCAGCTTCCACAAATAATTGATATGCTTCTTCGAAAATACGCCCTTTTGGCATCGCAATTGTTAACTCATTCATGTAAAGAACCACCTTCTGAGACAATTAGTACTTCATCGAAATTTTGTTTATATGCATCTAAATCATGTACACCTTCCACATATTGCAATGTTACACGTTCTGCATTATTTCTTCTTTCTTCCGCTAGTTTATTTGCTTCCAAATAAGCGCCTTCTGTAAATAAAAGCAGTGTCCGTTTTTCTTTCACAATATCTTGGCGTAATACTTCCAAAAGTCTGTCTACACGTATGCCAAATCCAATAGCCCCTACCTGCTCGCCAAACTGTTGGAATAATTCATCGTATCTTCCACCATTTCCAATTGGGAACCCACTTCCAGCAGCATAAATTTCAAACAGCATACCCGTATAATAGCTCATATGACTCGCAAGTGAGAAATCGAATGAGACAATGGATGGGTCACTTAGTTGAAGTTTCAATAAACGTTTTAGCTGCTCCACTTGATCGATTAAATATTGCTGTTCATCCGTTAAAAATGGTCGGAAGTTTTCAAATGTTTTAAAGTCAATTGTATAATCTATTAGTTTTGTAAGATTCTCTTTTTGTTCTTCTAATAAGCCTAGATCGTCTAACTTTTGTTCAAATCCTACAAAGTTTTTTTCTACTAATAGCTGTCTTAGCGTGTCTACTTGTTCCACTGTATTTGTATTATTCGTTAAAAACGCCGTTAATAGTCCTGCATGTCCAATCGTAATTCGAAATCTTTCTACACCAAGTGTCTTCACAAGTTCTACCGCTGTATGAATAATTTCACTATCACCGTATGCACTGAAATCACCGATTAACTCTAATCCTAGTTGTTCAAACTCCGCTGGGCGACCACCTTCTCGTTGTTGTGCACGAAACACATTTGCATAATAAGCTAATCGCAAAGGATTTTTCTCTTTTAATAACTTGGAAGCTGCAATTCTTGCAATAGGGGTCGTCATGTCTGGACGTAATACAAGCGTTTCCCCTTGGTTGTCTACTAGTTTAAATAGAGATGATTCATCAATTGCCGATGCTTTTCCGATTGTTTCAAAATACTCAACAGATGGTGTTTTAATAAAATCGTATCCTTTGTTTCGTATAAAGTTTCTCGCTGTTGATCGTATATACTCTTTTTGTTCATTTACTTCTGGAAACGAATCTCTCATACCTAAAGGTTTCTCGAACATTTGAATTTTGCCCACTTCACCACTCCTAAATTTACTTCATTGCGCTAGAGTACTAATATGTTAAATTATATAGATTTTATCCTATATTACTCATTTCGTCAATCTAACTGTTTGTTCTTTTAGAATAGTAAGAAAAATATAAATACCTAGTTTTCCGTGGGCTAGGAATCGAGCGGTATGCTTCTCCAACGATGAATAGAGGAAAAAATATATTACGTGCAACATTTCTGCCCTGAATCACAAGGTTGCCGCTGAGAATCGCAAGATACACACTACAATTCGCAAGGTCCTTGCCGGGAATCGCAAGATACATACTCTAAATCGCAAAATAGCTTCCCGCCTTACAATAATAGGAATAGTCATCACTCGTCCATCAAGTAAAAAAACTATTCCTCTCCTGAAGAATAGTTTTCTTTGTCATTTATTATTTCGTTCCATCATTTGTTCCTTCGTATAAATAATACGCATCGGATTACCTCCGACAAAACACCCTTCTGGAACATCTGCATTTACAAGGGTAGCAGCTGAAACGACCGCATCATTTCCAATCGTCACGCCGGGTAATATCGTTGTATTCGCACCCACCAGCACCCGATCACCGATTATCACATCACCAATACGATACTCGTCTATTAAATACTCATGCGCTAATATCGTTGTATTATAGCCGATAATCGTGTTATCCCCTACTTTGATTCGTTCTGGAAACATTACATCCACCATAACCATCAAAGCAAAAGACGTTTCTTTTCCAACTTCCATCCTTAGAAATACACGATAAAAAAAGTTTTTCCAACTTAAAAAGGGAGAGTATCTCGCTGCTTGTATGAAGATAAAATTCTTCACGACTTTCCAAAAAGGAACCGTATCATACACATGCCATAACGAATTTGCACCACTTACTGGGTATCTTTCCGTTCTTCTCATACCGACTGACCTTTGGCAATTTCGAGAAGCTCACTAATATGGTGAATCATATAAGTTGGAAGGTAAGTTGCTAAGAAAGCTTCTCCCTTTATTGACCAGGCAACAGCTGCTGTATCTACTCCAGCTCTTTGTCCACCTACGATATCATGTAAATTATCACCGATCATTAACGCGTCTTCTTTTTCAACACCAAGTCTTTCAAGTGCAAGTTCGATTGGCTCAGGATCTGGTTTCGCATTTTTTACATCGTCTAATCCTATGATTGTGTCAAATAACGTCTCACACTTCATAAGGTTAATCCCTTTATCAATCATTTCTCTTCTTTTTGTCGATACGACCGCTAGTTTGTAACCTTCTTCTTTTAATTTGTACAATGTTTCGACAACCCCATCAAACGGCACAACCATATCATCATGGTGTTGAATATTCCATGCACGATAAGCAGCTATGAGTGATTCTGTTAGTTCTGGATTAATGGAATGGAATGTTTCTTGCAGTGTTGGTCCGAGAAATGGTAAAACACTATCTCTATCATATTTCCCGGGAAATCTTTCTCCTAAAACATGTAAAAAACTTTCGATTATAAGGTCATTTGTATTTAATAATGTTCCATCGAAATCAAACAATAATGCTTTATAGGCTTTTCCCTTCATAGCGTAACCACTTCCTCTTGTTTTCTTTGCTCCGTTTTACGCCATATGTAAGCGACAATTATCGTCAATACAAATGCTGTTGCTAATCTTATTAAAAATAACGGCAGTATTGGCACTCCTAACGGAATAAAGATTAACGTGTCCTCCACGACAGCGTGACATGCGACTAAAAAGATAAAGGCAAGTGTCGCATCCTTTTTACTTACTCCATCCTCTTGTACTGCTTGAATCATCACACCAGCACCATAAGCAAGACCTATTGTAAGCCCTGCAACAAGTGTCAAAGAAGCATTTGGTTGAATCCCAATAACTTTCGTAAATGGAGCAACCTTCTCGGAAAACTTTTGCAAATAGTTGCGGTCCTTTAAAACTTGAATAACAATCATTAATGGAATAACAATTAGTGCAAGTTGCAAAACACCAAAAGTCGCTTTTTGCAAACCAAGTAAAATAATCTCTCCCCAACCATCCGGGACTTTCTCTGTAGCGGTAATTGCACCGTACTTTGCAATTTCTCCGCCACCTTGCCAAACTAAATTTATAATCATCGCTGATACAATAGCTAATCCAAAACGAACGACTAATACTACCCAAAGCTTTACCCCTACTCGAAGTGCAACGCCTGTTTCTATAAAGATATTATGTGAAAAAGATAACATCGTTGCTAATATGAACACTTCTTTCACAGTTAACTCTAGCGAAAGAATTCCTGCAATACCAGCATACAAATTCAACGCATTTCCTAAAACAAGTGGTATTGCTGCTTCTCCTCTAAGTCCCAGTAAACCCATGAATGGCGAGATTAAATTGATTATCCACGGTAGAACGGGAGTATATTGTAAAATAACTACTAACAAAGTAATAGGGAAAATTACTTTACTCAATGTCCACGTCGTTTTTAGACCTGCCAAAAGCCCCCTTTTTACCGTTCCCACACTATCCCCTTCCTTCCTTATTTATCCTGATATCGTACCACTGGTTTAATCGTCATTCTTCTATATACAAATAAAATAATAGCGATCGCAATCGTTACTAATGAAATAACTTGTGCCTGTCGTAAATCTCCTATTAAATACAGACTATCTGTACGCATTCCTTCTATAAAAAAGCGTCCAACAGAATACCAAGTTAAATAAAATAAAACCATCTCTCCACGTCGTAAGTTCACTTTACGAAGAAGAATGAGAATAATAACCCCTACTAAATTCCATATCGATTCATATAAAAAAGTCGGGTGATAATATTTACCCTCTATATACATTTGGTTAATAATCCAGTCTGGAAGCTTTAAGTTTTCTAAAAAGCCTCTCGTCACTTCGCCACCATGCGCTTCCTGGTTCATAAAGTTCCCCCAGCGCCCAACTGTTTGTCCGATTAGAATACTAGGAGCTACAATATCGGTTACTTTCCAAAAAGAAGTACCTCTTTTTTTTGTAAAGAAATACGCAGTTAAAAACGACCCGATTAAAGCACCATGAATGGCAATTCCACCATTCCAAATTTCAATGATTTTCCCTGGATTTTGTCCGTAAAAATCCCATTTAAAAATGACATAATAAATACGGGCACTAATAATCGCAATTGGTACAGCCCAGATAAGTAAATCGGTTAAATAATCTGGATGAAATCCACGTTTCACCATTTCTTTTTGTGCTACTAAAAAGGCTACGATTATGCCAAATGCGATAATTACTCCATACCAACGCACTTCTAATGATCCTAGTGAAAAAGCCACCGGATCAATTGCTTGTAATAAATTCATATGAAACTCCCTTCAACTGGCTCCTTAGTAATTTGCTTCTCCACTTTGACCGATCACATCGTCTAATCGTTTCGCAAAATCTTCCGCAGCATTAATGCCCATTCGTTTCAATCGATGATTCATCGCTGCTACTTCAATAATAACAGCCAAGTTTCGACCTGGTCGAACTGGAACGGTTAATTTTGTAATAGCCGTATTAATAATTTCCATCTTTTCTTCTTCTAAACCTAGTCGATCATATGTCTTTTTCTCATCCCATATTTCGAGCTCAATTATTAATGTAATTCGTTTATAGTTTCGAATGGCACTTGCACCAAAAAGCGTCATAATGTCAATAATTCCAAGCCCACGAATTTCTAGAAGATGTTCGATTAGTTTTGGCGCACTACCAACTAGTGTATCTTCCCCTTCTTGCCTAATTTCCACGCAATCGTCTGCTACTAGACGATGCCCTCTTTTTACTAACTCTAATGCTGTTTCACTTTTACCAACACCACTTTTACCTGTGATTAGAACCCCTACTCCATATATATCTACTAGTACGCCATGTACGGCAGTCGTAGGAGCGAGCATACTTTCTAAAAAATTGGTTAGCATACTAGAAAATCTAGTAGTCGGCATACTCGTCGTTAAAACAGGAACTGAGTTTTCATTCGAAGCAACAATCAATTCTTCTGGTACTTCCATTCCATGCGATACGATAATTACGGGTGTATCAGATGCACATAATTTCATCATTCGCTCGCTTTTTTCTCTCTCTGTTAATAAAGCAAAAAATGAGATTTCTGTTTTCCCCATTAGTTGGATGCGATTGGATGGATAATGGTTGAAGTAACCCGCCATTTCAATTCCTGGTCGAGAAATATCGCTAATTGCAACGTGGCGTCCAATTCCTTCCTCCCCGCTTACTAATGAAAGATTGAACTTTTCTTTTATATCCTTTGTCGTCACATGAGGCATATCTCTCCACTCCTTTCATGCTTCTTTTACGCACATAGTTCTTATTTTAGCATGATTAGTCATTCTTTTTGTATTCATTTATCTTTTGCTTCTTATTTATTAAAATCTAATATTAAAGATAAATGGTTGAATGAGACAATATTCCCTTTGAATGCGACAAACCTGTCTAACAAATACTAGACTGGCGAGTTCGGCGAGCTTTAAGACATATTATTCCTATAATATGTAAAAATCATCATCGTCTCACTCCAAGTAAACTTGCTATTTTGAGAATTGGTTGCTTTCACTGGCAATTTGGTTGCTCTCACAAAGATTTTGATTGCTTTCAGACTAGAACTGGTTGCTTTCAATGATTAATTGGTTTCCCTAAGCCATTTACTGGATGCACGCAATAGAAAAACTGGCCAATATTTTGTTTGTTAGCGGATCCGCCCTGATAAGTATGCAATTTAAGATGCATTATCCCTATAATGCATCTCCGAATTTGNATTAATTGGTTTCCCTAAGCCATTTATTGGATGCACGCAATAGAAAAACTGGCCAATATTTTGTTTGTTAGCGGATCCGCCCTGATAAGTATGCATTTCGGTATTTGTGGTCTCAATCAAAGTAAACTTGCTATTTTAGGAAATTGGTTGCTTTCATCGGCAATCTGGTTGCTCTCGTGCTGATTTGGTTGCTTTCCGACTAGAACTGGTTACTTTCAATGATCAACCGGTTGCCCTAAGCCATTTATTGGATTCACCCAGACGAAATATTGCAGAAATTTTGTTTTTTGCGAGTTGATACTGAATAAGTAAGCAATTTCCTTTGATTTTCGCTGCTGGCGGCGACTCCAGTGGGATCAAGTGAGCAAAATGAGACTTCACAACGTACGCGCAAGCGGCGGTGAAGGCTCATCGCTCACCCCACGGAAAGCGTCCGCCCTGCAGAGAAAATCACAGCGGACACCTTTTAAGACGCATTATCCCGATATTGAGCAAACTATCTATTTATTAAGGTATTTTTCTAATTAGTACCGAATAATCCTATTGAAGTTTTCTCACGACCATCGTATATTTAGAGAGTCGAAATAAAATAAAAAAGAGGTCGTTTATGTTAAATTGGCTACAGGAATGGAAAATCAAAATAGCTTCCTTCAATAAAAATATTCGATTGTTTATGCTTGCCAATATGCTCATACAAACTGGCTTGGGCATATTTGCCGTGATGTATAACTTATATATTAAAGAATTGGGATTTCCGGAATCTCTTAATGGAACAGTTATCTCTATGACTTCGCTTGCAACGGCAATCATACTTATTCCAGCAGGATTTTTAAGCGATCGCTACGGGCGAAAAGGAATAATTATTCTCGGGACGATCGTTACGGTATTAACCCTTTTTTATCGAAGCGTCACTATAAGCGAGCAGTCTATTATATACGCGGCATTTTTAACTGGTTTATTTATGGCGCTAGTACAGGTTTCGGGTATCCCTTTTCTTGCAGAAAACTCACGTGCTAGTGAGCGAATGCACTTATTTAGTATTCATTTTTCATTAGTAACGATAGCAAGTGTTATTGGAAGTTTAGGGGGCGGGGTACTAGCAGATGCATTACATGTATACGCGAATATGTCCGTGCTTGTATCGATCAAGTGGGTATTAATAATAGGCTCAATCATTTTTGGATTAGGGATAATTCCTTTATTTCAATTAAAGCCAAGTGAAAAAATGGAAGAGACAGTTAAAACGACGGATGTAAAATCAAAAACAATTCCTAGTAATTTTAAACGAAATATTACTGTAATTGTGCTGTTTGGATTTGCCAATTTGCTAATAGGAACGGGTTCTGGCTTAGTCATTCCTTATTTAAATTTATACTTTTCGAATCGATTTGAAGCATCTAATGCTTATGTTGGGTTAATCTTGTCACTAGGTTCTGCTATGACTGCAGTAGCCATGTTACTAGGTCCTGCACTTGTGAAAAGAGTAGGGCAAGTTCGTGCATTAGTTATATTCCAACTACTTTCTATTCCTTTTTTATTTATCACGGGTTTTACAAATTCTCTCATCCTTGCATCACTCGGATTTTTACTTCGCCAAGCATTGATGAATGCTGGTAATCCGATTCAAAGTGCGATCGCGATGGATCTTGTGCATGATAAATATAAAGGACTTGCGAATTCAGTGAATCAGATGGTATTTCATATTGGATGGGCAAGTACTGGTGGGATAGCCACGGGGCTTGTAATGGCATATGGATACTACTGGGGCTATGCACTTGCATTTGCCATTACAGGAGTTTTATATATTATTGCTTCTACTTATTTTTATATTTTATTTGGAAGAAAGAAATTGGGAACTGTATAAAATGCGCGAGGGAAAAAATTCCCTTGCGCTTTTTTAGTCATATACATGAAAAAGCATGAGCTCATGAATCATTTTCTTAACTGCTTCTTCGTCGACAGGTGCCTCACTGATCCATTTGATCGTACCATCCGGTTCATACTCAGCGGCGTATCTTGTTTGTTTATAGAAGAAAGAAATAGACCAACCAGGTAGTTGTTTGTTTTCATATAATGGCTTGAAACTAAAATGCTGTAGCAATTCTATCAACCTTTCATGTGGCATAATTTATTCGCATACACTAGTAGAAATGACTAATGAAGGAGCGTCTAATTGTTTACTGAAAAATTAAAACAAGCAATACTAAACGAATATGAAGATTATCACTTTTATCGTTCTATGTATAAATTAACAGATGATCCGTATTGGCAAAACTTTATCGAGCATGTGTATATAGATGAAAAAAGCCATTACGAAATGTTCCAACAATTATATTATATGCTTACGGGGACATTTGTTCAAAATTTCCCGGAGCCTAAAGAGTGTTTAGATCTTAAAGAATGTGCAAAGATCGCAATTAGAGACGAGTTAGAAGCGGCCGAAATGTATAAAGAAATGCTGCTCCAAATACCAATTCAGCAAGCATATGCACCACTATTTGTCGCGATGCATGACGAAACGGAGCATGCTATTCGTTTTTCGACAATGTTTAACGCATTGTAATTTCTTTTAGTGTTTGTCCTTCCTCTGCTATAATAAGTGAGAAGCTAGAGGAAAAAGGTGAATTAAATGAATTTTATATGGACAATCGCATTTATGGCAATTGTCGGAGCAGCCATTGGAGCAGTTACGAATCATTTAGCCATTAAAATGTTATTTAGACCGCATGAAGCAAAATATATAGGATCATGGCGAATTCCATTCACACCAGGTTTGATACCAAAAAGACGAGATGAATTAGCAAAACAATTAGGAAAGACAGTGATTAACCACCTATTAACTCCTGAAATTTTCAAACGAAAATATTTTAATGAAGAAATGCAAGAAAAGACAACAAAATTGATTGTTCGACAATTAAATGAAAAAATACTGCTTTCCGATAAAACAATTGCAGATTGGTTAAAGCTTGGTGGACTTGAAAATATTGCGTCTATGGCAAATAAGAAAATCGAACAGCAAGTAGATATCCAATTCAATCAGTTAAAATCGAGATTTGAACATGAAACAATTCGTGAGCTGGCACCTGTAGACTGGCAACAAAAAGCAGATACGAAAGTCGGAGAGATTGTTGCATATATTCTCGAAAAGGGAGAAGGCTTTTTCGATTCGGAACAAGGGAAAATCACCGTTAAAAACTTAATTGATGATTTCCTTTCAACAAAAGGAACGCTTGGAAGTATGATTCAAATGTTTGTTGGAGAATCATCTTCACTTGCAGGAAAAGTACAACCTGAAATTTTGAAGTTTTTAAGATCACCTGGAACGAAAAATATGTTAGAAAATATTGTGCGAAATGAATGGGAAAAGCTAAAGGATCGCCCAATTGTGGAGATGATAGGTGGTTTTGATTTTGAACCGGTCATTACGAATGTGAAGAAGTATTTGACCGATCAATTGGCAATCGAAGAACGTTTAGGTCATAGCTTAGTTTTTTATTTCCCAGAAGCAGCAGAATGGACACAAACGAAGCTAGTTCCTAAACTTACTAATTTTGCTTTTATAGAAGCAGAAGCAAAATTAGAAGAAGTATTGCGTAAAATGAAATTAGAAGATATGGTAAAAGAGCAAGTCGATTCTTTTCCAGTTGAACGTTTGGAAGATATCGTACTTGGTATTTCGAAACGAGAGTTTAAAATGATTACCGTTTTAGGTGGATTTCTTGGAGGTCTTATCGGGATTATTCAAGGGATTATCGTATTTATTACGGGATAACGAAGGAGCAAATAATGATGATCAATATTTATGACGATATTAACAAATTAGAAGCAACATTACGTAAAACAGACGAATTTGCCAATGTAAAAGCGGCAGTTGAATCTGTCAAAGCAGACCCTGAAGCACTAGCATTATTTCAAAGCTTTCGCAAAATCCAATTAACGTTGCAAGAAAAACAAATGAAGGGTGAAGAAATTGCGGGGGAAGAATTGGAATACGCACAAAAAACTGCCCAGCTTGCGCAAAGCAATGAAAAAATTGCACAAATGCTCCAAGCAGAAATGGGATTAAGCCAGCTTATTGATGAAGTAAATCGTGTACTAATCAAACCTGTACAAGAACTATACGAAGGAATTTAACTTTAGTTATTAAAAAGGGTCTCTCCAATACAATTGGGGAGACCCTTTTTGTATTGTAAAGCAGGAATATTGTAAGGAATGACGAATGTATTAACAATGAATAACTATTCACTAACAAAGGGGAGTATGAAATGTATAACACGTTACGATTAGAAAAAGAAGGAAGAATCGCTACATTAATTTTAAATCGTCCAGAAGCAATGAACTCGATGAATGCAGAGATGATGCAAGAACTGGCTGCGTGTTTGGAATCATTAAAAGAAGATACCACTGTACAAGTGCTGCTGCTTAAAGGGGAAGGTCGCGCATTTTCAGCTGGTGGAGATATTAAAGCGATGATAGACCCAGATGCTCCATTTAATATTGAAGGAGTCATGAAATATGTCTCTCGTATTGCATTAGCACTATACACATTACCACAAATTACTATCGCTTCTGTTCACGGTGCAGCAGCGGGACTCGGATGTAGTATCGTACTCGGCTGTGATGTAGTCATTGCGGAAGAAAATAGTAAACTCGCGATGAATTTTATCGGAATTGGACTAGTGCCAGACGGTGGCGGGCATTTCTTTCTGAAGGAAAGAGTAGGTGTTTCAAAAGCTAAACAGTTAATATGGGAAGGCAAAAAGTTAGTCGGAACCGAGGCTAAGCAGATTGGTATAGTAGATGAATTATCATCGGATGGTTTAGGCTGGTCAACAGCAATGTCCTATGCACATAAATTATTACAATCTCCTATTGCTGCAATGATTGCTACGAAAGATATCTTGCATGCAGGAAAAGTAAAAGAATTAGAATTGATCTTGGAAAAAGAAGCGGTTGCCCAAATAGCAATGCGAAAAACTGCAGATCATTTAGAAGGAATAGAAGCATTTGTAGAAAAGCGTCAACCGGCGTTTAATGGGAAATAATTGAGTTAAGAAGTTGAAGGCTGATTATAATCGGTCTTCAACTTTTTTATGCTGTAGGAAATTATAAAATTCTAGACGGTTGAACGAGACACTATTCCCTTTGAACGCGACAAACCGGTCTAACAAATACTAGACTGGCGAGTTCGGCGAGCTTTAAGACATATTATAGGAATAATATGTCTTAAAGCTCGCCGAACTCGCCAGTCTAGTAT
>NZ_VDGG01000064.1 GCF_006861775.1 Psychrobacillus soli | reverse complement strand
ATGGCAAAGAGGTCACACCCGTTCCCATACCGAACACGGAAGTTAAGCTCTTTTGCGCCGATGGTAGTTGGGGGTTTCCCCCTGTGAGAGTAGGACGTCGCTGGGCACTAATAAAGAAGTCGTTACCAAGTAATTGGTAACGACTTCTTTTTATTATTTTAGGAACAATACCCTCTTTCACAAGGGGCTATGGATTTCTCAATAATAAGTTGAAGTTTTATAATTCTATATTAAGAGGAATATAACGTATTCATGTATAATAAGAGAAGAGAATCTCAATGATATAGCGAGGTAATATACGATGCAGGAAAAGCGACCGTTAGTCGAAGCATTAGAGAAATTTCATAATCAAAAAAATATTTCTTTACATGTACCTGGCCATAAAAGTGGACTTCTATCCAGTTTACCAAAAGTAATGAAAGAAACCATGCGGTATGACTTAACGGAGCTAAGTGGATTAGATGATTATCATCATCCAGAAGGAGCTATTAAAGAAGCAGAGCAGCTACTTTCAGATACATATGAAACGAAGAAAAGTTTTTTTTTAGTAAATGGAACAACTGTAGGAAACTTGGCAATGATTTATGCTACTTGTCAGTTTGGAGGGCAAATCATTGTGCAAAGGAATGCTCATAAATCTATTTTCCATGCAATTGAATTAGTTGGAGCGGAACCTGTTTTTGTATCACCAGAATGGGATGAACGAACGAAAACGGCTTCTTATGTCTCATTGGGAGTGGTACGTAAAGCAATACAAATGTATCCTATGGCTAAAGCGGTTGTACTTACCTATCCTAGTTATTATGGTATTGCATCTTCTGAACTAAAACGTATTATCGATTTATGTCATGCAAATAATATACCGGTATTGGTGGATGAAGCTCATGGGGCACATTTTCAAGTAAATAAACGATTTCCGAAGTCCGCATTAATGTACGGAGCAGACGTTGTTGTTCAATCGGCTCACAAAACATTACCTGCATTAACGATGGGATCCTTTTTACATTTTAATTCAAACTTGATCGAAGAGAATGAACTAAATAAGTACTTGAGAATGCTTCAATCGAGCAGTCCATCCTATCTTTTATTAGCTTCCCTAGATGATGCTAGAAGTTATGTGGAAAGATACAATGAGATAGACTTTAAATATTTTATGGACAGAAGAAAGTTATTTATTAATTCTTTAGAAACTATTTCTTTGTTGAAAGTAGTGCAAGTGGATGATCCACTTAAACTGTTAATACGAATAGGGAAGTATGCTGGATTTCAAGTACAAAAGGCATTTGAAGCACAGAATATTTATGCAGAGTTAGCGGATACACATCAAGTATTATTTATTTTGCCTTTATTAAAGGGAGAGCATGACTATCCTTTTGCAGATATTAGAAAACGAATAAAGCGGGCGGCAGATGAACTACGTAAAGAAGTTCCAAATAGTCCAAGTGAAGTCCAGCTAAGCAGGCAACAATCTATTTCGACATTACATATGAGCGTGGAAGTATTGAGTGGAAAACAGGGGGAATGGATCCCATATGTCCGTTCTATCGGAAGAATCGCAAAAGGAATAGTGATTCCCTACCCTCCTGGAATTCCACTTATAATTGCAGGAGAGAAGATCACCGTTTCTATGTTAACTGAATTAGAGGAATGGTTGGAAAAGGGTGCAGTATTTCAAGGAGAACATCGACTGGCAGAAAAGTTAATATATGTAGTGGAGGAGTAAGAGTGCAAAAAAGAGGGTATTTTATAACTAGTGAAGGTCCTGAGGGGGCTGGAAAAACAACTGTAATGAATTTACTTGGAGATAAACTTAAAGAAGAGGGCTATGATGTTGTAATGACAAGGGAGCCGGGTGGAATTATGATTTCTGAAAAGATTCGAAACATAATTTTAGATACGGAGCATACAATGATGGAGAGTCGTACGGAAGCTTTACTATATGCAGCAGCTCGAAGACAACATTTAGTTGAAAAGGTAAAGCCTGCTATGGATGCAGGGAAAATAGTTATATGTGATCGTTTTATAGATAGTTCACTTGCTTATCAAGGCTTTGCAAGAGGCATTGGTGTCGAAGAAATACTAGCTATAAATAAGTTTGCAATCGGGGAGACAATGCCGAACAAAACAATTCTTTTTGATATCGAACCAAGCGTTGGACTTGCAAGAATTAATGCGCATAAAACTCGTGAAAAAAATCGATTAGATGCAGAAAGTCTAGCGTTTCACGAAAAGGTGAGAGAAGGCTATTTATCGTTAGTTGATCGCTATCCAGAACGTATTGAGGTAATCGATGCCTCTCGTTCTATAGATGAAGTATTAGAAGAAGTATACAAATCAATAAAGAGTAAATTAGAAATTATTAAATAATTAATGTTATAATAAAAAGAAGAAAATAAAAAGGAGTGAGTATCGATGAAATTGATAGTAGCGGTAGTGCAGGATCAGGATAGTAATCGATTGTCTAATGCTTTAACGAAAGCAAAGTTTAGAGCGACAAAACTGGCGAGTACAGGTGGTTTTTTACGATCTGGAAATACTACCTTTTTAATCGGTACCGATGACTCATTAGTAGCTTCTGCTTTAGAATTAATCAGAGACAATTGTCGAGCACGAGAGCAAATGGTTGCACCTGTCTCTCCAATGGGAGGAAATGCAGATTCTTATATTCCATACCCAGTGGAGGTTGAAGTAGGAGGAGCTACAGTATTTGTTCTACCAATTGAACAATTCCATCATTTTTAATAATGAAGGAAGGAATAGAAAACAATGAAGATAAATCAAGACTTACGAGTTGGGATAGATAAGGTTAGAAAAGATTCTACACAGAATGGTCCACGTTCTGCAAACTTTGGACAAATGATTACAAGACATGAACAAAGGATGCAGACTGAGACGATAACTAAACTGTTAGGAGATATTTCTACTGCTGGAGACCGTCTTGCACGATCAAGAAATTTACGTGATATGGCGAAGTTTAAAATGCTAATTCGAAAGTTTCTACAAGAAGCTGTAGATTTTGGGATGGGGTTAAAACAATCTCATACATGGAATCGTTTCGGTGAAGGTAGAAAGTTAAAGATTGTTGAAACAATTGATGAGAAATTAGTAGAGCTAGCAGAAGAAATTTTAGACCAAGAGAAAAACTCCATTGATCTATTAGACAAAATTGGAGAAATAAAAGGTCTACTTATTAACCTTTACACGTAAACTTCCCGTGTTTTCGCCAACCGCGAGACACGGGATTTTTTAGAGGATGATAAAGTATATGAATTTAGTAAACTAGGCTTTATGGAATTGGATAAAGAGAAGGTGAACTAGGTGGACAACTGGTCGTTTGAAAACGTAGATAAACTACAACCTGTAGCAATTAAGCAACTACAATCGATTGTTCAGAAAAAACGCATTGGACATGCTTATATTATTGAAGGTGGAAAAGGTACGGGAAAAGTAAAGGTTATGCAATTTTTTGTACAACTTATTTTATGTGAGAACCCAATAGAAAATGTTCCATGTGAAACATGTCGAAGTTGTAAAAGATTAAAATCAACTAATCATTTAAACTTTATGAAGCTTGAACCGGATGGACAATTCATAAAGCGAGGACAGATAGACGATTTAATTCATGAAATGAGTAAAACCGCTATTGAAACCGGGCGTAAAATATATGTTATACATCAAGCAGATCAATTGAATGCTAGTGCTGCCAATACATTATTGAAATTTTTAGAAGAACCCCAAAGTGAAGTAACGGCAATACTTTTAACAGACCGAATGCATGCGCTCATCCCAACCATTCGTTCAAGATGTCAGCACATAAGTTTAGCTGCTATGCCACAATCACTTTTAAAACAACGACTCATAGAAGAAGGAATAACCGATTCAATGGCTTCTACAGTTTGTCGGATGACGAATCAAGTCGAAGAAGCGATTAATTTAGCGAAGGACGAGCATTTTGGACTTGCAAGGAAATCAGTGTTAAAATTGGTTGAGGTGAGTGGTAAAAATGTTCAAGATGCATTAATGTGTATTCATGAAGACTTTGGACCATTGCTTAAAGAGAAAGAACAAGCAGAACAAGCATTAGATTTACTACTATTCGCTTATCGTGATATAGTAGCTATAAAAGCAAGTAACGTCGCAGTCTGTACTTATCCGGATATGATACATTATTGGAAACAAGTTGCCCTGCATACTACGTATGAGCAATTATCCAAGCAATTAGAAATAATTTTACATGCAAAACAAAACTTGCATAAAAATATGAACCGGACACTGATGATGGAGCAATTAATGCTAAACTTGCAGGGGGTATTTACTTTTGTATAATGTGGTAGGAGTTCGCTTTAAAAAAGCGGGTAAAATATATTATTTTGATCCAGTAGATTTTGCTTTAGAGAAAGATGACTATGTTATTGTAGAAACTGCTAGAGGGGTTGAGTACGGCAAAGTCGTTGTACCGATCAAGCAAGTAGGAGAGCATGATGTTGTTCTTCCTTTAAAACAAGTAGTAAGACCTTCTACTGAAAAGGATCGTATCCAAGTAGAAGAAAATCGTCTAGAATCTGTACAAGCTCTAGCTTTAGGAACTGAAAAAATTTTAGAAAGAGCTTTAGAGATGAAACTTGTGGATGTTGAATATACGTTTGACAGAAACAAAATTATTTTTTATTTTACTGCTGAAGGTCGTGTAGATTTTCGCGATTTAGTAAAGGATTTAGCTTCCGTATTTAGAACCCGTATTGAACTTAGACAAATTGGAGTACGTGATGAGGCTAAAATGTTAGGAGGCATTGGTCCATGTGGCCGCATGCTTTGCTGTTCTACGTTTTTAGGTGATTTTGAACCAGTTTCTATTAAAATGGCAAAAGATCAAAACTTATCGCTTAATCCTTCTAAAATTTCAGGTTTATGCGGACGTCTCATGTGCTGTTTAAAATACGAAAATGATGAATATGAAACTGCAAGAGAACAGATGCCGGATATCGGGGATAAAATCGAAACGCCGGATGGTTTTGGAAGAGTAGTAAGTATGAATATTTTAGAAAGAGTTTTACGTATAGAGTTAAATGATCCACAGAGAGTATTAGATTACACGTTAGAAGAAATTATTAACCATGCGGAAAATCCGGTACAATGGTCGGGGCAATGAGGTGAATGTGTGATGGACCGAAATTTTTTAGATACAATTATAGAATTTGAAAAACAATTAGAGTCCACGCAGCTGCAATTTCGAGCTTTAAAAGAATTTGTGGCGATAATGGTAGAGGAACGGCAAACGCTACAACAAGAAAATAACCATTTAAGACAGAGACTCGATGAAATGCATGAAAAAGAAGCACTCAATGAGAAAGTACGAGAAGAAAGATTAAACAAAGCAGATATTGGCGAAGGTCATGATAATTTAGCACGACTTTATCAAGAAGGTTATCATGTTTGTCATGTTCATTTTGGAAGTTCTCGTAAAGAAGAAGATTGTCTATTTTGCTTATCATTTCTAAATAAACAAAACGTATGATCAAATGACTGATGCCACTCCAAAAGTGGGTGTCAGTCTTTTGTTTTAAAGTGAGAAAGTATACACTTTTACTCAGTATCGATCAAGCACCAGCGTTTTGCTTGTAGTAGAAAAAAGTTGCTCCTCGGGGCAGTTATAGGTGCTTGCTCTTTCTTATACTTGGAGGAATTAATTATGGAACAATGGTTAAAGGATGACGAACGACTCGATTATTTGTTGGCAGAGGATTTACGAATCATTCAAAGTCCTTCTGTGTTTTCGTTTTCGTTAGATGCTGTTTTATTGTCAAGATTTACATATGTACCGTTTAAAAGAGGAAAAATAGTAGACTTATGCACAGGAAATGGGGCAATCCCATTATTTTTAAGTGCCAGAACGCAAGCAGAAATAATAGGCATTGAATTGCAAGTAAGACTAGCAGATATGGCCACAAGAAGTGTAGAGTATAACCAACTTTCAGAACAAATCACCATTAAGCAAGATGATGTAAAAGGGATTGCTGCGCAAATTGGAATAGAAAAATACGATGTTGTCACTTGTAATCCACCTTATTTTCCCGCTCATGAAGCAAGCGAAAAGAATTTGAAAGAGCATTTGGCCATTGCTAGACATGAGATTTATCTAACATTAGATGAGGCGGTTCGTTCAGCTAGTGAACTACTTAAGCAAGGTGGAAAAGCAGCATTTGTTCATCGACCTGGGAGATTGCTTGATATCGTAACAGCGATGAGAGCGAATCGACTCGAACCGAAGCGAATCCGATTTGTTTATCCGAAAGAAGGAAAGGAAGCAAATACGTTATTAATCGAAGCAATAAAAGATGGAAAGCCAGATTTAAAAATATTGCCGCCATTATATGTATATGGGGAGGACGGGCAATATACCGATGAAGTGAAAGAGTTGTTATATGGAAAAGAATGATAAAGTTCATACATTCTACGTCTTAGAATGTAAGGATGGTTCGTATTATGCAGGTTATACGAATGATTTGGTCAAAAGAGTTGCTGTCCATAATGAAGGAAAAGGGGCAAAATATACAAGAGCAAGACGTCCGGTTTCCTGCAAATATGATGAAGTATTCGAAACAAAACGTGAGGCAATGCAGGCGGAATATGCATTTAAGCAATTATCAAGGAAACAAAAAATTCACTATATGGGGGGGCAAATAAATGATGAAATCTCAGAAATCGACCGAGTATGAACAAAGTAGTTGTTTGTATTTAGTTGCAACGCCAATCGGTAATTTAGAAGATATGACGATGCGTGCAATTCGAATATTAAAAGAAGTCGATATAATAGCGGCAGAAGACACACGCAATACGAAAAAGCTTTGTAATTATTTTGAAATATCGACGCCATTGATGAGTTATCATGACCACAATCAGCAAGTAGGCGGAGAGAAGATATTAGATTTACTAAGACAGGGAAAACGTATTGCGTTAGTAAGTGATGCCGGACTTCCTTGTATTTCAGATCCCGGAGCAGATATTGCAACAAAAGCAGTCGATGAAGGGTTTGCAGTCGTTCCAATCCCTGGAGCAAATGCTGCACTGAGTGCCTTAATCGCATCGGGGTTATCGACACAACCCTTTTTCTTTTATGGATTTTTAAGTAGAAATAAGAAAGAAAGAAAAGCAGAAATTACACGTCTTCAAAAAAGACAAGAGACGGTTATTTTATATGAGTCTCCACATCGACTAAAGGATTCCTTAAAAGATATGCAAGCAATTATGGATGGTAATCGTAAAATTGTATTGGCAAGAGAGCTGACGAAAAAGTTTGAAGAGTTTATAAGAGGAACCATCGATGAAGTGGTAAGTTGGGTAGAGCAAAATGAAGTTCGCGGTGAATTTTGTATCGTGCTAGATGGTAGTGAGGAAGAGCAAATAGGTGAGTTAGATACTCCTTGGTGGGAAAAACTAAGTATTGAAGAGCATGTGAACAGTATAATGAAAGAAAAGCAATGTAGCTCGAAGGACGCTATAAAAGAAGTGGCAATCCAAAGAGAATTACCAAAAAGAGACGTTTATCAAAATTATCATATTGAATAAATAAAAACATCCATATTCTAAAAAAAGAATACGGATGTTTTTATTATTTTAGGTTATTTTGAATCTCTTTAATTAGTAATTCTGCACCTTCAGGGCTTAGAATTAATTTACCGCCAACTAGACGAAGGTTGTCATCTGACACTTCACCAGTTACAGCACAAGTCATGTTTGGCATATATTTTTTCAGGATAATTTTGTCATCATCTACGTAAATTTCTAGAGCGTCCTTTTCTGCAATTCCTAATGTGCGGCGAAGTTCAATCGGAATAACTACGCGTCCTAATTCATCAACTTTACGAACAATACCTGTAGATTTCATAATAGTTTTCTCCTCTCAAGAGTACAAATTTTTCGTCATTTTTCGACATAATTCTTTTTCATATATATAATCATACCAAGTACTACCATTTTCGTCAATAATTAAATCATGAATAATCTTGCGTTATATCATAAAAATTTGACTTTATAATATATTAATAGATAAAAATTTGATTAATAATTTTTAAAAAAGTCATTATTTTGGAATAATAACCATATTATTTAATAATTTAGGTAGTTAAACATTGATTGATAATTATACAGTCGAGTTATTAATTATTTGAAACAAATACTTTGTTTAGATAGAATAGAATATAAAGTAGATTTTCGCATTGGAGGCATTTTTACATTGAAAGATCAACAAAAAACATTTTATTTAACAACGCCTATTTACTACCCAAGTGGCAAGTTTCATATTGGTACTGCGTACACAACAGTAGCATCCGATGCAATGGCACGATACAAAAGACTAAGAGGCTATGACGTTAGATTTCTTACGGGAATGGATGAGCATGGTCAAAAAATTCAAGAAAAAGCACAAGAAGCAGGTATGGAACCACAAGCATACGTCAATGAAATTGCAGAAGCGGCTAAAAAAGTATGGGCTTTGATGGACATTTCGTATGATGATTTCATCCAAACAACAGAAGAACGTCATACTAAAACGGTCGAAAAAATATTTCAACGTTTTTTAGATAATGGAGATATTTACAAAGGCCAGTATGAAGGGTGGTATTGTACACCTTGTGAATCGTTCTTTACAGAGAACCAGTTAGTAGATGGAAACTGTCCGGACTGTGGTCGACCTGTTCATAAAGTGAAAGAAGAGTCTTATTTCTTTAATATGAAGAAATATGCAGATCGATTATTAACTTATTATGAAGATAATCTAGAATTTATTGAACCGGAGTCTCGAAAAAATGAAATGATTAATAACTTTATTAAGCCTGGCTTAGAGGATTTGTCTGTTTCCAGAACATCATTCGATTGGGGAATTCGTGTACCGGGAGACCCGAAGCATGTTATTTACGTGTGGGTAGATGCTTTAACAAATTACATTACTTCACTTGGTTATCTATCAGAAGACGATTCATTATTTAAAAAATATTGGCCGGCAGATGTACATGTTGTAGGAAAAGATATTGTAAGATTCCATACAATTTATTGGCCAATTTTCTTGATGGCATTAGATTTACCACTACCTAAAAAGGTATTTGCACATGGATTTATCATGATGAAAGACGGCAAAATGTCTAAATCTAAAGGAAATGTTGTTTATCCAGAAATGTTAGTAGAACGTTACGGGTTAGACGCAACACGCTATTTCTTATTGCGCGAGCTACCATTTGGACAAGATGGCGTATTTTCTCCCGAAACGTTTGTAGACCGTACAAACTTCGACTTAGCAAATGATTTAGGTAATTTGTTAAATAGATCGGTTTCGATGATTAATAAATATTTCGAAGGAAAAATCCCATCAACTCAAATTGAGCCTACTGAATTCGATGCAGCTCTTCAACAATTTGCAAAAGAAACAATTGAAAAGTATGAAGCGAGCATGGAAAAAATGCAATTTAGTGTTGTATTAAGTGATTTATGGGCATTCATTTCTCGTACGAATAAGTATATTGATGAAACACAACCATGGGTACTTGCAAAAGAAGGGGCCCTTCGTGGTCAGTTGGCAGCTGTAATGACCAATTTAGCAGAAAGTTTGCGCCAAATTGCAACATTAATCCAACCATTTATGACGAACAGTCCAAAAGAAATCATGAACCAACTTGGATTGACAGAAGATTATTTGGAATGGAATAAGCTTGGAAACTTCCATGTTATTGGAGATGGAATAGAAGTTATTCAAACTGGCGTTCCAATATTCCCTCGTCTAGATGTAGATATAGAAGTAGCTTATATTCGTGATCAAATGCGCGGATCTGTGCAAACACCACAAGAAGAAGTAGAAGAGGTAGCCCAGTCGGAAGAGATTTCGATAGATGATTTCTTTAAAGTGGATTTACGCGTAGCAACCGTTTTGGAATGTGAACAAATTCAAAAGGCAGATAAATTATTAAAGCTGCAACTAGATATGGGCTATGAAAAACGTCAAGTTGTTTCAGGAATAGCAAAGCATTATAAGCCAGAAGATCTTGTCGGTAAAAAAGTAATTGTAGTTGCTAATTTAAAACCAGTTAAACTAAGAGGAGAACTATCTCAAGGGATGATTCTCGCTGGTGAAAAAGATGGTTATTTAACGCTAGCAACAGTAGATGAAAAGCTTGAAAATGGCGCACAAGTGAAATAATAAGTTAAAATAGACCTGTTGCTAAAAAAGTGACAGGTCTTTTTAATGCTTTAGGAAATTCTAAAACTCTATGCGTAACATAAATTATGTAATTTTTTCAATTAAACGTAATATAGGGATAATGCGTCGCATGGCAAAGTACAAGACACTATTTTTTATCTGAAACTGAATATCAATATAATATTGCGTGACGTAAGAGCAGATACTAGCAATGTCGAAGTGCATTTGCACAATATTTATAAAAATGAGTCGCGCTGATAGTTGTCTCACACAAAGTAAACCAGTTATTTTAAGAATTGGTTGCTCTCACGCGGATTTGATTGCTTTCCGAATGGAACTGGTTGCTTTTAATAATCAATTAGTTGCTCTAAGCCATTTACTGGATTCCTATATTAAAAAACAGTGTAAAATTTTGTTTTTAGCAAGTCGATACGGAGTAAGTAAGCAATTTCAGGTGTTTAAATTAATGTTAATATTTCCATTTTCCGTATAGGGCAGAGATAGGCACTTATGCTTTTCTTATTGTAAATGATATTTTCAAATACTATTCTAGACTCTATATGAATGAACTTACGTGAGGAGAAGAAGTTAAATGTTTATAGACACACACGTCCACTTAAATGCCGATCAATACGATGAAGATTTACAAGAAGTAATTGATCGAGCACTACAAGCAAACGTTACGAAAATGGTTGTTGTCGGATTTGATCGTAAAACAATCGAACGAGCAATAAAGCTAGCAGAGGAATATGCGTTCATCTATGCAGTAGTAGGGTGGCATCCGGTAGATGCAATTGATTGTACAGATGAAGATCTAAAATGGATTGAGGAACTTGCTGCGCACGAAAAGGTAGTAGGAATTGGAGAAACAGGACTAGATTATTACTGGGACAAGTCACCAAAAGATATTCAACAAGCACTATTTCGAAAACAAATTCGTTTAGCTCAAAAAGTAGATTTACCGATTATTATACATAATCGAGAAGCAACGGAAGACGTTATCCGCATTTTAAAAGAAGAAGAGGCACATCTAACTGGTGGAATTATGCATTGTTTTGGAGGAAGTGTCGAAACAGCACGACAATGTATTGATATGAACTTCAAGATTTCACTTGGGGGCCCAGTAACATTTAAAAATGCAAAGAAGCCTAAAGAAGTGGCTACAGAGATTCCTTTAGAGCATTTATTAATTGAAACAGATGCACCCTATCTAGCACCCCACCCTTATCGAGGAAAAAGAAATGAACCTGCTCTTGTGACGCTCGTTGCAGAAGAAATTGCGCGGTTAAAAGGGTTATCAATTGAGCAAATAGCCGAAGCAACAACGAATAATGCAAAACAATTTTTTCGCATAGTAGATGAGAAAATGTAAACTTTACCATACCTTTGACGCTGTTGGTTTTCACCGTGTTTGAATAGTAAAATAAAACATAAACAGTTGACAAGATGTGAAGTACTCTATATAATCACTCGAGTGAACAAGGAGGCGTTTTTCATGTCAAATAATCCCATGAAAAACCTGTTCTTTCATTCATTGAGGAGCAAGCAAACATTAGTAACAGTTGCATCTTTACTATTGTTTCTTGCAGTCGTTTCTTTCGTTTTATTCGAAGGAACTAAGAAAACTGTTGCTTTAACAGTTAACGGTGAACAACAAGAGATTTTAACGCACGCAAATACAGTCGGAGAACTACTAAAACAGCACGATATAGTAGTTGCTAACGAAGACTTTTTACAACCCTCAGTGAACACTTCAATCAAAAATAATTTAGCGATTGAGTGGGAGCAGGCTAGACAAATAGAAATTACAGTAGATGGAGAAATTCAAACAATCAACACTACTGAACATTTAGTTTCAGAAATACTCGCAAAAGCGAATGTTCAGGTAAATGAACACGACGCTATAACACCTGCTGCGGATGCAGAGGTTGGACCGAATAACAAAATTGCAATTGAAAAAGCATTTGAAGTCACGCTTTTAGATGGTAAAGAAGAGAAGAAGGTATGGTCCACTTCGACTACGGTCGCTGACTTTTTAAAACAATCTAACATTCAATTGAATGAATTCGACCGAGTAGAACGGCAAATGGATGAGATGATCATTCCAGATTCCGTAATAAAAGTGGTGCGAGTAGAAAAGGTCACCGATGTAGTTGAGGAAGCTACAAATTTTGCAGTAGAAACGAAAAAAGATGACTCGCTATTAAAAGGGAAAGAAAAAGTAGTGCAAGCAGGCGAAAAAGGAACTGTTTCACGAACTTATGATGTGATAAAAGAAAATGGGGTAGAAGTATCCCGTAATGTCATCAGTGAAAAAGTGACAAAAGAGCCCACGAAAAAAGTAGTTGCGGTTGGAACAAAAGTAGTGACTGCCAGTGTATCTCGTGGAGCATCTGATGCAGCTAGCGAAGGAAATGAGTTTTATGTAACAGCAACTGCATACACGGCTTATTGCAATGGTTGCTCTGGCGTAACAACAACCGGTATTAATCTAAAGTCAAATCCAGATGTGAAAGTAATTGCAGTGGATCCTAAAGTAATTCCACTAGGCTCTAAAGTGTGGGTAGAAGGCTATGGTTATGCGGTAGCTGGAGACACTGGCGGTGCCATAAAAGGAAAAAAGATTGATTTATTTATGCCTTCTAAATCTAAAGCATATGACTTTGGGCGTAAGAAGGTACGCGTTAAAGTGCTTAACTGATGTTGCATAGCTTCCCTTTCATTGATAGGGGAAGCTTTTTTGCGTTATGATAAGGAGTAACAAAATAGAAAAGAGGAAGTACCTTTGCGAATAAAAGAAGTCATTGTTGTAGAAGGTAAGGACGATACAACTGCTATTAAGCGTGCTGTCGATGCAGACACGATAGAAACGAATGGATCTGCTATTTCTAAAGAAACACTAATGAAAATCCAGCATGCACAAGATAAAAGAGGGGTCATCGTTTTTACAGATCCAGATTACCCTGGAAGACGTATACGTGCCATTATTGAAGAACACGTTCTTGGTGTGAAGCATGCCTTTTTATCGAAAGAAAAAACCATTGCCAAAAACGGTAAAGGGTTAGGGATTGAACATGCAAAAGACGAGGATATCCGTCTAGCACTTGCTAGCGTTTATACTCCTAAATCTGATACAGATGTAGCAGAGGACATTCCTTTAGATATGTTGGTAGAAGGAAAATTAATCGGTCATCTAAATTCCAAAGAGAGAAGAGCAAGACTCGGAGAACGATTGAAAATTGGATATACAAATGGGAAACAATTGCAAAAGCGACTTTCCGTTTTTCAAATTAGCAGACAGCAGCTAGCAGAAGCAATTTCACAGCTGGATATGGAGGATAAATAATTTATGCAAAAAGATATAGCAACCCCAGTTCGTACACAAGAAATATTAAAAAAATATGGTTTTTCATTTAAAAAGAGTCTAGGGCAAAACTTTTTAATCGACCCGAATATTTTACGGAATATTGTAGGGCATGCAGAGCTTACAAAAGATTCTGCCGCTATCGAAATTGGACCTGGAATTGGTGCATTAACAGAGCATTTAGCAAGAGCTGCGGGAAAAGTAGTCGCTTTTGAAATCGATCAACGATTGCTACCAGTACTAGAAGATACATTATCGCCATATGATAATGTGGACATTGTCCATGCGGATATATTAGAAGCTGACGTGAAACAAATGTTCACAGATAAGCTAGAGGACTATAAAGACGTAATGGTTGTTGCTAACTTACCTTACTATGTGACAACGCCAATACTGTTAAAGTTATTAATGGATCGTCTACCTATTCGAGGAATGGTTGTTATGATGCAAAAAGAAGTGGCAGATCGAATTACAGCCTCACCTGGAACTAAAGCGTACGGATCACTTTCTATAGCAATTCAATACTATATGAAAGCAGAAGTAGCAATGATTGTTCCTAGAGCAGTTTTTATGCCACAACCTAATGTAGAATCTGCAGTTATTAAGTTAACGCGACATGAAACACCACCGGTACATGTAATCGATGAAGATTTTTTATTTAAAGTATCGAGAGGCTCATTTGTGCAACGAAGAAAAACGATTATCAATAATCTGCAATCCTCTTTACCAAATGGGAAGCAGAAAAAAGAGTTAATCCTTCAATCTTTAGAAAAAGTAGGTATTAATCCGACTAGAAGAGGAGAAACTCTATCTATCGAAGAGTTTGGTCGTTTAGCGGATGAATTATATCCACATTTCCATTAATAATACTTGTTACAATATTAGTAATGTTTATAAACAAAAGTAATCGTAGAATGAAATAAAAACGTTGACAAAGGGTGCTTACAGTTGTTAAAATGTTTTGTTTGACAAAAAAATAAATAGGTGGTATAGTAGTATTCAGTGAGGTGTAAGCGGAATGCCAAAAACTTTAGCTGATATTAAGAAGTCATTAGATCATCATTTAGGCAAGCGTTTGCAGTTAAAAGCAAACGGGGGACGTAAGAAAACAATCGAGCGAGCTGGTGTATTAAGAGAAACTTATCACGCTGTATTCGTTATCGACTTGGATCAAGATGAAAATTCTTTTGAACGTGTATCTTATAGTTATGCAGACATTTTGACAGAAGCAGTAGAAATCACTATTTTTGATGAAGCAAATAATTTAATCGTTGTAAAATGAGTATTTAGAACTTTTATTTTTATATTTGAAAAAAAACTCTTTCTCTGTTCTTCGGAATGGAAAAAGAGTTTTTTTCTGTTTTTGTGGACATACTAAGAAAGCTAGTTGTTAAAAAGGAGGATTCACCACATGGCTAGAAAAGGTATTATGTCTAATGAATTAAAAGAAGAGATAGCAAAAGATCTTGGATTTTATGATGTAGTCAAAACCGAGGGCTGGGGTGGAATAAAATCACGTGATGCAGGTAATATGGTGAAACGAGCAATTGAAATGGCTGAGCAACAAATGAAATCACCAAAGTAAGCGAGATTTCCAAATAGTGAACAATTAGCAACTGAAAGGGCAGAGAAATCTGCCTTTTCTTTTTTTCAAATAGAAACTACTGTGGTAAAATAGGGGACAGCATATGTTGGAAAAGGAGCAAATGGGATGTACTATGTAAAAGCACCTGCCAAAATAAATCTAACCCTTGATGTATTACATAAACGTCCAGACGGTTATCACGAAGTCGAAATGATTATGACGACAGTTGATTTAGCAGACCGTATTGGATTGGAAATAAGAGAAGATGGAGCAATACATATTCTATCAGTTGATCGTTTTGTTCCAAACGATCACCGCAATCTAGCGTATCAGGCTGCAAAGATATTGAAAGAAATGTATCATGTAAAATTAGGCGTTTCCATAAAAATAGAAAAAAACATACCTGTAGCAGCTGGACTAGCCGGCGGAAGTAGTGATGCAGCGGCCACGCTCAGAGGGTTGAATACGGTATGGAATTTGGGACTAACATTAGATGAATTAGCTCAAATAGGTACCAAAATCGGCTCTGATGTCGCATTCTGTGTATATGGTGGAACGGCACTTGCAACAGGTAGAGGAGAAAAAATTCAGGAGTTGCCATCGCCGGCAAATTGTTGGGTCATTCTTGCAAAGCCGACACTCGGCGTTTCAACTGCCGATATTTACGGGAACTTAAAAATAAACGACATCATGCACCCTAATACAAAGCAAATGGTACAAGCTATTAAAGCAAAAGATTTTGATCTAATGTGTGCATCTGTAGGGAATGTACTAGAGGAAGTGACATTGAAACTATATCCGGAAGTAGCCGTGTTAAAAGATCAGATGCAAAAATTTGGGGCGGATGCAGTATTAATGAGTGGTAGTGGTCCAACGGTATTTGGGTTAGTAAATCAGGAATCGAGAGTACAACGAGTATATAACGGGCTTCGTGGTTTTTGTGATGAAGTATATGCTGTTCGATTAATCGGGGACAGAGACACACTTGCTTAAATACGGATGATTGTGTTAAGTTTTTTATAAAATATTCGTATTTGGAGGTGATTGAGTGAAGTGGAAAAGAAGTGAACGGCTCGTAGATATGACGCAATACTTAATGGAACATCCTCATAAATTAATCCCTTTGACATTTTTTGCTTCTTTATACGAATCGGCTAAATCTTCCATTAGTGAAGATTTAACGATTGTGAAAGAAACATTTGAAGAAAGAGGTAGGGGTTTACTTGTAACTGTACCGGGAGCAGCTGGCGGTGTGAAGTTTATTCCAACGATGACAAATGAAGATGTAAAAGTAGTAGCGAAAGATTTGATGGAACAACTTTCTAAAGCTGAACGGTTATTACCGGGTGGTTATTTGTACATGACCGATTTGTTAGGGAATCCAACGCTGATGAATAAAGTGGGGAAAGTATTTGCATCTGCTTTTGCAAATGAAAAAATAGATGCGATTATGACGGTTGCCACAAAAGGTATTCCTATTGCGCATGCCATAGCAAGACATTTAAATGTACCTGTAGTCGTTGTTCGTAGAGACAGTAAAGTAACGGAAGGTCCAACAGTTAGTATTAACTATGTATCGGGATCTGCAAGACGTATTCAAACAATGGTTCTTTCCAAAAGAAGTATGGAAAAGGGACAACGTGTGTTAATCACTGATGACTTTATGAAAGTCGGTGGAACGATTAACGGAATGAAGAGCTTACTTGAAGAATTTAATTGTGAGCTAGCAGGTATCGCTGTATTGGTAGAGGCGGAACATGAAGGTGAACAGTTAGTGGATGAATATTTATCTCTTGTGAAACTACACGAAGTAAATGAAAAAAGTGGTACAATAGCTTTAACCGAAGGAAACTATTTTGTGAAGGGTGGAAGTTTAGATGAAGGCAGTATCAACAACTAATGCACCAGCAGCAATCGGACCTTATGTACAAGGGGTTATTGTAAATGGAATGTTTTATAGCTCCGGTCAAATCCCATTAACTCCAGGGGGAGAAGTTGTAGAAGGTTCTATTACGGAACAAACAGCACAAGTATTTGCGAATCTAGATGCCGTGTTAACAGAAGCTGGCTCTTCTTTATCCAAAGTTGTAAAGACATTGGTGTTTTTAAAAGATATGAATGATTTTGCAGAATTCAATGATGCTTACGAAAAACACTTTGCGGGCCATAAACCAGCTCGTTCTGCTGTAGAGGTAGCAAGATTACCAAAAGACGTAAAAGTGGAAATTGAAGTAATTGCAATAGTTTAAACAAAAGGCATGTTTTCTTCGGAAAACATGCTTTTTTTTATATGAAGGGCAATATAGGGATACTGCGTCGTAGTGAGCTCTTATAAGGTGACCACTATTATTTTCGCTGCAGTCGGATGCTTTTCGCCGGGTGAGCGATGAGCCATGCCCGCCGCTTAGGCGTACGTTGTGCTGGATCATTTGCCCACAGAGGATCTTTCCTCTGTTTTTCGACTGTTTGAATCCAATAAATGGCTTAGGGCAACAGATCGCTCATTGAAAGCAATCAATTCTACTCTTAAAGCAATCAAAATCTTTGTGAGAGTAACCAAAATGCCGATGCAAGCAACCAATTCTTAAAATAGCATGTTTACTTGGATTGAAATGACAAATACTGAGATGCATATTTATCAGGGCGGATCCGCTAACCAACAAAATATTGGCCAGTTTTTCTATTGCGTGCATCCAGTAAATGGCATAGGGAAACCAATTAATC
>NZ_VDGG01000063.1 GCF_006861775.1 Psychrobacillus soli | reverse complement strand
TCTTTCTCTGTAAAAACTATTTTACTCATAATCTTCCCCTGTATTTTCTTTATTTTTTCTAATTATACAAAAAAGTACCCTATAGGTAGACCTTTTTTTAAGTGTCTACTCTATAGGGTACATTTTAATCTGTGATCACCTTTTTGTTAGTACTTCTCGATTGTCGTACCTTGGTAATAATGTTTTAGGATGCGGTCGTATGACCAGCCTGCGTCAGCGCGGGCTTTTGCTCCCCATTGGCTCATACCGATGCGGTGGCCGTACCCTTTACCTTTTACTGTAACGGACTCGATACCGCCGGTTGTGCCGGTTGTTGATACGATTCCTTCATTTGTTTGAATATTGATATTTCCACTTGGTATTGTTTCCACACCTGTTGCGGTTTGCACGGATGCACCTGCTAAGGAAGAGATATCCGTTGTTCCATTTTTTTGCTGTACGGAAAGTTCTGTCATGCCGCCAGATGGTTTTGTGAAACTAATATCATACCAGCTAGATTTTAGAGATGCATTGTTCGCATCTAAAAATACGTTTCTCATCACAGTTTCGTTGCCTGTGATCTTTTTTTCTCCGGCAGAAGTGACCGCTGTTACTGCTGTCACTTCTCCGTTAGAACCGCCTTTTGTTAGCTTTACATCTAACAGAGCATCGGTTGCACTGAAACCAAATTTCTTCAGGATATTTGCTTTAGAAATCGTCACTGACCAGTTATCGTATGGTGACTTTTCAATGGAATCATCTACAGATACGAATTGTGGTACTTGAGCAGTGTCCCAAACTTCCCCGATATTCGCTGTTTTACCGCCACTTGCAGCATAATAATACGCTTGTACAAGTTTGCCATTCGATTTAACAACTAAATCTTTTGTCGCGTCAACAGCTGTATTGGTGCTTTTTTGTTCGGATGTATAACCTTTGTACATTTGGTCTTTTGTTGTACTACTTAAGATACCAGCTTTACTTAATGTATAGCTTCTTGCAGCAACTGTTTGTGCTTTTAGTGCCTCTTGATGCCAGGAAGCATAGGATTCATTTGGAATAACTCCTTTTAAGTAGTTTTCCAAATCTAGTCGATTGACGATTTGTACGCTGGCACCTGATTTTACAACGTTAAAGCTTCCACGAAACTGTGTGCCAGTTGGTGTTTTACCAAGTGGTTGCGTGGAAACTTCTGCTACTTTTGCAGAAGCTGCTGGTACCCAGGAAGATACACCTTGTTCATCTGTAATCGAGTACCATACTTCGCCGATTGCATTTGTAAATTCGTTTACAAAGTTTGCACCTTGAAATGCTTTATACGATTTTATCGTTTCATAATCAGCAGTTGCCCCTTTTTTTCCATCGACATCTGATGTGAAAACTACTAACTTATCATTGCCTGTTAGTGCGTGTAGCGCAAAACCGTTCGCCGAAAACATAGAGGCACCTGTTTGATAGATCGATACTTCCCCGTTTACTTGTGAAAACGTAACTGGTGTATTAGGTAACGCAAAAAACATTTCTTTTGTCGTTAAGTTTTCTAATTTATAGACACCCGTTAAGTTAAGTGAAGTCGTAGTAGCGTTGTGAACTTCTACTTGGACTTGCTTAGAATAGCTTTCTTGCTTGTACGCAAATGCCGTGTTCGATACGGCTAAACTAAGTGCCACTACTGATAGACCAGTTATTATTTGTTTAAACAATTATTTCACCTCAGTTAGCGTACTTAGCACCCAACCTTTAGTTCCTTTAGCTGTTTGCACGTTGTACCATATTTCACCATTCGCATTTTTAAATGAATCCAAATACTTTAAAGAAGTACCTTTTGCCACTAATTCAAGTGATTTGTAGTTCGTCGTAGCACCTTTTCTTATGTTTACAGCTTGTTTTGTTACGACTTGAGAAGGTACGATATTGCTCGGTTTAGTTGTTGTCACATCACCAGAGAATACCCAACCTTTTACAGTAGCGGATACTTCTACGCGGTACCAAATGCCAGTAGCCGCTTTATGTTGATCGATTACTTTTAGTCCTTTATTTGCCCCGAAAGTTGCTAATACTTTATAGTCACGTGTTGCGCCACTATGCACTTTTACGTTACTACTCGTTGTATACACTGTTGTTGGTAGACCAGTAGATTCATCTGGTGTAGTAGTTGGTGGTGGCGTTACAACCGTTCCACCTTCTGCAACTGCTTTTTGTAATTGCTTAATAATCGCATCTTGTTCTGCTACTTGTTTTTCTAGTGCTGTTACTTTTGTGTTTATTGGATTTAGTTGGGCTTGTACCCATTCAACGGAAGCAAGCAACAAGTTGGAATTTGCCTTTGTAGTGCTAGGAACTGTGATTGTTAATAGTAAACTTAAACCTAGTACTGCTCCAATAGTTGCTAAAAGTTTCTTTTTCATCGTATACATTTCTCCCTTTTATTGTTTGAAATAGTTTTCTAATCCTTTTCGAATTCCTGCTGCTGCTTTTTTCTGGAAAGCGGCTGAAGCTAGTTGTGCTTCTTCTGTTGGGTTTGATATAAATGCAAGCTCTACAAGAACAGAAGGAAGTTCATTCATACGATTGACATAAAATACTTGTTCTTTTACTCCACGATTATACGTACCTATCGCTTTTACTAAATCCGATTGAATGCTTTTTGCTAGCGTCAGGCTTCTCGGACCATTAAAGTTAACCGTTGCATTGTAATACGTTGTCGTTCCTTTAGAAGAGGCATTAAATGCATCTGCATGAAGACTAATAAACGCATCGTAATCCGATTTGTTTGCAATATCTGTGCGTTGTTTCAGCTCTAAGAAAACATCCGTACTTCTCGTTAATACCACTTCTGCTCCAGCTGCTTCGAGTTCAGCTTGTAAAGCTTTAGCAGTGGCAAGCACTACGTCTTTTTCTCTCTTTCCATTTGGTCCTATTGCTCCAGGATCTTTTGCACCATGTCCTGCATCTACGATGATTTTCTTACCTGCCAAGCCTTTTTCTACGACTTTAATCGTTAACTCTTTATCGTAATCACGAATTGTATATGTGTAGTTAGGGTCAAACGTGATCAATAAAACGGAAGTACCACCAGATACTTTTTCCACTTTCATACTTTGCACGCCAGTAACAGATGATTTAATCTCGTTTATATCTGATAGATTACCAAATATGCGTAAAACGTTCGCAGATGGCGTCGAATAGGTAATATCGAATTTAGAAGGTTTCGTCCATACTAAATAGTTTTGACCATTTCTTACTTCCGTTTTACCATTCGTTAATTGGATCGGTGAAATATCCGAAAGCATAGATGCTTGAATCCAACCACGTTTTTCACCTTGTGTTTCAATATTTAACCAGCCATTCAATGAACGAAGTACTCGTACCGGTGTGCTTAAGTAGATTGTATCTACTTTTTTCGCAGTTGCACTTGCTCCATTATATACAGTAGCTGTTTTCGTCCCGTATTTAGTCGGGATATTATCATTTACTTCAAAGTCTGGAACCCAGCCTTCTTTACCACCCGCATTAATTTGTAGCCAAGTAGTGCCGTCTGTAGTGACTAATTTGTTTAATACGGTAAAGGCAGTGTTTTTCGCAAGACCTTGTAAAACTGCGGAATTATAATTGCTGTTTGCGTACAGTAAAGCATTCGCTCGTTTAATCGTTCCTGTTTCACCTGCACCAGGTGTAACATCCGGTGTTTCTTCTGTTTTATCTACAATTAATACAACTGATTGATGCAACCAAGCTTCCCCACTTGATGTGTTCACTTTATACCATTTTTCTGATTTATCATCTGTTGCATAATGACTCGATTCGAGTAGATCATTTTGTCTCGCTTGTGTTACTACATCGAAATTAGTTCCTGGGCCTGAACGCATATTTGCTACAGGTACGGAAATTTTCAAGCTATTATTCTCTTCCACTTCTTTCACATCAGTCGAAGGTGTTTCAGGTGTTGGATTTTCGGGTACAGTAGAAACACTATCAAATGCATCTGCATGGATCCAACCTTTTTTCCCTACTGCATAGCTGACTTGGTACCATTTCTCTTTGGAAGCGTTTGTAAACTCTGCATGGATGGCTAGCTTTGTTCCTACCTCAATAGTCGCTACCGTTTTATAGCTTTTCGTTGCACCAGAGTGAACGGTGGATTTATTACTAACTACTTTGTTTGCAATGGATGATTCTTCAAATGCTGAAGCAAGCATCCAGCCTTTTTTTCCAGTTGCATATGTGACTTGCACCCATTTTTCTTTGGAGGCATTTGTAAACTCTTGATGGATTACTAAAGTTGTCCCAGGTTTCGCTGTGGAAACGACTGCATAACTTTTTGTAGCTCCTTTATGGACGGTTGTTTGTTGGACCACTTTCATCGAAGTTGCTGTTTCGCCAGCAGTAGCATTTAAAGCAAATAATTCCGATGTAACCCAACCTTTTTTACCGTTATATTCAACGTTAAACCATACTTCTTTTTGCGCATTTGTAAATGCACTTAGTATTTTCAAGGAAGTGCCTGTTGGGATTGTAGCAACTACTTTATAGGAAGTTGTTGCACCACTTCGCATATTCGCCGCATTTTTCCCTATTTTTTGCGTCGTACCTGCGTAAGAAGTACTAGAAGTTGTGGATGCTGCTTTCACAGCAGTTGGTGCTATTGGTTTTACATAGTCACTAATAATCCAGCCTTCTACCCCACTATACGAAACTTTATACCATAATTCTCCTTTACTATTTTCAGTATTGGCAAGTACTGATACGTCTTGTCCAGTATGTACTTTTGCAATGCTATCAAATTCAGTTCCGGCACCAGTTCGTACATTGACATCAGTGGCCGTAATTTGCGCTTTTGTGCCTAGAATTTGGTCTAAAACTACAGATGTATTAGAAGTTGCGTATGCAGTTGGTGAATCACTCACAAGAAGATTTATTGGCAAAAGGACAGAAGTTGCTAAGACAGATGATGCAATTACTTTTTTCATTTGTTCCTCCTTGAAACGTGTGTTTTCTCCATTTTAATGCACATATCCCCATAAAACAATCCAACTAATGTAATTAAATCCAATGTCATAGAATTGTAATATAGAAAATAGAATTATGTCGTATTACCAGAACAGTAGTTTCCGAAGTTAATAAATGCCAAATCCCCGGAATATATTTCCAATAACACTTGTAAAAATTTCCACAGTTGTTGATTAACCATTTTTGTATTGTTACGTTTTCGGTACGCTTTGGACTAAATGATCACTACAGCATTATCGAGGGATAAGTATAGCCGGAAGTGACTTTGTCACTTCCGGCTATACCGTTTTTTGATTATCTTGCTGTGGCTATTTGTTCGTCACGTACTTACAACATTCAAAAGAAAAAGGCAATTGATTTTGAAAATGAAAGAATAGCTACCTTTCTATTGATACTGCAAGTTTCCGAAGATGCAATTTCGGAAACTCTATCGCATTGTATCATGCGTTACTTGCTTATTTTTGCAAAGTTAACGCTGGCAATATGATAACACTATATTTAAAGGTGACATTTCCTTCTAATCAAAAAGGTGGAAACAAGATAGAGAGGACTGAGCGGCCAAAATTGCATCTTTGGCTGCTTTTATCTGAATTAGAAAGTGTCTATTCTTTCATTCACAAAAGCTTTAGCACTTTGAATATCTGTGCTTTTGGATAGCGACGGACGAGCGACTTCCACACGATTACCGAAAAAAACGCGTAGGGATGCGACAAAGTCGCATCCCTACGCATCAAGAAGTCTCGGCAATGATGTAGAACTCGATCAGTTCAAAGTACTCCAAAAGCACCTATACATAAAGTTTCTAATTTGTTGTCATCATGTTATCGTTTTCTAGATCAAAAAAAGAACAGCCCAGTTCAGGCTGTTCGTTTTACTCTCCAATAGTTAAATCGTGGACAGATGTCGATTTATTCATTTCGCTTTGTGCATTTTGTCCAAAATCATCTAAATTTAGTTGCAGTTGTCGCTTTACTTCTTCGAGAGATTCTTCATCTATTATAAAATAAGATGTTCCTCGTATTAGGGTATCATACCCTTTTAATTGAAGTTGCTCAATTGGGGATGATTTTATATTTTGATACGTTTTGATCAATCCAAAATACTCCGATGAAGGAATATTCGTTTTTACGTTATTTCCAACGTCTTTGATCATATTATCGATGTTGCCGATATTGCTTATGCTTGTGGCTTTGTTAATAATCTCTTGTATTACTTGTTTTTGGCGGATATTACGTCCTGCATCGCCTTGAGGATCTTTTTTACGCATTCGAACGTATGCAAGTGCTTCGTTCCCGTTTAAGAACATCGGCCCTTCTGTATACTTCTTCCACTTTAAACTACCTGTTAGTTGGGCACTGAACGTAAATGGAACTTCTACATCCACACCGCCTACTGTATCTACAATGTCTTCAAAACCTTGAAAGTCTGTGGAAACGTAGTAATCGATTGGAATATCTAATACTTCTTCCAATGTATTGATCGTATAGTTAATCCCTCCGAAAGCATAGGAGTGATTAATTTTAGTTTGGTATCCTAAATCTGGCACATAAACTCTGGAATCTCGTGGAATACTGACCATGGAGATTTTTTCAGTTTTAGGATTAATCGTTGCTAAGATTAAAACATCTGATCGACCATATTTTGCTTTTTCTTCGTTTTCAATACCTGCTAATAATATGGTAAATGCAGAGTCTTCTGCTTTGGCATTTTCGATTTTATTTTCTGCTTCTTTTGTTGGATCCTTTTCTCTATCCAATGGTTGGTATATTTTATTCATTGCATTTTTTGTCTGAAGAGATAGATTTGTGGCAAATACTATAACTCCGGACAAAAGCACCATCGAAATAATAAGTATTGTATATAAAATTTTTCTTCTCGTCTTTGTTTTACGCTTTTTTTGACGTGAAGTAGTCATAATACTTCCCTACTTTACTGTTAAAATATAATCTCACCAATTATACATAAATTACTGCTCCATGTATATGGTAAAGACCATTACTTCTTCGTAAGGTTATGCAAAAGATCTTTTACTATAGAAGCCCAGCTATACTCATTCAAAGCAAGTTGTCTTCCATCTTGTTTCATTTTTTCTCTAGTTACTTCGTCCATCTCGACAAATTCATACATTGTTTCTGCGATAGAATCGACATTTTCCGGCTTTGCGACTAACCCGATGTTGTTCTTCGTTACGATTTCGGCACTTTCTCCTTTTCCGCAGTAAAGAACTGGTACACCAGAAGATGCAGCTGGGAAAATTTTCGATGGACGCGCCCCTTCAAATAAAGCAATATCGCGTAATGGCACGATGCTCACATCTGTTACCGAAAATAGCTTCGGCATTTCCTTTAGTGGTAAATGTCCTAAAAAAGAAATATTTAAAAGTCCTAATTCTTTCGCTAATTGGCGAAGCTTCTCTTCTTCAGGTCCTGCTCCCGCTATTAAAAAGTATGCATGTGGAACTGTTTCTTGCATTTTCTTAGCCGCATATAAAATAAACTCTAATCCTTGTGCATAGCCAAGATTGCCGCCATAGGCAAAGACAAATTTATCTTGTAATCCAAACTTCTCTACATACTCGGCATTTTTTTCTGCTGGCTGAAAAAAGTTTGTGTTTACACCATTTGGTAAAACAAATACTTTATCCTCTGGCTGGGAATGATTAATAATATAAGATTTAATACCATCTGTAGCAGTAGCAATTTTCCAAGAATGTTTGTACAAAAAGGACTCTAATATTTCCGCAAGCTTAATAAAAAACTTATTTTTTACGAGTCCTAGTTTCACTGCAGACTCCGGCCAAACATCTGCCACATTGAACACAAACTTCGCCCCTTTTAGTTTGGCACTAAGTAGACCAGTTAACCCTAAAAAGATTGGCGGTGAGTTTACAATGATGACGTCTACTTTTCCTGCTTTCATTAGCCCGTAAAAGGAACTAAATGTGAAGGAAAAATAAGAAACTAATCGTTTATAAAAAGTTCCCTTTTTCGAAGGATAAATCCAAGTACGATGGACAGGAATCCCGTCCCATTTTTCAAATTCATATTTTTTTCCTTTATACTCGTCCGGAATAATCCCATGCGGGTGATGAGGAAAAGCAGTAACTACTTGAATATCATGCCCTTGGGCGAGTAGTTCTTTACTAACCTCATATACACGGATTTGTGGAGCACCTGTTTCAGGTGGGAAATGTTGACATAAATATACGATACGCATAGCATTCACCGATTTAATCTTTCAATTTATTCTTCAAATACGCAAGTAGCGGTTCTCTTAAATCGTCCCGCTTAAGTGCAAAGTCAAAGGTTGCTTGTAAAAATCCAAATTTATCTCCAACATCATATCGTGTTCCATCGAATATGTATGAGTAAATAGATTCTTTTGCTAATAATGAATCAATGGCATCCGTTAACTGTATTTCACCTTTTGCATCTGGTTGTACTTTTTCTAGTTCTTCAAAAATAGCTGGTGATAAAATGTAACGGCCAACGATCGCTTGGTTCGATGGTGCATTTTCAATAGAAGGTTTTTCCACTAATCGCTTCACTGTAAATAAGTTTTTATCTGATTCACTATATTCAACGATTCCGTATTTATGAACATCTTCGTCTGGAACTTCATTGACACCTAAAATACTACTTTCGACTTCCTCGTACTTTTCAATCATTTGTTTTAAAGCAGGCACTTCTGCATCAATAATATCATCTGGAAGTAGAACGGCAAATGGTTCGTTACCGATAAATTTTTTCGTGCATAAAATAGCATGTCCGAGTCCTAGTGGTTCTTTTTGACGCATATAATGAATGTCCACTAAATTAGAAATATTTTCAACTGTCTCTAGTAATTCTAGTTTTCCTGTTTTTTTCAATAGAAGCTCTAATTCGATCGATTTATCAAAGTGGTCTTCCATCGATTTTTTATTGCGTCCTGTGACGATAATAATATCTTCTATGCCTGAAGCGATTGCTTCTTCAATAATATATTGTAAATTTGGTTTATCTACGATTGGTAGCATTTCTTTTGGTAAAGCTTTCGTTGCAGGTAAGAAACGAGTTCCAAAACCTGCTGCAGGAATGACCGCTTTTTTTATCATATTCCATCACCTTCTGATTAGTATTTTTCATACAATGAAAGCATATAATGTGCATTATCGACCCAGCTATAATGCTCTTTTACGTGAGCTACTCCGGCTTTTCCCATTACAGCTCGTAAATCACTATTTCTCGCTAGTTTTTTAAATGCAGTTGCTAACTGATCAGGACTATTTTTATCGACAACGATGCCCGTGACATCTTGTACGACTACTTCTGGCAAGCCACCGACGTTTGATACGACAACTGGCACACCACAAGCCATTCCTTCTACAGCGGCAACCCCGAAGCTTTCACTGTCTTCTGTAGATGGTACAGCAAAAATCGACATTTTACGAATAATAGCTGGCACTTCTGTATTCGGAACTTTTCCGGTAAATGTCGTTACTTCTGCTACACCTAAATCCTTTGCGAGTTGTTCATACTCTGCTCTTTGAGGACCATCGCCTGTAATAAGGAGTTCGGAGTTTGGAAATTCTTTATGGAATAGCGCAAAACCTTTGACTAAATCGGCAATTCCATATTTGTCTTCTAGTGCTTTTACTGTTCCGATAATAATTTTTTCGTCCGCTTCTTGCCCGTTTGGCGCAGGGTAAAATTGCTCGATATCTACTCCAAATGGCGTTACTTCTACTTTTTTGTTTGTATAGAGATTCGTTTCTTTCGCCATTACATGACTCGTTGAAAAAATGGCCGTTGCTTTATTTAATGTATATTCAATCAGTTTTTGATTGAGCTTGCTTTTTTTAGGTACGACAAAAATGTCTTTTCCCCATACCGAAACAAAATACTTTTTATAATGAACCATTGCACCTAATAACCCGTAGCTGGATACATAATGTGCATGTAAAATATCTGGATTCCATTCCTTTAGCATTTTTTTAAGCGTCGGAGCAGCTGCTAAATAGGATGCTTTGCTTGGAAGTAACTTCGGTAAAATCTCCGTTGGTACAAGTTTAGCATTGTCCTCCGAATAATGATCCTTGAATGTATACACTTTCACATCAATGCCTTGTGATTGATAAAATAATGCCCATTTTTGCGTATGGATGGATCTGCTTGGGGCTAATAATGCAATTTTCATTGTTGACCTCCTATGAGCGCTTGCGCAGCTTGTTCAGCACGTTCGTTCCATGCATGCTGCTGTAAAAAAGATTGCCCGATATTTCTTTTATAGTGTTCAAATTGGGGTTGAATGTCCTGCATCCCTTGGACAAGACTTTCTGCATCGTCTTTTGTAATGACTCCGTAAGGGCCTGATTGTATAAAATCTTCTTGTGCAGAACAATTAGTTCCAATAATCGGAAGTCCAGCAGTTAAGTATTCTACTAATTTGATAGGAACAGCAAAATCGTTATAAACTGATCTTTTTCGCGGTATGAAGGCAAAATCTACTTCTGTATATACTTGTTGTAGTTCCGCACCACTTACATGTTTCAAGTCGATATACGGTTTTTCTAGCTTTTCCTTATCGGATTGACTAAGCTCTGTATATTCATCTTCTCGACAAACAATGACTAGCTCACCTTTTATGCTGTCTTTATTTAACAAGGCGAACGATTCTACTAAAGTAGGTAACCCGTAATCATCGTTATTAATACCGCCAACGTATATTCCTTTAAACGGCTTTTGGATCGGATTATTATTCGTCTTTATTTCTGTATATCGTCCTCCAGGAGGTAACGCCATTTTAGCCGTATTTATATTTACATACTTGCCCATTGCGTCGCTCGGTAAAAAGACCGTATGCATGTATTTTCCGTAAAATTTTTCTTCCTGTTTATAAATAGTTTGCATGATGAATTTTTTCAACCCTTTTAACGAATACAACTCATCGAATTTCCAATAGACATCACGATAAAAGACGCCAATTGGCACATGATGTTTCTTTAATGTTTGAAACACGTCTTTGTCTATTTTCCAGTCTTTCGGTATATGTCCAGGGTCTGTTAACCATAATGGAATCGTTTGGTTTTCTGAGTAGCAGAATAATGTCTGCTCGTATTTTCTCTCTTCTACTAATTTGCCCCATTGCTGACGACGCTCTTTGCTTGTACCAGAAATAACGATTAGCTCCAAGCCATTTTTTTTCGCATATACTTCAAATGCTTTAATCATCTCTACTGGACGAATCGCGGAACCGCTTTTCGGATTCGCTGCAACCGTAAAAGGATAATAAATAATGATATTTTTCATGCCTTCACTCTTTTCTTCCCTTTATTCATAACGAAGCGCCAAATAATGTGAAAGTATCCTTCCAAAACGAATAATCCACCTAAAACAACGGTTAGTAAAATCCAAATCGGATTAAAGAAGAAGTCGGAAACTCCTCCTACAAGCGTTCTTGGAATATTAATCGTGAAATAAATGAATAATGCAAGGACCACTGGTGTTTTTGGTAAACGTAAAAATACAATATAAAGTAATTGTATAACAATCGCAATGTAAATGATGGCTACAATGACACCTAAATAGCCAAAAGTGGCAAACGCTTCTCCTAAGAAAATAGTATTAAGCACTCCGCCAGTTCCTTTGTCTATATTTTCTGGGAAGACATTTTCCATTACCATTCGTGCCGAGCGAACTTGTTCTACATCAAAGATTTTAGCGATAAAAGAGGGCAATCCTTTTACTTCTAATAAAGAGATGGAATGTGAAAAAGTATCCAAGTGCAAAAAGAATGGGGAAATTTGTGCTAAAATAATTCGACCGACTGGCCCAGAATTATATGCTAAGAAGCTTCCTACTTCAGTCACGCCTTGAATAGCGACGTACATGATAACTAATAACACACTGCCTGCTAGTATATACACACTTATTTTTCTCCAGTTCAACTTTAAACGCCCCGTATACACAGCTGCTAGTAACAGCATAATGAGGTAAAAGAAAATAGGAGATTTAGCTAAATCATAAATTGAAATTAACACAGAAGAAACAAACAACATGAAAAATACTACTTTCCAATATAATCCTTTTGATTGCGTAGCATATACAAATGCAATAATCGATAATACAGGAGTTAGAGCAAGTCCAAATATATTTCGAATATAGACAGAAACTCCACTAAATCCTCTGGCAGCCTCAATTCGCATCTTCGCAAGTTCTGCTGTATTACCTTTTAACAGTTCGAATATTGGGACCGTATTCGTTTTCAATAACGTAAAGGCAACTGCCAAAACAGAAATAGCAGCAAGTGCTCCAAATGCAAGTTTAAATATCCGTTTGTTCTTATCTACACTTGTACGAACGGGTTCATGTAGGTAACGATCAAATTCTAATGATGCATTAAAACCTAAAATTCTTCCTACAACTAATTGCGTAAGTGGGAACAAAATCATTAATATCGTCAATAAAACAAATCCAATGATTCGATATTCCTCATGGTCCATTCTTTTGATCATATAGTAATCATCTATTCCTAAAGCTATTAATAATCCGCCAATATAACTGGAGATAAGGAAAGAATAATAATATATAATGGAAATCATATTTGGCCTTACAAGAGAAAGGCTTCCAGAAACCTTTGCAAAAAGGTATGTGGAAGCCACCACAGTAAAGAGCCATATGCTAAAAATTAACAATGCTCACACCTACTTTATTTTCATCAATTACGCCGAGACTTCCATTTTAATCGATCAGGTTTTAGTTCCGTCTGATTTAAATAGAATGTTCTTTTAATAAAGCTAATACTTTCTCTGCTGTTTTTCCATCGCCGAATACAGGAGTATAAGAAGGAGAAACTTGCTTCTGTACTGCTTCTACTATTTTGTTTGTATCTGTTCCTGTTAAAATATTCGCATCTTCGATCAATGTTTCAACCCATTCCGTTTGGTCACGTACTGTGACACAAGGAACTTCTGCAAAATATGCTTCTTTTTGAACGCCACCAGAATCGGTTACGATTTTCTTTGCACTTGTCTCTAAAGAAAGCATATCTAAATATCCTACTGGTTCGATTACTTGTAAATTAGGAATTTGATCCAACTTAAAGCCATAATCCTCTAATTTTTTCTTCGTACGTGGATGTATTGGCCATACTTTTGTTTCTGGAATTTGACTAAATGCATCTAAAATAGATTTCATACGATCTACGTCATCTGTGTTTTCAGCGCGGTGAATCGTAATTAATAAATACTCTTTTGCTTTTAAGTTTTCACGTTCTAAAATAGTCGAAGTAGATTCTGCTAATGTTTTATTGTATAAAACAGCATCATACATCACGTCTCCTACATTGTACACACCAGCTGAAATGTTTTCGTTTGTTAAGTTTTGGATAGCCGTTTCGGTTGGGCAAAGAAGTAATGTAGACACATGGTCAGTTAAAATGCGGTTTACTTCTTCTGGCATTTTTTTGTTAAAGCTTCTAAGACCAGCTTCGATATGCACAATCGGAACATGTAGTTTAGCAGCAGCAAGTGCCCCTGCAAGTGTAGAGTTAGTATCACCATAAACTAAAACAAAATCCGGTGTTTCTGTTAAAATAATATCTTCAATTTTCGCTAGCATTTCACCCGTTTGTTTACCATGATTTCCTGAACCGATTCCTAAGTGGTAATCTGGTTTTGGAATATTCAACTCTTCGAAAAAGATATCCGACATATTGGCATCATAATGTTGCCCTGTATGTACGATTAGCTCTGTTACCTCTTCACGGATTACGCGGGAAACTGCTGCTGCTTTTATAAATTGAGGTCTTGCTCCTAATATTGTTAAGACTTTCATTTCGTCAGCTCCTTCATCATTTGAATCATATCTTTCGCTATAAATGAGTTTATATTATATGGATTGTTATACTTAGTACCATTCCTTTTAAAAGAAAGGGAATGTTTATATTGTTTATAGGTTGGGTAAATTCCATACCATTCCATTGGTTCGTCGAAATATTGCTTGTATAATTTTCGCTTGCGATATACTTTACGTAAAAGCGGGTACAATACACCGTATTTATTTTTCAATGAATTTTCTGCACCCGGTTTTTGCGGTAATGGGTAAAAGTCCGGATACATTTTGTGTAGTGTATAATCATACAAGTATTTTTTATACTTCAAGTCAGCTGGTATTTTACTGAAAAAGTAGATTAGTCGGTCATCCCATAACGGCATCGACCAATCTTGATCGAAATATTCATACACTCGAACTGAGTTTATGATGAATTTAGCTTGTCTTTCTTTCCAGTTCCATTCGTCTATAATGGAAGTTACTCGTTCATTAGTCAATGCTGTGTATGCAGAAACATCCTTTGCTACCGATTTACCAATGTCGCTAGTAGTATGGCTGAGTCCATTTGCTAGTTGCCATAATCGAAAATGCTTTGGAATAATGAAGTCCACTACTTCACTTGAAGTAAATTCCTTATCGAGAATAGCTTCATAAGGCAAATGACTACCCCCTAAAAAATCGAGAGAATGACCCGGAATGAATACAGCATTTTCCAATTCTTCTTCCTCTACTAATAACTTGGTACTTGGAAAGTCTTGCAAATGCGCAACAGATGTTCCATTGCAAGCATACACGACATAGTCTTTCCAAAGCTTAGACTTATATAAGTCTTCCCACATTGCTTTATCGTAAGCAAAATACTTCCACTTCAAGTCTAAACGGTCTGCAATTTCTTTACTAACTGTTGCTTCTCCATTACCAGGTCTACCGTATGTAAATGTAATAATAGAATCAGAAAGACCTTTATCCTTTAGTAGTAAAGCCATTATGCGAGAATCATATCCTCCACTTAATGGTAGGATAATTTTGCGCCCGGCTAGTCTTACTACTAATTCGTCGAATATATTATGTAGAATATGAGCTAGCTCTTCGGCAAAATTATCAATCGAATCATGATCCTTTTCTGTGACATATGAGTAATAGCTTTGCTTAGAAGCATCTTCTGTTAAATGAACAATAGTAGCAACCTCAAGTTGATACCAGTCCTTGAACAATGTTTTTTCACCAGTCACAAAACCAGCTAGCAGAAGTTCTTCCTCCGCATCTTCTCGAATGGACATAGAAGTTTTTGGTTCTATATAATCTTGAACGATCCAACCGTTTGTTTCACTTTTCGAATAAAATAAAGGGATGGTTCTTTTTTTATCCGTTACTAAAGTAATCTCATCTTCCGTTTGAAGAATTAACGCAAATTCTCCATTCCACGCAGCCGCTTCTGTAAGCGATACCTCTTTAAATAGATCCACAAAATTTTCATGGGTGACATATTGATTTTCATAGTAGAAATAACCTCTAAAAAAACCTTCATACCCCACACCTTTAATAGGATAAAAATCTTTATGCCTAAGGTTAAGTTTACATTTGTTCGCCATGTCTTTATCCCCCATTACTTTCTTTTCACAAAATATTTATCCATTCGAACGAGCAGTACTAGGATGATGAATACAATCCATACTCCCGCTATTAGCCAACTAGTTAAGTCATGTAATTGAATATACACAATTCCCAGTGTTGCTGCTATTAACCAAAAGATTGTCCAAGCCATTTTAAATCCAGAAAAGGGCACATAATAGAGCTTTTGACTTTTGCGGAATACCATAAAAAGAGCCAAACAATATGCTACAACATAAGAAATTACTGTACCCCAAATGGAGTACATTGGGACGAATATAAAATTCAATATAATCGATACAACTGCGGCAATTCCAAATGCTATAGAAATATGTTTTGTCTGTTTAGAGTAAAATATCCCTGTGGAAACAATCATATAGTAAAAACTTAAAAATGTTGCAATGGAGATTGGTGCCACGTATTGAAATGCAATTCTAAATTGCTCCGGCATTACTAAAATAATCCACGGCATAAGAGTAGCTAACGCTAAAACTCCTAAACTACCTATCAATAAAAACGCTGCATATAAAGTAGAAAATAGTTTTGGGCTACTTTCCTTATCTTTTAACGACATAGAAAAAGGTCTCCAAGCAAGTTGAATCCCACTAGTCAATAAAGTGATGAATGTGGCAAACTTAATGGCCGTACCGTAAATCCCTATGTCCGATAAGGTAGCAAATGCCTTTAAAAAATAGTTATTTGCATTAGCAATAATCCAAAAAGCTAAAGAAGCTGGTACTAAAGGAGTTGCATAAATGAGTATTTTCTTTAAAATACTCCAATCAAACAAAGGTTTTAAGTAAATTCTTACTGGCTTTATTAATACCAATACAATAATTGCTACACTTATTAATCGAGCCAAAAGTATCCCTTCAAGTGAAGTCCAAACGAACATGAGGAAAAGTAGTGATACGATGGCTATTAAAAGCATCTTTGCAACAGTTGTTACGACAACTCTTTTCGTATGAAAATCATATCTCAATATAGTTAATACGAGTGTGATGATAGTATCTAAACAAAGTGTTCCAAGTGCAATATAAAATAATTGAGATTGACCAGGAACATCTAATAGCAATACAGAGAGCCACTCTCCACCGATTAAAAATACAACGAATAATAGGATAACAATGGATATTCTAAATGTCATCACGGATCGAACATACTTTTCACGTGTCTCTTTGTCTTTATACTCAAAGTAGTAATAGGCCAAAGCCGAATCCGTTCCAAAAATCACTAAGAATGTAAGCATGGACACATTCGTATCGACAAGCTGAAGCAAACCTACTAGCGATGTATCAACTAAATAATGGGCGTACAAAGGAAAGAGGATGAAAGCTATCAGCTTCGTTCCTACATTCATAAATGCGTAAAGGAGCGAATCCGCTCCTAAACGTTTTAGCTGAGAAAACACTTAGAGTAGTTCCTCCTCAGGTACATTTTTCATAATTTTTGCTGGGAACCCTTTAATCAATGTTTTTTCTTCTGTATCTTTTGTTACTAAAGCTCCAGCTGCTACAAATGTTTCTTCAGCAATTGTAATACCAGGCAAGATAATAGATGCTCCACCAACACGAGCCCCTCTTTTCACTGTGGCACCTTTAATCTTATCGAAGCGTGCTTCTGTTCTACCCATGAAATTATCATTCGTTGTTGTTACACAAGGTGCGATAAATACATGATCTTCTAAAGTAGAGTGCGCTGTAATATAAGAGTTTGATTGAATTTTCGTACGGTCACCAATTGTAACAAAGTTTTCTACAGTTACATTGCGTCCGATTATAACGAAAGAACCAATTTCCACATCTTCACGTACAGTAGCCAAGTCAGCGATTAACGTACTTTCCCCGACAACTGCTCCACGGTAGACAATTGTATTTGCTCCAATTGTACATTCTTTCCCAAGCTTTAGAGCTGGAATTTCTTTTGTAATTTGCATCGTACTTGTTTTCGCAGGTTTCGGTTGTTTCCCTACTACCGCTCCATCATCAATCGTCGTCCCATCTCCGATAATAGAATCAGCATGAATCGTTACCCGATTACCAATGCGGACATTGGCACCAATTTTTGCACCTTCTTCGATTACAGAAAAATGACCAACTGTTGTATTTTCACCTAGTTCAGCAGTTTCGTGTATAAAGTTCATAGTGGTTGCCTCCTTACAGTTTGATATAACGATTTGGAGTTTCAATGCCTTTGAATGCATTACGCGTATCAAAAATTACTTTTGATTGTTGCGCAATTTTCGCATAGTCAAATGCAGTATGGTCTGTCGCTAAAATAACGATATCCGCTTCTTCCAATAGTTCATCCGTTAATTCAGTTGTTTCTAATGTTTCACCATTCACTCTGAATTTACCCACATGTGGATCGATTGCTTTGAAATCTGCACCTTGTTGCATTAATAGTTCAATTAATTTTAATGATGGAGATTCGCGCATATCATCTATGTCTTTTTTATAAGCTACACCAAGTAAAAGAACTTTTGCGTTACGTAATGCTTTACCGTCATCATTTAAAATTTGCATTGCACGATTAATAACATAATCAGGCATAGAGTTGTTAATTTCTCCAGCAAGTTCGATT
>NZ_VDGG01000062.1:10269-18160 GCF_006861775.1 Psychrobacillus soli | reverse complement strand
GCGGCGACTCCAGTGGGATCAAGTGAGCAAAATGAGACTTCACAACGACGCCTAAGCGGCGGTGAAGGCTCATCGCTCACCCCACGGAAAGCGTCCGCCAGGCAGCGAAAATCCTAGCGGTCACTTCCTTACCGCGCAGTATCCCTATACTGTGCTTCATATAAAAAAGTGGCGTACCTTATGTCGGTTGGAAAAATTATTCTCATCACATTAAATTTATTATTTTCAAAGCCCCAAAAAGCCACTCCAATAAGAAGCGGCTACTAAATTTATTGAACAGTTTGTCCTTTTAACGAACGACGCAAAATTTTTCCTGTCGTGTTTTTTGGCAATTCTTTTAAAAACTCAAATCTTTTAGGAACTTTATATTTTGCTAGTTTTTCGGCACAATACTCCTGCAATTGTTCTTCCGTTAAAGAAGTATCTTTCTTCACTACAAATGCAAGTACTTCTTCCCCAAAAGTTGGGTCTGGTACTCCGACTACCGCCGCTTCTATAATACTAGGATGCTCAAAAAGAACTTCCTCTACTTCGCGTGGATATACATTATAACCTCCCACGATTATCAAATCTTTCTTTCGATCGACAATATAGAAATACCCTTCTTCGTCTTGCCTTGCAAGATCTCCTGTGTATAGCCAACCATCTCGAATTGCATTTTCGGTTTCTTCTGGCATTTTATAATAGCCCTTCATCACATTAGGTCCGCGGACAATAAGTTCCCCGACTTCCCCAATTGGAACCTCTTCTCCCAATTCATTCACTACTTTGTTTTCCACATTCACAATATTTGTTCCAATAGATCCTGGTTTTCGATCCCGATCAATCGGATTGAAGCAAGTTACCGGAGATGCTTCGGATAACCCATATCCCTCTGATATCCTTACACCGAACTTGTCCTCAAAATTATGCAGTAACGCCACTGGCAATGAAGAACCTCCAGAAATAGCTAAACGAATGGTTGAGAAATCTTCCACATTCTCTTCTGGAAATTGGTATAAGAAATTGTACATCGTCGGCACTCCTGCAAAAACAGTCGCTTTTTGTTCTCTTGCAATAGCAAACACCTCTTGTGGGCTAAATCTAGGAACTAGTAATATCGTAGCTCCCATTAATAATGGTGCATTCACAACAACCGTTAAGGCAAATACATGGAAAACAGGAAGCGTCGCAATGACACGATCATCTGTATTAATACTTAAATACTCTGCTACATCACGAGCGTTCGAAAAAATATTATTGTAAGTCAGCATCGCACCTTTTGGATGGCCCGTTGTACCTGATGTATACAATATGACTGCCGTATCTTCATCTGACACTTCAACAGGCTGCACTTGTTCCCCAGAAATTGCAAGTAACGATGAAAACGTTTTCACTTTTACTTTCAAATCATGAGAAAGGCCAGCTAGCTTCTCTGTCGTGTCCGCTTGCGTTTCACAAATAATATAGTTTTCCACAGTCGTAAATACATTAGCTGCTTTTTCTACTAAAGGTAATAACGCGTCTAGCGCAATAATCGCTTTTGCATCACTATTTTTCACAATATAACTAATTTCATCTGGTGTATAAATAGGATTAATCGGTACCGCCGTTGCCCCTAAACGCATCGTTGCATATAAAGAAATTAAAAAATGTGGCGTATTACCGAGTAAAAAACCTACATGGTCTCCTTTTTGAATTCCTAACCCTTGAAGCCCATGTGCAAATTGCTCTACTGATTCGTCAAATTGTGCATAAGTCGTGTCTTTTCCCATAAAGTGATACGCTATTTTTTCTGGATGCACGGAGGCGATTTGTTGAACTTGTAAAGCTAAACCCATTTTCCCATCTCCCATTTTTTATTTGAATGAGTATTCATTCATAATCCCCAAATTCATTATATAAAAAAAGTTTTGACTATTCAATCATAAAAGAAGATTGCATTTGGCAATCTTCTTTTATTCTTGTATATGTGCAATATATCTCCAGCGAATTAAGTAAAAATAAGATACTTGGATAACAGTAAATACGATTAGTACAATTAACATTTCCTTTGCAATGGAAACCGCTGCGAGATCCACCCAAAAAGCTTGTAGGAAAATAAAAGAAAATGTACTATGCACCATTGCAAGTCCCCATGGTAAGAAAAATTGTGGCACTAACTGTCTATTCACAATTTTCACTAATTCCTGATCGGTTACACCCATTCTTCTGAGGACATCAAATTGCTTTTTATCTCTTTCTAAATCTGTGTACAGTTTAAAATAGACAAAACTTCCGGCCGCAAGTAATAGTACTGCTGCTACAAGCAAACCAGTAAACAATAATAATGCAAACGTAGCGCGAATAACAGAAAAATTCAAACCAGGATTAATAAAATAAAAAGGATTAGGATTCACTTCTGAAATACCCATCGTTTCGGTCATAATCTTATCTAGATCGGTTCCAACATCTTTCGTACGCAACCATTCCGATACATGAAATGCAAAAAAAGTAGTTCTCGACTCTTCGAGATTAAAGCCAAATAGTGGTTCTGTTAGGAGAGAAAAATCTTCATCACTAATAATGAATGCTCTATTTTTTAAAGTGAAAGAAGGGAAAATCGAGTATTTATATACCCCTTTTATTTGGATAGGGATGCTACTTTCTTCAAGCACTGTTTGTTCCTTTCCACTTCGAATATTATCAAAGTCTACTTGGGTATCCGAAACTAATAAAGCCTCTCCTTGCTTCAAGTCGATTAATGGAATTTTTAAGGCGATTGCCAAACTATTGACTTCTGATTCCTTTATTACATTCACTTGTTCATGCGAATTAGAGGAGGTTTGCTTTTTTACATTAAATTTTACGAGCTCATAAGACAAGCCCTCTCTTTGTAGTTCTTGCGATAATTTCATAACATGTGCTTCTTCAAATGGGTTGTCCCAATCGCTAGCATAGAAAATACTAACGGGGTTTAATTCCCGATATTGGGCTGTAAATGAAGTGAAGGAAGTCACGACTCCTACAGATAAAAACGCAATCGTCGACACAATCGTCACGACAAAAAACATGCGCGCATTTTCCCTAATTTTAATCGAAGCTTCCGCAAAAGCGATGAGCCGAAAAGAATGCCAATAAAGACTTTCCTTTCTTCGAATGATGTCGAGTATATATAAAATACTATCTGTGTAAAAGAAATACGTTCCAATAAAAGCCATTAAAACAATGAGTAAGCTCAAAAATATATTCATATGGAAAACAGAAAAAATAACGAGACTATATGCTACTAAAAGCAAACCTACTCCTAAAAAAGCATTTCCTTTTCTATACGTAGCGACTTCGTTATGTTTGCCGTCCCCTTTTATAAGTTGGATAATCTCTTTTTTCCGGATGAATACAACGCTACTAATCGATATGATGATAAACTGCGATAAAAACACTATAATCGTCAAAGCAAATGGCTTCCATGATAAGTACAGAGGCAAACTGTCCAATATAAACAATTCTCGGATGATCATAAAGAAAAATTTAGAAAACGAAAATCCAAAGAAAATACCAATAGTTATAGATATAAACCCTAAAATCATCGTTTCTAAAAAGATTAAGCGATTCAACTGTTGCCTTTCCATTCCTAAATGTAGCAAAACCCCAAACTCATGTAATCTAGCTTGTAAAAACGCACTCATCGAATAAAACAAAAAAAACAATGTAAAAACGATTAGAATAACTTGCGCAACGAGCATTCCACCAAAAGCGACATCTCGTAAAAACTTATCTTCAATATTCGGGTGAAACATCAGCATCGAATAAACGAAAAATACCATAACCGAAAAGATACTCGCCATAAAAAATGCGGCATATATTCGACTATTGCGAATGACGTTATTATAAGCGAATTGTTGAAAGGTCATTTACATTTCCACCTAGTAAAGACAACACATTTAGTATTCTTTGGAAAAAGGTTTGTCTTCTATCATCTTTATAAATCTCATTGAAGTATTCTCCGTCTTTTATAAACAACACTCGATCACAGTAACTTGCTGCTATAGGATCATGGGTTACCATCATGATGGTTGTCTGACTTACTTTATTCACTTGCGTTAGGATTTCTAATACATCTTTTGCTGCTTTCGAATCTAAGTTTCCGGTAGGCTCATCTGCTAGTATAATACTCGGTTCATGTATTAACGCACGACCGATAGCTGTTCTTTGTGCCTGACCACCAGAAATCTCGGAAGGTCTTTTTTCTAAAATAGACGTTAAGTTAAGGTGTTCTGCCATTTGTTGTACTTTGGCTTTCATCACTTCTACCGATTGGCCGTCAAGCGTAAGTGGTAATACCATATTTTCTTCCACTGTTAGTGCAGGAAGCAAATTGAAGTCTTGAAATACAAAACCTAGCTCCCTTCTTCTAAAAAGGGATAAGTCATTTTTAGGGAGTTCTGCAGGTTTTAAACCACTTATCGTAATTTCTCCAGAAGTTGGTCGATCGATAGTCGAAATAATATTTAATAATGTCGTTTTTCCGCTTCCAGAAGGACCCATTACCGCTATAAACTCCCCTTTTTCTACTTCAAAGCTTAATTGATTAATCGCTAGATGTGCTACTTTTCCTTCATATACTTTCGTTACTTCCTCCAGTATTAATATGGTCATCTTGCCCACCTCGCTTCATTCTTTCTTGTTTTTCAAATAGAATTGATACAGTTGTTCCTTGCCCTACGTTAGATGCAATATTTATCTCATGTCCTAAACGGTTGCAAATTTCCTGTGCCAAATATAATCCCATACCAGTAGACTCACCGGTTTTCCGACCATTTTCTCCGGTGAAAAAGGCTTTTTTCACTCTTCTAATATCTGACGCAGGAATACCAATTCCTTCATCCCTAACAGAGAAAATGATGTGTTTCTCTTCGATGCTCGTTTCAAAATACACTTTTTTATTTTGCTCAAATGTATATTTAATCGCATTCGTTACAAATTGTGCAATGACATAACGAATCCATTTTCTGTCCGATGTAATCATGCAACCATCCACCATTGAAATTACGGGAAATAGATGATTGCCGATAAATAACCGCTTGTTCTCCGTGACAACTTCAGTTACTAGTTGTTTTAAATCTATCCGTTCGATTTGCATATCTTCTTCAAATGTGTCTAGTCTTGCATTCATTAAAACTGCTTCTAGCCCTCGCTTGAGTCGATCCATTTCTTCTATGACACTTTTGGAATCTATTTGTTCACTATTTTGCGTCATCAGTTCGAGGACAGAAATGGGGGTCTTCATTTGATGTACCCAACTATTCATAAATTGTAAATGCCTATTTTGTCTTGCGTATAATAGCTGTACTTCCTTTTGATATAATCGATAAATATGTTGTAAGTAATTCTCTACTTGTTTAATTTCGGGAGATTGCGCTGCTCGTTGCAAAACTACTTCAATTTGAGTTGGAACAGAAAGAATTTTTTTATAAAACGCATACTTTTTAACAAATAATGTCCCTAAAAAAGTAAGCGTTAATATAATACTAATAACAATGGAGTAGACAGCTGTGTCTATATTTCGAAAACCATCCAGCCAGTATAACAGCATAACAAATAGTAATAAGGCAAACTGAAAAATGATAAAAAGTAGATGTTCCTTTATAAATAAACGAAACATATTATGTTTCCTCCGGACTTAGGTTCAAACGATATCCCGCTCCTCGAACTGTTTCAATTGTAGATATAACACCGTAATCGGCCATTTTCTTCCGCACTCTCGTCATATTCACATTAAGCGTGTTCTCATCAACAAATGACTGGTCATCCCATAGTTCTTCTAGTAATTGTTCCCGAGTAACTAGCTTCGGATAATTCTTCAGTAATAATTCTAAAATTGTACATTCTTTCTTTTGAAGCGGAATTTCTTCTTTTGTAGTGTGTAATTCCATGCGTTCCATATAAAGCTGCAATTTCCCTACTTTCACTACACGCTCTTCTTGCTTTGCCGCATATTCACCATATGTTCTTCTTAAATGGCTTTTTATCTTTGCTAGGACGATTTCGTAATGAAAAGGCTTCGTGATAAAATCATCCCCGCCGTTTTCAAGTGCGAATACTTGATCCATTTCCCCAGATCTAGCCGAAACAAAAATAATTGGGCAAGTAGTTAGTTGACGGAGTTGACGACACCAATAGTAGCCATCATAAGATGGTAAATTCACATCTAATAACACAATATGGGGATCGAACGCCGTAAACTCCTCGATAATATGATCAAAATCTTCAATTGTATGTACTTCATAATGGTATTTCCTCAGGGTATCTGCAAGTAGCGATGCGATTTTCAGGTCATCTTCTACTACTAACACACGGTGTATCATCACGTAAATCCTCCTTTTGAAACATTGTACTTTCCTTATTATATCAAAAAAGAGTCTCCCATACGTTAGTATGTTAGACTCTTCCATTTAATAAATAAGTTGTACTAGTTCTTCTTTCGAAATACCACCTAAGTATTTCGGTACGTCAATAGAATCCAGTGCTTCTTCAATCGCTTGTTTACTATACACTTTACCAGTTAGTAGCCTTTCTACTTCTTCGATATCCCCAACGCCAAAGAAATCACCATAAATTTTCACTTCTTCAATGATGCCTTTATTTACTTCTAGGCGAACATCTACACCACCTGTTGGATAGCGGTGTGAATGCTTCATATTAAATTTAGGGGATTTACCGTAGTTCCAATCCCATTGTTGATAACGTTCTTCCGAAAGCTTATAAATATTTTTCCAATCGTCATCTGTAAGCTCCCAATATTGAATATTTTCTGTTCCGTCGAAAATAGAGGAAAGAATTTCGGCACGGAATAGTTCAATCGTCATTGGTTCTGCAAGTAATTCAGCAATATTTGTTACACGGCTTCGTATTGATTTTATCCCTTTTGACTCAATTTTTTCTTTACTTACTTTCAATGCGGACACGACCGCATCAATTTCTGTATCAAACATTAATGTGCCATGGCTAAACATTCTTCCACGTGTAGCAAACTGCGCATTACCAGAGATTTTTTTACCTTCTGCTAATATGTCATTTCGTCCTGATAGTTCCGCATTCACACCCATTTTCTGCAATGCATCTACAACCGGCTGTGTAAACTTTTTAAAGTTGCGGAAGCTGTCTCCATCATCTTTTGTTAAAAAGCTAAAGTTCAAATTCCCCAAGTCATGGTACACAGCGCCGCCACCTGAAAGTCTGCGGACTGGGATAATCCCGTTTTTTTCTACAAAATCTGTATTAATTTCTTCTATCGTGTTTTGATTTCTACCAATGATGATAGAAGGCTGATTTATGTAAAACAAAAGAAATGAATCCTTTTCAACATCCATTGTATTCAATGCGTACTCTTCAATTGCTAGGTTAATGCGTGGGTCAGTTATGCCTTTATTATCAATAAAATACATGTTGATCTCTCCTTTACTCCTATTTTAACAAAAAATAAAATAATGTGTTGACAAAAGATTCTGTGTTATATTACAATGTATTTAACTTAACCAGTTATATAACAGATGGAGGTGGAACAAATATGTTAGAAAACGTACTTGAATTTTTCCGTAACCTGCCTAAAAAGAAATGTGCTACATGTGGTGAGACCATCGAAGAACAACATGAGTGCTATGGAAATCACTGTGACAAATGCAATAACCTTTAATTTCATTAAAAATGCCAACTAGATCCTCCCCTTTCTAGTTGGCTTTTTTTATGCTTTAGGAACCTAAAAAAATTTAGACATGTGGATAATTTGTCGTGACCAACATCCTGTTGGCCTCAGCTGGGGGTCGCCGCCTGCAACGAAAATCAACAGAAATGGCTTAGTTATCAGCTTCGGCTCGTAAAAAACAAAATTTTATACAGTTTTTCGACTGTGTAAATCCAGTCGAAAAACTGT
>NZ_VDGG01000062.1:0-10259 GCF_006861775.1 Psychrobacillus soli | reverse complement strand
CTAGTGAGATATTCGGAAAGCAATCAAATCAAATCCGAGAGCAACCAAATTGCCGATGAAAGCAACCAGTTCTTAAAATAGCAAGTTTACTTGGAGTGAGCCGCCGATCATTGTGACGCATAATAAGGATAATGCGTCTTACCGGATAGGATTTCCAGGCTTGTCGTGTTCAGCGGTCGTTTTGTCGCATTCGGGGTAGTCTTTGTTGTAATCGAAGCTAGTTTGTCGCGTTCACAGTGGATTTGGTCTCGCTCAACCATCTATTGTAAGAATTGAAGCTGATTAGTTAGCAATTTCCCTTTGATTTTCGCTGCAGGCGTCGACTCCTGCCGGATAAGTGAGCAAAATGAGACATCCCAACGTACGCCTAAAAGCGGCGGGGATGGCTCATCGCTTACCCGGCGGAAAGCGTACGACTGCAGCGAAAATCCTAGCGGCCACCTAATAGGGCTTTACGATGCTTTATCCCTATTATGAGATTTACTCTGTTTTTTTGTTCCCATTTGCTAAATCGGATAAAAGACAGGCGCTTTAGCACTATTATTCCTGCTTTAGAAAACAATCAAATCTATGCATATGTATTACTTTCTATAAATGATTCATCATCTTTCTTGAATAGCAAAAGCGCTTATCTCCTTTTTTAGGGATAAGCGCTTTTTATTATGCTTCTGCCGTTTGATTGGAGTGACGTTTTTTGAATAACAACATGAAATAGCCAAATGTTAATACTAGACATACTACCATAAATCCGATAAGCACTCCGTTACTTGCCCATAGAGCACTCATATTTCCTGTAGAAATAGCTGCTTTAAAAGCTTGAACCGAATAAGTCATCGGTAATAATTTATTAAAAATTTGTAATGGCTGTGGAATCAATTCCAATGGGAATGTTCCTGCACTTGTTGTTAATTGAAGAATTAACACAAGAATAGCCAAGAATCGTCCAGAATCACTTAGAACAGAAACAAATAATTGGATCATCGCTAAGAATGTAAAGCTTGTAATAATCGCTGTTAGGATGAACATACCAACATTTTGTGTTTCTAATTTAAGTGCAAATAACGCGATTGCTACTGCTATTAAGGATTGTATAATACCAACAACCCCAAGTACTGTTACTTTACTTGTAAACCATGATGCTCCATTTGTTGGCTTAATAGCTGGTTGTACAAGTGGGAATACGATAGATATTAATAATGCTCCGACAAATAAACCAAGTGACAAGAAGTAAGGAGTAAACCCTGTACCATAGTTCGGTACTGCATTGACAGCTTCTGTCTCAACATCTACTGGAGAGGAAATCATATCAAATGTTGCATCATTTGCACTTACGTCTCCAACTTCTTTACTTGCATCTTGTAAGCTAGTTTGCAACGTATTCGTACCATCGACTAATGCTTTTGTACCGTCCGCTAGTTTAGTAGATCCATCTGCAAGTTCACCAGATTTTTCAGCTAGCGTTCCAGTTCCTTTTTGTAATTGTGTTGAACCGCTTGCTAATTGATTTAGGCCACTAACCAAGTTTGTTGAACCTGTATATGCCTGCTCTATACCAGTATTAAATTCTTTCATTTTTGTTGCTAATGTAGTTGTTCCTGTTGCTAAACTAGAAGAACCTTCTACTAATGCTGGGGATGACTCATTTAGCTTTGCAACACCTTGCCCAGCTTGTGTGTATGCTGCACTTAATTGTTCCGCTCCATTATGCACTTGAGCTGTTCCATTAGATAATGCAGTCGTTCCATCTGCAAGTTTTTCTAATCCAGCTGACACTGTGGAACTCCCTGCTTCTAATTGTTTTAGTGTTTCCGTTAATGCTGCTGCTTGTTCTGCTGGAAGTGCCGCGCTTATTTGTTCCATTTGACTTGCTAAACCTTTAATACCAGAAGTTACTTGCGAAGCCCCTTGCGATAATTGGTTGGCGCTATCATTGAGCGTCGCAGAACTGCTTTGTAACTGTGCTAATGATGCGACTAAAGCTTTTTCTTTCTCGCTAAGTAATTGATAACTTTCATTTAACTTTGCAACACCTGCTGTATAGTCGCTAATACCTTCTTTTAATGAGCCTGCTCCTGTTGCTGTTTGGTTCGCACCATCTGCTAACTGAGTAGACCCGTTAGCTAGTTTAGCTATTCCGTCATTTAGTTGAGTAGAGCCTTTCGCTGCTGATTGAATACCATCTACAACTGTATTAGTACCATCTTTCAGTTCAATTGTACTGCTTGCCAATTGTTCTAAATAGCCTTTTAAATCGCTAGCACCATTATCTATTTCTGAAGCGCCGTCTTTTAATTGACCAGCACCATCTGATGCTTCTGCAAAACCATCACCTATTTTAGTAATCGAATCGAAAAGCTGTTCAGCGTATGTGGATGTGACTTCTTTATTCACCTCTGCACGAATTCGATCCATCGCAGTTCCACCAATTTGAGATGCTAAGAAATTATATCCTTCGTTTGCTTTATACGTGATCACCATTTTTTCTGGCTGTTCATCCAATAAGGTTGTCGCATGCTGTGAAAAGTTCTCTGGAATTTCAATGAGCAAATAATAATCCTCATCTTCTAACCCTTGTAGCGCATCTTTTTTCGACACAGATTTAAAATTGAATTGCTCACTATCGATAAGTTTGTCTTTTAACGTCTCTCCAAGATCTAACTCTAGTCCTTCCATTTCAGCACCTTCGTCTGAATTGACGATTGCTACTGGTAAATCACTTAAGCCAGCATATGGATCCCAAAAAGCCCATAAAAACATTCCAGCATACAACACGGGAATAAATAACACTGCAATAATAGGAATAAATAGTTTTCGATTCGTAAATATTGCTTTCCATTCTGCTTTTATCATTCTAACTTCCTCCTAAAACCATTTGACCAATTTGTTCATTTGGTCATTTATTGTGAAAAAAATAAGTCTCAAACTAAGAGACTACGAAAAATTGTTTCCTGAAAAAAATTCGCGATTTCTACTTCGGATAATGACTCGTCATGCGTTACATTCCAATCATTAATAAAAGCAAGGTAAGCCTTAAATAATAAATATGCTACAAGCTCACTGTTTACTTGTCTCAATTCACCTTTAGCTACACACTTATCAATCTTCTCTTTAATGAACGTGACAATTGCCTGCTCCGTTTGATGTAGCATTTGTTTTACAGCTGGTGTTCTCCAATCTTTTTCCTCATCCACGATTTTGGCATAGAGCTGATGCGTTTCTCGAAACTCTAACATTTTCATCAAAGCAGCATGGGCATTTTCCTGAAAAGAGACACCTTCTTGAATGACATTCGTTGCCTCCTGCTTCATCTCACAAATCATTCCCCTTACAATTTCTTGAAAGAGAACTTCTTTGTTTTCAAAAAACGTATAAATAGTCCCTTTACCTACGTTTGCGATTTTTGCTATTTGCTCCATTGTTGTAGCTTTGTACCCAAAAAGTGAAAAAGATCTCGTTGCAGCTTCTAAAATTTCTTGCTTACGATCCATTTAGCAACACTCCATTTCTCTCAAAAAAGAAATGACCAGAAAACCAATTCGGTCATCTAGTCATTATATTACGCTTAATGTATTCTTTTTGCAAGTATTTCTTAATGACTATCGTGCATTGTGTCTTCACTTTCATCTGGTAATACGGGCACTCAAATCAGGGCTACCAACTGTTAGCTTTTGTTTTGGCATCGTATGAAGACCTCTTGCAGTAGTGTGTGCAAACATATAATAGACTCCGTCGTGATCGAATGTATAATTTGCCTCATACACACCATCTTTTGTTAATGTCCCTTCAATCATTTGCCCTTCATCGCGCAAACCGGATTCCCACACTTCGAATTCTACCTTATCCGCGTCATCCACTGCTTTTTCACCTTGGGAAACCTTGGCAGCTAAAACAACTTCCTCTCCTACCGGTAGTTGTTCGGGAGTTTGTATTTGTACAACAATTTCTTGAAAAGTCGTTTCTTCATGATTTGTATGATTTGCCTCTTCTGCTCCACAACCTGTTAACACCATTGCCGTTAATGTAAATGCCGCTATCCCTTTTTTCATGCAAATGTATCCTCCCAAATAGGTAATGTAATATATACGTTAGTTCCTTTTCCTACTTCACTATCAAATGCAAGTTTCCCATTTTGCACTTCTACTAATTGTGCAGCAATGGATAACCCTAATCCTGTTCCACCATCGGACCTGCTTCTCGCTTTATTCACCCGATAGAAACGCTCCGTAATATGTGCTAGATGTTCGCTTTCGATTCCACATCCTTCATCTGTAATTAGAATAGTAGTTTCTTTTTTCGTTGTTTTATTCGAAATTGTTATGATGGAATTATTAGGTGAATACCTAATAGCATTTTCTAAAATGTTAATAAGGATTTGTTTTGTTTTTTGCTCGTCTGCACATAAAATCGTCTCTTCATCTATCGAATTAGCAAATGTTATTTCTTTTTCGTTCGCCATCGTTTTTACAAGTTGAACTGTCTCACGAATTGTTTCCGCTAAAACGAGCGGACTAGTTTCTACCTCCGCCAACGTCTCTGATCTTGCAACAGTCAACAAATCATTCGTGAGCTTCTGCATACGGTTTGCTTCTCGAGTGATAAGTGTGTATATTTCAGCCTTTTTCTCCTCTGGTATAAGGTTTTGTTCAAATGCCTCCCCGTACCCTTTTATATAACTAATCGGCGTGCGAAGTTCATGAGAAACGATGGAAAGAAAGTCTCGCTTCTTATCATCTTCTTGTTGAATAGACGATGCCATATGGTTAAAACTTTTCCCTAGCTCTCCCACTTCATCTTGGGATTCCACTTTTACGCGTGTATCATACTTTCCCGCAGCCATATCCAGCGCTGCTTCGTTTAACACTGCTAATGGTTTTAACACTCTTTGCAAACTTTTCAAGCTAATATATGCCAAGCAAATTAATAATAGAGAAACAATTACGAGTAAGAAAAGTACATCACTCGACGCCATTTCGGTAATTTTTGTTAAAGGTACGTATACATAAATAATTCCTTCTAATCTATTCTCATCAACGAGTGGATAAATAACCGATGCTACATCCCGGTCAAAACGCTTTTCATATCCGCGCTTTGTTATTGCATTTCCGTCTAACAATTCCGCTCGTTCTTCTGCTCCAATTAACGTGTCATAATCAATATCAAAAGGAAGACATGCACTTAGCTCTCTCGGATTTCGTACTGTAAATACTTCCACATCTGAAAAACGATTATAATCTTCTGTTTGTTTAATAAACTCATTCGTAACGACGCCGCCATCATATGTACGCTGCAAATTTTCCGCAACTTCCTTCATAGACATTTCAGTATGTTGAACGTAGAGTTCCTCATACAAAAAATTCGTAAAGATAACTAAAAACACGATCGTCGTTGTAATAAAAAGGAGTAGCAACATCCATATTTTAAACGAAAGCTTCTTCATTCTTTTACCTCAAAACGATAACCAATTCCCCAAACCGTTTCAATATATTTTCCCGCAACGATACCAAGCTTTAATCGAAGCGTTTTAATATGTGTATCTACCGTTCGTGTTCCGCCTTCATAATCCAAGCCCCATAACTTTTCCAGTAATTGCTCTCTAGAAAATGCTCTCCCTTCATTTTCCATAAATAAATGGAGGAGTTCATATTCTTTAAGCGTGAGGTTAATTTTTTGATCGTTTCGTAATATTAGTCTGGCAGATGGGTCATTTACTATAATCCCTTTTATGAGCTTATTGTCTTTAGATACTTTTCCAGTTCTTCTTAATATAGCATCTATTCTCGCTATTAGTTCGATTGCGGTAAACGGCTTAATGACGTAATCATCCCCGCCAAGCGCAAGTCCTTTCACTAAGTCTGTTTTCGCATCTAACGCTGTGAGAAATATAATCGGTACCAATGTAAATTCCCTTAAATCTTGGCAAACTTCAAATCCACTTTTGCCAGGCATCATGACATCTAGCAGTATTAAATCGACCGAAAACGAATGAACCATTTTCAGCGCGTCTTCCCCATTTTCAGCGTGTAACACATCAAAACCAGCTTTTTGCAAATGCAATTCAATTAGTCCACGCATATCCTGTTCATCATCTACTACTAATATCGTCGTCATTTGCTCGCCTCCCTTACGACCAACTGAAATGGTCCTTTACCTACATGCACCTTATTTGCTACTTCTCCTGATTGAATAAAGTATAGATGATGATCATCATATCCAGCTAATACGATATTATCTCCAAATGTTTCAATTGCAAAAGGGTTCGCCCCTGCTTTGAGTGAAGCTAGCACCTCACCTGTTTCTGAAATTTCATAAACAGTGCTACTTCCATGACTGACCGCAAAAATATGTCCATTTGCTGCTTTCGTCATATTAACCGGCATCATCGGTGTTTCTATTTCACCAAGTAACTCTCCAGTCGCTATATCATATCTATGAATAACCCGATTAGGACTGCTGCCAGCCCCATGACCACCGAGCCATAGTTCGTTTCCATTTACAAACAGTCCATGTGAAGAATTCGGGATATCCCATGTCGTTTTTTCTGTTAAATCTAATGAAAAAATAGAAAGAATTTCATCTTTGAAGTTTACTACGTAAAGATTATCGTCATGTGCAATTATCGACATTGGATAATTCCCAGTAGCTGCTTCTGCTAAGGCTTCTCCTTTTTTATTGAAAAGGGTGACCGTATTTTCTTTTCCATTTGCTATGTAAATATTTTCTTCATAAGCGTAAGCAAAGGTTGTTCCTTCTTTTACATCCAATGTTGCCAACTGTTTACCTGTAGATAACTGGATTAGAACGGCTTTCTTTAACGTAAATCCATACAGTAATAGGAGGTCGTCTGACACTAATGTAAATCCCGTATACGAAGCATCCAGTTGCCAACTTTCCAACACTTTTTGTTCCGTGGAAATGAAATCTATTGTTCCGTCCGCTGTATTTAAACTCGCCACAAAATCAACCGACGGATCAATAGATGGTAGCGAGGGTTTTGCACACGCACCAAGCAAAAACAACACGAACAATATACTTAGCTTTTTCAAGTCCCCACCCCCTAAAGCTATTTTACCTAATACGTGTGAAAAAAGTTTGAAATTTCATCCTAGAGTTTAAAAAACATTCACATAATATGGATAAAATATCCTTTTACAACTAACTGCTCAAATTTTACAACTAAACCCGTAAAAATTCCAACTAAACTCCTCTATATTCCAACTAAAACCGATATTTTTACAACTAAACTAAATTTCCAATAAAAAATCCCCAAAAACCAAGTAGAAATAGTTTTTTGGGGATTACATTTTCCTAATACTTACGCACGAAGTTGTTTTAATACGACATCTGCCATTGCATCGATGAATAACGGCTGATCATTCGGCATCGCTGGGCGTACATATGTCGCTCCAATATCATCACATACAACTTTACACTCATAGTCATTATCGTATAGTACTTCTAAATGTTCCGCTACGAAACCAACTGGCGTATATACAAATGTTGTATAGCCTTTTTCTTCATGTAATTGACGAGTTAAATCTTGTACGTCTGGCCCTATCCACGGCTCTGGAGTTTGTCCAGCGCTTTGCCAACCTACCGCATAGTTTTTCACGCCTGCAGCTTTTGCGACCAAGTCTGCTGTCTCATTCAACTGATCTGCATATGGATCACCCATCGCAAGAATCTTTTCTGGAAGTGAGTGAGCAGACACGATTAGGCATGCCTTTTCACGTTGTTCCTCGGACATTGCTGCAAATGCTTCGCTTACTTTTTCATTCCAATATTGGATGAATTTTGGCTCATCATACCAACTTTCCACAGAAGTAATCGTTAAATTACCTAATTTCTCTGCTTCTTCTTGAATGCGACCATTATAAGATTTAATCGAGAATGTAGAGAAATGAGGTGCCAATACGATAGATACTGCTTCTGTAATACCGTCTTTATGCATTTGTGCAACTGCATCTTCTAAGTAAGGCTCAATATGTTTTAACCCAATATACATTTTGAATTCAATTTTATCTTGTACTTCGTTTAGTCGATCACATAAACCTTGTGCTTGGTTTTCCGTAATTTTCGCTAATGGTGAAATTCCACCAATCGCTTTGTAACGACCCGTTAAGTCCGCCAATTGTTCCTCGCTTGGTTTACGACCGTGACGAATATGTGTATAGTAGCGTTCAATATCGGCTTCTTCGTAGGGAGTTCCGTATGCCATTACTAATAATCCCATTGTTTTTTTCATTATTGTCACCTCAAAAAGTTTAGTTAGACTTTGCTGCAATAAGTTCGCGGCTATACTCATGTACAAATGTTGTTAAACGTTTTAATGTATCCGGATTCACTTCAGGGAATACGCCGTGTCCAATATTAAAAATATGTCCTGGTTGTGCTACGCCTTGCTCCACAATAAGTTTTGCGCGTTTTTCGATTTCTGCCCAGTCTCCGATTAAGTAGGATGGATCCAAGTTCCCTTGTAGCGGTTTCGTCAATCCTTTTGCACGCGCTTCCTCAATCGATAAACGCCAGTCTAGTCCAACTACGTCAACAGGTAAGTCATGCCATTCCATTGCTAAATGACTCGCGCCAACACCAAATGTTATTAATGGAACACCTAGCTTACGAAGTTCCGTGAAAATACGTGTCATTACCGGTTTAATGAAAATACGATAATCCGCTACGTTTAAAGCACCAACCCATGAATCAAAAATTTGTATCGCTTTCGCTCCTGCTTTTACTTGTGCTGTAATATAAACAATAGTCATATCTGCAAGTTTATCCATTAATGCAAACCATGCTTGTGGTTCCGAAATCATAAATGCTTTCGTTTTGTTATAGCTCTTCGAAGGTCCGCCTTCTATCATATAGCTTGCAAGTGTAAATGGAGCCCCTGCAAATCCGATTAGTGGAACATTCAACTGTTCAGTTGTTAACAATTTTATCGTTTCTAATACAAATGGAACATCATCTTCTGGAGATAAATCGCCAAGATTGTATACATCTTGCACCGTGCTGATTGGATTTGAAATTACTGGACCGACACCAGCTTTTATTTTCACATCTACGCCGATTCCAGTTAAAGGTGTTACAATATCTTTATACAGGATCGCTGCATCCACATTGTAATTTTCCACTGGTAAACGTGTAACATATGCACATAATTCTGGTTCATGCGTAATCTGTTCTAAAGAATACTTCTCTTTTATTTTTCTGTACTCAGGTTGAGATCTTCCTGCTTGCCTCATATACCAAACCGGTGTGTGCTCCACTTGTTCTCCGCGTGCCGCACGAAGAAGCGTATCATTAAAAGTAGTCATTCAAATTTCCTGCCTTTCTTCTATCTAAAGGGTACGTCTCTTTTCAAATATACGTCTCCACTATAGTCTTTCTATTTACTATTGTATAGGCATATAGTGTATTTGTCATAAATTTGTCCCGTTTCATCGTCAAAATTGGGTCGTTAGGTTTCTAAATTTGCATTTAAGGGAAAAGTAAAGGAAATAAACAAAATTAGGAGGTACTCAGATGAATTTATATTTAACTTCAGGAACACCTGAATTTATGGAGTCCATCAAAAAAAAACACCCGAATGAGCAAATATATGCACTGCATGGAATAGGTAACTCCGTACTACTCCATGAGACAACCAACAAAACTATTTTCCAAGCACCACGAAAGTATGAAATATTAGAAGCTTTCGGGCAGTTCTCCGAAAAAGGGTACTTCGCCTTACAACATATTCCCATTTCTGAGGAAGGCAAACCCATTTTTGAATATAAATATACAAATTTAGCACCAACCCTCGAATCTGAGCCAGGGTTTATCGCACTCCGTGTATTAAAACCAATCAAATCAGACACTTACATTATTTTAACAGAATGGTCTGGTCCAAACAGCTATGAAGTATGGGTGAAATCTCATCCAATGAATTTTGATGACATCGTTGATAAGCAACAATTCTTCACAGGGGCTCCTTATGTTTCTACTTATTCATCGACAAATGAAGAGGACTAAATTAGAGAGGATATTCATTAAAAAGAATGTTTGGTGCATCAACACCCAACAGTCTTGCAATATAATAGCATGGCTTTAAAGGCAATCAGTAATTACGATGAGTAAACCACCCAATGCTTGCTGAGGGCACTGAAAAAGTCCAGATAATTTAACTTAGCGAGGTATTCGACGATTCAATCGTCGAATACCTCGCTTTGTTCATTTATAATAGAATTATTAAATGCAGGTGGTGTTCCAGATGATTTCAA
>NZ_VDGG01000061.1 GCF_006861775.1 Psychrobacillus soli | reverse complement strand
GCTTACCCGGTGGAAAGCGTACGACTGCAGTGAAAATCCTAGCGGTCACTAGTCGACGCACTACGACGCAGTTTCCCTATATTGCGCAAACTATCCTTTATAAGGGGAGTTTTTTGTATACACTATTATCCATAAAAAAATAGATGGACGAAAGAAAAAAGCAGTTCCCAAAGTTAAACTTTAGAAACTGCTTTTTTAAGATGACCCCTACGGGATTCGAACCCGTGTTACCGCCGTGAAAGGGCGGTGTCTTAACCGCTTGACCAAGGGGCCATTATAAAATGAACCATTTTTAATATGATAATTTTGTAAATCATCCGACATTATCCGTGTATGTATAGACAAAAAACTAATTAAAAATGTATGGCGGCAGAGGGAGTCGAACCCACGACCTTTCGGGTATGAACCGAGTGCTCTAGCCAACTGAGCTACACCGCCGTTTTAACGAACAAATATAATATTACAATCGTTTCGTTAAAGTGTCAATACTTCTTTTAAAAATTTATAAAAAGATAAAAAGAAAGTTTATTCTGACAAATTTCATGTGGTGAATTTCTATCAAATAATATACATAAAGCGGCGTGAGAAGTTTTGTATCTTGTTTAATAAAGTTACCTCTTACTTCATTCAAACCTTGCTATCATTGTATTTCGGCATAATCCATTTGAGCTAAACTATCTACCAATATAAATTCAACAAGTCGTTTTGAAAGTTTCAATTCATGACCGAAAGAGTCGAAAACTTTTTATCGGTAGTTGTCAGAAAGAGACATACTTTTTGTTCGTGCAGTAGGTATACTTCCATCAATAGTTGAATACGGGGAGGTATACGATTTGAAAACAATGTATGAGCAAGAACAAAAAAGAGGTTTGTCTTGGAGAAGGGCAATAGAAGGCATACGAGCACGCAAAGTATCCATTTCACTTACGGTTATTTTTTTTATTCTTTCATTTTTCTTAGCGCAAGTTGTTCTATTCGAAGCTTCCGTCCCATTTTTTCTGCCAATTTGGGCACTCATTCACTTACGATTTCCACGTTTTCTCCCATGGACAATAGCAGGGGCTTTACTTGGTAGTTTCACTTTAGGGGTTGGACAAGTTGTCATCCATGCATTGCAAGCGCTTATATTTCCTCTTCATTCGAAAAGGATTGTAAAGAAAATACCTATGCCGGTCTTTGTTTTAATGGACGTAGTGATAATTCAGTCCATATGGCAATATGTTTCATACAGTGGTGATGTTCCTGGTACCGTTTGGTTGGCGGTCGCGTATGAAGGTATACTCGCTTTATTTATGACGATATTTTTGTTTCAACTTTTCCTTCCTATGCCAGATTTTATTCATAAAAGATGGACAGCCGAAAGAATGGGAGCGGCATTACTTATAGGAGCACTAGTTTTAACTGGGATGTCTTCATATATTTTCGGATATGTTTCTGTTCCTTTAATATTTACTCATTTAGTCATTGCGGTATCAGCTGCAGTCGGTGGTGTTCAACTTGCAACAGTAGTTGCGGTACTTGCCGGGACAGTATTGAGTATTTCTAAGCTCAGTTTTAGTGGAATGATTGCTGTGTATGCTCTAACTGGTTTTTTCGCAGGACTTCATAAACCTTTTGGAAGGTTATGGCAGGCGTTTGGCATGCTTGGAGCGACATTCTTCTTTTTATTATACGATCGGACTTTACCTTTAGATGCTGTTTATATTGGATCTTTAGTAACTGCATCTTTACTATTTTTCATCATCCCATCTAGTTGGATAAAAACTTTAAAGGATCAACTCTTTCCAGATACTTCAAATGTCCTTTTAAGAAGGCAAAAGTGGATGACGGAAAAAGTAAATCACCAACTTCAGGAGTTTCAACATTTTGTTGACTTCATCACACGATTTATATCGGATCGATTTGAACCGAAAGCGGCAGCTCAAAAAGGGCAATCATCAGCGTTACCAGTTTGTCAGTCTTGTTTTCGATACGAAACATGCTGGGGAGAAAAATCAAACGGAATTCCTGCACTGATGAAACAATGGGAAGAGCAGCCTAACAAGGCAAGGTTTCAGATAGAAAAGAAAATGCAGTATAAATGTATAAAGCCAAATCAAATTATGAAAGAACTAAAAGAGAAGGAAGCTAAAAAACAATTATCATATGAAATGCAACATGGTAAAAAAATGTTCGCACTAAAGCTTCGAGATATGGGGAATCATATGGGTGAGCTTATGAGTAATCTAGAAAATGATGTCACATTTTATACTTCACATGAAGAAGAAATTAAACAAAAGTTCCAACAGTGTAATATTCCGTACTTCCAAATTGATGTATTAAATATTGAAATAGGGCAAATGGAAGTTGTATGTTGTTTACCTACAGAGTCTAAAGCGAAAATGACTGGAGAGAGGTTGATATTGCCGATTTTATATGACTTGTGGAAAGAACCTTTCGAAATTACATCGGTGAAAGAGATGCATCATCCGTATGAACATATTCAAATGACATGCAAATCATCTGTACGTTTTCAAGTAACGCATGATATTTTTACTTCATCTAGTAGAAATACAATTTACTCAGGAGATGCACATGCTGTTTTCCAACTTCATCCTGGTTTACTTGCGGTTATTTTATCGGATGGAATGGGGAATAATGTGGAGGCACACCGGGAAAGTAGAAGAGTTATGCAGTTTATGCGTGAGTGTTTGAATAAAAAAATGGATCCGGAAACAACGATGCATACGTTACACTACATGATGAGCTTGCAAGACGATACGGATAGCTATGCGACAGTGGATTTAGCATTAATTGACTTACAAAACGGTGAGCTTTGGTCGTGGAAGGCGGGAAGTATGTCAACGTATCTAATCAGAGGAAATGAAATGCGTAAAATCGAAAGTCAGCATGTACCATTTGGATTTTTACCAACCTTTTCGATTGAGGCAAGAAAAATCGACGTGAAAGATGGAGATGTGTTAGTAATGCTTTCTGATGGTGTCTTTTCTGCAAATACATCTATCGAAAAGCAAGAAATGTATTATAAGAAAATATTACAAGATCCAACGATGAATGCGGAGCGTTTTGTGAAAATGTTAGAAGAAACATATTCTTTACCAGGAGATGATCGAACCGTTATTTTTATGCAAGTGAAACATGCAGTTCCAGAATGGTCCATCTTTTCGCCGCGCCAAGCAGCAAAATACCAAGAAAACATGATACACTAAAGAGAAAAGTGGAAGCGCACTGGCTATACAAATAGAAAAAAGGTGAAAAGATGCATCCATTCGTTCGAAAAGTAAAAGAATATATAGACAAGCATCAACTCATAAAAGCAGGCGATCGTCTTCTTGTTGCTTGTTCTGGCGGAGCAGATTCTTTAGCTCTGCTATATGTGATAAATAACTTAAAAGAAATATATCACGTGGAAATAGGAATTGTGCATGCAGATCATCAGTTAAGAGGAGAAGAATCAGCTGAAGATAGTAGATTTGTCGAACGTATTGCGGCAAGTTTACAAATACCATTTTATGCAGCGGCTCTTGAAGTACCAAAAAGGGTTGCTGCAGAAGGTGGAAATGTACAAGTAATATGTCGGGAAGAGCGTTACTCCTTTTTCGAAAAAACGATGAAAAATTTTCAATATACAAAGCTAGTACTAGGTCATCATGCAGATGATCAAATCGAATCTGTTCTTATGTCACTAGCGAGGGGCTCTAATTCCTCATCTATTACTGGAATACCAAGAACAAGATCTTTTTCTGAGGGGCATATCATTCGTCCATTTCTATGTGTAACGAAAAAAGAAATTTTCGAGTTTATTCATTTCAGCGAGCTATCATTTAGACATGATCCAAGCAATGATAAACATACATATACTAGGAATCGAATTCGTCATACAATTGTTCCGCTTTTAAGAGAGGAAAATCCTAATATAAGCGATAGCATTCGTACATTTGTGGAGAAACAAAAGCAGGATGATGACTTTCTTCAAAGTATGGCGCTAAAAAAGTATGAACAGCTCGTGACAGTTGATCATGAAGGTATTTTTTTACTGGATACAAAGTGCTTCAAAGAAGTGCCCATTGCTTTACAAAGAAGAGTGATTCTACTACTATTAAAGTATCTATACAACAACTCCGAAATACTTCTTAATGATCACTTAATCGATTCCATTTTGGCTACTTGTAATAAGGATGATGGCAATATCGTAATTCATTTGCCACAGGATTATTTCCTCGTACGTCATTACAATAAAGTTCAGTTTTCCTCTGGTAAACAACAACCTATCGTGACTAGGAGCGTAGTGGAAGAGGACTGTTGGATAAATATTGGTGCTGGTTATTCCATCTATTTAACGAGAAACTTGACCAATGCCCTTTCCGGTGAAAAATGGTTTGTCCAACTGGAAAACGGCTCTCTTCCCCTGTCGATACGTCCAAGAGAGGAAGGAGATCGGATCCAGATAAAAGGGATGATTTCTCCTAAAAAAGTATCTCGAGTATTTATAGATGAGAAAGTTACGGCACAGGAAAGAGTAGAGTGGCCACTACTTGTAACATCGAAAAACGAAATAATTGCAGTAATTGGACTTCGTTATGGAGAACGATTTTCAAAGAAATTCAGCTCGCAAAACTATGTCTTATACATAACGCGGGATTAATCATTAGGGGGGACTATACATGTTAGAAAAAGACATTCTAAACATTTTATTAACAGAAGAACAAATTGAAGAAAAAGTACGCGAACTAGGTGCGACACTAACAAAGGAATACGAAGATAAGTTCCCGCTAGCTATTGGTATTTTAAAAGGGGCAATGCCCTTTATGTCAGATTTGATGAAGCGTGTAGACACGTATATTGAAATGGATTATATGGATGTTTCCAGCTATGGAAACGCTACCGTTTCATCAGGAGAAGTTAAGATCGTTAAAGACTTAAACACTAGTGTGGAAGGTCGCGATATTTTAATCATTGAAGATATTATTGATAGTGGTATGACTTTAAGTTATTTAGTAGATCTATTCAAATACCGTAAAGCAAAATCGATTAAACTTGTTACATTGCTTGATAAACCTACTGGGAGAAAAGTAGATCTTAAGGCAGATTATGTCGGGTTTGAAGTTCCGGATGCTTTTGTTGTTGGTTATGGATTAGATTATGCAGAAAAATATCGAAACTTACCTTATGTTGGTGTGTTGAAGAAAGAAGTTTATTCTTTTTAATCAAATATTAAAATAAAAGGCTTTTCATTGTACGTTAAAAATTTCGTGTGATAAGATTATCATTAGTTTTTCTGTTTACCTTGTGAGGAGGCTGGGAATGAATCGAGCATTGCGCTACGCTATATTATACTTATTGATATTTTTTGTAATTGTTGGGATATTTGCGACGTTTAATTCGGGCAATCAACCAACTAAAAATATTCGTTATGACGAATTTATGACTTCTCTTGCAAATGGAGAAGTAACAAGCTTTAGTATGCAGCCTGAACAAGGAGTTTACTTTGTTGAAGGTAAGATGAAGGGTTATGCAGAAGGGGAAACTTTCTTAACGAAACTTCCATATAACTTTGAACAAGCACAATCAAAAGTTCTAACATTAGCGGAAACAAATGCTGTCCAAGTTGATGTAATTGAAGCTCCGAAAACGAGTGGCTGGGTTCAATTTTTCACTGGATTGTTACCGTTTCTAATTATCATCATTTTATTCTTCTTCTTACTTAGTCAATCACAAGGCGGTGGTAACCGTGTGATGAACTTCGGTAAGAGTAAGGCGAAACTGTATGATAATGAAAAGAAAAAAGTGAGATTTACGGATGTAGCTGGTGCAGATGAAGAAAAAGCTGAACTAGTAGAAGTAGTAGATTTCTTAAAAGATCCACGTAAATTTGTAGAAATTGGAGCACGTATTCCGAAGGGGATTTTGTTAGTAGGTCCTCCGGGTACTGGTAAAACATTGCTTGCTCGTGCGGTTGCAGGGGAAGCTGGCGTACCGTTCTTCTCTATTAGTGGGTCGGACTTCGTGGAAATGTTTGTCGGTGTCGGGGCTTCCCGTGTACGTGACTTATTTGAAAACGCGAAAAAAAATGCACCATGTATTATCTTTATCGATGAAATTGATGCAGTAGGTCGTCAACGTGGGGCTGGTCTTGGTGGAGGTCACGATGAGCGTGAACAAACACTTAACCAATTACTAGTTGAAATGGATGGTTTCGGTGCAAACGAAGGTATTATTATTATCGCTGCAACGAACAGACCGGATATTTTAGACCCAGCACTTCTTCGTCCAGGTCGTTTTGACCGTCAAATTACAGTAGGTCGTCCAGATGTTAAAGGACGTGAAGCAGTACTTCAAGTGCATGCTCGTAACAAACCACTGGATGAATCAGTAGATTTAAAAGCAATTGCACAACGTACTCCAGGATTCTCTGGTGCAGATTTAGAAAACTTGTTAAACGAGGCAGCACTTGTTGCAGCTAGACGTAATAAGAAAAAAGTAGATATGAGTGATATCGATGAAGCAACAGACCGTGTAATCGCGGGTCCTGCTAAATCAGGTAAAGTCATTTCTAAAAAAGAACGCAATATTGTTGCATTCCATGAAGCAGGGCATGTGGTTATCGGGCTAACACTAGATGATGCTGAAATCGTTCATAAAGTGACAATCGTACCTCGTGGTCAAGCCGGTGGTTATGCAGTAATGCTTCCGAAAGAGGATCGTTACTTCATGACAAAACCAGAGCTATTAGATAAAGTAGCGGGATTATTAGGTGGTCGTGTAGCCGAAGATATTACATTTGGTGAAGTATCTACTGGTGCACATAATGACTTCCAACGTGCGACTGGTATTGTAAGAAGTATGGTTACCGAATATGGTATGAGTGACAAACTTGGTCCAATGCAATTCGGTCAAGCGCAAGGAGGAAATGTCTTCCTTGGACGTGACTTTAACTCGGAACAAAACTATTCGGATAAGATCGCGTATGAAATTGACCATGAAATGCAAACGATGATTAAAGAGCAATATGAACGTACAAAGCAAATTTTAACGGAGAGACGCGAATTATTAAATCTAATCGCCAATACGTTATTAGAAGTAGAAACGCTCGATGCTGCTCAGATTAAACATTTAGAAGAACATGGTACCCTTCCAGAAAGACCTTATGAACAAGCAAATAAGGAACTGGAAGTGAATCTTCAAAAAGAAGAAGCATCGGATGCTATAGGGGCTCCAAGTGACCCGTCCACTGGTGACTTACCTAAAGAAGACACGACTAATGTTCCTGAAAAAATGATACAAGAAGAACGTCGAGATTAATAGAATAAGAAAGCTGATTGTGAGTCGCAAGCTAGCGAGGCAATCAGCTTTTTTCTTTTGCCTTTTATATGGTATGATGTGGTGGAAACTTACGAAAAGTGAGGAAAAGCTATATGATACTTGTGTTAGATACAGGAAATACAAACATCGTTTTAGGAGTATACGAGAACGATTTGTTAATACATCATTGGCGGATGGAAACGGATCGCCTGAAAACGGAAGATGAATACGGAATGCAAGTGAAAGCATTATTTTCACATGCGGGTATATCTTTTGATCAGATAGAAGGTATTATCATTTCATCCGTGGTACCACCAATCATGTTCACTTTAGAAGCAATGTGCAAAAAATATTTTGGTGTGAAACCATTAATTGTTGGTCCGGGTGTTAAAACGGGCTTAAATATTAAATATGAAAATCCCCGTGAAGTTGGAGCGGATCGCATTGTAAATGCGGTTGCGGCTATCCATGAATATGGTGCTCCACTAATTATTGTAGATTTTGGGACTGCGACAACCTATTGTTTTGTCAACGAAAAAGGAGAATACATGGGTGGCGCTATCGCTCCTGGCATTGGTATATCAACAGAAGCACTCTTTACAAGAGCAAGTAAACTACCTCGTATCGAACTAACAAAACCGGATCAAGTAGTTGGTAAGAATACAGTATCGGCAATGCAAGCGGGTATTGTATATGGTTATGTAGGACAAGTAGAAGGTATTGTAAATCGTATGAAAAAAGTATCCAAAAAGGACCCAAAAGTAATCGCGACGGGCGGAATGGCTTCTCTGATAGGGGACGAAACAGCTATAATGGATGTTATAGATCCATTCTTAACATTAAAAGGGTTATACTTAATATATCAACGAAACTTAGAAGAAAGAGGTACAAAATAAATGAACGATTATTTAGTGAGAGCATTAGCTTTTGAAGGAAGTGTTCGTGCATTTGCCGTTCGAACAACAGATACAGTTGGGGAAGCACAACGTCGACATGAGACGTGGCCGACAGCATCTGCTGCACTTGGCAGATCGATGACTGCTGCTGTAATGATGGGAGCAATGTTAAAAGGTGAAGACAAGCTTACGATCAAAATAGAAGGCAATGGTCCTATTGGTCCGATGGTTATTGACAGTAATGCAAAAGGGGAAGTACGTGGATACGTGACAAACCCGCAAACACATTTTGACTTAAATGAAAAAGGAAAGTTAGATGTTCGTCGTGCAGTAGGAACAGAAGGCACCCTTACAATGGTCAAAGATTTAGGTATGAGAGATTTCTTTACAGGGCAAGTGCCGATTACTTCTGGTGAAATTGCAGAAGATTTTACGTATTATTTTGCAGTATCAGAACAAGTACCTTCTTCAGTAGGGCTCGGCGTTTTAGTTAATCCTGATAATTCGATTTTAGCTGCAGGAGGATTCATTATTCAATTAATGCCAGGTACCGACGATGAAACAATCACAATCATCGAAGAACATTTAAATAAAATGGAGCCCGTTTCTAAGTTAATCGAAAAAGGATTAACTCCAGAGGAATTGCTATTTGAGATTTTAGGGAAAGAAAATGTACAAATTTTAAGTACAATGCCAGTCGCGTTCGAATGTAATTGTTCCAAAGATCGATTTGGAAGTGCAATCATCAGTTTGGGTGAAAGTGAGATTCGTGAAATGATTGCTGAAGATGGAGGCGCTGAAGCACACTGTCATTTTTGTATGGAAAAATATAATTACTCAGTAGACGAATTGGAGTCGTTTATCGATGAAATCAACGCGTAATAACGTAGATGCTCAACCAAAACGACGTTTAAAAACGAAACCGATACTTCTCGTGCTTGGTATTCTTTTGTTAGGTAATTTACTTTGGTTCATTGCTTGGTTAATACCGAATGATAAAGTTACTGAAACGGAGGAGGAAGTCGCGTCAGTTGACGGCAAAGTTATTACGAAAAAGCAATGGATGGCTTCGATGGAGTCGATGTATGGAAAAGAAGTTTTGCTAGACATGGTAAATGCTGAAGTCATGGAAGCAGCTGCAAAGAAAAACAATATTAAAGTAAAAGATGAGGAAATAGACTTAGAACTTGCGCTTATTCGATCTACTCAAGAAGGGACGGATACTTCACTCCAATCATTTGATGAGGAAGTGATGCGTAAAAAAGTTCGCTCCCGACTTATTTTAGAAAAAGTGTTAGCCAAAGATATTGTGATAGAAAACACGGACATAAAATCATTTTATGATAACAATAAAAATCTATACAATATACCGACATCCTATCTCACAAGTGTTATTTATGCTTCAACAGAACCTGAAGCAAAAGAAGTAGTAAAGGAACTGCAAAGTGGCTCTTCATTTGAAGGTTTAGCTAGAGAACGTTCTTCCGATATAAGTTCCGCAAGTTTAGGTGGAGATATTGGATATGTTGCAGAAGGAGCAGACTCTGTAGATGCAGCGCTTCTTAAAACTTTGCCGCAAGTAAAGGTAGGGAAATGGAGCAATGTAATCTCTTTAACAGATGGTCGATTTGCAGTTGCACAAGTGAATGGTGTATTCGAAGGGAAATCATTTTCATATTCGGATGTAGAAGATCATATTCGTAGAGAATTAGCGTTAGATCAATTGCCGCAGTCAGTAACACAAGAAGCTTTTTGGGAAGAATTTAATGCAGATTGGTTTTATAGTGAGAAATAAAAGCATACTCTAAGGAGTGTGCTTTATTATTTATTTTAATACCATTATTGACAATGCTTCTCTATCATTGGTATGATTAAGAAAATAAAGCCTATTAACTAAGTAGGGATTAGGAGTGGAACTATGACGAAGTTAGCACAATCCGTATTAGATTTAATTGGAAAAACACCGATCGTAAAATTAAACAGAGTAACGAACCCAGAAGATGCCGAAGTTTACGTAAAACTAGAATACTTTAACCCTGGTAGTAGTGTAAAAGACCGCATTGCTTTTGCAATGATCGAATCGGCGGAAAAAGAAGGTAAGTTAAAAGAAGGTAGCACAATTATCGAACCGACTAGTGGAAACACAGGTATTGGACTAGCAATGATTGCTGCAGCAAAAGGGTATAATGCCGTATTAGTAATGCCAGATACAATGAGTTTAGAGCGTAGAAACTTACTGCGTGCATATGGAGCAGAATTGGTATTAACACCTGGAGCAGATGGTATGAAAGGCGCAATTGCTAAATCGGAAGAATTAGCTAATGAAAATGGCTGGTTTATGCCACAACAATTCAACAATGAAGCAAATCCAGAAATCCATCGTGTAACAACAGGACCAGAAATTGCGGAAGCATTCGATGAGTTACACGGATTTGTATCAGGAATTGGAACTGGAGGAACGATTACTGGTGCTGGTGGTGTATTAAAAGAAAAATTCCAAGGTATCCAGATTGTTGCAGTAGAACCGAAAGATTCGAATGTTCTATCTGGTGGTAAACCAGGTCCACATAAAATCCAAGGAATTGGAGCTGGATTTGTTCCAAAAGTGTTGGATACGGAATTATATGATTCGATTATTCAAGTATCGAATGAGGATGCATACGAAACATCCCGCGTGGTTGCAAAATCAGAAGGTATTTTAGGTGGAGTTTCTGCGGGAGCAGCTATTTACGCGGCGCTTCAACTTGCAAAACAACTTGGTAAAGGGAAAAAAGTCGTTGCGATTATTCCTGATAATGGAGAACGTTATTTAAGTACACCGTTGTATCAATTCGAAGATTAATAAATTGGATGGAGTGAAGGCAATTATTGCTTTCTCTCTTTTTTTGTGGCGAAAAAGAGTAGTTTCAAGTTAAGATGAAGGCAAACTGTTTTTAGGGGGATTTGAAAAAGTGAATGTACAACTTCAAACGCATGCATTTCCATTAGGAAAAGAAGCGTTTTTTTATGCATATAAAGAAATAACAAAAGAGGAATCTCATCATTTATTTTTTGAAAGTGGACGAGGAGGTCATTTGTCTGTCGCTGCTTGGAACCCTCTAGCTGTGACTAAATCTACCGAGACCGGATTACATATTGAATGGCGAGATGGTAAGGTAGAAGAATACCAAGGAGAAGCATTGGAGCAATTAGAAAAGCTCGTTGCTTCATACAAGCTTCCATTTCGAGAAGACTTGCCGGATTTCCAAGGCGGGGCTGCTGGTTTTATTAGTTATGATTATGCAAGGAAAATAGAAGTGCTCCCTGTAATTGCAACAGATGATTTACATATACCCGATTTATACTTTTATTTGTTCGATGTTTGGGCGGTATTAGATGTTGAAACAGAAGTCGTTACATTGATGAAGTTATCTACGAGTGATGTAGATTTGGTAAAATTAGAAGAACAATATAGATCGGCTGCGGAAACGGGTATTGCATCAAGCGTTTTTAGATCAGGATCAGCAGTGGAAGTGGCGGAAGATCATTCGAAATTACATGTATCTGCTAGTTCCTCAGAATTTGAAGGGGCTGTTCGAAAAGTGCAACAATATATTTCGCAAGGCGACGTTTTTCAAGTAAATTTATCTGTTCGCCAATCAAAAGAGTTGAAGGCTGAGCCGATTGCGATGTACGAAGCGTTGCGAGCTTTTAATCCATCTCCATATATGGCATTTATTCATTCGCCAGAATTTGCTGTTGTGTCAGGGTCACCAGAATTATTAGTGAAGAAAAAAGGGACAGAATTATCCACTCGCCCTATTGCAGGGACAAGACCTCGTGGTAAAAGTGATGCGGAAGATATCGCCTTAGCAAATGAACTAATCGACAATGAAAAAGAACGCGCAGAACATGTAATGCTTGTAGACTTAGAACGAAACGATTTAGGAAAAGTATCTACATATGGAACAGTCGAAGTAGACGAATTTATGGTCATTGAACGATATTCGCATGTGATGCATATTGTTTCCAATGTAAAAGGGACATTGCGCGAAGGAGTATCGAATACGGAGATTGTGCGAGCAATGTTTCCTGGTGGAACAATTACAGGTGCTCCTAAAATTCGTACAATGGAAATTATCGAGGAATTGGAACCAGTTCGTAGAGGGATATATACAGGATCTATTGGCTGGTTAGGGTTTTCAGGTGATTTAGAGTTCAATATTGTGATTCGTACCGCGTTTATTCAAGATGAGATGGCATACATCCAAGCTGGGGCTGGTATTGTCATTGATTCGATTCCGAGTGCTGAATATGTAGAGTCATTAAACAAAGCGAAAGCAGTATGGCAAGCGAAGGCGATGGCAGAGGGGGAAAGCAAATGATTTTAATGATTGATAACTACGATTCCTTTACGTATAATCTCGTTCAATATATTGGTGAAATAGGGGGTGAAGTGAAGGTTGTTCGGAATGATGAATTAACGATAAATGATATCGAACAGCTAGCACCTCAAATCATTGTTGTCTCACCAGGACCTTGTACGCCGAACGAAGCGGGCATTAGCTTAAATGTCATTACGCATTTTGCCGGGAAAATCCCTATCTTTGGCGTTTGTTTAGGACATCAATCGATTGGACAAGCATTTGGTGGAAAAGTGATTCGAGCTAAAAGATTAATGCACGGGAAAACCTCTCCTGTTTTTCATGACGGCAAAGGGGTAAATGAATATATGCCGAACCCTTTTCAAGCAACGAGGTATCATTCTCTTCTCGTCGAAAAAGAGTCGCTGCCAGATTGTTTGGAAGTAACATCTTGGACGGAAGAAGGAGAAATTATGGGATTACGCCATAAAGAGTTTGCAATTGAAGGGGTGCAGTATCATCCGGAGTCCATCATGACGGAAGATGGGAAAAAACTCATCCGAAACTTCATCGAAAAGTATAGTCTTACTGCTAAGGAGCATAAATAAATGGATGCTTGGAAAGACGGTAAGCTGTATCGCTTCAATGAATTGACTATTTCTGCATATGATCATGGCTTTCTATACGGTCTAGGCTTCTTTGAAACCTTTCGCACGTACAATGGACAAGTATTTTTATGGGGCGAACATTGGGGGCGTCTTACTCGCGCATTAGCAGATTTTCGTATGACAATGCCATATGATCAAGCAGTTATACTAGATGCTGTCGAAGCATTAACAAAAGCAAATGATGGCGAAGATGGCTACTTTCGATTAAATATTTCTGCGGGCACACATGATATTGGGCTTCAGCCGTCGCATTATGAAAAGCCAACTGTGATTTTATTCCGAAAAGCTTTGCATATTGCCCCTCGAGGTACAGAGAAAAAAGCAATATGGTTGAAAACGCCTCGGAATTCTCCGGAAAGTGCTAGTCGTCATAAATCCCATCATTTTGCAAATAATATACAAGCAAGATTTGAAGTAGAATCATTGGCAATGTATGAGGGAGTTTTTCTGACAGCTGACGGGTTTGTTGCAGAAGGAATTACGTCCAATGTATTTTGGGTGAAAGATGGCAAGTTGTATACGCCGTCACTTGCAACAGGAATACTTGCTGGAATAACAAGAGATTGGATTTTACATAATTTTAAAGTAGAAGAAGGCTTGTTTACGAAAGATGTATTAGAAGCAGCAGATGAGGTTTTTATTACAAATGCGGTACAAGAAATTGTCCCTATTAAAGAGATAGATGGAAAACAATTATTAGGTAATCAAGGTCCTGTGTATGCGGCGTTACATAAAACGTATGTAAAGTGTATTCAGGAGGAAAGGACAGTAAGATGAATTTACAAAATCATTCCGGACTATTTGAAGCTGGAGGAGTTACATTAGATTTTAAAAAAGAGACGATTGTGATGGGGATATTAAACGTCACTCCTGATTCTTTTTCAGATGGTGGGAAGTTTAACGAAATAGAGGCAGCAGTCGCTCGAGCAAAGCAAATGGTTGCAGATGGAGCAAAAATTATAGATATTGGTGGAGAGTCGACTAGACCTGGACATACCATTATTTCAGATGAAGAGGAAATAGCACGTGTCGTTCCAGTTATACAAGCAATTCGTGCGGAAGTTGATGCGGTTATATCCATTGATACATATAAGTCAGCGGTTGCTCGAGCGGCAATTCTTGCAGGCGCCCATGTGATTAATGATATTTGGGGTGCAAAAAGAGATCGGAAAGTGGCGGAAGTGGCTGCAGAACTAAGTGTTCCTATTATTTTAATGCATAATCGAGATAACGAACAATATAACGATTTCTGGTCTGAAGCTAAGCAAGACTTAGAAGAATGCATTCAAATAGCCAAAGCAGCAGGAGTTCCAGACGAACATATTTGGTTAGACCCAGGTATTGGCTTTGGAAAAACGACGGAGCAAAATATTTGGATGATGCAGCATTTAGGTGACTTAGTCGAAATTGGGTATCCTGTATTACTTGCAACATCCCGAAAACGATTAATAGGCAACGTATTGAATTTACCAGTAAATGAACGAGTAGAAGGAACGGGTGCAACCGTTTGTTATGGTTTGCAGCTTGGGTGTCATGTGGTACGTGTGCACGATGTGAAAGAAATTGCACGTATGACGAAAATGATGGATGTACTGACAGGCAAAGTGATATACGCGGAAAGTGGGGAGTAACGGTTATGGATTACATTCATTTAAATGAATTAGAGTTTTATGGCTACCATGGTGTTTTACCAGAAGAAACGAAGCTTGGTCAAATTTTTCGTGTAACGATTACTTTAGCTTGCGATTTAAAAAAAGCGGGTGAAACCGATAATTTAGAAGAAACGGTAAATTATGCGGAAGTTTTTGAGTTGTGTAAGGAAATTGTAGAAGGCAAACCTTATTTATTGATAGAGGCAGTTGCCGAAAAAATTGCTTCTCGTATTTTAGAGGACTATCAAGCAAAAGTTAGTGGTTGTCGTGTTCAGTTAGTGAAGCCTAATCCGCCCATCGCAGGACATTATGCTTCGGTTTCAGTTGATATTACGAGAGGATCACTATGAATAGGGCTTATATTTCATTAGGCTCAAATATTGGGAGTCGCCTACTTTTCCTTCAGCAGGCAGTACGATCGTTGCAGGATGTGAAAGGTATAAAAGTGTGCCAAGTATCTTCGGTATATGAAACGGATCCAGTAGGATATGTAGATCAAGCTGCATTTTTGAATATAGTAGTGGGGCTTGAGACTTCATTGACCCCGCACGAATTACTTAAAAAATGCAACGAAATAGAGGCGATACTAGGGCGTACTAGAGAAATCCATTGGGGTCCCCGAACTGTAGACCTTGACATTTTGTTGTACAATGAAGAGAATGTGAAAACGGAGAAACTCATTATTCCACATCCAAGAATGACAGAAAGAGGATTCGTCCTCATACCGTTAGTTGAAATAAATCCAGATTTAAGAGACCCTAGGACAAATCGTTCTTTCATAGAGCTTGCCGATGCTCAAACAGAAGGTGTCCATTTATGGAGAACTTTCGATGGAGTAGACGCATTTATGAATTTTTAATATACGGATAGATAAATAAAAGGAAGGTGAATAATCATGACAGATGCGTCAACAAAACCATTTCAAATTGGAGATTTTGTGATGGATAACCGTGTAGTGCTCGCCCCTATGGCTGGTATTTGTAACTCGGCTTTCCGTTTAACGGTAAAAGAGTTTGGAGCAGGATTAGTTTATGCTGAAATGATAAGCGATAAAGGGATTGTTTTTAAAAACGAAAAAACTTTGAGTATGCTTTATATCGATGAACGTGAAAATCCGCTATCACTTCAAATTTTCGGAGGAGAGAAAGATACGCTCGTTGCTGCTGCGAAATATGTAGACCAACATACGTCTGCTGACATCATTGATATTAATATGGGATGCCCAGTAAATAAAATTATCAAATGTGAAGCAGGGGCGAGATGGCTTTTAGATCCGGAAAAGATTTACGAAATGGTTTCGGCGGTAGTAGACAACGTGAATAAACCAGTAAGCGTAAAAATGCGTACAGGTTGGGATGATGAACATCTATATGCAGTAGAAAATGCACGTGCAGTTGAGCGTGCGGGCGGAGCAGCAGTTGCAGTGCACGGTCGTACCCGTCTACAAATGTATGAAGGGCATGCGAACTGGGATTTGATTCGCCAAGTGAAAGAATCGGTGAACATCCCTGTTATCGGGAATGGAGATGTAAATACTCCTCAAGATGCAAAACGTATGCTAGACGAAACGGGTGTTGACGCTGTGATGATTGGGCGTGCAGCACTAGGAGACCCTTGGATGATTTACCGTACAGTAGAATATTTAGAAACTGGTGAATTAAAGCCTGAACCAACTGCACAAGAAAAAATTGATGTATGTTTATTGCACTTTGATCGCTTAACTGCCTTAAAAGGGGAAGGGATAGCGGTAAGAGAAATGCGCAAACATGCTGCTTGGTATTTAAAAGGTATTCGTGGTAATGGGACAGCAAGAAATGTGATTAACCAAATGGAAAGCGCACAAGAGCTGAAAGATTACTTGCGTTATTTTGCAGAAGAAGCTTCGAAAGAATATAATGATGTAGATTCAATTCTTGTTTAATAGCAAAAAGAAGGGCTGTCATGTTTTGTGACGGCTCTTTTAAGTTTCAGTAGGTAATCTGAATAATGGAAAATATCGAACGATGAAGGAAAAAGATGAACAGAGCACGAAAATTGTGTACAATAAGTTCAATGTTATAAAAGATACTTGCGGATAGTAAGTAGTGGAGGAGTGACCGGCATGTCTAATGTAGAAGAACTAAATGATCAACTTTTGGTGAGAAGACAAAAGATGACTGCAATACAAGAGAAAGGATTAGATCCTTTTGGTAGCAAATTCGAACGTACACATTTGAGTAATCAAGTAATTGCAGAATTCGAAGAGTTTACAAAAGAACAATTAGAAGAAACAACACATGAAGTAGTCATTGCGGGACGTATTATGACGAAGCGTGGAAAAGGGAAAGCAGGATTTGCCCATATCCAAGATTTCGGTGGTCAAATTCAAATTTATGTACGAAAAGATGCAATTGGTGATGATGCATATGAATTATTCAATACGGCTGATTTAGGTGACATCATCGGTATACGTGGAAATGTGTTCCGTACACAAGTAGGAGAGTTATCTGTTAAAGCGATTGAATTCACATTTTTAACAAAATCTCTACGTCCAATGCCTGAGAAATTCCACGGACTGAAAGATGTAGAACAACGCTACCGTCAACGTTACTTAGATTTAATGACAAGTGATGAAAGCAAAACAACGTTTATCACTAGAAGTCGTATCATTCAATCTATGCGTCGTTACCTTGATGGACAAGGCTACCTAGAAGTGGAAACGCCATTATTGCATTCTATTGCTGGTGGAGCAGCGGCACGTCCATTCATTACACATCACAATGCACTTGATATGGAACTATATATGCGTATCGCAATTGAATTACATTTAAAACGTCTAATTGTTGGTGGATTAGAAAAAGTGTATGAAATTGGACGCGTATTCAGAAATGAAGGTGTTTCCACACGTCATAATCCAGAATTCACGATGATTGAGTTGTATGAAGCGTATGCGGATTACCAAGATATTATGAACTTAACAGAGAATTTAGTGGCACATGTAGCGCAAGAAGTGTTAGGTTCGACGACGATTGCGTATGGCGATGATGAGATTAATCTTGCGCCGGGCTGGAGACGCTGGCATATGGCGGATGCGGTCAAAGAAACTACTGGAGTAGATTTCTGGCAAGAGATGACGAAAGAAGAAGCACATGCATTAGCTAAAGAACATGGAGTAGAAGTGAAACCTTCTATGGAAGTAGGTCATGTATTAAATGAATTCTTCGAACAGAAAGTGGAAGAAACTTTAGTTCAACCAACGTTTATTTATGGACATCCAGTAGAAGTATCTCCGCTTGCAAAGAAAAATCCAGAAGACGGTCGTTTTACGGATCGCTTTGAATTATTCATCGTACGTCGTGAACATGCGAATGCATTTACAGAGTTGAATGACCCAATTGATCAACGCCAACGTTTCGAATCGCAGTTAGTAGAGAAAGAAGCAGGTAATGATGAAGCGCATGAAATGGATGAAGATTTCTTAGAAGCGTTAGAATACGGTATGCCTCCAACAGGTGGATTAGGTATAGGGATTGACCGTTTAGTAATGTTATTAACGAATTCAGCTTCTATTCGTGATGTGTTGTTATTCCCAACGATGCGTCATAGAGATTGATTAATAAATGACAGGAAGGAGAGATACTACTATTTGGGGTGTCTCTCTTTTCATTTTCTTCTATCATATTGTGTTGCAAAGATATGTTAAGAGTTTCTTAATTTTTTTAGCGAAAAGTACTTGTCAAACTTATTGGATGGTGGTATAGTTATCAAGTTGTCATTTTCACTACTGATTTCACTTGAAAAACAAATTAAAAAAAGTTGTTGACAGTAACGAAGAGAAATGATAAGATATTAAATGTCGCCAAAGCAACACGGCGCGATGAACATTGAAAACTGAACATGCAAAACGTTAA
>NZ_VDGG01000060.1 GCF_006861775.1 Psychrobacillus soli | reverse complement strand
CTGGATTTACACATTCGAAAAACTGTATAAAATTTTGTTTTTTACGAGTCGAAGCTGATAAGTTAGTCTTTACTGTTGATTTTCGCTGCAAGCGGCGACTACAGTGGAGGCCAACAGGATGTTGGTCACGAAGGCGTTGCCACACGATGTGGCGCTCTTAGCCTTTGTTCCTCTGTGAGCAAAATGAGACTTCGCAAGCGGCGGTGAAGGCTCATCGCTCACCCCGTGGAAAGCGTCCGCCCTGTAGCGGAAATCCCAGCAGACACTTCACTTCAACTCTTTACGACGCATTATCCCTATATTGCGCTAACTCTCCTTTAAAAGGGTGGCTTGTATAGTTTGTCATGTTCGGCCGGCAATACGTCCTACTTAAGTGTATTTTTCCACAAAAATACCCAAGGAAAGTAGAATTCCCTTGGGTACAATTTTTATTATGCTTTTTTCATTTCGCTACGGTCGATAATATGATCGATTAGACCATATTCTTTTGCACGTTCAGCAGTCATGAAGTTATCGCGATCTGTATCTCTTGAAACGATTTCAATCGGTTGACCAGTGCGCTCAGCCATAATATTATTTAACTTGTCGCGTAAGAATAAAATACGTTTTGCAGCAATTTCGATTTCCGTTGCTTGCCCTTGAGCTCCGCCTAATGGTTGGTGAATCATTACTTCTGCGTTAGGAAGTGCATAACGTTTTCCTTTTGTTCCAGCTGTAAGTAAGAATGCTCCCATAGAAGCAGCCATACCGATACAAATTGTTTGTACATCTGGTTTGATGAACTGCATTGTATCGTAAATTGCCATACCAGCTGTAATGCTTCCACCTGGGCTATTAATGTAGATGGAAATATCTTTTTCTGGGTCTTCCGCTTCTAAAAATAGAAGTTGGGCAACGATTGAGTTCGCAACATTATCGTCAATGCCGCTTCCAAGCATAATAATACGGTCTTTTAATAATCGTGAATAAATATCATATGCGCGTTCCCCACGATTTGTTTGTTCGATTACTGTAGGAATTAAATTCATCCTGTTTGCCTCCTTCAAAGGTGGTATTGTAAGTTGATTACTGAAAAGTATATCTCAGTTGTAACTTTATCATACACATTATGGTCAAGGAAGGTCAAATATTAAGCATTGAAAAGTTAGGTTGAATTATTTTCAAATCATTTGTATAATAGATTAGTCGCTTGCCTCCGTAGTTTAATGGATATGACGTAAGATTCCGGTTCTTGAGATGGGGGTTCGATTCCCTCCGGGGGCGTATATGCAATAATAACTAGAAGCACTTTAAACAGATATCACCTGTTTAAAGTGTTTTTTTTATTCATTTTTTGAACGTTTATTATAGGAAATTGCATAAGCTTTATGACGAAAGTGAAGAATAGGATCATCCGTAAGTTCGATTCCCTCTGTTACGATTGTCGGGTCAAATAGTATTGGTTCGTTTGGAAAAAGAGACTCCTCTAATGTAAGTTGACCGACAACAAGCTTTTGTCGGTCGTCTGGCCAAGGATCTGTAGGGTCGTCCGTAGTATCATTTTTACAGCCTAAGCGAATGATTAAGTCAAAAGAAACGGATCCATTTTTTACTCTATTATGGAGTTCTTCACTAAGATAGTCAGCAGAAGTTATGTTTGCTTCTGAGTTTTTTGGCGAAGTTCCTTCTATAGGTTGCCATTCATATTTGATTGCTTGTCGATTTCCTTCTTTATTGACAAAATAAAAAGCATGTATCGGGTAATAATGGAGCTTTGCATAACTGGTAGGGAGCTGTTTAAATTGTTCTTTCAATGCAATTAATATATTTTTTCGCTCTGGATACTTTTTTAGAATATTAAGTATTCCCACTCCTAAATCTATTTTTTCAAAGCCCGTTTTTTCTGCCGTTAATGTTTTTAACATGTCTATAAACGTTTCAGGATCTTTTGTTATGAACATAGGGATCGTAGTGCTGACCAAATGGCTTGCCGTTCCATCAGATAAATGAAATTGGACGGACATTCCTTTAAATGGAGAAAGAAAATCGGCAGCGGTCGGGTCTGGCGGACTGTTTGAAAAACGAACAGTTACAGGCACCCTTTCATTTTGTAAATGGGCAGCGGTTGTATAAGGTATTGCATTACCGTTAGGCGTAAAAGTTGCTTTGTAAAAAATTCCTTTAGCATGTGCACGACGAGCTCCTGGAAACGTTCCCTGAATATTTTCCAGTACTTCAATAGATTCTTCTGGTATAGGGTTATGATTTATATTGGGATTATTAATAAGACTTCCCCCTCTTCAATTATAAAAAGTGAACTTGTCTATCCATCTATACCCCAAAGATTTTATATTAATCCACGGGAATGTACTATGTTGCCTAAATTTTATTTGAAACCGATGTCTATTTTTTACGTAAATCATAGAAGGTTTCACATTTTAGATTCAGAGGTACATTAATACTATACTAATCCAGAGGTGACGAAGATGAAAAAGTTATTAGTTCCGCTCGTAATCATTATCGTGATTATTGCAATTATTGCAGGGATTTTCTTCTCGAGTTACAACGGCTTTGTAAATGCCGAAGAAGATGTGAATAATGCTTATGCGCAAGTGGAAAATCAGTTACAACGTCGTTTGGATTTAATCCCAAACCTTGTGAATACGGTAAAAGGTTTCGCGTCGCATGAAAAAGAAGTGTTAGGCAATATTGCTGATGCTCGTACAAAATTAGCGGGAGCAAGAACGCCAGAAGACCAGGCAGCAGCAAACGATGAATTATCCGGTGCGTTGAGTCGACTATTAGTAGTGGTAGAGAATTATCCCAATTTAAAAGCGGATGCAAACTTCAGACAATTAATGGATGAGCTTGCAGGAACGGAAAATCGGTTGTCTGTGGCAAGACAAGACTACAACACGGTTGTCTCATCTTATAATAAAAAAGTGAAGCGTATGCCAGGAAGTATTGTTGCTTCTATCTTTGGTTTTGATGAAAAAGAATATTTTAAAGCAGATGCAGCTGCACAAGATGCTCCAGTCGTTGATTTTGAAGGAGATGGAGAGTAATGCAACGAGTTGCGCGTCTGCTTATAGCTGCGCTACTTTTATTTCTTTTCGTTCCAATCGTAGCTGTAGCAGCTTCTGATATTCCAGAACCAATACCTGGAGAATTATATGTACAAGATTATGAAGGTTTTTTATCTAACGAAACAGAGCAACAAGTAGAACAATTAGGCAAACAATTAGATAATGCGACTGGTGCTCAAATTGTCGTGATGATTATCAACTCTTTAAATGGACAAAATGTAAATCAGTTTAGTGTGGATGTCATACGAGAGTTTGGAATTGGAGATCCCAAAAAAGATAATGGAGTATTATTAGTGATAGAAACGGATCCTACAAAAAAAGGCAATCGAGATGTAGCCATTACTGTGGGATATGGTTTGGAAGGTGCTTTACCAGATGGGAAAATCGGACGGATTATAGATGACTATACAAAACCATTCTTAAACCAAGGGTCCGTCGATGATGCGGTACTTTCCACATACCAAGTACTCTACAATGAAGTTGCAACAGAATATGGTTGGGACGGGGGATTAGTAGAACCGAAAGATCTGGCAGCATCAGGTGAAGGCTTTTCGTTTTCAACGATCATAATAATTATTGTCGTTATTTATTTGATTTACACTGTCATGTCTGGCGGTGGGGGAGGCGGAAGACCGGGTTCTGGTAGAAGACGCTCTAGCACAAGAATGTTTGGACCAGGAAATTTCGGCGGTGGCTTTGGCGGTTTCGGCGGTGGAAGTGGAAGAAGCTCCGGTGGTGGTTTCGGCGGATTTGGCGGAGGTAGCTCCGGAGGCGGTGGAGCAGGCCGTAAATGGTGAATCATTAATGAAAAAAGCCCTTTTGAGGGCTTTTTTTTCTGTTATTCATTATCTGCGAATTCATCAAGCATCAGCTTAATCTCCTCATATAAGAAAACATGCGGTTTTGTAGTGATGTCACCAACAATTCCAATGTTAGAATCGGGAGCGAACACCAAAATTCCATCTTCGTATAAGGTAATCGTATATAAAGTAGTTCCTTTATCTGCCTCGTTTGTTAGGTAAATCTGATAATTTTCAATTTCAGGGAGCAGTTCGCCCCTCTCGCGGGTTTCTTGCTCTGTTGTTTCTTTAACAAAAAGATTGTCAATTCTCGTCATTATGGGCTGTATTTGATTGGTATCAGATGTACAGCCCGATTTAAATTCTACTTTACCTTGTTGATCAGGCGTGCGACCATTGAAGCAAAGGGTGTCGAAGGAAACATCAATCGATGGGGTTTTTACATCTTCATCGTTTACGACATATGTGTTAAAATACTTTATTTTCTGTTGAAGCTCTAGGCCGCCACCATCTTTTACCCCATTATAGCTCCCAATTTTTCCAGGCTCTGATGTGGAAAAGATAAATTCTTCTCGCAAAGTATGATAAATTTTCTGACCTTCGCTATTCGTTAAGGAAACTTCTATTATGGGGCGGTAAATATTCGGGTGATCTTTCTCTTGTTTAATTTCAACATTCTCTAGATGCATTTCTATACCTGCATCTTCTAAGTGATGGTCATACTTAAACACAAGATTAGCATTAATTAAGGAAGCCAGAACACCTTCACTAAAGTATTCGCCAAAAGTGGCTGGATAATAATTTATATAATCTTTGTATTCCTTGGATTCTAGAAGTTGATCATACTCTTCTTGGTTGTTCGTTACCGTTTCGCTTTGTAGTTTCATCCAATCGTTCATTAAGCGCAAAAGTTCCCTATCTGGCCCATTGTATTCTATTTCTAATACTGCTCTTATAACTTCTTCGTTAGAAAGAGGCTCAGCTGATTGCTCTGTCTCTGAAGGATTAGAAAAAGTAAGGAATAGAAAGGAAGCAATTGCTACTATTGCTAATGCAATAAATGCGGGAAATATGTTGCGTTTTCGCTTTGCTTCTATTCTACTCTTTAAGGATAACCACGTATTTTGTTTTGCTTCCCTTGAGCGCTCCACATCTTTCATTTCTTCAAAAAGCTCATCGAATTCGTTTGATGGTTCCATTTGCTCGACCTCCTTCCTGATGAAACTCCTTTTTAAGGGCCACAAGTGCTCGTGTCATTTTCATTTTTACTTTTGCCTCAGTCCAGCCTAGTATATAGGCTGTTTCTTTGATCGAACATTCTTGTATTTTGCGTAGGAGCAGAACCTCTTGATAGTCTTTTTTTAGCTTCCTTAAGGAGTCATACATTCTAGCAAGCTGCTCCTTTTGTTCAAATCGCCCCTCAGGTGAGAGTGCGTTTGACTCTAAATCTTGTACTTTATCAAAAGAGAAAAATTGAATAACTCTTTTCCTTCGAAAATAGTCATAGGTTACATTACGTGCTATTTTTAATAGCCAAGTGGCAGTTGAAGCTTGTTTGTTAAAGGTATTTAAACCTTTATATGCTTTATAAAATGTTTCTTGTGTAAGATCTTCGGCAAATTCTTTATGACGGACAAGTAAGTAAATATAGCTGTAAACTCGATCGCTGTGGTCTTTGTATAGCTGTTCCATTTCCATCTGCTGACCTCCCCTTATTGCTATAGACGAAAGAACGGATAAAAAGTATCGCTTTCATTTTAACCTTTTTAGGGAATAACAACTTCAAAAAGACTATAATGAAAATGTATTAATTGAATTTGGGAGGAATAATATAAAATGATTGTCCATTTCTACACGAGACCAGGTTGTCATTTATGTGAAGAGGCAAGATTAATGCTGAAACTGGTTCAAGAAGATGTATCATTTGAAATAAATGAAGTGAATATTGAAGAAGATGATGCACTTCATGAAAAATATATGCTGATGATTCCTGTAGTCGAATTTGAAAATGAAATCATTCAATATGGTCAAATAGATTACGTTACAATTCTGGATGCATTACTTACATGATGCTCCAGATTTTTTATTAGGTGCGAATCGCAAATTTCGCTCTTGTATTCACAAAATCGACAAAAGTAATGCACGAGTGTTGCAAAATTGAATATTCTATAATATGATTATTTATAGAAGTTCACTTTTTTTTAACTAAGTGGGACATTTTTTAACTAAGTGGGACAAAAACGTCACAATCAATGAGGAAGTGAAATATGGAATCATTGCTCACTGCTCAGCTAAAGCTAATACCAGAAATGAGCGAGTTGTTACAAAAGAGGTATCGAATACTTCAAACGATTCAGCTAACAAAAGGGATTGGCAGGCGAGTTTTAGGGGAACAATTAGGGTTGTCAGAAAGAGATACTCGAAAAGAGTTAGATACATTAAGAAACCATGGTCTAATCGATATTTCAAGAGACGGCGCAGCAATTACACTAGAAGGAACCAGACTATTAGTAGACCTGAAAGAAGTAGTTCGAGAATGGTCAGGTAGGCTGCAGCTGGAAAGACAACTTTCACAACATTTACACATTAAAGAAGTAATTATTGTTCCCGGAAATGTAGATACTAATACGAACGCGACAATGCTTTTATCACAAGAAGCAGCGAAGTATTTGGAAAGTATTTTGACAGACGAAAAAATAGTTGCTGTCACGGGAGGTTCTACAATTGCTTCCATTACTAATTTTGTACAGGAAACATCGAAGTGGAAACAATTAATGTTTATCGCTGCTCGAGGTGGAGTCGGAAAAGACGTTTCGTTTCAAGCAAATACGATTGCATCCCTTTTTGCAAGTAGAATGAATGGAACTTACCGAACCTTATATATGCCGGATAGTTTGAGTGAAGAAGCGTACACTACGATGAAGAATGAGCCTTTCATACAAGAAATGATGGATCTATATGAGCGAACGAATATTATTATTCACGGCATTGGCGATGCAGAAGAAATGGCTCGTAGAAGAAATACGAACGAGCAGGAAATCGAACGCTTAAAAGAAGCTGGCTCTGTAAGTGAAGCATTTGGCTATTATTTTAATGAACAAGGTGAAGCAGTTCACCGAATTCGAACAATTGGCATTCAGTTAAAACAGTTACAACATATAGAGCATTTACTAGCAGTTGCTGGTGGTGCCAAAAAAGCAAAAGCATTATTGTCTTACTTTAAACAAGCGCCAGCGCAAACTGTTTTAGTAACAGATGAAGGTGCTGCAAATGAAATGATGCAGATCATTGCACAAACCAATTAGGAGGAATTTAACATGACAGTAAAATTAGCGATTAATGGATTTGGACGTATTGGACGTAAAGTATTTAGAGAAGCATTAGAAAAAAGCGAATTAGAAATAGTAGCAATCAATGACTTAACGGATGCTGCAATGCTTGCACATCTATTGAAATATGATTCAGTACACGGAATCTTAAAGGCGGAAGTTTCATCAAATGGCGACTATTTAGTTGTAAACGGGAAAAACATTCGAGTTCTTGCGGAAAAAGACCCTGCTGCACTTCCTTGGAAAGAGCTAGAAATCGATATCGTAATTGAATCAACTGGGATTTTCAGCACTGCTGAAAAAGCTGGAAAGCATATTGAAGCGGGAGCAAAAAAAGTAATATTATCACAACCAGCAAAAGACGATATGCCTACATTTGTTGTAGGAGTAAATGCGGATAAATATGATCCAGCAACTGATCATATTATTTCGAATGCTTCTTGTACGACAAACTGTTTATCACCACTTGCAAAAGTGTTATCAGATCAATTTGGTATTAAACGTGGAATGATGACAACTGTTCACTCATACACAAATGACCAACGCATTTTGGACTTGCCACATAGCGATTACCGTCGTGCTCGTGCAGCAGCAGAATCTATGATTCCAACTACAACAGGAGCTGCATCAGCAGTAGCGAAAGTACTTCCTGAACTTAAAGGAAAATTAGATGGTATGGCAATCCGCGTACCAACACCAAATGTTTCTTTAGTAGACTTTGTTGCAGAGCTTGAAAAAGAAGTAACAGTAGAAGAAGTAAATGCAGCTTTAAGAAATGCTTCTGAAAATGAATTAAAAGGAATTCTTGATTTCAATGAACTTCCACTAGTATCCATTGACTATAATGGAAATACTGCATCATCAACAGTAGATGGTCTTTCTACAATGGTACTTGGAGATAATATGGTCAAAGTATTATCTTGGTATGATAACGAATCAGGCTACTCTGCTCGTTGTATCGACCTTGCATTACTTATGGCTTCGCGTGGACTTTAATTTGTAAGTAAGAACCTCTATAATATAAGAGGGTAAAAGGAGCAAGGGTTACCCTTCGCTCCTTATTTTTAATTTAATACCCAAAGGTTTGTACCTTTGGGGTATTAAATTAAAGCCTCCGGCGGATGCCACAGATTTTTTAGGGGAAATTATCGAGCATGCTCGATAAAAATCTAGGCGCAAATACGCCAAGGCGAATTTGATTACATATGTACATACTAAGGGGGCTTATTCCATGAAGGAAAAACAATCATTAAGCGATGTAACTTTACAAGGAAAGCGTGTGTTTTGTCGAGTAGACTTTAACGTACCAATGGAAGACGGAGCGATTACAGACGATACGCGTATTCGTGCAGCACTACCAACGATCAACTCTTTAATCGAACAAGGTGCGAAAGTCATTTTAGCGAGTCATATGGGACGCCCTAAAGGGGAAGTAAAAGAAGAGCTACGTTTGACAAAAGTAGGAGAGCATTTAGCAAAACTTTTGAATAAGCCAGTAACAAAATTAGATGAATCCATTGGGCAAACAGTGGAACTAGTAGTTTCTGAAATGGCAGATGGAGACATTATTTTATTAGAAAATGTTCGCTTCCATGCAGGAGAAGAAAAAAATGATCCAGCACTTGCAAAAGCATTTGCTTCACTTGCAGATGTATATGTCAATGATGCATTTGGAGCTGCACACCGCGCGCATGCAACAACAGAAGGTATTGCGAAATTGTTACCAGCAGTTTCTGGATTACTAATGGAAAAAGAGTTAGACGTTTTAGGTAAAGCATTATCGAATCCGGAACGCCCGTTTACTACAATTATTGGTGGGGCAAAAGTAAAAGATAAGATTGGCGTAATCGATCACCTGTTGGATAAAGTAGATAATATTTTAATCGGTGGGGGCTTATCGTATACATTTACAAAAGCACTAGGAAATGATATTGGAACATCTCTTTTAGAAGAAGATAAAATGGAGCTTGCAAAATCTTTTGTAGAGAAAGCAAAAGAAAAAGGGGTTTCTTTTTACTTGCCAGTAGATGTAGTCGTAGCTGATGAGTTTTCAAAAGATGCCAATACGAAAGTGGTAGATATCGACCAAATTCCATCTGATTGGATGGGGTTAGATATTGGACCGAAAACAGCTGCATTATATGCGGATGTTATTAAAAATAGTAAGCTAATCATTTGGAATGGACCAATGGGTGTATTTGAAATGGAAACTTTTGCAAATGGAACAAAAGGTGTAGCAGACGCAATGGCTGAAACTGCTGGATATACAATTATCGGCGGTGGTGATTCAGCTGCTGCTGTTGAAAAATTCAATGTTGCGGATAAAATGGACCATATTTCAACTGGTGGAGGAGCTTCTCTTGAGTTTATGGAAGGGAAAGACTTACCAGGAGTATCTGCTTTAAACGATAAGTAATGGAGGAGTATGGATATGCGTAAACCTATAATTGCAGGAAATTGGAAAATGTATAAAACACTTTCAGAAGCGAAAGATTTTGCTCTAGAGCTAAAAGAGAAACAAGTAGATAGCAGTAAAGTAGATGCGGTTATTTGTGCACCGGCATTATTTTTAGATCAACTGGTGCATGTAGCGAAAGACTCTTTTATATCAATCGCTGCTCAAACAATGCATGAAGAAAAAGAAGGTGCATTTACAGGGGAAGTAAGTGCCCATCAACTACAAGATTTAGGTGTTAACTATGTCGTTATCGGACATTCAGAAAGACGCCAATATTTCAATGAAACAGATGAATCTGTTCATAAAAAAGTACAAGCTGCGTTTGAAAATAAGTTAACTCCTATTATTTGTGTAGGAGAAACATTAGAAGAGCGCGAACAAAATGAAACAGTAAACATTGTATCTGCACAAGTAATGGCTGCTTTAGAAGGACTTTCGGAAGAAAATGTGGAAAACGCGATTATTGCATATGAGCCAATTTGGGCAATCGGAACTGGTAAGACGGCAACTGCTGATGATGCAAATGATGTATGCCAAGCGATTCGTGAAACGATTCTCGATGGATTTGGAGAAGAAGTAGCAAACAGCGTACGTATTCAATATGGTGGAAGTGTAAAACCAGAAAATATTGAAGAACTGCTTTCAAACGAGCATATTGATGGGGCGTTAGTAGGAGGAGCAAGTTTACAAGTAGATTCTTTCTTCAAATTATTGGAGGCTGGACAAAATGCCTAAAAGTCCAGTAGCTTTAATCATTTTAGATGGATTCGGACTGCGTCATGAAGCGTTCGGGAATGCGGTCGCACAGGCCAATAAACCAAACTATGACCGTTATTGGAAAGACTATCCCAATGCTACATTAATCGCCTCTGGAGAAGCAGTTGGCTTACCAGAAGGGCAAATGGGAAACTCCGAAGTAGGACACTTAAATATTGGTGCTGGTAGAATTGTGTATCAAAACTTAACGCGTATTCATAAGTCTATTCGTGAAGGTGAGTTTTTCTTAGAGCGTAAGCTTTTAGCAGCAATTGAGCATGTCAAAAAAACTGGTGGTAAGTTGCACTTAATGGGATTACTTTCAGATGGCGGTGTTCACAGTCACTATTCCCATTTATTTGCTTTATTGAAGCTTGCGAAAGAACAAGGTCTACAAGACGTTTTTGTTCATGGCTTTTTAGACGGGCGAGATGTAGGACCTCAAACGGCTGTTGGATTTGTAGAAGAAACGGAAAAGCAAATGAAAGAAATCGGTGTTGGAAAGTTTGCTTCGATCAGTGGACGCTATTATGCAATGGATCGGGACCGTCGTTGGGAGCGAGTGGAGCTAGCTTACAATGCGCTTGTAGACGGTATAGGAAGAACGGCAGAATCTGCAACAGCTGGTATTTTAAAGTCTTATGAAGAAGATATTATGGATGAATTTGTTTTGCCTTTTGTCATTGAAGAAAATGCAAAGCCAGCAGTAACAGTCGATTCTGGTGATGCGGTCATCTTCTTTAATTTCCGTCCGGATCGTGCCATTCAATTATCAATGGCTTTGAATACACCTACATTCGATAGTTTTAAGTTAAGCAAAAAGCATCCAACCAATTTGAAGTTTGTAACGTTTACGCATTATAGCGACGATGTCGTTTCAGACGTGGTATTTGAAAAAAGCGATTTGTATAACACAATAGGAGAAGTACTTTCCAAGCATGGTAAAACACAACTCCGAATTGCGGAAACAGAGAAATATCCGCATGTGACGTTTTTTATGAGTGGTGGCCGTGAAGAAACCTTCCCTGGAGAAGAACGTATATTGATCAATTCTCCAAAGGTAGCAACATATGATTTACAACCAGAAATGAGTGCATATGAATTAACAGATGCGCTTGTAAATGAAATTGCAAACGATAAATTTGATGCCATCATTTTAAACTTTGCCAATCCAGATATGGTTGGTCATAGTGGAATGTTGGAACCAACGATTAAAGCGATTGAAGCAGTAGATGAATGCTTAGGAAAAGTAGTAGATGCTATTTTAGCAAAAGGTGGTCGAGCTATTATTACAGCGGACCACGGCAATTCAGATGAAGTAACAACGCTAGAAGGTCAGCCAATGACTGCACATACGACAAATCCAGTGCCAGTTATTGTCACACAAAAAGAAATTTCGCTTCGTTCTGACGGAATTTTAGCCGATTTAGCACCAACCATGTTACACTTGTTAAGGATAGAAACACCGCCTGAAATGACAGGTAAAACACTAATCGAAACGGAGAGTTAAAAATGCCAATTATTACACATTTACAAGCTCGTGAAGTATTAGATTCACGTGGGAATCCAACAGTAGAGGTAGAGGTTTTTACAGAAAGCGGAGCATTTGGTCGTGCGATCGTTCCATCTGGCGCATCTACTGGTGAATATGAAGCAGTAGAACTTCGTGATGGTGACAAAGCAAGATACCTAGGGAAAGGTGTTTTAAAAGCAGTAGATAACGTAAATAATATCATTGCGGCTGAGTTAGAAGAGAATTTCTCTGTTCTTGACCAAGTTGGAATTGACCACGCAATGATTGAATTAGATGGTACAGAAAACAAAGGTAACCTTGGTGCAAACGCAATTTTAGGTGTATCGATTGCCGTTGCGCATGCAGCAGCAGATTATTTAGATATCCCATTGTATCAATATTTAGGTGGATTCAATGCAAAACAACTACCAGTTCCAATGATGAACATCGTAAACGGTGGAGAACATGCGGATAATAACGTAGATATTCAAGAATTCATGGTTATGCCGGTTGGAGCAGAATCTTTCCGTCATGCACTACGTATGGGAGCAGAAATTTTCCATAGCTTAAAAGCAGTGTTACAAGAAGCAGGATTAAACACAGCTGTTGGGGATGAAGGTGGATTTGCGCCGAACTTAAAATCGAACGAAGAAGCCCTTTCTACAATTATGACTGCTATTGAAAAAGCAGGTTATAGACCAGGGGAAGAAGTTCTTCTTGCAATGGACGTTGCCGCTTCTGAATTATTCAATAAAGAAGACGGAAAATACCATTTAGCTGGTGAAGGTGTAGTAAAAACTTCAGAAGAAATGGTTGCTTGGTATGAAGAGCTTTGTTCAAAATACCCAATCGTTTCCATTGAAGACGGTTTAGATGAAAATGACTGGGCTGGACATAAATTACTTACGGAAAAATTAGGGGAAAAAGTTCAACTAGTTGGAGATGACTTATTCGTTACAAATACGAAAAAATTATCACAAGGAATTGAACAAGGCGTTGGAAACTCAATTCTTGTGAAAGTAAACCAAATTGGTACTTTAACAGAAACTTTCGATGCGATTGAAATGGCAAAACGCGCTGGTTACACAGCAGTTATTTCTCACCGTTCTGGTGAATCAGAAGATGTAACAATTGCGGATATCGCAGTTGCAACAAACGCTGGTCAAATTAAAACTGGTGCACCATCTCGTTCTGACCGTGTAGCAAAATACAACCAATTACTACGTATTGAGGACCAACTAGATACAACAGCTCAATACTTAGGAAAAGACACATTTTACAACTTAAAATAAGTTCCATTAGAGAGTCAGCAAAATGCTGGCTCTTTTTCATAGAGTGTTAGTTGTAAAGCTATCTATCTGACTAATGTTATTTTTCTTAAATAGTTGTAACTGTGAGCAGTTTTTGGTAAAATTACTTATGTTGTGAACGTTTTATCAGGAGGTGGAACAAATGCATACGTTACTTATGATATTACTTGTCATTGTATCGCTCGCATTAATCGTTGTTGTATTGTTACAATCGGGGAAAAGTGCTGGTCTTTCGGGAGCCATCTCTGGTGGAGCTGAACAACTTTTTGGAAAACAAAAAGCTCGAGGCATGGACCTTGTGTTACATAGAATAACGGTTGTACTTGCAGTGTTATTTTTTATTTTGACAATCGCTATAACAAAGTTTTAATATTTTCAAATTGATTCTAACCGAACCGCCTGACCGACATCTGATTGGTTAGGCGTTTTATTTTACATATTATATTTTTGGTTGTTGATTGGAGGTATTTTTTTATGAAAATTACTACACCGAAGCCATTTTTCTTTGAAGCAGGAAAACGTGCTGTATTGCTACTGCATGGTTTTACGGGTAATTCATCGGATGTTCGAATGCTTGGACGTTTTTTGGAGAAAAACGGATATACTTCACTTGCCCCACATTATAAAGGGCATGGTGTGCCACCAGAGGAACTTCTTGAAACCGGTCCTACTGATTGGTGGAAAGACGTGATGCGCGCGTACGACCGTTTAAAAGCGGAAGGCTATGAAGAAATTGCCGTAGCAGGACTTTCGCTCGGAGGTGTATTTTCACTCAAACTAGGGTATACAGTTCCTGTAAAGGGAATTGTCACGATGTGCTCGCCAATGACGATGAAAACGACAGATGTCATGTTTGAAGGTGTATTAAAATACGCGAAAGAATATAAGAAATATGAAGGAAAAACGGAAGAGCAAATAGAAGAAGAAGTAGAAGCAATTCGTCAAAATCCAATGGAGACGTTGGCTGAACTAAGAGAGTTTGTATATAATGTCCGTGATCATGTCGATCATATATATGCACCACTTCTCGTGACCCAAGGGAAGAAAGATAACGTCATTGATACGAACTCGGCTAATACTATTTTTGAACAAGCAGAGTCCATTGAGAAAAAACTAAATTGGTATGAAAACTCAGGTCATGTCATTACATTGGGTCCTGAAAAAGAACAATTGCATCAAGATATATTAAACTTTTTAGAGTCGTTGGATTGGAATGTGTAAAACAGTCCAAATGTGCACACGCTGAAAAAGGAGGGATGATTACATGGAAAATATGAAAGAAACATTACTTGAACTAATGCAAGCAGAAGAATATAAACCATTAACAACAAAAGAATTAGAGGATCATTTTGGACTAGTGGATGCAGATGATTTTAAAGAATTCGTCAAAACACTTGTTCAAATGGAAGAAGCAGGCCTTGTTGTACGTTCCAGATCTAATCGTTATGGTATTCCTGCACGGATGAATTTAGTAGTTGGTAAATTTATCGGACATGCAAAAGGATTTGGCTTTGTTGCACCAGAAGAAGATGGAATGGACGATATTTTTATTCCACCCACGGAGATTAATGGAGCAGTTAACGGAGACAAAGTACTTGTCCGTGTATCTCGTGAATCGCATGGTGACCGAAGTGAAGGTTCCATTATTAAAATAACGCAAAGAGGGATTTCCCAAGTTGTTGGAACTTTTCAAGACAATAGAGGGTTTGGCTTTGTCATTCCGGATGATAAAAAAGTTCCAATGGATGTGTTTATTGCAAAAGGGGATACTCTAGGTGCAATCGAAGGACATAAAGTAGTTGTTGAAATTACAGAATGGCCAAATGAAAGAAAATCCGCAACTGGAATGGTTACGAAAATTCTTGGGCATAAAAATGATCCAGGTGTCGATATTCTATCGATTATTTATAAGCATGGAATCACTATCGATTTCCCACAAGAAGTGATCAACCAAGCAGAATCTGTTCCCGATGCAATTGATGAAAAAGATTTGGATGATCGCCGCGATTTACGTGACGAAGTAATCGTAACGATTGACGGAGCAGACGCAAAAGATTTAGATGATGCAGTTACAGTAACTAAACTACCGGATGGTACATATAAACTTGGTGTACATATCGCGGACGTTAGTCATTATGTAACAGAAGGTTCACCGCTTGATCGTGAAGCGTACGATCGCGGAACAAGTGTGTACTTAGCCGATCGTGTTATTCCGATGATTCCACATCGTCTATCAAACGGGATTTGTTCATTGAACCCACAAGTGGATCGTTTAACATTATCTTGTGAAATGATCATTAATGGGTCTGGTATGGTCATCTCGCATGAAATTTTCCAAAGTGTAATTCGAACAACGGAACGGATGACGTATTCGGACGTATATAAAATTATAGAAGAAAAAGATGCAGCGTTAATCGAGCGTTATGAGCCATTAGTGCCAATGTTTGAACTGATGGGCGAACTTGCAGCGATTTTAAGAGAAAAACGCCAAGATCGTGGTGCGATTGACTTTGACTTCCAAGAAGCAAAAATTATTGTAGATGAAGACGGTTGGCCGACGGATATTGCCACTCGCGAACGTACAGTTGCAGAACGTCTAATCGAAGAGTTTATGCTAGCTGCCAATGAAACAGTAGCCGAGCATTTTAAATGGATGGATGTTCCGTTTATATACCGTATTCACGAAGATCCAAAACCAGAAAAACTACAACGCTTTTTCGCCTTTTTAACGAATTTTGGACTTGTCGTAAAAGGGACAGGAAATGAAATTCATCCAAAAGCATTACAAGAGATCATTGAAAATATAGAAGGTATGCCAGAAGAACCGGTTATATCTACGATGCTTTTACGATCACTTCAACAAGCAAAATATTACGGGGAATGTTTGGGACATTTTGGTTTATCTACCGAATTCTATACGCATTTCACATCACCAATTCGACGCTATCCCGATTTAATCGTTCATCGATTAATCCGTACGTACTTAGTAAATGGGGATGTAACACAACCAACGATTAATCATTGGGGAGCAATCATCGATGATATTGCCGAGCATACATCGAAACGGGAACGTCGTGCAGTAGATGCAGAACGTGATACGGATGCGCTGAAAAAAGCCCAATTTATGTCCGATAAAATCGGTGAAGAATTCGAAGGTATTATTAGTTCTGTTACAAACTTTGGAATGTTCGTTGAGCTTCCAAACACAATAGAAGGTCTTGTACATGTAACGAATATGACAGACGATTATTATCGTTTCGACGATCGACAAATGATGATGATTGGGGAACGTGCAGGTAAGCAATTCCGAATCGGGGATGAAGTAACCGTTCGAGTAGCTGAAGTGAAACCAGAAGAATCGGCGATCGATTTTGAAATCGTCGGCATGAAAAAAGCATTCCATCGAACAAGAAAAGAAGCACCAAAAGTAATTCATGCGAAGAAAAAAGAAGGATCAGAGAGAAGAAGTACTTCTCAACCAGGTCCTAAAAAAGAAGTAAAACAGAAGAAGAAATTTTACGAATCCGTTGCCAAAAAATCGCAACGTCGTAAACGACCAAAGAAAAAATAAAGGAGCGCTTAGTCGCTCCTCGTAAGTTTTGAGAGGTGAATGAGATGGCCAAAAAGCATGACGATAAAGTGCTCGCACAAAACAAAAAAGCCAGCCATGATTATTTTATAGAAGAAACAATTGAAGCAGGTATTGTATTGCAAGGTACAGAAATTAAATCCATCCGTAACGGCAAAGTGCAATTGAAAGATGCATTCGTACGCATCCGAAATAACGAAGCATGGATTTCCAATATGCATATTAGTCCATACGAACAAGGAAATCGCTTCAACCACGACCCTTTACGATCCCGCAAACTACTTTTACATAAAAAACAGATTAGTACATTAATTGGAGAAACAAAAAGAGAAGGCTTCACAATTGTTCCTTTAAAAATGTATGTAAAAAATGGCTATGCAAAAGTATTAATCGGCGTCGGAAAAGGGAAGAAAGACTACGACAAACGAGACGTCTTGAAGAAGAAAGAAGCGAAGCGTGATATTGAACGAGCGTTTAAAGAACGTAATCAATAAGACGCTATCCATTATTGGTAGAATGTATCACTTGAAAATTGACCATTTTTGATGTATAGTTAGCTATGTAACAAAGCTTACATTATTCCATAAACGGGGACGTTATGGATTCGACAGGGATAGTCTGAGCTTGAGTTGCGCGTCGGAGGCTCGGCTCCGCAAAAACGGACTTTATAATAACAGGCAAAACAAACAACAACTTAGCATTCGCAGCGTAAGCTCGGATCTGCTTTATCTATCCATCGCCCATGTGGCTAGGTAGAGCTCAACTTTAGTGGGATACGGTTGGCAGTGCCACTTGAGCTGTCAGCAAGAGATTTCCAAGTTAGCGTACATGACGCCCGCTTGTCGGCATAGTGCTACGCGAAACCTAAATAGGCAAGATACACGCGTAGAAGCTTAAGTGTTAGAGTTTCTGGACGCGGGTTCAAATCCCGCCGTCTCCATATAAAAAAACACTATAAACGTAGTGGTAGCAACGGTTTTAGAAGCTAGGGATATTGAACGGGAGTTGAACTCTTGTTGAATATCCCTTTTCTTATCCCTACATATTTTAACTATTCGTAGACCTTCAAATTCAGTAATGAAAGTGGAGGTTTTTTGTTTTGTCTAAAAGTAGAAAGCATGGTGTATTTGCAGTAAGTAGTGATGTAGTTGTCTTACAAACAAATCATTATGAGAACATTCGGGATACTATCACGGTAGCAGCAGCATTGGAAACGGTATTTAAACAAATGCAAATCGCTGGGAACCGTCAACGTACAATTGAAAGTTATGCATACATCTTTAATCAGTTAGTGACGGTCAATCGTTTGCAGTATATTGAGGATATTTCAGCAGAATCTATTTATCACTATCTAGATGTTTTAGAAGTATCGCAACGAACAAAGTTAATTCGTTTAAAATCCATTAAAGCCGTTTTAAGCAAGTTCTATAATAATAGTTGGATTAAAGACCGCTTCCTTAACACTATTCAAATTAAAGTTGATAAAGAAGTAAAAGAGGGGGCAATGAAATCAGATATTGATAAGCTATTGCAGTTAATTGACCAAACAACTTTTATTGGTTTTCGCGATGCAGCGGCTATTAAGTTAATGTATAAAACGGGGATTCGTATTCGTACATTAGGGGAACTACGCGAACGTCATATTGATTTTGAAAATCTTTTTTTAAATTTAGATGGTTCTACTTTAAAAAATCATAAATTTTTAAAACTACCCATTGATGAAGAAGTAGCTACAATGTTAAAAGTGTTAATTAAATTAAATGATGGTGTTAGAAATCATTTCGGCACAGAAAATCATAATGTATTTATTACACAAAATGGTCTTGCTATGAATTCAAGTAAATCATCTAATTGTGCGATTTCTAAGCAGTTAAATAAATATGCCAAACGATATGGATTAAATAATATCAATGCACACGCAATTAGAAGGGCATATGCAAAGAGTTTACTAGAGAAAGGGGAAGTGTAGCGTTGATTAGTAAAGCATTAGGACATAGTGATTTAGCAGTAACCACGCAGTATTTAGATTTAGATGTTGAAGATGTAGCCAACAATTTGAGAGATTTTTTATAATTGTAAGTCCTAAAAATCTAGAAAATTGCAAGTACCTAAGTGAGTAGGAGATTTCCTATTCACTTTTTTCTTTGAAAAAAATTAAATATAGATGTCCCAAAAATACGTTTAATTGCAAGTTCCTTTTTAGATAGAGAAAGAAAGAGGTGAATTAAAAAGAATGATTATTCCAAAACAATCATTATCTACACATGATGTTACAAAAAGATTTAAAAAAGTATCAGCAGATATTTTTTATTATGTTCAGTTAGGACTAATAAAACCGTTTGATGTGGTTCTGTATGTGAAGTATTTAGAGTTATTTAACGAAGGTTATGGCTATGCATTTCCAACTATTTATCAACTTGAGGATTATTTGAATTGTAGCCGCCAAAGTATTGTTTCGGCTAATAAACGATTAGTAGCGGCGGGATTGCTAATTATTAAAAAACACAAGAATAATAATATCTACTTTCCACTACAGCCACATCCAAATGAGAATTTGGCGAAACAAGTTCCGCATCTATTGATTGAACTAGAGAAGCGACAAGAAAAGATTTATTCAGTAGCAGATAAAGACAAATTTAGATTAGAAAATTTATTTGAAAACCAGAGTCACTAACACTTGTGATTAACAAAAACTGTGACGAATAAATTTAGATTTTTAAGCGTGTAAATAAGCCTGTTCAATAGTCTAAAATACGACCGTTATACAGACTTAATACACAGACTTATATATACAAACTTAAATATATCTAATAAATAAACTACTAAGATTAGCTATTCTATTAGCTAACAATAAAGAAAGGACAAATAAGGTGAGTATAAATAATTCAAAAAAAATGAAGGACTGGGAGACTAGTCAACTAGATATGTTGAGAAGAACACTAAAAGAAAGCTGCGGTATAGAAGCTGATAGAAAGGAAGCTATTAGCCTTATTCTATACAATCTTAATAAAAATCCTCAATTAGTTAGAGTAGTTATCATTGGGCAAAATAGTGCAATTTAAAATACTTGTATAGCCCCCCACCCTATGGGGGACGGGGTGGACCATATTCTGGTCTGGTAGATGCACAATATACGTGTTAGTCTTGAAAACTTTTATGCACAAAGGATACCTTGAAACCCATATAATAAGTTAAGATATATATAGGGGTGAAGCAATGCGAATTGTTTTTATATGGACAGAAGAATATAAGAAGCTAAAAGATTTTCAAACATCATTTTGTGGAGAATTTAATATTAAATATAGTCATGGGAAGTTAGATATATCTAAAAACAATTTATATATCGAAAACTTCTTTAAAGTGAATGGAAGTAACATTAAATTAAATTTATCAGCCATTGTAGGAGAAAACGGTACGGGAAAATCAACAATTCTAGATTTAATTCTAGATTATATTGAAAATGGAATGTTTTCTAATAAATATATTGTTATTTTTGAAAATGACGGTGATTTATTTATAGATTGTAATTTTGAAATTTTTGAAATTCAAACTAAGGAAGAAATTAAATACGAAATAATACAAAATGAATCTCTAGACAAATATTTAAAACATCAAGTTACTATGTTTTTTTCTAATGTATTTGATGTACGTTATTTCACGCATAGTGAAGACATACAAGTAAAAGAAAATAAAAGAATAAGTTTTATTCCTCAAATAAAAAATATATCTACTAATGCTTTATTAGCTAACTATAAAGAAGCCGAAAATTTTTTAAATCAAGACATTAGTAAACAAATATTCTTTGTTAACGAATATAAATCTATTTTAGAAGTTGAGAAATTAGTTAAAGTTCCAGAAAAAATATATTTAAAAACTAATTCTTTAGAATACCATTATGAAAATCTATCGTTTGAGTTAGAAAAATTTATTAGTGCTTTTGATTATGAACAAGTTGGAAGCTTGCATTTTAACCTTAATACCACTAACGCTTTGAAAGAAGATGTTATTACTGTTCTAACTCAAAGCTTTTGTATAGAGATTGGGTACTTATTACAAAGTTATAATTTGGATGATTTATTATTTATTGAAACTTATAACAATGCTAAATCTAGGGGAAATTTCTTTGTAATTATACATAAAAATTTAATGAAGGTTATTAAAGAGTTGGAATCTGAAAATGCTATTTTAAAATCGATAAAAAAAAAATTAAATGGAATATGTAAAAGTTATATTGAACTATTAGATTTAATTGATAGACTTTCTATTGAAGAAGATGAGACGGTGTAACCGCTATACTAAAACAGACAGTTTTCGCTGAGATGCCGTGAACACTTTCGCCAATCTAACAGACCATCTAGTAAACTAGAATTATTCGTTTACTGGAGGTAAGAGACTTGGAGGAAAAGCT
>NZ_VDGG01000006.1 GCF_006861775.1 Psychrobacillus soli | reverse complement strand
ATTTCCCATTACGCAAGTAAGTAAGATCCCTCAAAGACGATGAGGTAGATAGGTTCGGGGTGGAAGCGTGGCGACACGTGCAGCTGACGAATACTAATCGATCGAGGACTTAACCAAATGTATTTATCTGTTGAAAATGTCGTTTATCCAGTTTTGAGTGAACAAACACTCATCGTCTAGTGATGATGGCAAAGAGGTCACACCCGTTCCCATACCGAACACGGAAGTTAAGCTCTTTTGCGCCGATGGTAGTTGGGGGTTTCCCCCTGTGAGAGTAGGACGTCGCTGGGCACTAATAAAAAAGTCGTTACCGAGTAATCGGTAACGACTTTTTTTGTATAATAATTTACCTCTGTTAAGAAATAATTACTATTAAATGTAATAAAAAAATAGATTATCTATATTTAGTTGCTTTCAAAGGTAAACTGGTTGCCCTTGCTATAAAGATGGTTGCTCAATCAATACAACTAGTTGCTTATATAATACTCTTGATTGCGCTAAGCCATTTATCTCCAAACTTCTTTAAAATAAATCATCTCATCCAGTAAAGAGTATTCATTTGTTTGCTTTATACATAGCCTTTTGTTACTTGCTATTAGACTAATTAAGTATTAAGATGTGCATGTTGTCATGCAGTTTTTTGGCGGACACAATTATAGATAGAAGAGGAGGGCTCCAGTGTGGTTGTAATATTGGCGGTAGATGACGATATGCATACGTTAGAGTTAATCTCTATTTTTTTATCGAACACCGGGTATCGTGTTGTAAAAGCTGAGAACGGGAAAGAAGGATTAGCTTTAATTGAGAAAGAAATGCCTGATCTAGCAATAGTTGACGTGATGATGCCAGAGATGGATGGTTTGACTTTAACTAAAATTATTCGAGAGCAGTATGACTTTCCTGTTTTATTACTAACAGCAAAAGGTGGCTTGGAAGATAAAGAAAAAGGATACTTAGCAGGATCAGATGATTATTTAGTAAAACCATTTGAACCGAAAGAATTATTATTTCGTATCCGTGCAATATTAAGAAGATACGATAAAACAAGTGATGCCAATATACAAGTAGGAAATATGTTGATCAATAGAAAGAGCTTTGAGGTGCAAATAGGAGAAGAGTTACTAGTTTTACCTTTAAAGGAATTTGAATTGCTGTCAAAGCTTGCCTCAAAACCAAACCAAGTATTCACTCGTGATCAATTGATCGAAACTGTTTGGGGAATCGATTTTGAAGGGGAAGAACAAACATTAAGTGTACATATCAAACGAATACGTGAACGTTTAGCTAAAACGCAAGCAGATGTACAGATTAAGACAGTTCGGGGAATTGGATATAAATTAGAAGGAACGCATACATGAAAACTTTATATAGTAAATTTGTCTGGATGACACTCCTTATTATGTTTGCCAGTGGGACAATTGGTTTCATGATTGTAAATACGTTTTATCATCAAAATTTAAAAGAGAAAAATGATGAAAAAAACGTAGAAGTAGCCAATTCCATAGTAGAGCTTATCGAATCGTCTAATCTAGACAGCATAACGCCATTTCTACAGACGATGGGAGACGCGGGGTATCAAATATACATCGTAAATGAAGATGGCCTAGAGCGGTTCTATGGCGGTGATTTCAGGGTTCGAGAAATGAATGATTCTATTGTGAATGGGGTTTTAAATGGCGAGGTATATCATGGGATGCGAGAGTTTCCGAAAGAGACGTTTATAACTGGATATTTTTCAAACGAATTAACGAATACGGTCGGAGTTCCCTTCACATATGATCAGAAAAAATATGCACTTTTTCAAAGGCCAAATATAAAATTTCTATTCAATGAAATTCATTTACTATTAGGGGGTCTTGCTGGTGCAATGATTATCATTAGTATTATTGCGATGCTGATTGTTGCTAAGAGGATGATTGATCCGCTAACAAAACTCACGGTTGCAACGAAAAAAATTGCGAACGAAGATTTCCAAGTACCGATTCTTGTGAATCAACGAGATGAAATTGGTCAATTGGCAGACAGCTTCAGAAATATGGTCAAGCAATTGGAAGCCAGCGACCGCTATAAAAAAGAGTTTATAGCTAGGGTATCTCATGATTTTCAAACGCCGTTATTAAATATACAAGGATATGCTGCTTTGCTTGAAAACGGAGAGCTAAATGGAAATTACGCAGAAATCATTCGAAAAGAGGCTAAGCGTTTATCAGGTTTAATGAAGCAGTTATTATTGCTTACTTCATTCGATCAAGCAAATACTCGAACGAAAAAAGAGTCATTTCAACTTGATGAACAGCTAAAGCAAGTTGTCTTAAAATTTAGATGGTTGCTAGACGAAAAAAATATTTCAATCCAATTGCAATTGAAAAAGCGAGAGGTAATGGGAGATAAAGAAATGTTAGAGTATGTTTGGGAAAATCTCGTTTCTAATGCGATTAAATACAACTTTTCTCCTGGAGAGATACAAATTGGAATGTCCGAAACGCCGGAATATGTGCAAGTTACCATACAGGACACTGGTATTGGGAACAAAAATACAGACTATGGGCAATGGACAGAACGATTTTATCGAGAAGACGAGGCAAGATCTACCCAAATTGAGGGAAGTGGGTTAGGGCTGGCTATTGTAAAAGAAGTCATTCAATCGCATAATGGCATGCTTGCATTTGAAAATGTGGAACCTCACGGAACAAAGGTAAGTATCCAACTAAAGAAGATGTAATCATCCGTTCATCTTCTGTTCACTTTCGACTTGTATAGTTACCCCTGTAAGGAAATCTTAAAGGGGGAAGCGAAATGAAAAACAAGCGTACTTGGCTTATAACATTAACGAGTTGGTTAGTGATCGTAGGATTACTTTCTTTTCTTGCACCATCAAGTAAAGAAGTTGCAAGTACATCCAAAAATGCTGGTCTTCCGGAAACAGCTTTATCCATTCAAGCGGATAAAGTAGTAAAAGAAAATTTCACTAGTAGTGAGGGGATACCCCTCTTAATAGTTTTTGAAAAAGATAAAGGTGCTACAGATGAGGAAATACAAAGCATTCTCACATTAATGGAGAAGAATTATACGGGTATACCGAAGTTTTCAGAAATACCTATGGAACATCGTGCTTCATTTGTTTCTGAGGATAAAAAAACATTCTTTATTCCTTTAATATTAGAAGGGCAATTAGAAAGTAAAGAAATTCACTCACAAGTGAAAGAAATTAAAAAGAATGTATCTGACATTATCCCGGCAGGTTTTACTATTTATTATACGGGACCGGCTGGTATAGCAAGTGATACAATTGAGCTATTTTCACAGGCTGATGTCGTTTTACTTTTAGCAACAGTAGGGATTATTTTTATCCTACTAATCGTTATTTATCGTTCATTTATCCTTGCCATCATTCCACTGATTGGAGCAGGAATTGTGTATGGGGTAGTGGATAGATTAATTGGCCTTACTGGTAAGTTTACATCTATTACAATTGAAAACCAGGCCCTATCAATTATGATGATTTTATTGTTTGCGGTCATTACCGATTATTCGCTGCTTTTGTACGCACGTTATAAAGAAGAACAGGATATGAAAGTGGCACTTGCTAAAACCCGTGAAACTATTCTGTTTAGTGGTGGAACTATTTTAGCGGGAGTAGCAACTCTTGCATTTGCGATATATGAGCCTTATCGTAATTTCGCACCGGTGTTTGCGATTGCGGTCATTATTATGTTGGTCGCGGGACTGACTTTATTGCCAGCTTTGTTTGCAGTAGTAAAAACACCGAAAAAGAAAGAAAAAACAACGAAGCTTTGGGCAAATGCGGGAAATGTAAGTACGAAAAATCCATGGAAAGTAGCGATACCGATACTCCTTCTACTTGGTATTGGCACATGGCATGCAACAACAATCGTCTATTCATATGATTTGTTGGCATCTTTCCCAGAAGAGTTATCTTCAAGAGAAGGTTTTACAAAGCTAGGAGAAGCATTTTCAGAAGGTGAAATAGCACCAACAACGATTCTAGTAAAATCAAAAGACGAGAAAGTAATAGCGGCTATTCAAGAGAAGTTAGAAGAGAGACCACTTGTAAGCCAAGTGCGCCCTTCGACTTCAGAAAGTGATATATACACGCAGTTTTCCATAATATTAAATGCAAATCCTTATAGCAAAGAAGCTTTGAATGAAGTAGAAATGATTAGAGATGAATGGAAAGATCAACATGTTTTAGTAAGTGGAGAGACAGTGAAACAAGTGGATATCCGGGATATTAATAATAGCGATACATTACTCGTAATGGGGTTAATGACGATATTGATTGGATTAATGCTTGCATTCCAAACGAGATCGATTCGAGCATCTTTGTTGATGATGTTTTCTATTTTATTGTCATTCGGAGCGGCTTTAGGATTCTCTACTTGGATTTTCGACGTGCTCTTCGGGTATACGTCTTTTAGTTATCGAATCCCCCTTTACACATTTGTATTTTTAGTAGCACTAGGTGTGGACTACTCGATCATGTTAATGAGTAGGTTGAAAGAAGAACGAAAACAGTATGGCGAACTAGAAGCAATTGCGAAAGCGGTTGAAAAAACAGGCAGTGTTATTTCTTCGGCAGGGCTAATACTTGCTGCTACATTTGCCGTTTTAATATCGCAGCCAGTCATGGAGCTAAAACTATTTGGTTTTGCTGTCGCAGTTGGTGTGCTGTTGGATACGTTTATCGTTCGGCCATTATTATTACCAGCGTTATTAACGATTACAAAGAGGGGGAAATGAAGATGCAAGAAAGATGGAGTTTACGATTAATACGTGCAGGAGCAATATTTGGGTTACTAGGAGCTTATCTAGGTTCTCATATGGCAGGGGCAGGATCTTACGCACTTCGCCCAATTCATGCACATATTTTACTGGTCGGATGGTTGTCGCTATTTGTATATGGTCTGTTTTATAGATTGTATAAGATTAAATCCCCTAAGTTAGTAGCTGTTCATGGTTGGGCTGCCATTATTGGAGCAGTTGGATTGACATTAGGGATGTATTTACAGTTTATACAGCCATTTAATATGGATGAAACGTTTGCGCTTATTGCGTATATTGTAGGTGGAACTATATTGTTAATAAGCTTTGCGATATTTGTTTTGGTGACCTTTAGAGTAGAAAAAGGTAGAAGCGCGGTTTAATCTGCGCTTCTGCTTTTTTATTTTAACTTAGTAGAATTCACTAATCTTTACTCTGTGATCCGCCTTTGTTATATTAGTTATAGAACAAAGATGGAGGGATTGTATGAAGAAACTAGCAATTATTTTTACTTCAATAGCCATGGTCTTTTTATTACTTGCTGCGTGTAGTAAGGAAAAAGAGGAGGCAACAGAGATGGGTTCACTAGAAAGCATAGAAGGTGTATGGGAAGGGTCTATTAATATTCCGGAACAACCGCTTCCAATTGTCGTTGAATTCGAAGCGGACAAAGGGATGATTAGTATTCCAGTACAAGGTCTAAACGATTATCCGCTATCAAATACGGAGTTAAATGGATCAGACGTATTGTTTGATATGAATATTCAAGGACAAAAGTTAACGTTTGATGGTAAAGTCGAAAAAGAAAAGATTACGGGAACTTTTACGCAGCAAGGACAGACTTTCCCTTTTGAAATAGTGAGGGGAAGTAAAGAAGAGGAAGTAGAAAAAGATCGTCTAGTGGAAGTGAAGGTAGAGGGTGGAGCAATGTCTGGCCAACTAGAAATTCCTTCAGGAGAAGGTCCTTTTCCAGTTATGGTGATCATTGCTGGTTCTGGTCCCACTGATCGAAATGGAAATTCAATTGCATTACCTGGAAAAAACAATAGTTTGAAAATGCTTGCGGAGGATTTAGCGGCAGAAGGCGTGGCAACTATTCGTTACGACAAGCGGGGAGTTGGAAAAAATGCAAGCTTAGCTGGCAAGGAAGAAGATTTACGATTTGACCAATACATTGATGATGCTGCTGCATGGGTCCAATTTGCAAAGGAAGATGAACGCTTTTCGAAGGTTGGAATAATCGGTCATAGTGAAGGTTCTTTAATTGGAATGGTGGCTAGCCAAAAAGCAAACGCAGATGCGTTCATTTCCATTGCTGGAGCTGGAAGACCTATTGAACAAGTACTTCTGGAACAACTGAAAGCACAATTTCCAGCAAACCTTATGGAAGAATCAACGAATATTCTTGAAAAATTAAAACAAGGTGAGCAAGTGAAAACGGTTAGCTCGGAGTTACAAAGCTTATTCCGCCAATCAGTTCAACCATATATGATATCTTGGCTACAATATGACCCGGCTGAACAGCTACAAAAGTTAAATAAACCAATACTGCTAGTGAATGGGAATTTAGATATTCAAGTCCCAGTAAAAGATGCAGAGCTATTACATGAAGCAAAAAAAGATTCTGATTTGCTCATTGTAGATAAGATGAATCATATATTGAAAGAAGCCCCTGCAGACCGAGAAGGAAATATTGCTACCTATTCCAATCCAGACCTTCCATTAGCTACAGGCTTAATAGATGGTATAGTCGAATTCTTGGAAGTACATGTGAAGTAATATTTGAATAAAAAAGAGTCTAAATTCTAGTAGGAATTAGACTCTTTTTTATTCCTATTAACTTATAAAGCAGTTTGTCGTTTTTTGTTTCTACGAATTCCAGCGAGCGTAGGAATACACATACCAACTAAAATCACGACTATTCCTAGAACTTGTAGCCATGATAGTGCTTCGCTTAATACGAGTACTGAAACAATTACGGCAACGGGTAACTCCATCGCACTTAGTATAGAAGAAACCGCCCCACCCACTTTAGGTACCGCAATTACAAAGAAGTAAATTGGAATAATGATACCTAATAATCCGAGAGCCAGTCCATAAAACAGTAATGGTTCTGTAAATAGTTTTCCATTCCAAATAATTTCTGGACTTTGGAAGAAGGCGATCATAATCATTGCGATAAAAGAGACGAATAATAGACGAGTTGTTGTATTCATACCTTCGACTTGCTTCGTGTTAACATTCATATTTAAGGAGAATGACACAGCAGCGGCAAAACCATAAACCCAACCTCTCCAGTCGATTCCACTCAAATCAACATCAAGAACACCAGCCGCTAAAATCGTTCCAATAAATAAAATAATGAGCGAAATAACTTCAGGTCTTGTTGGCAATCGTTTTCTCAAAATACAATCGATTAGCGTTCCAATCCATGTAAATTGGAATAGCATAACAACTGCTAGAGAGGCAGGCAAGTATATAAGTGACATCCCGTAAACAATTCCTGTAGTAGCGGTAAACAAACCTGCTAATAAAATAATTTTAAAGCCTCCATATAAACGTGGAAGTTTTCGTTGAGTAATCAGATATAAAATGAAAGCTAATATAAATCCTACAATATATTGACTAGAAATCGCTTCAGAGGCTGAATACCCGTCCCCAATTGCGAGTTTTACCATTGTCGATAAAGTCCCATAACAACTGGCCGCAAAAACAACCATCAATGGGTAAATCCATAATTTCATAAAATTTCTCCTTTAATCAGCCTTTACCGTTTTCACCATATGATAAAAAGGTTCGCCGATAATTGTCCAAGGACATACATTATCAAAACTTAGCCGATTATACAAGCTTATTGCGGCATATTTTTCTGTTTCTACATTTAAAGATAGCTTGCCGCCTCCGAAGCTTTTTACTAATTGCTCGGCGTAATTTAAAAGCTTCGTACCAATACCTTGGCCACGATAAGTAGGATTGACTACTACGGTATCTACATACCATTCCCCAGGTAATGTTTCGGGATCTATTTTAACTGCAGTTCCTTTTTTATTGGATAGATATTCTTCCAAATTTGCATCGAGAGTAGTAGCCTGTTCAGCCGAATAAAACACAAGCACGCCAGCAACTGAACCTTCCATTTCAGCAATATACGTATATAAATAAGAATGTCGATTATCCGTCCGAGTAAACAAATGCTCGAATTCTTCCGTTACTTTTGTTTTCTCTGTTTCTCCCGTAATATGCATTGCGATATCCCCGATGGCTTCCATAATTAGTGGAACCGCTTCCCGGGCATCTTCTTTACGTGCTTTTCTAATAGAAATGTTCATTGTTCATCCACCTTCCCAATGAAATATTATAACAGAACAAAAGCGTAAGCGCCTATGATAGAGGAAATGAGCTGTGTCCTGTTGGTCTTTGCTGGTTGAAGTTAAGCGGTGGAAATCAACTTTATCTAAATTCATAGTAGAAGTAAAAAAATTTTGAAACCTTTTTGTTCTATATGTAGTAGAATAGAAGAAAACAAAAAAGGAGGAATGACAGTGGACTTCGAATCGATACCGTGGATGCTCATATTGCCACTAGTGGTTATCCAATTTATATTAATGCTTGTTGCTATTATTGATTTAATCAGAGTAAGTAATACAAATGGACCTAAATGGCTATGGGCATTGATCATTGTATTAGGGAATTTAATCGGACCAATTATCTATTTCATCATAGGGAGACGAAATGAATGAAAACATTACTTCATATGCAAGACTTAACGAAGGAATATGGAAAAGAAAAAGCGGTAGATAGTCTAACCTTTTCATTACTCAAAAATACGTCAACGGCACTAATCGGACCAAATGGAGCAGGGAAAACAACGACTTTGTCGATGCTAGCAGGATTATTAAAACAAAGTGCTGGAACGATTGTATTTGATGGAGAAATAACAGAAGATATTCAAAAGGTAATCGGTTTCTTACCGCAATATCCTAAGTTTTACTCTTGGTTAACTGCGCTTGAATTTACGGAAATGGCCGCAAAGTTAAGTGGTGTCGATGCAAAAATAGCAAAACAAGAAGCAGAAAAAACGCTTGAATTTGTAGGGCTTGGAGATGCAAAAAACAAAAAGACGGGGACGTTTTCCGGGGGAATGAAACAACGACTAGGACTTGCACAAGCAATCGTGCATAAACCTTCATTATTACTATTAGATGAACCAGTATCCGCATTAGATCCTATAGGCAGACGAGAAATAATGAATTTACTAAAAGAATTACAAACAACAACGACCATTTTATATTCGACTCATATTTTAAATGACGCAGAGGAAATGACGGATCAATTAGTGTTTTTGCGAAAAGGTAAATTAGTGGAGCAAGGATCTATGCAAGAAGTGCGGGAAAAATATGCAAACCCAATGTATAAAATTTATTTCATTTCTACTGAGGAAGCAGCAAAGTTTGTGGAAATTTCTCCTTGGCCCGCTAGACAGGAAGATTCGATTGCTTTTATCCATATAGAAGAGGAAAAACCAGTTATGAACGAAGTACTACATGTACTTGCAGAAAGTCATTTAAGTTTATTAAAAGTAGAGCGAGCGACGGCTAGTTTAGAAGAAATCTTTTTACAGGTGGTGAATAATGGTGAGTAATTTTTCGATATTATTTCAAAAAGAGTGGAGAGAAAATGTACGTAATTTTAAAATATTGTGGATTCCTCTTGTATTTTTGTTGTTTGGTATTACGGAGCCGTTGACTAATTATTATTTACCACAAATTTTAAATGCAGTAGGGAATATGCCAGAAGGAACTGTTTTTCCATTTCCTGAGTTCACACCAGAGCAAATTGTTATGTCGACGGTAAGTCAGTACCAGTTTATCGGCATGTTAGTCATAACGCTTGGATTTGCAGGAATTATTTCAAGGGAGCGGAAGAACGGTACTGCAACGTTTTTATATGTCCGACCTATTTCCTATACAAGCTATGTGTATAGTAAATTAAGTATAATGTGCATACTAGTGGTTGGTAGTGTCATACTTGGACTACTGGCGAATTTATATTATACGAATGTTCTTTTCGGTGCAGTGGATGTCGGAGCGTTTGTAGGATTTCTTGGAACGTACATCGTATGGTTATTGTTTGTCGTTAGTATTGTCCTATTCACAAGTGCGGCATTTTCGACTGCAATAGCTTCCATAATTTCACTTGCACTTGTTTTATTTGTTCAGTTTATCGATGCTTTGCTTGGAGCTTACTGGACAATTTCTCCCTGGAAAATACCTATGTATGCAGGGTATGTATTAAATGGTAGCGTGGATAAAAAGCCATTTATATGGAGTTTAATCATTACTTTATTAGCGATTGTATTACTGATTTTCGGAGCAGTTTATTTTGCTAAAAGAAATATTTCTAAAACGAAAATATAAAAAACTATTTCGAGGTGAAAAAAATGCCGACTCGCAATTCAGATCGATTTGTAACAGCATATAATCGAATAGACCAACTAATGAAAGATGTTATCGGAACGCAGGAGCATATGGCGTTTTTTCGACTGATCGATTATGCGAAAAAAAAGAATGCAGTAATAAGAAAATATGAAGCGGATTTGCGTGAATACGGCGATCTTCGGAATGCAATCGTTCATAATCGTACTTCAATGGAGTTTGCAATTGCAGAACCACACGAAGATATTGTCCTAAAAATGGAAGAAATTGAAACGGCACTGAAGACCCCTGTAACTGTCGGCAGCATGTTTCGAACGAATGTGACAATGTTTCAAAAAACGGATTCCTTAAGTTATGCGTTAAAAGTAATTAAAGACAAAAAGTATAACCAATTTCCAGTGTATGATGGTACGCAGTTTAAAGGGTTAATCACACCCGTAGGTATTACAATGTGGATGGCTAGCATGGTGGAGTCTAAAGACTTTTCTAGATCACGCGCGACATTAGGCGAAATTCTTGCACATGAAAACGACAGGGAAAATCATCAATTTGTCGCTAAGCAGGAATCTGTTTATGAAGCATTGGAAATTTTTAAGGAAGCGGTAACGAGAGGACGTCGTTTGGAAGCCCTGCTTATAACGGAGGATGGAAAGCCAAATAACAAACTGATCGGAATTGTGACACCGATGAGTTTGATGAAAATAAAATAATCGAGTGAATTTTCTCCAAAAGTCGTCTTTTCTAGTACGATTCCAAATAAAATGGAAGTGTATGAAGGGAAAAGGAGGACTAATATTGGAAGAGCATGAAAAGTTTCAACAACAGCCAGCCGGTGAGATGTCAGTAGGAGAGTGGCTCATTACGATGCTTATTATGATTATCCCAATCGTGAACATCGTCATGCTTTTTGTCTGGGGATTTGGAAGTCCAGACAAACGTCGTAACTATGCTCGTGCATCACTTATTTGGATGGCTATTAGTATTGTGCTCATTATTATTTTTTATGGAGTTATTTTTGCACTATTTTTTTCTATGAGATCCTATTAGAATAATTTCCCGGGAAATAACATAATTCGACATGAAAAAGTATTCTTGTAGCTAAATACAAGGATACTTTTTTTACATTTGATATAATTATGAACAAGGAGTGAGTTTAAAATGAAAATTGCTTTGTTTGGGGCTACTGGACGTGTTGGAAGAGACATTCTTTTATTACTTTTGCAAAACAATATAGAAGTAACTGCGCTTGTAAGGGATTCCGAGAAGGTGCAACCTCATGATAGATTGACCGTCCTACAAGGGGATGCAAGATTGGCAATGGATATAGAACGTACATTAGAAAATGCAGATGCAGTGATAAGTGCCCTGGGAACGGATCAGACGACTGTATTAACAGAGTCAATTTCACATATTATTATTGCAATGAAAAAACAGAAAATCCATCGGATCATAACGATCGGAACTGCTGGAATTCTAACAAGTAGGGTAGAGCCGGAGCTTCTTCGTTACGAATCATCCGAGTCAAAACAAAGATCGAAGGTTGCCGCAAAAGAACATCATCGTGTGTTTCATATGTTAAGCCAATCATCCCTAGATTGGACAATTGTTTGTCCAACGTATTTGCCTACTGGTGTTGTAACCAATGCATATATAATTGAACGAGATATGTTACCGGTAGGAGCAACTCGAACGACAACGGGAGATACAGCTGTATTTGCATATAATGAATTGATCGAGAATAAACATATAGGTTATAGAGTAGGTATTATGAGTCCAGAGTAATTTAGGAGAAAATAAATGAAAAAATGGTTAGTAGGATTAATCGTCATAGCAATCGCATTATACATAGGGAATAATGCGATTAAAACAACAAATATTACAGTGGAGTCAGCTAAAATTCCTACTGTATTTGATGGACTAAAAATTGTGCAAATTTCTGATTTACATGATGCAACGTTTGGAGAGAATCAAGAAAAGCTTGCGAAAAAAGTGCGAAATGCAGCGCCAGATCTTATTTTCCTGACGGGAGATTTGATAGATAGTAATCGATATGATTTGGAAAATAGTTTAGATGTGGTGAGGCAAATTATTTCGCTTGCGCCTGTTTATTATGTGACGGGTAACCATGAAATTGCTACAAATGACGTGGATCATATTAAAGCTTCATTGGTTAGTTTAGGTGTAATCGTATTATCAAATGAAGAAACGACAATTGAAAAAGATGGAGAGCAGTTGCGTATTATAGGAATTGAGGACCCTTTAAATGGGGTACCCGTCGGGGAGGCGTTGAGTAAGTTCGATGAGTTGGATGCCTACACATTGGTTTTATCGCATCGTCCAGAAACGTTTCAGGATTATGTAGATCATGGAATGGATCTTGTATTTTCGGGACATGCGCATGGTGGTCAATTCCGCTTCCCTGGTCTAGGTGGGTTAGTTGCACCTGGACAAGGATTATTTCCGAAGTACACAGCAGGTGTATATGAAGAGTCTGATACGAAAATGATTGTTAGTAGAGGACTCGGTAATAGCGTAATTCCGGTAAGGGTGTTTAATACACCGGAAATAGTGGTAGTTACTTTGAAAGCTACATAACAAGCCCCCTACATTTTGTAGGAGGCTTGTTACTACTTATCTTTACTATCCAATCGTTCTTTAAATTCTCCAAATTCTTGTTGGGCTTCGCCTTTTAGTTTATCAAGCTTACCTTCAGCTTGTAACTTCATGTCATCGGTTGCATTTCCAATTTGATCTTTTGCTTCGCCTTTGACTTTGTTGACAGTACCTTTTAATTTGTCCGATAATCCACTCATGTGTATTCCTCCTCAAATTACGGTTCTATTAGCTATATACCCCATTGAAATCAATATGAAACTATCTATAATTTACTCCACAATCTCAAATTCCTGCAACATTGCGTAGAATCTTGCCCCATGACCTTCTGCAGCTTCCAGAAAATACTTCTCTGTAATAACAAAGCTTCCACCGTTTTTATTGTCTACTACATATACGTTTGTAACGGGACTATCCCACTGTGTGCCTCCATCAATCGCATGCAGTTTATAACCTTCTACCGGATCAGTTACTACTTCCGTTGTAGTCACTTTGGAATATTCCGAAGCAAGCTCCGTTTCTTTTGTAGCAATTATCTCTTCTGGTGTAAGTTCTTTAAATTGTTCAATTTTCATTGAAACTTCCGGATATCTTTCCTCTAAAGGCTCTTTTGTTGTAATAATATCAGCGTTTTCACCTTTTATCAGTTTGTATCGTTCTTCATCCATGTAAATGATGTATTCTGCATCTTTGCCTTCTTGGAGAACAACATCTGTTGGTTCTTCTGTACCTTCAATACTTTGAATCATTTCTTTTTCGGGTACGAATATATCTTTTATTTGTTTAATGAATGCCATTCCTGTATCAGTTTGTGTGCTAAACAATATCATTACCCCAGCGGCAGCAGCAATAATAATCGGAATAGCTTTAGATTTCTTTTTCATTTGTTTTTCCCTTCTGCTTTTTTCTTGAAAAAGCTCTTGATCTAATTGATTCCAAATATCGTCTTTTAGCTGATCTATCGAATCGTCTGTATGTTCCATTATTTCTTTTTTAATACGCTCATCCATATGGTCCATATTTACTTTCCCTCCATTTCCATAAGGCTAAGTTGCTCTTTTAACAAGTTCCTCCCGTTAAAAAGCCTTGACTTTACGGTGTTTTGATTTAAATTCAAAATATCTGCAATTTCCTTTTCAGTAAAACCTCTTATATACTTCAGAAGAAGTGGAATTCGGTATAAGTCCGCCATATGTTGAATGACTCCATATAAATCGGAGACATTTTCTTTGGAATGCTCCATTAGTTGTGGGTTATTCTCCATTAACAAAATATCGATAGGTATTGTTTTCTTCTCTTTATTTAACAGTCGATTGCATTCATTGACTAAAATCCGGTAAAACCAAGCGCCAAAAGAAAGTGTTGGATTATAAGAAGATATATTACGATATACACGAATAAAAGCTTCTTGCACTGCATCTTTTGCTAGCTCATCGTCCCGAGTAATCGCTTTTGCCGTTCGTATAGCATATCCAGCATATTCATCGTAAAGATGCCGAAATGCATCTCTATTTCCTTTTTTAATATCCTTTATAATATCTTCATGCATGAGGCTGTTTCACTCCTTTCACTTATATATACCCTTGTAAGAGGCAAAAAGTTTAGTGGAAATAAAAAAACTGCTCAAAGTAATTACTTTAAGCAGTGTGAATGATTATTTAAACCAACCTTTTTCTTTAAACCTGGCAATCGCTTCTATTCGATTACCTACATCTAATTTATCTAAAATAACGGAAATATAGTTACGAACAGTGCCGGTAGTGATAAACAGTTCTTTTGCAATTTCTTTTGTATTTTTTCCGTTCGCAATTAGTGCCAGTACTTGGCTCTCACGTTCTGTTAGCGGATTCTCTCCTTCATACGCAATATCGACTAGCTCCGGTGCATAAATGCGACGACCGTCCATAATGATGCGGATGGAATTCGCAAGTTCTTCACTTGGGCTATCCTTCAGTAAATAGCCACTTACTCCGGCTTTTCGTGCGCGCTCAAAATAGCCTGATCGTGCAAAAGTAGTTAAAATAATGACCTTACAATTATTTTCTTTTAATTGTTCAGCAGCATCTAACCCACTTTTAACCGGCATCTCAATATCCATGATACAGATATCAGGCTGCAGCTGTTCGATTAAATTCAAGGCCTCTTCCCCATTATTTGCTTTACCTACAACTTTCATATCCTCTTCCAAATCTAAAAGTGAACCTAAAGCACCAAGTACCATTCGTTGATCTTCTGCAATGACAATCCGTATCATGTTTCTTCCCCCTGTCTCATTTGTTGAATCACAATAGGAACACGTATATTAAGTGTTGTACCATTCTTTTCATGAATGTCTAAACTGCCATTCACAAAATCTAATCTTTCTTTTATACCACGAAGGCCGTGGCCTTTTGACCAATCTTTTTTCGTGTCAATCCCGGTGCCGTTATCATGTACTTTAAGCAATGTTTCTTTTGTAGATTGTTTAATCGAAATGGAACATGAAGTAGCACCGCTATGTTTGACTACATTTGTCACTGCCTCTTTTAAACACATGCTAAGCACATTTTCGACAAGTAACGGGGTATTTCTCAGTTCTAGTGTTCCGCTTATTTTGCAGGAAATCTCGGCCGCAAGTAGTATTTGTTTCACTCGGAAGAGTTCATCTTCCAGTTTGTTACCACGCATATTTGCAACGAGTTCTCGTACTTCTTTCAAAACAGAACGTGCTGTTTGGTTAATATCATGAATCTCGTTTTTGGCTGCTTGTGGATTTTTTTCAAGGAGCCGACCTGCCAAGTCACTTTTTAACCCGATGAGCGAAAGTTTTTGTCCGAGCGTATCATGTAAATCTCGCGCAATTCGTTCTCTTTCTTCTATAATGATAAATTGAGAAATGCGCTTCTGTGCATCTTCTAGCTGTCCTTCTAATAATTCTCGCTTATTTCGGTTATAAGTGTTGAACGGTAATAATATTACCCCGATTAAGCAAGCAATTAGAAAAGGAAGATGGGATAGAAAAAGTTCTGTTTGCTCAAAGAAGCCGATAATGACGGCTACAATAATAGCAACTATATGAATGCTATAAACGATAAAAAAACTAATTTTGTTTTGTATATGGCCAATAATAAAGGATAAAAAAATCGAAAAGTAAATATATCCAAAAAGGAGTGTCATCGTAACACTAATTGCCATTTCAATAGCGGTACATACATAGAGAGGCCAACCAGTGGAAGTGAACGATAACCGATATGCTATAAAAAACATAATAGTTAAACTTAAACCAACAACAATTTCTATTGGTGTGCTCGATCTAAAAATAAAAAAGAAAGGAAAAATACAAAAAACAACCCATGCGTAAATACTTAGCCACGGATACTTTGGAAAAATCTGATACCATTTTGGCAATGAATGCACCTCACTTTTCTTCATTATAAATGAAAAACCATTCCTCGTTACAGTGGAATGGTTTTTACTAAGGATTTATTTTCCTTCAATTGTTGCATTTTTAGCATCTAGCTTCACTGACTGTTTCTGTTTTTTGAGTAAGTGTTTAATCTCTTTAAAGCTTACGAAGTTTTTGTTAGCTTCATCAAACAAACGGAAACGGATAGATTGTAAGCTAGTGCGCAAATTAATCGTTGTTGCTTTTTGTAGAGGTGGAGTCGATTCATGTGCTTTTTCTAAGTTATAGTTAGGAACCCTTGGACTTAAATGATGAACATGGTGAAAGCCGATATTACCCGTTACCCATTGTAGTACTTTCGGCAACTTATAATAAGAACTTCCATCGACCGCAGCTTTTACATAATCCCAGTCAGCTTCATCTTCAAAATAAGAATCTTCAAATTGATGTTGTACATAGAATAACCAAATGCCTAGTGAACCTGCGATGAAAAGAATTGTTCCTTGAATGATCGCAAATGCCTGCCAACCTATTAACCAAATCATTAATGCATACAGAACCACAACTGAGAAGTTGATCAAGTAAGTGTTATTGCGTTCTTTCGGACGAGCATCTTTTCGATTAATTCGGTTGCTTACTAAAAACAGTAATGCTGGCCCTAAACCGAACATAACAATCGGATTTCGATAAAGTCTGTAAGAAAGTCGTTTCATTGGGGAAGCCTCAACATATTCTTCTACAGTCATCATCCATATATCACCAACACCGCGTTTATCTAAATTTCCGCTTGTTGCATGATGGATATTATGTTCACGTTTCCATTTTTCATAAGCAAATAACGTGATAATTCCCGTAACCGTACCAGTAATATTATTCGCTTTTTTGTTTTTAAAGAAAGAACCATGTGTGCAATCGTGGAAAATGATGAAAATACGAACAACAAATCCTGCCGCGATTATGGATAAGCCAACTGCGAGCCAAACAGAAACATCTAAACTTAAGTAGGCTAAGAACCACAGGATAAAAAATGGTGGTATTGTATTAATAAGTTGAATAATACTCTTTTTCAACTCAGAATTTTCAAATGGTTTTACATTTTTGCGCAATTCAAGTGTTTTTTCTCTACTCACATTATTCCTCCTAAAGTGAATTATTACCTTAACTATAAAGGTACGCAGCTATTAGGAGTAGGCATAAACGTCAAGTCTTAAGTATGACAAGTGTCATATAGGGACAAAAGGTATATTAGAAGCGCAAGGCGTTCTTTATGTGCCTATTGTCTTTTCTCAATGGAAAGGGTTTACTCGACATGAGGTAACGAAGAATTGCGATGAATTGTGTACTATCTCTACTAAGCGCAATATAGGACGGCATACTCGTAACGTTCCAGGACATACCTGCAACTTTATCTAGTTTTCGGCATTATTCATAAAAAAAAGCTGACCGAAACAAACGGTCAGCTTGCGATAACAATTTATTTTCTTTCTTCTTTTAACAAGCGTAATGTTTCATCAAACTCTTTTTCAATCTCAGGATTTGGTTTGTATGTCATTAAGCTAACAACTACTGTTACGATTAACGATAACACGAAACCAGGTACGATTTCGTATAATGCACTGGAAAGAGCTTCAGTTGAGCCCCAAATAACAACGACTACTGCCCCAACAATCATTCCCCATAATGCACCCGTCGAAGTAATCTTTCTCCAGTAAAGGGTAAGTAAAATAACTGGACCAAACGATGCACCGAAACCTGCCCAAGCAAAGGATACAAGTTTCAAGATGGTATCATTTTCACCCCATGCTAGAATTGCTGCAACAATAGAAACGAAAAGAACGGCAAGGCGTCCGTAATTTACATATGTTCGATCAGACGCATTCGTTTTAATAATAGCTTTGTATAAATCTTCTATCAATGCAGAAGATGTAACGATTAACTGTGAAGAAATCGTACTCATAACAGCCGCTAAAACAGCTGCTAGTACAAGACCTGCGATAAATGGATGGAAGACGATTTGCCCAAGTGCGATGAATACCGCTTCTGGACTCGTTAAAGTCAAATCCGGATTTTGTTGATAGTAAGCTACGCCGACTAATGCAGTTGCAACTGCTCCAACTAAACTTAAAATCATCCAGCCAATCCCGATACGACGTGCTTGTTTCGTTTCTTTAACAGATTTTATCGCCATGAAGCGAACGATAATATGAGGTTGACCGAAGTAACCAAGACCCCAAGCTACTGTTGAAATAATTCCAGCTACAGTTGTTCCTGCGAAAAGACTTAGATGTGTTGGATTAACTGCTTTAATAGATTCTACTGTTTCCCCAATACCACCTGTCAAAAATAATCCAAAGACTGGTACACAAATTAGTGCCAAGAACATGAGTAAACCTTGTAGGAAATCCGTATAACTTACTGCTAAAAACCCTCCGAAAAGCGTGTACGCAACGACAACAGCCGAAACGATTAGTAGACCAGCATGATAATCAAGGCCAAATGAGCTTTCAAAGAAAACCCCTCCCGCTACCATTCCGGAAGATACGTAAAACGTAAAGAATAATAAAATAATGAGACCTGATGCAACACGTAACAAACGAGATGATTGCTTTAAACGACTTTCTAAATAACTCGGTATCGTAATGGAATCATTTGATACTTGCGTATAAACACGAAGTCTTGGTGCAACATATAGCCAGTTTAAATAGGCACCGATAGTTAATCCGATAGCAATCCATGCTTCTCCCATACCAGTTAAGTAAATTGCTCCTGGCAATCCCATTAATAACCAACCGGACATATCTGCAGCACCTGCACTTAATGCAGTAACAGCAGGACCCAGTGAACGACCTCCGAGCATATAATCTGTTAAATTTGCTGTCTTTCTATACGAATACCAGCCTATAGCTAGCATTGCAACCATATAAAGTATTATGGCTGTTAATTGATAAGCTTCTGATGACATAAACAATCTCCTCCCACAAACATAATACCATGTCAAGCAATTAGGCGCACTGAAATTTTTGATAATTCCATATTTTACAAGCGTCCTCATCTGTTAAAATAAACTTACTAAATACCGAGAGGAGAATTTTCATTGAAATTTTTTCATACAGCGGACTGGCACTTAGGGAAACTAGTGCAAGGTGTATATATGACGGAAGAACAGCGATTTGTTTTAAAGCGACTAATAGAAGCAATTGATAAAGAAAAACCCGATGCGGTTATTATCGCAGGGGATTTATACGATCGTGCCGTTCCGCCGACCGAAGCGGTAAATTTACTTGACGATATACTCGCCGAAATCGTTATAAAACGACGTATTCCTGTGCTTAGTATTGCAGGAAATCACGATAGTCCTGGACGCTTAAACTTTGGAAGTAAACTAATGAAAGAAGCAGGTTTACATATAGTCGGTCAATTAACAAAAGAGCCAAAACCAGTCATATTAAACGATGCATATGGAGAAGTGTACTTTCATTTGATCCCATATACAGATCCTTCTCAAGTGCGACATATTTTAGACAATGAATCTGTAACAAGCCATCAAACTGCAATGAAAGCAATTATAGAAGAAATAGAAAAACAAGTAGATCCTACTAAAAGACATGTATTTGTAGGGCATGCTTTCGTAACTCCTCATGGGCAGGAGGAAGAAAATACGAGTGAATCAGAGCGTCCACTTGCAATAGGTGGCGCAGAATATGTAGATGCAGCTCTTTTTAAAAATTTTCACTATACAGCACTTGGGCATCTTCACCAGGCGCATTATGTATTAAACGAGACGATTCAATATGCGGGTTCTCCTTTGAAATACTCGATTTCGGAGGAACATCATAAGAAAGGTTTTTTCATTGTCGAACTGGATGAAGTCGGAAATGTTACGATAGAAAAAAGATTATTAACTCCCAATCGTGATATGCGGACGGTAGAAGGGTATATACAAGATATTTTACAGCAGCCAATAAGTGAAGATTTCGTATTTGTGAAGCTGCTCGATGGGACACCGATTTTATCACCAATGGAGCAGATTCGAACGGTTTACCCGAATGCTATGCATGTCGAAAGAAAATTACTTCGCGAAAATGTAGCTTCCGGGGAAAGTGAAACGATGCCTCGAAGAAAGATGGATGATTTTACGCTGTTTCAAGCATTTTATGAGGAAGTGAGTGGGAAAATGCCCACAGCAGAAACAGAAACGCTCTTTAAAGAAGCATTGGGACAAACGATCATGGAAGAACGGGAAGGAGGAAGCGAAGCATGAAGCCACTTCAACTGAAAATGACCGCTTTTGGTCCATATAAATTCACTGAGACAATCGACTTTACTGAGTTAAAGGACAATCGACTATTTGTCATTTCCGGAGCAACAGGAGCTGGAAAAACGACTATATTTGATGGGATTTGTTTTGCATTATACGGGTCTGGCAGCGGTGAAGATCGGCGTGACACGAAAATGATGCGAAGCGATTTTGCTACAGACGATACACATACAGCTGTCGAGTTGATATTTGAAATACATAATCGCAAGTATCGCATTTTACGACAACTCCCACATGTAAAAAAAGGGAACAAAGGTGCAACAGGTGAACGATACGAATTTTTTGAAGTACTGGAAACAGGAGAAGTCCCGGTAGTAGAAAGACAAATTGTTTCCGAGATTAAAGAAAAAGTAGAAGAAATAATTGGTCTATCACTGGAGCAGTTCAGTCAAATCGTTATGCTCCCACAAGGAGAGTTTAGAAAACTTCTTACTTCTCCAACAGAAAACAAAGAAGCTATTTTACGTAAAATTTTCAAAACAGAACCGTATAAAATGATAAGCGAGAAGCTGAAAGACAAAAAGGTTGTTGCAGAAGCGGAACTAAAAAAAGAAGAATTAACGAGAAATGGATACACCGAGCAAATTTTAGCATCCTTTCCAATGAGGGAATCAAGCATTTTTGAATTAATTAAATCGAGTAGCTTTAACACCTATCAATTAGTCGAAGCTTTAAAAGAAGAAACAAATTTTTACAAAGAAAAGATTCAGCTAGACGAACATACGTATAAAGAGGCTTACGCGCAACACGCATCGAAACAAACTGCCTATCATGAAGCAAAAGCAGTAAACGAGCGATTCGAAGAGCTTGAGGCAAAGGAGCAGCAGCTAGAAAGCTTAAAAGGACAATCGAGGGAGTATGACAACAAGCAAAATCAGCTAGAAGCAGCTGAACGCGCAAGCGCCATAGAAGCAGTAGAAATCTACTATACCGAGCTACAGCTAGAATTGAACGAGAAACAGATGTTGCTTGAAGCTGCACGAAAAGAAATGTCAATATCTGAAGAAACGTTAAAAAAAGTGGAGGTAATGTATACAAACGAGGAAAATAAAAAAGAAAATCGTGAAAAAAGTGTAGAAATGCTTATTCAATTTAACGGATTACTGCCTTTATTTGAAGAACTAGAAACGAAACGAAATGAAATGCTTGATTTAGAAAAAAGTACAGTTTTATTACAAGGTCAATTGGAGGAAAGATCTGCCCTTTTCATAAAAGCAAAGGAAGCTTGTTCAGAACAAAAAAAAGCAATAGACAAGCTTGAGGAGTTAGTGGAGCCACTCGACACAAAAGTACAAGAACTATCCATACTACAAGTAAAACACACTGTGCTTCAAGAATATGTGATGAACGAAGAAGAGCAAAATACATTTGTAATAGAAGAAACAAAACAGCAAAAGATTTTTGATGAAATGAAAGATGCATATGTTGCAGAAGAACAAAAATGGATGAGCAACCAAGCCACTATTTTAGCATCTAAACTAGTTTCTGGTGAACCTTGCCCTGTTTGTGGAAGTAAAGAACATGATGTGCTGAATTTGGATGCCCACGAGCAATCTATGAATGAAGAAGCATTGCAGCGATTAAAAGAAGGATTGACTAAACAAGAAACGAAACTGTTAACGACTCGTGCCAAAAAAGAAGCTTTAAATAAACAGCTACAAAGAATTTCCAATCGGTTAGAGGAACTGCAAGTAAATATTCTCCAAGTAGACCAATTGCGGGAAGATGTAGGAAAGTTACAAACGGAAGTAAACGCACTCCGGTTAGAAAAAAATAAGCTGTCTTTATTGAAACAACCTTATAAAGAATTGTTAGCAAAAGTAGAAAAATTGGAGCAAGAAAAAGTTCACTTAGAAACAAACTATTATCAAAAAAACAATCTATTAGAAAAAGCAAAAGCTGTATATGCATCGAAAAAAACATCTATCCCAGCTTCTATCCCAAGTTTGCAGGAGCTCCAAGTTCAATTGACAGCTGCTAAGAAACAAAAAGAAGCATTAGAACAAGCATGGGAAGAAGCACAAAAAATGCTAAAAGCTGCACAAGACGCACGCACAAAAGCAGTTTTAACACTTGAACATGCTGACATAAACGCAAAAGAAACAACCGTAAAACGGGATAAAGCGTATGGGAATTTTCAAGACGCATTAACAAAAGCAACTTTCGAATCAGTAGAAGCATATAAAGAAGCGAAATTATCCGAAAGAGAACGAACGATGCTAAAAGAGCAATGCACCGCGTATAAACGAACACTTCATACTTTAACAGAGCAAGTAAAAGAAGGAAGGCAGCAGCTAGCATCGAAAGTGAAAGTCGAGCTAGTGCCACTAGAAGAAGAACTTGTTCAGTTAAAAGAATTGTACGAGCAAGCGTTAACTGCATTAAATAGTACAAAAGAATATGAGAAAGCAGGAAGGGCATTAGAAGAAAAGATTGCTACCACAAGTAAACGAATAACAGCTTTGGAGCAAGAGGTACACCGTATTATCGACTTGTACGACATGCTCCGCGGACAAAATCATTTAAAGATTTCGTTCGAACGCTATGTGCAAATTGAATATTTAGAGCAAATCGTTGCGGCTGCAAATGAGCGACTAAAGCATATGTCAAATGGTCAATTCTACTTACTTCGAAGTGAACGACAAGAAACGCACGGTAAGCAAAGTGGGCTTGGTTTGGATGTATATGACGCATATACAGGTCAAACAAGGGATGTTAAAACACTCTCCGGTGGCGAAAAGTTCAATGCATCGCTTTGCCTGGCACTCGGAATGGCTGATGTCATTCAAAGTTTTCAAGGAAGTATCCGAATCGATACGATGTTTATCGACGAAGGATTTGGCTCTCTTGATGAGGAATCATTGAATAAAGCGATCGATACACTGATTGACTTACAAAAGTCTGGCCGCATGATTGGCGTTATTTCACATGTTGCCGAGCTAAAAGCGTCTATGCCAGCTATTTTGGAAGTGGAGAAAGTGAAAGAAGGATATAGTAAGACGAAATTTGTTATAAAATAACTCATGTGTTTATTAGCTAATGTATTCCATTAAAAATCCAAAAGAAAAGGTGAGTCTTCATTTCGAGACTCACCTTTTTGTTCCTAATTGCTATTCAATGCTTTTAAAAAATCCTCTTCGCTATATACACCGAGCCTGTTTAATGCGGAATAACCTAGAGGGTCTTCGATTTTTGGATCAGCTCCGTATTCATATAGTAGAGAAACCATTTCATAGTTCTCCATATCCAACGCGGCAGTTAAAGCATTGGTGTATTCATCTGCTGTATTTGGATTAGCTCCTGCATCTAACAATACTTCTGCGATTGCTAGATCGTCCCCATAAATCGCATAATGAAGAGAAGTTGTTCCCTCTGAATCAAAATCTTCTAGATTAGCGCCGTCAGCTATGAGATCTCTAACTTTTTCTTCCTCTCCATTTGAAACAGCTTCCATAAGAGGGGTCATTGAAAGATAATAATCGGTACTAGAATAATCCTCTTCGGCAGACAATTCATCTAAAATACTTCCGGAAAATAAACTCGCATACGTGAATGTTCCTGCTGCAAAAAGTGCAATAACCCCAATGTAACCGACAAAGAAAATTCCGAGGAAAGCACCTATACCAAGAGCAATCTTGCCTGCATTGGAGTAATAAGTAGGTGTTCCATCTACTTGCATAAATGTTCCCACAGCCTGAATTCGTTTAGGCAAAAGTGGATGACTAGATAATACTTCGCTTAACCACACGGCGACATTCGATTCCGTATGAATTTGTTCTAGATAAGCATCCTCGTTCACTTCTGTATATAATTTTTTTCCAACCCCAAGAATGGTAAGTGCTCGCTTAGCAGCTACTCCATTTTGTATATAGTAAGCGGCTTCCCGGTCACAAGTATATTCACAAGATCGACTATATGCTTGAGAAAGAAAAGGGATAAATTGTGCAGGCATGATTAAAATGTTTTTCCACACATGTCTTCTTTTTACATGAGCAAGCTCGTGAGCAATGATAAAATCAAGTTCTGCCTCTCCTCGTTCTCTAGCAAGCTCAAATACTTCTGAATAAATGACAACCATGTTTCTCCCTAGAAATCTTGTAGCGAATGCATTAAATGCACCTTCCGAATGAATGACGAACACATCAGGTACTTTTTTTAGATTCATCTTAGTAGATAAAGAGATAACTCGTTCATAAACGTCTGGGAACTGTTTTTCGTTAATACGTATCCCATTTCCACGAATGGATCCTAGCATGATGGCATTCGCGTAGAGCAAAATACCAACTAGAACTAGTAAAATAGCAATTCCGAATAAAGAAAAAATTGCAAGTATGTATAATAGCAAACTGAAGATAACACTTATAACGAAATATGGCATTTCTCTACTTGACGTTAAATCCCTTGATGACAAATGTATTACCTCCCTTAAAATATTTATAAATTTACCAAATTATGTGTAATAAGTCAATTAGAATTAAATAGAAAACCAGGTAAAGATCTATTTAGACTGTGTTTTTCACACATTCCCTACTTTCGACATATTATTTGGAGAAGAGGTGGTGAAAAATGCGCGATGAAAAAGGGAACGTACGGTTCGATCCCTATGAAACCGAGCAACAGGAATGGAAAAAGCAACAAGTAAAAGAGCGAAGCAAGCAACTATTAACGATTATTTCACCGGTTTTACTTCTTTTACTTTGGGAAATATGTTCTCGAACGGGAATATTGGATATTCGATTTTTCCCGCCGCCGTCTGCCATTATAACGACGTTTTTCGAGTTGGCAACGAACGGCCTGTTATGGACACATGTTTCCGTATCATTATATAGAATAGCAGCAGGGTTTTTACTCGGAGTAATTCCAGGTGTAGTCATTGGCTTACTAATGGGACTGTATGCACCTATTCGACATTTTATATCTCCAATAGTGATGGCACTTATGCCAATACCTACGCTAGCACTACTCCCGATCATTATTATCTTTTTTGGAATAGGAGACTTTTCTAAAGTAGTAACGATTGCAGGAAGCGTATTTTTCCCAGTTGTTATTAATACCGTTGCAGGTGTTCTCAATATAGAAAAGGTGCATTTAGACGTTGCGAAAAATTACGGGGCAAGTCCGAAAGATTTCTTCTTCAAAATAGCATTTCCGGGTGCATTACCTGTCATGCTAGAAGGTATTCAAATGGGGCAGGCGATTGCACTGCTTACAATCGTTGCTGCGGAAATGATGGGAGCCACATCGGGGATAGGGTATTTAATATGGACCTCTTACAAAGCTTTTATGTTAAAAGAAATGTTCGTTGGGTTAATACTTATTTCCTTTTTCGGATTTCTATTTTCGCTGTTCCTACGTGGGCTGCAAAAGAAAATTGTCCCATGGAGGTGAATAGGTGAGTAATGATGTGAAAATTTCAATTGAAGATTTAACAAAAGTGTTTTATAAGAAAAATAATAGTGTGACGGCGATTAAAAATGTATCGCTTGAAGTAGAAGAAGGCGAATTTGTTTGTTTAGTAGGACCAAGTGGTTGCGGAAAGACGACTTTATTACGCATACTTGCAGGCTTAGAGCACCCAAGTTCGGGTCAATTTACGATTGCAGCTGATTCGGATTTTCGTCCGTTGCAGTCGATGGTCTTTCAAGAAAAAGGGGTTATTCCTTGGTTGACGGTCGAAGAAAACGTAGCATTCGGGCTTAACATGCGCCATTTGCCGAAAGAATTTATCCGTAAGCAAACGAATAATTATTTGAAAAAAGTAGGTCTAAGTAATTTTTCTAAGCTGTATCCAAAAGAGCTTTCGGGGGGCATGAAACAACGAATTAGCATTGCCAGAGCTTTTGCAAATGACCCTGAAATTTTACTGATGGATGAACCATTTGCAGCACTCGATGAGCAAAATAAATTCATTTTACAGGAAGAATTACTTTCTATTTGGTCTGAAACGAAGAAAACGGTGTTATTTATTACACATAGCATCGATGAAGCGTTGTTACTCAGCGACCGGATTATATTAATGAGCGCACATCCTGGAGAAATTGTAAAAGAAATTAAAGTGCCTATTCCAAGGCCGAGAACGATGGAGCAAGTGCGAGCAAATACAGAAATGGCGGAGCAATTCATTGCCATTTGGAATCATTTACAAAAAGAGGTACAACGATCGAGAGGATAAGGGAGGAAGCTTGTGAAAAAGCGTTGGTTCATACTAATTGCATCAGTGGTACTTTTATTGGGTGCGTGTAGTTCTAAAGAAAAGGGGAGCACAGATGCAATCGACGACGATGTAAATACAAATAACCCATCAGGTGATTTGGCTCCGCTGGAAAAGAAAGTGAAAGTTATTATCGCAGAAGATGGGGCAGCTTCTGGAGCCGGATTTTATATTGCGAAAGAAAAAGGATATTTCGAAGACTATAATATCGAAGTAGAATTTGCTCAGTTTGCAAATAGTGACGAAATGCTTCCAGCGCTTGCGTCTGGTGAAGTGGATATCGCCGGAGGAGTATCAACAGCTTCATTCTTCAACGCCATTGCTCAAGGTATCGATGTGAAAATTATTGCCGATAAAGGGCATAATGTGCCAGGAAAATCGTACTTTACTTTCGTAATAGGTAATCATATGCAAGATGTCATCAAAGAATACAAAGACTTTAAAGGCAAACGTATTGCTATCTCTTCTAAAAACTCAATTGATGAATACATTTATTTAGAAATGTTGAAACATGCAGGATTAACACAAGATGATGTGGAATTCGTATTACTTGGAGACTTTGGTAGTATGCTAGGAGCAATTGAAAATGGTTCGATCGATGCTGCATTGCAAATTGAACCGTTAATTACACAAGGAATTGAAAATGGTTTTCACACTCGTTTTGGGGATGCAACAGACTACGCTCCTGAATCACAAATAGCCCTCGTACTTGGATCGCCTCAGTTTATGAATGATGAAAAAAATGTGTCATTACGATTTATGGCTGCTTATTTAAAAGGAGTGCGTGACTATAATGATGCCTTCATTAAAGGGGAAGGAAAAGACGAAATAATTGATATTATGACAAAACATACCGCTTTAAAAGACCCTGCATTATGGGAAAAGGTATTTGTAACGGGTCTGGATCCGGATGGCAAAATGTTTTTAGATGACGTTGTAAAACAATACGATGCATATAAAGCAAATGGTGCAATCAGTGGAGACGTTGACTTTGATAAAGCAGTCGACACGTCAACCACCGAAAAAGCAGTAGAGATTTTAGGAGCATATGAACGATAAAGCGTCCAGTGGTATGGGCGCTTTTTTCTTACATTGTACTTTATTTGAAAGAGTGTAATACAATGGTGTAAAAAGGACGTTTGAATGAGGTGCGTAAAATGGTGAGTGTGTTGGTGGATGCAGATGGATGTCCGGTAGTAGATTTGACAATTGCTGTTGCAAAAAAGTTTAACTTAAAGATTACATTGTTATGTGATACTGCGCATTATATGCAAAGGGAAGGTGCAGAGACGGTAATGGTCTCCAAAGGTGCGGATGCAGTTGACTTTGTGCTCGTGAACCGTGTCAAAAAAGGAGATATCGTCGTTACGCAAGACTATGGGCTTGCCGCAATGGTGTTAGCAAAACAAGGATTTGCAATCGATCAAAATGGGCGTTGGTATACAGCCGAAAACATAGACCAGCTATTAGATAGTCGTCATATGTCCAAAAAAATAAGGCAAGCTGGAGGAAGACTGAAAGGACCGAGAAAACGTCAGAAAGAAGATAACGAAAAATTTGAAAGAGGTTTTACAGAACTTTGTAAAGTAGCAACGAAAGACTGACTGTTTAGAATTCAATTGAAATAGTTAACATCCATCACTATTTTTGTTATACTGTTCGGTGGACAAAATTAGAAAAGGTGGAGTAAAAAATGGAAACAAATGCATACAGAGTATTACTTTACTATAAATATGTCCCGATAGAAGATCCAGTCATATTTGCACAAGAACATCTTGCTGCTTGTAAAGAAATTGGGTTAAAAGGGCGTATTTTAGTATCTGACGAAGGAATTAACGGCACATGCTCGGGAACAATTGAACAAACCGACGCATATATGGACATGATGAAAGCGGACGATCGTTTTGCTGACATGGTGTATAAAATAGATGAAGCGGAAGGACACGCATTTAAGAAAATGCATGTTCGTCCAAAAAAAGAAATCGTTCATTTAGGATTAGCAGAAGACATTAATCCAAATGAGCTAACAGGAAAATACCTTTCTCCAAAAGAGTTTTTCGAACAAATGCAAGCAGAAGATACCATTGTAATCGATGCTCGTAATGACTATGAATTCGATCTAGGACATTTCCGTGGAGCAATTCGACCAGATATTCGGAACTTCCGTGATCTGCCGGAATGGATGCTGGAAAACAGAGAAATGTTCGAAGGTAAAAAAGTATTGACGTATTGCACAGGTGGAATTCGTTGTGAAAAATTCTCTGGCTGGTTAGTGCGCGAAGGTTTTGAAGACGTTGCACAACTACATGGTGGTATTGCAACATACGCAAAAGATCCAGAAGTCAAAGGACAATTATGGGATGGTCAAATGTACGTATTTGACGAGCGTATCGCTGTTCCGATTAATCAAGTAGAACATGTCGTTGTTGGGAAAGATCATTTTACTGGTGAACCATGTGAACGCTATGTAAACTGTGCCAACCCAGACTGTAATGACAAAATTCTTTGCTCTGAAGAAAACGAACACAAACATCTTCGTAGCTGTTCACACGACTGCCGCGTGCACCCACGCAACCGCTACATCGTAGAACATAATCTTTCTGAAGAAGAAGTAGAGTCAAGACTAGCTGCAATCGAAGCAACTGTATAAAATCCCAAAATCCCGCCTTGTTTAAAGCAAAGCGGGATTTTTTTATCGATTGATTGCATTGTTAATGTTACAGGATTGTTACTGGTGCCAGGCACCAGTAACAATCCTGTAACATTTTTTTTTAAGTCTTTTGTTTGCGGTAATATAAAGGGAAAACGCTTCCATATACCGAATATTAGTATAGAGTTCGTTTTTAAAATAGAATGGGGGAACGTATATGGCAATCGAAGTGAGAAGAATTTCTGATTTGAAAGAAGTCGACGTATCCAAACTAATTCAAGAAAGCGAAAAGGAAGGATATCGTTTCGTATCAAGGCTTGCTACTGAATATGAAGATGGTACGAATCGATTTAGCGAACAAGGAGAAGCACTATTTGGTGCATGGGATGGGGAAGAAATTGTAGCAATTGGAGGATTAAATCGAAATACAAAAAATACAGATGCTGCAAGGCTACAAAGAGCTTATACACTACCATCCTATCGCAGAAAAGGAATCGGAAGAGAACTTTTCCAAGCGCTTTTCGTCCATGCTAAGGGTGAATTCAACGAAATTACAACGAAAACCGAATCGGCAAAAGCGGATGCATTTTACCGCGCGAATGGATTTCAATTTGACGAGCGTTCACCAGATATAACACATGTGTACAGCTTATAAGAGAAAGGGTAAGACAACTATGACAAGACAAAACTTAATCGAGCAATTTCCTTTAATCGAAAAAATGAAAAAAGCAGAAGAAATAATTTGGTTTAATCCAAATTTAATAAAAACAGAAGAGGCGTTGAAAAATATATCCGTCACAGAGGAAATGGTACAGGACGCAAGCGATCGACTAGATCGATTTGCATCTTATTTACAAATTGCCTTTCCTGAAACAGCGAAATCAAATGGCATCATTGAATCCCCACTTGTAGAAATTCCAGCAATGGCTGCTGCGATGAAGGAGTTATTCCAAACAGATTTCAACGGAGAGCTTTTATTAAAATGCGACAATAATTTGCCGATTTCCGGTTCTATTAAAGCACGTGGCGGCATTTACGAAGTGTTGAAAATTGCGGAGACACTGGCCATTCGTGAAGGTTTATTAACGGAAACTGACGACTACGCTATTCTTGCAAATAAAGAAATGCGAGAATTTTTCGCAGGGTATTCCATTGCAGTTGGCTCAACGGGTAACCTAGGTCTTAGCATTGGAATTATGAGTGCAAAAATCGGATTCCACGTGACCGTCCATATGTCGAGCGATGCGAAGCAATGGAAAAAAGACATGCTTCGTGAAAAAGGGGTAGAAGTGATCGAATATGCTTCTGACTACAGTGTTGCAGTGGAAGAAGGTAGAAAACAAGCGGAAAAAGATCGGACATGCTTTTTTATCGATGACGAAAACTCGACGGACTTATTTATGGGCTATGCAGTTGCGGCTAGTAGGCTAAAAAATCAGTTGGAGCAGCAAGGGAAAAAGGTGGATGAAAACAATCCTTTGTTTGTCTATTTACCATGTGGTGTCGGTGGTGGACCTGGTGGAGTGGCATTCGGTTTAAAACTTTTGTTCGGTGATCATGTTCATTGCTACTTTGCCGAACCGACTAATTCTCCTTGTATGCTGCTTGGAATGATGACAGGTTTACATGAAGATATAGCAGTAGATGAAATCGGCCTAGACAATAAAACAGATGCAGATGGCCTTGCAGTTGGTCGACCTTCTGGATTTGTCGGCAAAACACTAGAACAACTTTTAAGTGGTAGCTTTACGATTAGTGATGAAAAGATGTACACATTGCTTGCACTTCTTGCTGACACGGAAAAAATTCAACTGGAACCATCTGCACTGGCTGGCATGACAGGTCCAATTCATCTAGCGAAAAATGAAATTAATTTGAAAAATGCAACCCATATTGCATGGGCGACTGGTGGAGGGATGGTGCCAGAGCAAATGAAGGTAGAGTACTATGAAAAAGGCGAACTATTGCTTAAAAAGTAAGTTTTACTACTTGTTCTTCCGAAGTAGCATAGCCTCATTAGTCTAACAACATGGACTAATACAATTCTAAGGAATAAAAGAAGGATGACTTAAAGGAAGAATAGCTTTTAAGTCATCCTTCTAATTTATGAGAATGCAGCTGGAATAGATGATATACAGGCTTAGTTTAATCTTTTTTTTCTATCATCTTAATATTAAGTGGGTCAAAGGTAATCTTGTACTCTTTGTGTAATTTAAAGAGACCATATTTTTCAACATAATAATCGATCACGTTTTTCAAATACTCTGGAGTGATTTCAAGAGTTATACATACTTCATCTAGTGTTGTTTGTCTTTTTTCGTAGCAATCAATGAGCTGATCCAAAGAGACAATTTTTTCATAACCCCATCTTCGAGCTATTTGCTCTAATTTTACACTTCTCACATCATTTAAGTCTGTAATATCTCCATAGGTCGTCTCGTAATGACCAAGCTCTTCCGCTAAAATACAATGCTTTTCATATTTATTTTTGAATTTATCAATTTCAATCACATTATCGTAATATAAACCTGGGAGACCTTTAGGTAATACTTTTTCAATAATTTTAATATGTGGGTACTCCATTATTAGTTGATCATACGTCATGTAGACACCTCATTTATCCGCGTTGCGATTTAATAAACTCAATGTATTTCTTAATGTCTTCCATTTCTTCCACCGTGACATCATCATCAATATGCGCTGCAATCGTTACGATTTTCTGGCTATCTAAGATTTTTTCAGAGTCTTCTCCTAAGAAGTACTGACCTGGAACTTGAAAAAAATCTGCGAGTAATCGAACAAATTCCAACTTAGGATCTGCTTCTCCATTTTCCCAACGACTTATAGAGCTCTTACTAATTTTGCTATCAAATTTAGCATTTAAAGAATCAGCTAATTGTTCAATAGTGAGTTTTCTGTTCAGTCTTAGCTCTTTTAATAATGTTCCGAAGTTCTTCACAGCTGTAATCTCCTTACATATTATCTATGGTTAGAATTCTAACTCGAAATTTCCGAAAGTGCAACAAATTTAAATTTTTTGTTCCGTTTTAGGAACTTTTTTGTTGACAGAGATTTCTGTTAGTAATATGATAGATTCATCCCACGAAAAAGAACTAATGTTCTATTTTAATTTTCAGAAATAGTGAGGAGAGGATATTGATGAGAATGAAAGACGTAGAAGTAGATTCAAAAGGTAATATCAATCTCAATACAAAAGAAATTCCGAATCCATGTATCGTCGTAATTAGTAAAGATACAGCAAAAATGACAGAGCTACCTGCATTCGCTGATACGACCATTAAGACACATCAAGGAAAAGTCGTGCGTGTTAAATGGAATGAAGGAGAGGATTTTTAAAATAGGGTAGAAAAAATCATCATAGTCCCACCAGTCATCTGGAGGACAACAAACGATTTCAGCATCTTGCTGATCTTTTGTTGTCCTCTTTTTTTATAGGGTTTTAAAAGAAAAGGAGGAGTTTCCTATGTTGAATTGGGGGGATAAATTGATAAAAGAATATTCCTATCATAAAAAAGAGCTGGAGCACCTAAAGGAACGATTAGATCCAATGAATCCTAAAGATAATACAGATCTCAAAATTATTAATAGCATGATGGATGATATGTCTTACGCGCTTGAATGGATGAAAAAAGGAAGAAGACCGGGCAATCTTCATGGTGCTGATAAACGGTCTATATACCAACGTCGTGCATTACTGGATATGGATCTATTTCCAACGATTGAATTGGACACCAAGCGAACTAGTTTAAGTGAAGAACAAAAACAGAAGATTATATCGATTTTAACAGAACTTTCTCATAGAGAAAGACAATGCTATTTAATGCATATGGCATACGGGATGAGTCTCACAGAAATAGCAGAGGAGCTGAATTTAAAGAAGAGAACCGTGCAACAATACATTGATCGTGCAAAAGACAAAGTCAAAATTCTCGTTTCCTGACGTACGAGTGACGTATAAACCCACCTAGTAGTGAAGAGAGTTATTTGATAGAGAGCTTGAATGGAGGTGCAAAATGGAGGCGTTTATCGGTATTGGTTGCACGATGATAGGTTTGTTTATAGGACTGCTTACATTTCGTCGTAATCGCGACAAAGATGTAAAAGCAGATGCTGCGAAAACGGCAGTTATTGAAACGAAGCTAGACACTATTAGTAATGGCGTAGAGTCAATTCGAATGGATTTGAAAGCAAATGAGAAGCAAATGGATGTAATAGCAGAACGTGTAGCACGAGTGGAGGAAAGCTCGAAACATGCTCACAAAACAATTGATTATCTCAAAATTATTCAGGAGGCACAATAAGTATGAAGATTAACTGGAAAGTACGTTTCAAAAATAAGATTTGGGTTACAGGTTTTATTGCTCAAATCTTTCTATTAGCTGAACTACTTTTGATAGGGGCTCATGCTGCTAGTTTAACAGATTTTCATATTACCGAAGAAATGAAAGACTGGATATTTGCTTTTATAAATATAGTGTTTGGATTATTAGCGACAATGGGGATTATTCAAGAACCTACGACAAACAAATTACCTGATAGCAAAAGAGCAATGAATTATATCGAACCAAAATAAGTTGCCTCCAGGTGGCTTTTTCTTTTGAGGTGGTGATTGCTATGTAATATATTAAAATGGTGTATAAGGTTCTTGCTAGTAATACAAAACTTATATGAGGTGATAATGGTGGTAAAAGTATTTATTGATGCAGGGCATGGTGGAACGGATTCAGGTGCAGTAGGAAATGGGTTACTGGAGAAAAATCTAACATTGCAAATTGCCACTAGAGTCAAAGATATCTTGATTGCTGAATATAACAATGTAAGTGTATTAATGAGTAGAACCGGGGATCAGACTTTGACGTTGGCGCAACGTACAAATGCAGCGAATGCTTGGGGGGCTGATTTCCTTCTTTCCGTTCACATTAATGCAGGTGGTGGGACAGGCTATGAGGATTATGTATACCCAGGAGTAGGCGCACCTACTACAACTTATCAAAATACGATTCACGCAGAAATATTAAAGCTTGTGAATTATACGGATCGTGGTAAAAAACAAGAAAACTTTCATATGTTACGTGAATCCAATATGCCGGCTCTTTTGACGGAAAATGGATTTATTGATCATGCAAATGATGCGGCAAAGTTAAAAACATCTTCCTTCATTGAATCACTAGCGCGAGGTCATGTGAATGGCATTGCAAAATGTTTCAATCTTCCAAAGAAAAGCACAGCAGTTTTTCATACTGTAAAAAGTGGGGATACCGTTTATTCATTAAGTCAGACTTATGGTAGCACGGTACAACAAATTAAGGATTGGAATGGTCTAGATGCTAACTACACCATTTATATCGGACAAGTATTAAGAGTGAAATAAAGGATGATTAGCCCTACTCACATACGTGGGTGGGGCTTTTTTTATGCTTAGGTGATTAGAAGACCTATGACGTTGATGTGCATGCGCGCAACATCTACAAAAAACGAGTCATAGTCCTTGTCGTCTCACTACAAGTAAACTTGCTGTTTTAAGAATTTGGTTGCTTTCATTAGTAATTTGGTTGCTCTACGAATAGAACTAGTTGCTTTCACTGACCAATTAATTGCTCTAATCCATTTTTTGGATGCATACAATTGAAACACTGGCTAATATATTTTTTTTTTTTGCAAGCCTGCACTGATAATTAAGCATTTTTCATTGATTTTCGCTGCAGGCGGTGATTCCCGAGGCCAACAGGATGTTGGTCACGAAGGCGTTGCCACAAGATGTGGCGCTCTTAGCCTTTGTTCCTCTGTTGAGCAAAATGAGACTTCACAACGTACGCCAAAGCGGCGGTGAAGGCTCACCGCTTACCCGGCGGAAAGCGTACGACTGCAGCGAAAATCACAGCGGTCACTTCTTTACGCATTATGCTTATATTGTGCTCAAACTATCATTTATGCATAGCTCCGGTAAACAAGATGTTTTGACTCTGCCATATGAATAATAAATGTGTTACACTAGGAGTAGAACAAAGGTAGATAGAGGAGGTAGCACCATGTTCATTGAAATACAAACAAATTCATCTGTGCCAATCTATTTACAACTAGCGCAGCAACTCATTGAAGGAATCGCAAGGGGCGAGTTAAAACCAGGAGATTCATTGCCATCTGTTCGAGCATTTGCAGCAGATTTAGGGATGAATATGCATACAGTAAATAAAGCCTATCATTACTTAGAAGAGAAGGAATTTATACAAATCGTCGCAAAATCAGGCGTAATTATACAACCAAATGGAATACCAAAAGCAACAGCCGAAGAACAACAACGATTGGCAGAACAAATTCGCCCATTAGTAGCAGAAGGATTAGTGTTAAAACTTTCGGAGGAAGAAATGGTCGATATGGTACGGGAACTCGTGCAACATATTAAGGAGGGGTCATCATGATAGTTTTCTTGTTTGGATTTATTTTATTATTTATAACCGTATTACAAGCTTTTACGCCGAAACTACTTAAGCAAACGGAAGCATTTGGCGTCTATGTACCGGAGCAATACGCTAAGGAACAAACAATCATAGCGTATAAAAAAAGATACACAGCAGTTGTATTAACACTAGGGATTATCCTACTTGCTGTCTATATTATTTGGGCGTTAACACAATCACCGACAGAAGAAACATTATCGCTTTTTAGTATTGGCGTTCAATTTTGCATTCTTTTTATAGGCTTAGGCTATTACTTCATGATGCATGTACGCGTGAAAAGGCTGAAAGAGGAGCAAGGATGGACGACGGGCAAAAAGGAAGTACGTGTAGTAGACTTGCAATTTCAAGCGAAGCTCCAGTTAATACCACGTATCGTGTTTATTATTCCAATGATTATTACGGTAGGGTTAATCATTTACACGTTTATGAAATATGCTCAAATGCCAGACATGATCCCTACTCATTGGGGACCTTCTGGGCAACCGGACGCATTTAGCGAGAAAACGTATTTCAGTGTCGTTTCGATGCCGCTTATTTTACTTGTGATGCAGGGAATGTTCCTTATGATGAGCGAAGGGATGAAGTTTGCAGGGGCTAAGATCAATCCAGCAAATAAAAAAACGTCCGTTTCACAGCAACTAGCGTTCCGTAAATATAGTAGCTGGTTTGCATTATTTATGGCTATAACAATGACATTAATGATGGGTTACTTTCATTTACAAACAATTCATCCAGAAATCGGATCTGCATGGGTGATGTTCGCACTTCCACTAGTCTTTTTAGTGCTAACTTTTCTGGCAGTAGGTATATATATAGTAAAGGTAGGGCAAAGTGGTTCGCGTTTGAAAATAGAAGAGGATAGTCCAAGTTTAGAAGATAAAATCGCTGTTGATGATGATAAGTATTGGAAAGGTGGAATCATCTATATCAATAAAGATGATCCAAGCATTTTAGTCGAAAAGCGATTTGGCATAGGGTGGACACTCAATTTTGGGCGACCGCTTAGTTGGATTGTCTTATTCGGACCGCTTATCCTAATTTTAGTCATCGCATTTAGTTTATAGCGTTACACATAATCATAGTTTAAGAACAAGAAAAACTAGCTTAATAAAGGAGCGATTCATATGTTAGTAGTGACAACGGAAAAAATAGAAGGATATAAAATAGTAGAAGTTAAAGGTCCTGCATATGGTCTAATTGTGAGAAGCAGAGGACTTGGTGGAGATATTATGGCGGGTTTAAAAGGATTAGTAGGTGGGGAGATCAAGCAATACACCGCAATGTTAGAGGACTCAAGAAAAGAAGCGATGGATCGTATGATTAAAAATGCCCATTCTATGGATGCCAACGCTATTGTTATGATGCGATATGATTCGGGGGAAATTGGTCAGAATATGAGTGAGATTGTGGCATACGGAACAGCAGTTGTTGTAGAGAAACTATGACAGGAATCTTCGTTGTAGTAGGTATATATATTGTGCAAATTATAGCGGTTATCGCTTTTATTTTGCTAGGATATTTTATTTATGACAAACGGTTTAGACGTAATCATGGAACGAAAGTGGCGGCAGGCTTTGAGCGAACAGAAGAGGTCAATATAGACCCTGTTACAGGAGAGAAAACGAGGGTGTATTATAATCCTAAAACTGGCGAACGTTTTTATAAGCAAGAATGAAAACTTATATAAAAAAGCGTCTCCAAAAGAAACGCTTCAGTTATGCATCTGTACAAACAAATAAAAATTAAATATGGCAGGTAGCAACAATGCTGATGATAAAAAAATGATTGCAGCGGACTTAGATTGCTTTGTAATCCGCTCGTCACCTTTACGTAAGTTTTCGAAAAAGGTTAAGGTAAAATAAAAGCATAAAATCCAGCACACAGTAGAAATAATACCAACCCAGTTCCCAGTAAATAATGGCGTCATTATCTTCACCACACTTTCTGACCATAGTAAAAAGCAGCTTACCCAACTAAAGGTAGCTGCTTATTTTAATTATTCAGCGTCAAAAACTTCTACTTTTTCCATTTTAGCGCCGTTTTTCATAGCTGTTGCTACTTCAAGACCGCTTGTTACTTTACCGAAAACAGTATGAACACCGTTTAAGTGTGGTTGTGGTTCGTGTACGATAAAGAATTGGCTTGAACCTGTATCTTTCCCAGCGTGAGCCATAGATAAGCTACCTGCTTCGTGTTTGTGTGGGTTTCCAGCAGTTTCACATTTAATCGTTTTGCCGCTACCACCCATACCTGTACCAGTTGGGTCACCACCTTGACTTACAAAACCAGGAATAACACGGTGGAAAATAACCCCGTTGTAAAATCCGCTGTTTGCCAACTCTTCAAAGTTTGCAACTGTGTTTGGTGCTTCATTTGGGTATAAATCAAATTCGATTTTTTCGCCAGTATCCATTAAAAAATAACCTTTTTTCGTCATTCAAAACACTCCTTTTTCAATTAAATCCTTCATAAGTATAGCACGTGCATATAACATTTTCCAAAAACAGCTCATGGAAAAGAGTTAGTACTGATTAGTACAATAATATAAAATCCGGCACCAACAAACTTGGCACCGGATATTAAGAAAGTATTTTAGTTTTCAACTATACTGTTCTCTTAGTATAAATACCTATCAAGCAGTTTTATTTATATCTTTCATTACATCACGATCATTTTTGTATTTAAAACTTATGGCAAAAATAATGGCAAGAACGATTGTATAGGACGCAAAGATTAACCAAATATTTTGCCAATCTTTTACGCCGTCAACTGTGAAGAAATCCACAATTTTTCCACTAATGATAGCGCCTAAATAAGTGCCCAGACCATTTACCATTGTCATGAATAAGCCTTGTGCGCTACCGCGAATGCGACTATCTACTTCTTTCTCTACAAACATGGATCCGGAAATATTAAAGAAGTCAAAAGCAGCACCATACACAATCATGGATAATAGTAATAAGCTAAATCCTAAGCCCGATGGTTCTCCAAAAGCGAAGAGAACAAAGCGTAATGTCCATGCTACCATACTTAACAGTATGACTGTCTTAATCCCAAATTTACGTAAGAAAAATGGAATGGCTAGAATAAATACTACTTCTGAAATTTGTCCAATTGATAATAATATAGCAGGATACTTAACAGCAAGACTATCTTTAAAGCTAGGATTTAACGCAAAGTCATGTATAAACGGGTCAGCAAAAGTGGTATTAATTTGCAGTGCAGCCCCTAATAACATAGCAAAAATGAAAAAGACAGCCATTTTCTTTTGTTTAAACAATACGAGTGCATCGAGTCCTAACCGACTGACTAGCGATGCGTCCTTCTTAGCAGTAGATGTTGGACAGTCAGGCAGTGCAAGTGAAAACAGTGCAAGTAAGAGAGCAGCTCCCGCTCCAATGTATAGCTGCATATTACTTAACTCAAATCCGAAAAGACTAATTGTCCATAAGGCAAGGATAAAGCTAACAGTTCCATAAACGCGAACGGAAGGAAATGTTTTCGTTGTATCGTGCCCTTCTTTTTCTAGACCAAAATACGAAATGGTATACGCCAAAGAAATTGTCGGCATGTAGAACATTGCATTAAAAAGCATTACCCAAAACAAAAGACTAGGGTCTGAGACCTTCGCAGCAAAAAATAAACAAATAGCCCCCAGAAAGTGGAGAATTCCATATAATCTATTTGCCTTTACAAAGCGGTCGGCTATTATCCCTATAAGACTTGGCATAATGAGAGAAGCTAGCCCGATGGAGCTATAAACGAGTCCAACCTCTGAGCCAGAAAAATGCAACGTATTGAACATATAAGATCCAAGCGTAACAAGCCAAGATCCCCAAACAAAAAACTGTAGAAAAATCATTATTTTAAGGCGCGATTTAATTGTCATTTCTTCCTCCTACTTGAGCTACGGCGCCTATCTTTTTATAAGTTCACCGGTTATTTAACATTTAGACGATTTAGTTTACTTTTTTGGATAACTGAGTAATGTAATCGAAGAAAGCGTCGCGATCAACATCATAAACCACATTTACAGGACGCCCATTAGCTGTTTCTTCTGTTCGACCTTGACTCGGTCCATTTGTATGAACGATACTATTAACGCTTTTCACTTTTACAAGATCAGGATTACCAACAAACGCTGTAGTTAAAACATCCCACAAAAAGTATGTGGAGTTAGTTGTGAAGTGAACCAGTGGTGGGCACATCGCATAACATTGACCAATAAAATCAACACCTAAATATTTACGTTCAGATGCCCAGCGTTTACGTATATCTTCCGTAAGTGGTACTTGGCTTGTACTTTCAAGAGCCACTAAATCAATTTCTATGCTGCTTTCCCATACACGCCCTGCTGCCTCAGGATCCCAGAACACATTCCATTCAGCTGTACCATCATGTTCGGGCTCTTCCACATTTCCTGTTTCACGAAATGTACCACCCATCCAAACAAGTCGTTCAATTTTCTCCTCAATTGAAGGATCTTCATCTAATGCGCGAGCAAGATCTGTAAGTGGGCCAGTGAATAGAAGGGTTGTTTTTTCAGCCGATGCGTGAATGGCATCTATCATATGAAGATGTGCTGGTTTTTCAGCTACTGGTGTATCAATTTTACCGGATTCATTTAAAATCGGCAGAGCATCAACAAAGAAAGCATGCAAACGCCAATCTTTTGGGAATGGATTTTTTCCGCGAGAATTTGATTCTGCTACATCAAGACTACCATGTCCAAAGCGATCCATAATCTTTCGGCTGGCAAACATCGCAGGTTCCAAATAACAATCAGCTGGAATGACGGATACACCAGTTAGTTCAACGTTGTCCATTTGCATTAATAAAAACAACGAAACAAGATCATCAACGCCTCCATCATGATTAAAGTATATTTTCTTTTTCATTACTCATCGATCCTCTCGTATTGAATTTAATTTATACTACTTACGAATGCCTGGCATACCATTTCGCATTTTAGTTTTAACATTCTTGAAAAGAATTATTTCCTAAACGAAAAAAACGCTCCGATTTCTACCGGAGCGTTGACTAGGGCATATGTAAATACGGAGGAAGGGTTTGAATCCTTCATCCATATAACAATTAACTCGTAGTCAAGCCCTTTACGGTGGCTTGGTAGAAACTTTTGGGCCATATTCCCAACATTATACGACATAATTCGACATTGTTTTTTTATAATAACTACTACATATGGTTTAGTCAATAAAAATTACAATCCAAATTTATACATTTGAGAGGGATGTACTTAAATAAGACCGACAGTTTAACAGTACAAGGAACTTTTCGATTGAATGGAGAATATTAATTTAGAGCACTAAATTTCGGAGAGAAACGATAAAATGGTAATTCCATTTCGGAATAGAGGATAAATTATATAAAAATAAAACAATCATTTAGATCACAATTTCACTAGTGTTGGTAGGGTTTGTAATCTTTGATTGGAATTATTTTTCACAATCTATTGAATGGAAATTGAATTGGGACTTTGTGGCCCCTAGACCAAGTAAGATAGAAACAGATTTAATACAAGTGGTGGTTTTCCAAGTGAAGGGGAGACCTTTATTGTTCTTCATTATAGGTCTATTGAAAATAAGTTGAAGGAGAAAGATGGTTGGACACCTATTAATAGAGAAACCTTTGATACAGTTTCAAACCCCTTTGAAAACTTTCTAAAAAGTGTGACTAATATAAATGATGCGCAAAATATTAAAAGATTATTTCAAGCGTATCCAGTGACTTATAATATTTATGATAGTTTCTTTTATAAATTAGGAGAAGATAATAGCTACATACTTGCAATTTCCAATACGAAGGAACAAAAACTGTTTGTAATGGAATGGATTCAATAATTGAACGTATGCTCGTGATGTTGGCCATGTGATAGACGGGTTGGCAGTACCGCTATTAGAGCATATTAATCTAAAAATGGAAGACGCTATCCAAAATAGATCAGATAGCGCCTTGATATTTCGAATAGTTCTATTAAGGGTTCGTCGACCATAGTCCAGCATGTTTTAATACAACACGTGGATGAAGTTTTAGCTGTGCAACCATTAAGTCTGCTAAATCTTCTGCTTGCATCACTTTTTCTGGATTGCCGTCTGTTAAGTTTAGCTCGACAGCCATATCTGTTGCAACCGTACTTGGCGTTAACGTTGTAACACGAATATTTTTCTTACGTACTTCAAGCATTAATGACTCACTTAGTCCGATAATTGCAGCTTTTGAAGCCGAGTATGCACTTGTAATAGGTGCCCCTTTCTGACCAGCTGTTGATGAGATATTAATGATGTCTCCTGTGTTGCGCTCTATCATTTCTGGTAATACCGCACGTGTTGTGTAGTACACACCTTTTACGTTGACATCGATAATATTTGTCCATTCTTCAGGTGTTAAGTCCATGAAGCTACCGAATTTTGAAATGCCGGCATTGTTTACTAAAATATCGAGTGCGCCAAGCTCGCCACGAATCGATTCAACTGCTGCTGTGATAGAATTTAAATCTGCTACATTTGCACAAGCGTATGCTACCTTCACATCATACTGTTTAAGTTCCTCTGCTACTTGTTGTAAGTTATCAAGCGTACGTCCAACAAGACCTACGTGAATACCTTCTTTGGCAAAAGCTAGTGCTGTTGCGCGTCCAATTCCACGTCCTGCACCTGTAATTAACGCCACTTTTCCTGCGATCGTTTGCATATTTTTTGCTCCTTTAGATGGGATAGTTTTATTTTAGACGAAATAAAGTGTATTAAACTAAAACATTTTAATAATTAAGTAAGGTGAGTTTGATAAAACTACTCTGGTGATATAATTAATAACATTGTTTTACTCATAAATGTTTGCCGCCTAAAATAGATAAAGATTTGTCTTTAATACTAACTTCATTCTACTTAAGGTTTTCTACATTGTGAAGAATGCACTTTTTTGTGCGGAGGTTACCAAAAGGTTACTTACTTATATGAAAGGGAGTTAGCTCTATGTCGGATAAATTAAGAGAAGAGATAAAAGAGAGAATAATAAAGCAGGATTATCATTGTGAAAAAGAACTTACCTTATCGATTATTAGTGGGAAATGGAAAGTTGTTATTTTGTGGCATTTAGGTGTAGAAGGACCACATCGCTTCAGCGAACTTCAAAGACTGTTTCCGAAAATATCTCATAAGATATTAACAAACCAATTACGTGAACTGATGGAAGATGGAATTGTTCATAGAGAAGTGTTTCCAGAAATTCCACCGAAAGTAGAATATTCAATGACTGAACTAGGGATGACGTTATTACCAATCGTGGAGATGATGTATGAATGGGGAAAAAAGAGGATAGATCAAATTAAACAAGAAAACAACCAGGTTGAATAAGAAAAAATGAGATTATTTCTAATGATCTAAATTACCTGAGCTATAAACAAAAGTTATAATGAATATAAAAAGGATACTTTGTTGGATAAAAAATCTTGGATTTATTCCTTATTATGTTAAAAAGACAGAAAGAGATTTAAGTTTTATCTTGTCCCATAATTGGGCGTCATTGTGGAACAAGCGTCTAATTTCTACTTCAAATAAAGGGGGCTTTAGTTAAAAATCATGAGGTTTGGTTGCTTAGGCAACCCTTTTTTCTTATTGAACAAACGTACCCTTAGTGTGAGAAATATAAAGCGAAAACCACCAAAAATTGGTGGTTTTTAATCTATTTTAAGAAAAATCTTATGAATATTACATCTCAAACAAATCTGTACTCAAATATATTAAACCGGAATCGTTAATAGTTAAAACAATATTCGCTTCTTTTTCTTACTAGTACTACTTCCAGCTTGGAATGTTCGATAGAAGAAAGTCATTTTATTACCAAGAAGGAATGAGGGATCCATCAAATCTTTCTTCGATAAATTGTTTCACTTCTTCCGAACGATACAAATCGACAAATTGTTGAATTACTTCTTCATCTTTTGATTCGGTTCTGGCAGCGATAATGTTCACGAATGGAGAATCTTTTGACTCAATAAAAATGGAATCATCTGCTGGCGATAGACCAGCATCTATTACGAAGTTCGTATTAATAGCTGCAGCTTCAAGTTCATTCAATTGACGGGGAATTTGTGCTGCATCAAGTTCAATAAATTGGAAGTTCTTCGTATTCTCTGTAATATCATGGATTGTAGCATTAGTGTCTAGACCTTCTTTGATCTTAATCATACCGGCACTTTCAAATAGCATTAGTGCACGTCCACCTTGTGTTGGATCATTTGGCAATCCAATTTTCGCACCATCTGGCAGTTCGTTAACATCTTTTACTTGATTGGAGTAAATGCCCATTGGGAAAGTGACTGTTTTACCTACAGCAACGAGATCCAGATTACGGTCTTTTTTCATTTGTTCAAAGAAAGGAATCGTTTGGAAAATATTCAAGTCAATCTCTTTCTCGGCTAAAGCAACATTAGGCATTACGTAGTCAGAAAACACTTGTAGTTCAATTTTTAGACCATCTATTTCTGCCAGTTCTTTCACTTTTTCAACGATTTCTTCATGGGGTCCAGCAGTTACGCCGACTGTTAGAACACCGTCACTTAATAAGTCTTCATTTGCTTCCTCTGATTTTTCCTTACCACCGCAAGCAGCGAGTACTGTTAAAACTAAAATGAGTAATCCTGTAAATAACCACTTTTTCATCATTATTCCCCTATCTGTTGTTTTCTTGTTTGTTGTAGATATAATAAAAACCTCTCATAGATGAGAGGTTCATTAGCAATTTGAAGATATGCAAACGTCCTCTCTCATTTTTCAAAACGGTATCGTTTTGCAGGATTTAGCACCTTTCCACACTTAAACATATGGTTGGTTGCCGAGCTTCAACGGGCCAGTCCCTCTGCTACTCTTCATGAGAGATAAAAATTATTTCATTTTTATTAATGTAAATCACTATACTTGACCAGGGTGACTTCGTCAATGTAAAATTCAAAAAATTATAGTTATGATTGGTATTGTTTGCTGTATTTATTGAACTACTTGTCTTGCATAACAGTGTATATATAGCATGGAAATGATAAGATACAAAAAGAGGTGAATCATGATGAACGGACAAAATAGAAAAGACGTTAAACCAGGATTAGAAGTATATATTATTTTGAAAAAAGACCAACGAACAGGTCAAAAAACGAAAGGTATCGTGAAGGACTTGCTTACAAACTCATCCTTCCATCCACACGGCATAAAAGTTCGATTAACCGACGGACAAGTAGGACGAGTATGTGAAATTATCGAAAAATAAGGAGCGTAAAAAATGAATGTAGAATCGCAAATATTACAATGGTTTGATCATTTCCACAAATACCCGGAAATTAGCTGGAAGGAATACGAAACAACGAATAAACTTGCAGAAATTTTAGATGCGCTACAAGTGTCATATCGCCGTTTCGATGATGTGACGGGGTTACTGGCTGAAATTGGAGAAGGCGACGAAGTCATTGCTGTTCGTGCGGATATCGATGCACTTTGGCAAGAAGTGGATGGCGAATTTCGTGCCAATCATTCATGCGGACACGATGCGAATATTTCCATGGTTTTAGGAGCTTTATTATTACTGAAAGATGAAAAGCTAAATAAGCGCATCCGCTTTATATTCCAGCCAGCAGAGGAAAAAGGAAATGGTTCAAATGCGATGATTGATCGAGGGGCGTTGGAAGACGTGACGCATTTATTTGGTGTGCACTTACGTCCAATTGAAGAGCTTCCTTTCGGGAAAGTATCTCCGGCAATTCATCACGGAGCAGCGATGTTTTTAGAAGGAAAAATTAGTGGAATTGATGCGCACGGTGCACGCCCACATCAAGGGAAAAATGCCATTGATGTGACAGTAGCCATTCATCAAGCACTGAAAAATCTTTATTTCTCCCCATTCGAAGCGTATTCTGCGAAACTGACAAAAATTCAAGCAGGTGGAGAAAATGCGAATATTATTCCGGGTACTGCAACATTTTCAATTGATGCACGTGCACAAAAAAATGCTGTTTTATTTCAAATGAAAGACCAAATTGAAAAAGACTTACACGCCATTCAACAATTATTTGATATAGAAATAGAGTGGGAATGGGAAGACATCACGCCAGGAGCCGAAGTTTCCAAAGATGCAGCAGCTATGACGAGAGAAGGAATTATCGAAGTAGTGGGAATGGAAAACCTCGCAGAAGAAGTGATTACTTCTGGAAGCGATGACTTTCACTTTTATACGATTAGACATCCCGAAGTGAAAGCTGCAATGATTGGTATTGGAGCAGATCTAGCACCAGGTTTACATCATCCGAATATGACGTTTAACTACGGGGCACTTGCAATTGGTGCAAAAGTTATAGCGAAAACGCTTTCAAATAGTGCTAAAAACAATTGACGATAAATTAGTTAAGCTATAAAATTATCCTATTAACGACTATTTAGCGACGATTCTAAATTGTCTACATAGTCTTAAGGGGGATTTTGTATGGGAGAAAAAGAGAAAGTAGTTTCTAAAAAAGAAATGTCTTTGCTATGGGCTATGATTCCATTGCTTGTGATGATTTTATGTATGATTGTAGCAGTCGTTGTTTTAGAGCAAGGACCGCATATACCATTGATCATTGGGACATCCGTTGCTGCATTAGTAGCGTGGAAGCATGGTTTTAAGTGGAATGATATTGAAGAAATGATGTACAAGGGAATTAAATTAGCATTACCAGCGGTCGTTATTATTATGTTAGTAGGATTAACGATCGGTTCTTGGATTGGCGGCGGCGTGGTAGCAACGATGATTTTTTATGGTCTGAAAATAATAACGCCGGCATTTTTTTTAATAACGATTTGTGTAATATGTATGATTGTTGCGTTGGCTATCGGTAGTTCTTGGTCCACGATGGGAACAATCGGCGTTGCTGGAATGGGGATTGGACTTAGCATGGGGATTCCGGCACCTATTATTGCTGGTGCTGTTATTTCAGGAGCTTATTTTGGTGACAAAATGTCCCCTTTATCAGATACGACGAATTTAGCGGCAGGTTTAACAGGTACTGATTTGTTTGTACATATTCGTCATATGCTATTTACTACAGTTCCAGGAGTCATTATTGCCTTAACAGTATATGGTTTACTTGGGATGAAATATAAAGAAAGCAATATAGATCAGGAGAGTATTCAACAAACGATTTTCATGCTAGAAAAAAGCTTTGTCATCTCTCCATGGTTACTGTTAATACCAATAGCGGTTATTGTACTTGTTTCCAGAAAGGTTCCAGCAATTCCTGCATTAGTTATAGGAATTATCCTTGGTTCAATAGCACAAGTACTAGTACAAGGTGGGACTATTGGAGAAGCAATAGGAGCACTTCAAAGTGGATTTGTTATTGAAACTGGAAATGCGATGGTTGATGATTTGTTTAATCGTGGTGGTTTAGATTCGATGATGTACACAGTATCAATGACAATTGTTGCGATGACATTTGGAGGGATTTTAGAGTATTCTGGTATGCTACAATCCATGATGAACCAAATATTAAAATTAGCGAAATCAGCTGGTTCGCTAGTTGCATCAACGATACTAGCTTGTTTTGCTACAAATGCAACATGTTCCGAGCAATACATTTCAATTGTTGTACCATCTCGAATGTTTGCAACTGCTTATACAAAAATGGGATTACATTCGAAAAACCTTTCGCGTGCTTTAGAAGATGGTGGAACGTTAACGTCTGTATTCATCCCTTGGAATACTTGTGGTGTCTTCATATTAGGGACACTAGGGGTTGGGGCATTTGAGTACGCTCCATACGCTGTACTAAATTATGTTGTTCCGTTGTTATCTATTGGGTATGCAGTAACTGGTTTCACCATCCAGAAGTTATCGAAAGCAGAAATAGTAGCTTTACAACAAAAAGAAGCGATGGAAGTATAAAGGAAAAAGGAAAGTTCAGTATTATTGAACTTTCCTTTTCATTAATAAGTAGGAAAACTAAATTCATAGATAGAACGGGGGCGTCCTTGTTGGTAAGTCATTTCTTCCCCAACAACCCGGGCATACCCGTGATCCACTAGCTTTTTTAATAATCGTTCTGTCGTACGTCTACTCACTTGTAAATAGACTTCTAAATCATTCGCCGTAAACTCAACAGAGCTATGTGAACGACTAAATTGCATGATTTTGGACAAATTTGCGGGACTCATCGTCGTTTCTTTTGCTATTTGAACTAGTTTCGGATCATTTGTTTTCAAGCGTACTTGCTGTTTGTTATTTGGGTATGGACCAAGTAATTCTTTATGGTCGGTTAATAAATAAGCAGTGTTCTCAGCTGCATACGGCAAAGCATCTTTTGCATTTTGTGTTGCTTCTATCACTGTTTTTCCATAGCCGAATGCTATTTTTATAGGGGCCGAAGCAAGGTCAATCCAATGTTGGACGGTATTATTTTCAAGTGCTAGCTGCACATTGCCTTGTGTAGAAAAGAATGTATATAAATGATTAGCTGATTGGACGAGATTAGCTTGAATCGTGCCAGCTATTTTCTTTAATGTGTCTTCTGGAATTACTTCTTTTGATTGGATGAATACAATAGCAATTTTCGCGGACTCGCTCTTTGCTAAAAGCGCTATAGATTTCGCATCTTCTAGTCCTTTTAAGATAAAGTTTTTAGAATCTAGCATCCGAATTACAGGAATATTTTGGTCTTGCAACGCATTAAATACGGCATGAATACTCGTGATTGCAAGGGCAGTTTTTCCGCTTTGGTGTAATTCAGCATGAAATTTTACGACCTCTTTTAATTGGAAAGTAGGTTCGATTTTTAGCATATGTGGATACTGTTTCTGTTGCCCGATATCTTCCAATACATTTTGTATTAATTGTGGTTCGATTAAGTCAATCGAAAGCTGTTCAATCGGAATATTATTAGAAAAATAAACGGATAATAACGTTGTTGTAATCACTGTTTCATCCTGTTTTAAATAATGGGTCGGTACAGGTAACTTTTTACTTGCCTCTTTTGCATATATGTATGGAAGGGAACCAGAGAAAAATACGACATCGCAAGGTTTGATGTTTTTTACTATTTCGGTTGCATCAATAGGCGATTGATAGATATAATAATCCAAACGAGTAGAAACTAATTCATGTTCCAGGTTTTTTAATCGGTCGATAAAGTTTGCAGAGCCTAGTACAGCTATTCTAATATCCATAAGAAATCCCCTTTTTTTGTAACATTAACGTCTATTTAACGACAACTATAACGATAAAATAAAAACTTGTAAAGAAAGTAGGAAAATAAAATGAAAATTAAAGAAATAGAAATATTCGCCATAAGATTACCTTTAGTAGATCCATTTATCATTAGTTACCATACTTACGATGATATGCCTTCGATTATCGTCAAGCTAACGACAGAAGATGGGCTTGTCGGATACGGCGAAGCAGTTGCGGATGAGCACGTAACGGGCGAAACGTGGGAAGCAACATATGCACTACTACAAAACACATTAGCACCGTTGCTAATTGGCGAGAATCCAATGGAATTTGAACGTCTACATGAAAAAATGGACAAAGCGGTCTATCAAGCACCTGCTGCAAAAGCGGCTCTTGATATTGCTTGCTATGACGTAGTAGGAAAAAAATTAGGGGTACCGGTCTATCAATTACTAGGTGGGCGTTACCACGAGAAGTTCCCGATCACACATGTTTTAAGCATCGGCACACCTGAATCGATGGCAGCAGAAGCGGAAAGCCGTATGAAAGAAGGCTATGCATCGTTTAAGATGAAAGTGGGAACAGAAGTTCAAGCCGATGTAGAACGTATCCAAGCTGTACGCGAAAGAGTAGGAAAAGACATTGCAATTCGTGTAGATGTAAACCAAGGCTGGAAAAACAGTGCAAATACGATTACCGCAATGCGTCAATTAGAGCATTTGGGACTAGACTGGCTAGAGCAGCCTGTAGTTGCGGATGATTTCAATGGAATGGTTGAAGTAAAAGCAAAAACAAGCACACCTCTTATGATGGACGAAGGTTTAAGAGGATTCCGCGATATGCGCGAACTAATCGAGAAGCAAGCAGCTCATAAAGTAAATATTAAGCTCATGAAATGCGGAGGTATTTATCCAGCGATGAAGCTAGCTCATATGGCAGAAATGGCAGGAATCGAGTGTCAAATTGGCTCCATGGTCGAGTCTTCGATTGGATCAGCAGCAGGATTCCACGTAGCATTTTCGAAAAAAGCATTTACAAGTGTCGAGTTAACAGGTCCGTTAAAATTCTCGAAAGATATTGGAAATCTACACTATGACGTGCCTTTCATTCAGTTAAATGAACGCCCGGGACTTGGAGTAGATGTAGACGAGTCTATATTACAAGAGCTAACTGTATTCCAGACGAAAGTAAGTGGTATTTAAATGAAAGAATGGACAGGTAAGCTCGGAGAAAAAGATTATGTAGTTCGTTTATTGGAAAAAGACAGTGTGGAAGCTATTTTACTCCTCCAGGATCTTGTTTTGAGAACGCTAATAAACAATGATTTTTTATCGCCAGTAACGAAGGAAGAATACGAAGATTTTGTTTCAAAAAGCCTAATGGTAGGTGTATTCGTAGAGGATAAGTTAATCGCATTTCGCGCATTAGCGATACCTGAAATAGACGAACATCACCTTGGTTATGATATCGGACTGAAGACAGCGCAATTAGGCCAAGTTGTCTATCAAGAAATTACAAATGTGCACCCAGACTACCGTGGATTTGGTTTACAAAAAAAACTTGGAGCTATCGTAATGGAACTATTAGATGCATCTCCGTATACGCATGTATGCGCAACAGTCGCACCATTTAATATAGCAAGTTTAAAAGACAAGTTAAGCCAAGGTATGGTCATCGGTGCATTGAAAAATAAATACGCAGACATGTTGCGCTACGTATTTTATAAAAAACTCCATGAAGAGCGGGAAGCCGGTAGCGAAGAGTTGGAAATTCTTATGGGAGACACAGAAAAACAACAGCAGTTACTAGCAGAAGGTTGGATCGGAACAGGTATTTTGCAAAAAGAGAATGAATGGTATGTGACTTACGAGGAAAAAGGTTCGTATATGTAAAAAGATAGCTAAGGACAACCAAATATATTACGCTACGTATTTTATAAAAAACTCCATGAAGAGCGGGAATCCGGTGATGAAGAGTTGGAAATCAACATGGCTGACACAGAAAAAAAGCAAAAGCTACTAGCAGATGGTTGGATCGAAACGATTATCATGCTAAAAGACGGAGAATGCTATGTGACTTACGAGGAAAAAGGGGCATTGGCTTTTCATAATTAGTTGAATAAATTATAAGCCGCAAGAAGAAAAAGAGAGTATGTTCTTCTTGCGGCTTATCTTAATGATGGAAGAATTATCTACGGTTTGGCAAAGGCATTATTGTTATGAAAAGAGGATCATAAGAATTAGGTGAAAATTCGAGTTCACCTATTTGTTGCATATAATAGGATTTATCACGGCGGTATGAGATTCCTTCGGGAAAAGCAAATGCCAATGAGCTAAATCCTAGCAACTCTATTACAATTACACTTTTTTTAGTGCCGTTCATTTCAGAACCTGTGCCTACTTTACATTTTCATGCTCTTTCCAACATCCGCTCTAGTGCCGTAATAGCATCTTTTGCAGTTAGCTCGTCTACTTTGATAACATTCACTTCTTCTTTGTTTACAATGCTTTCCAGGCTCCAAAGTAGATGAGGAAGATCGATTCGGTTCATAGTTAAACACGGACACATACTTGGATTCAACGAAATAATCTGTTTGTCTGGATGCTGTTGGATAAGGCGGTTGACGAGATTCATTTCCGTCCCAATTGCCCACTGGCTGCCTGGTGCTGCTTTTTCCATTGTATCAATGATGTACTTTGTAGAACCACTGTCGTTCGATAATGAAACGACTTCCCGTGAGCATTCGGGATGTACGATAATACGCATGTCGGGATATGTTTCACGTACATGGTTGATATTTTGGACGGTGAATTTTTCATGGACAGAGCAATGTCCTTTCCACAAGATCACTTTAACGTCTTCGATTGCTCCTTCAAAGACGAGTTTATCGTTTATCGGATCCCAAATAGCCATTTGCTCAAGTGGAATGCCGATATCATATGCAGTGTTTCTGCCTAAATGTTGGTCTGGCAAGAACAAGATGCGTTCCTTTTGTGTGAATGCCCATTTCACCATTTGATGAGCGTTTGATGAAGTCACAGTTGCGCCACCATTTTTACCGACGAAGGCTTTAATTGCTGCGGTTGAATTGACGTATGTAAGTGGTACGACTGTGTCTCCAAATGTTTCTGTCAATGTATCCCATGCACGGTCCGTCTGGAAGATGTTCGCCATGTCGGCCATTGAACAACCTGCACGCATATCGGGTAAATACACTTTCTGCGAATCCGTCGTCAAAATATCAGCGGTTTCCGCCATAAAATGGACGCCGCAAAAAACGATATGCTCTGCTTTTTCATTGGCAGCGCAAATCTGCGCCAGTTGCAGGGAATCGCCAGATGTATCAGCAAACTGAATTACTTCATCTTTTTGGTAGTGATGCCCTGGGATGAAAAGTTTTTCGCCAAGTTGCTGCTTGATCTCCGCAATACGTGTTTCCATTTGCTCACGTGATAAGTTCCTGTACGATTCGGGTAATGTACCGCTCTTTTTCTCTTCGAAATAGTGCAAGATAGACAAGTCGATCCCTCCATTAATTTGTACTAATTGTTACGTTCGCGCTAATGTCTAAAGCTTTGACAGAGTGTGTCAAGTAGCCTAATGAAATATAGTCAACACCAGCTTCTGCATAATCACGAATCGTATCGTTCGTGATCATTCCGGACGCTTCCGTAATGATTGTTTCTGGAACAAACTTCTTCCATTCTTTAATTGTTTCGGGTGTGCAATTGTCGAACATAATAATATCCGCATTAACTGCAATCGCTTCTTGCAGTTGTTCAAACGTCTCTATTTCCACTTCAATTTTGACGGTGTGACCAATAGTAACTCTCACAGCTTCGATGGCTTTTGTAATGGACCCTGCAAAAGCAAGATGATTATCCTTCAACATAACAGCATCATATAATCCGTTGCGATGATTGAATCCGCCGCCTGTACGGACAGCGTATTTATCGAGCATGCGTAAGCCTGGCATCGTTTTTCGTGTGTCGCACACTTTCGTTCCCGTTCCTTTGATCTTTTCCACAATTCTATGCGTCTCGGTCGCAATGGCACTCATTCGTTGGATCAGATTCAATATGACACGTTCACTTTTTAACAAGCTACGTACAGGTCCTTTCGCAGTAGCGATTACGGTCCCTTTTCTAATCTGCTCGCCATCCTCTATATGACAGATAGCGGTTGATGAATGATCAACAACTCGCAATCCTTCTTCAATCACTTTCTTACCGCAAAAAATACCATCCGTTTTCGCGATGATACTCAATTCACCAGTCACTTCTTCTGGGAATAAAAAATCACTGGAAAGATCATTGTCTCCAATGTCCTCTATATAAAAGTGTTCAAGCATAGATTTCAATTTCAGTGTGTTCACGTTGTCGTTCCCTCATTTCAATTCCTTTTTTTGACTGGACAATATGTAATTGCCCCCATCGTTTATTCTCCATAGAAAAATCTTTCCGGTTATGCGCACCGCGGCTTTCTTCTCTAAGCAATGCAGCATTTACTACAAGCTTTGCAGTTTGAAGCATGAATAGTTTTTGGATGTTATCGATACTCCATTCATCGAATGAATTAGCCATGAAGCTCGGATAATCGTATTCGCTTAGCCACTTTTTGAGTAGCTCAAGTTCCGAATGTGTTCGAATAATCCCAGCGTAGGCCATCATTTTTTCTTGTATTTCCTCTTTATTTGGGAATACGGGTATGTTTAGAGATGATGTTTTTATTGGATAAAAAGAAGTAACACCAGTTTCATTCATATCTATCTGTTCATTCAAATGAACCGCCAATTTCTTCCCATAATAAAGACCTTCCAACAAGGAATTGCTGGCAAGTCTATTCGCCCCGTGAACTCCTGTTGCTGCCGTTTCACCAATTGCGTAAAGGCCATCAATGGAGGTTTGACCAACTGAATTGACGGCGATTCCACCCATAAGAAAATGACAGCCGGGAGCTACCGGAATTTTCCCGCTTTCTATTGAAATCCCGTTCACGGAGCACAGCGCTGTAATCGTCGGAAATTTTTCTTCAAATTGGTGAATAGTTGAAATGTCCAAGTAGACATCGTTTCCTGTCGCACGTTGATGAAATATTTCCTTCGCGACAATATGACGTGGCGCTAAGTCTTCAAGTAAATGCTTCCCTTTCATCAAGGCAATTCCTGATTGATCTATCAATCGGGCCCCTTCACCCCTTACTGCCTCAGATACTAATCCTGCTGTTTTCCCGTTTATATAGAGTAGGGTTGGATGAAATTGAATGAATTCCATATCTGTAATTTCTGCACCTGCTCGATATGCCAATGCAACCCCATCTCCTGCAACAGAAGAATCGTTTGATGTGTAAGAGAATAATCCACCTATTCCACCGACAGCTAGAACGACATTGTCACTAAAATACACTTCGTTATTGCCATCTGGATCTTTCGCTTTAATACCAATACACTTTTTTGAATCAGGGTGAATCATGAGCTCGTAAACAAAACGATTTTCTATTACATCAATCGTCGGTCTTATCGAAGCGATGAGATGTTCCATCATATGTTTTCCGGTGGCGTCACCTCCGCAGTGAACAATTCGTTTTCGACTATGAGCGCCTTCCATCCCTAGAGCCAATTGCCCGATTTCATCTTTATCAAATGGAAGTCCAGCGTTTTTCAACTGTTCAATGAGTGCAGGACCATTTTCAACGAGTACACGGACTTCCTGTTCGTTATGGTAGTCACATCCTGCCTTTATCGTATCTTCATAATGAAAAAACGGTGTATCTTCTTTTCCAATTGCAGCTGCAATACCGCCTTGAGCTCGATATGAATTACTCGCCCGTCTCGTAGACTTTGTAATAACAAGTACGCGAGACTTGTTGTTTAGGTGATTCGCAAGCTGCATAGCAGCAATTCCACTCCCGACAATGATGCAATTGTACATTTTCACTCTCATTCCTCCAAAAATAGCGGGTGTCTTGTCACCTATCTTTACACATTTCAAAAACTATGGCAAGATGAATTTATACTTTTATCTGGGGGAATTATCATTGCATTATTTCGACTATGCAGCAACGACACCATTACATCCGGAGGCAGCACATGTTTATGGGAAAATTTCTCAAGAGTGTTTTGGAAATACAAGCAGCTTACATGAAATAGGAGGAGTAGCGCAAAATATGCTCGCTTTTTGCCGTGAAGAACTTGCCAATATGCTAGGTGTGGAATCAGCTGGGGTATATTTTACTTCTGGTGGTACAGAAAGTAATCTATTGTCTATCATTTCGCTTGCTAAAGCGAATAAACATAGAGGAAAACATATTATTACAACTTTAGGTGAACACCCTTCCGTTGATTCGGCACTTGACTATTTAAAAGAGGACGGATTTACAGTGACGGCAATCCCGTTTACGAAAGAAGGATTTGTCGATCTTCAATTATTGGAAGAAGCGTTAACAAGTAATACGATTCTAGTCAGCGTGCAACATATCAATCCGGAAATTGGCACGATGCAACCGCTTGATAAAATTGCTGCGATCTTAAAGGAACGTTCTATTCTTTTTCATAGTGATTGTGTGCAATCTTTTGGGAAAATAGATTTGAAGAAGGTCGCAAAAATCGTGGATAGCTTTACAGTTTCGAGCCATAAAGTATACGGACCAAAAGGTGTTGGGGTAGCGTACATCCATCCACGCCATCGGCTTGTCCCAGTTTTCCCAGGACTCGTCCACGAATCAGGCTTCAGAGGCGGTACAGTCAACGTTCCTGGTATTGCGGCATTTGTAACAGCAGCTAAACAAACGGAAGAAACATTGACTCACCAAGAAACATACAGAGCCTTTCGGAACGCTTTTCTAAAAAAAATTATGAAACATTCGGAATTATTTACGGTTTATCAGTCGAATGATATAGATCAACAACTTCCTCAAATCATCGGACTTGGGATAAAAAACGTGGAGGGCCAGTTGGTTATGCTAGAATTGAATCGACACGGATTTGCTATTTCAACTGGAAGTGCGTGCAAGGTTGGACAGCAGCATGCATCGAAAGTGTTGATAGCGTTACAGGTTGATTTGCAAAAAGCAAAGGAGTTTATAAGAATTTCTTTTGGCAGCGGAACAACTTTGGAGAGCATCGATGCGTTAACGGATAAGCTCGTTCAGATTGCACAGAAAATCCATGCACCAATGATGAAAAAGTGACAGTGCAAGGGGGGATTAAAGTGAATGAAAATGAAAAAATATTGGGAGAAGCTCGTCTGGAGTTTATTGTACAAACATTACGAACTACCAATAAGCCGATTCCGGGAAGAGAACTTGGAGAAATGACTAATGTAAGCCGGCAAGTTATCGTCAGCGATATTACACTTTTGAAGGCTCGAAATGAACCAATTATTTCCACAAGCCAAGGTTACGTATATATGCATGTACAAGAAATTCCTGGAAAAATGAAAAAGACGATTGTATGTCGCCATACTCCGGAACAGACCGAAGAGGAACTGAACATCCTCGTCGATAACGGGGTTACTGTTAAAGACGTTAAAATTGCACATCCTGTATACGGCGAACTTAGTGCATCCATCATGGTGTCTAACCGGAATGAAGTAAAAGAATTTATCAAGAAAGTTAACGAAGAAAAAGCAGTTTTCCTATTGAACTTAACGGAAGGCGGCATCCACCTTCATACACTATTAGCAGACAATGAAACTCAATTAAAAAACGCAGAAGAGGCATTGAGAAAAGTAGATATTCTTGTCGAATGACAGATACCTGTTTTTTTTGAGTAACAAAGAGTACGGAACCGTTAATCTCAAATTGTTTTCTTCTTTATTTGCAGGGATTTTTGTGAATAAAGATTGGGTGAAAGTTTACATTGCCGATTTATTAAAAAGTTTTTTGGATTATCGGTTTAAAGCATGCTTGTGGCTTCTGGAATTAGTCAAATCGAAGCATAAAAATGAAAAAACACCTAGTGCGCAATCAGTGCTACTAGGTGTTTTTCATTCAACTAAATCTTTTTCCAATCAAAATCTCTAAATCCACAGTTATTTCTGCGGATTCCCTCTCCAAAAAGTCCTTCAACTTTTCTTCGGAAGCTGCCCAAGTTAAAGGAGTCATGCGAACTAATGCATGGATGAGCGGATTGTCCAATTTAACCGTATAACGTATTGGAGAAGTATTCACCATTTCGAAATTTTCTTTAAATAAATCCACCGTATCTGCATTAGAGTACGCTTGCTTTTCGGGTTCATCATAGACAATCTCTCTTAACTCTTTTAAATAATCTGTTTGAGGGACTACTTTGATCACTAATCCATCCTCTTTTAATAGGCGATTAAACTCCACATAATTAGAAGGGGAAAGGATATTCAAAATAATATCAAATTGTTCCTCTTGAAATGGCATTTTAGCTAGATCTGCTACTAGCCAAACTTTATCTGTATAGTTTTTAGCTGCTGCTAATATACCTTCCTTGGAAATATCTATGCCTATTCCATGTACAGGCTTCTCCAACTCCGAACTTACCGTATCGCATATAGAAGACAAATGAGAACCCTCACCACATCCAGTATCGAGGATGAATGCTTCATCACTTTTCATCACGAGCTTCTTTTGGACAATATTAGCTATTGCTTGACTCATTGGTTCGAAAAAAGCCCCATCGGTAATCAGCCTTCTCCGTGCTTCAAATAAATCGTTTCCGTACTTTGTTTTAATCGGGTGTGCAAGCAAATTTATATATCCTTGTTTACTAAAATCATATGTATGATTATTTACGCAAACTAAACTTTGTAAATCATTAACGCTCATGGATGAGTCACAAATAGGACATTGAAAAATGGATTCTAATCCACTGACATATTGCGAACTTTTTATTCTATTGGTCATTTTAGACAAAATAACACCTCTTATTTTCTTTAGAAAATGAACGAATAACCCCTTAAGTAAGAATATGGGATGATTGTTTATGAATAGTGTAGCAAGGCTATTTTTTAATTGCAAATGACGTTAAAAAGCATAAAGAATAAAACCACCTAAGGAATAGAAGTTCACTAGGTGTTTTTGCTTTTTTTCCTGAGTTCTATCCTAATAGTTCAGTAATAAGTATGAGGCTCACTCAAGACCTATGACTGAATTCAGAATAGGGAATTAGAATTACAATTAGAATAATAAGAATATTTGTCAAGTGAACTTAGGATCCAAGGTAACTTCACAATAGAAGGGGTGCATGAAAATGAAAAACCTATATAACGATTCACGATTCCGTCTAATTATTTTTGCTAATATTGCTTCATCTATTGGATCTGGCATTACGATGATCGCGGTACCGTGGATGCTCGTATCAAGTGAAAATGGGAGTGCGGTATTTGGCTACGTTACAATATGTATGACAATTATTAGTTTTTTAATTACTCCGCTAGTTGGTAATCTAATCGATAAAATGTCACGAAAGAAATTGCTGTTAACGAGCAATATAGTAAGTTTCATAATGTTGCTATTTTTTTCAGTCATTGGATTTGTAGGTCTATCTTATGAGGTCTGGCATTATATAATCATTTATATAATAGGAAGCTTGTATTACACTGTTTTTTTCCCAACGATGTTTGCTTTAAATCAAGAAATTTTTAATAAAGATCAATATAAAACGCTAAATGGCACAATGGAAGTTCAGGGGCAGTTATCAAGTGTCATAGCTGGTGCATTAGCTAGCATTTTACTGACTAAGTGGCATTTGCACTATATTTTGCTCCTTAATGTATTTGCCTATATGGCAGCAATTTATTTGTACATTAAAATTCCTTATGTGAGATTTAAGAAGAGTGAAACAAAGGGAATTTCCAAATCAAAAGGTACTGAAGGGTTAACCTACATGTTGAAACGTCCTGCCATGTTCTTATTTTTATTTTTTTCGATCATGCCATTTATAGGTGTTATGATTACCAATTACTTGTTTCCTGTCTATTTAGCGGATGTGCTAAAAGCTTCTGGAAGTTTTTACGGTATCCAAAGTATGGTTTATGGGGTAGGAGCAGTAAGTGCGGGGATTATTGTTCCTATTATCGCTAGAAAATTGGGGGATGAAAAGACAATAGTTTATAGTGTTATTACTTATACCATTGCTATTTCTTTAATTGTTATTGCTAATATACCTTTCTTCTTATCACTTATGTTTTTTATTGCACTTGGAAACAGCGGTGCGCGTGTTGCTCGAAATTCTTTCTTAATGGACCGCATACCGAATGAAATAATAGGAAGAGTGGATAGTTTATTTCGATCGGTTGGGCTTCTATTAAGGATTCTTTTACTTAGTATTTTTACAGGTATGGTATCAGCAGGTCTCATTATTTATTGTTTCCTTATACTTAGTGGAATACTAATCATAGCATCTGTATTCGTGTCTTTCTCTTGGAGAAATGGCTTCGAGGTAAATGGAAAAAATATTGAACTTAAGATGAAAAATAAACAATTAGCAAAAGCTAAAACTTGAAATGACCTTCCAAATGTGTATAATGTAAATTAATTGCATACGTTAAATGTTTTCTAGGGTTCCGCAATAAGTAAGTTGGTCCGTGACCGAGAGAAAACTCGCAGCTTATGGCTGTGTCACGGAAGGATAAAAGCCTGGGAGAAACTGTTTTTACAGTTCTCCTAGGCTTTTTTATTTTGAAATTTGGAGGGGTTTTTGTGAACAAAAAGGAAAAACTGTATTTACTGTTCTCTTAGGCTTTTTTGTTTATTGATATTTAGAAAAATAGGAGGTTCATATTGTGATGAACAAAGATTGGGTGAAAGTGTATATTGCTGCTTTTTTTGAAGTTTTTTGGGTGATTGGCTTGAAGCATGCTGATGATTTCTGGACTTGGTCAGGGACGGTTATTTCAATTATCGTCAGCTTTTATTTGATGATAGTCGCTGGCCGTAAGCTTCCTGTCGGAACTGTATATGCTATTTTTGTCGGAATGGGGACAGCGGGAACAGTTATCTCGGAAATTTTGTTCTTTGGAGAAGCGTTCAAACTAAGTAAAATGCTGTTGATCGTTATTTTATTGGCCGGTGTGGTGGGATTGAAATTAGTTACGAAAGACAAAGTGCAAGAAGGAGATGAGTCATAATGGCATGGATTTCACTAATAGTAGCAGGGATTTTTGAAATGTTTGGTGTGGCGATGATTAACAAATTGCATAAGGAACGTAACTGGCAATCGCTCGTTCTTTTAATTCTTGGATTTGGAGGTAGTTTCCTACTTCTTGCATATGCGATGAAAACTCTTCCTATGGGAACGGCATATGCCATTTGGACAGGAATCGGTGCATCTGGTGGTGCTATTTTAGGTATGATCTTATACGGAGAACAAAAAGATTGGAAAAGACTTGTTTTTATTGCAATGGTATTAGGAGCAGCAATAGGTTTGAAGTTAGTATCTTGACGATAATATGTGACTTCAAAGATAATCCGCCATTAAAAGCAAATTATCTTATTTTTTCCTATTCATAAAGTAAAATGCCGTACCAGCAATAAACAAACCCGTACTTAACGCCATTGCTATGCCGTTCCATTCTCCATTGAATAAGGTAATATTGGTTAGTGTAATAAATTGCATGAAGACAATGATGATATATAATCCCGTTATTGCTTTCATAAAATTTTCTCCTTTGAAATATATTTATTTCTTCTCTCTAATAATAGTATTAAATAGTCTTTAATCAGCTTAAGTAAAGTCATATAAATGATGAAAAGACCTAAAGAAAGACCAACAGAAAAGTTAAGTGGATCCCGTTTCTTGCTTTCGTATCAATTAAATATGGATTAAGTACCTATCAAAATTAATAATATGCTAGTAGCAAAGGAGGAAATGACAATAGGGGTGAATAATAAGATAGAGACATGGATATATATGTTAATAGTGTAGCATTTGTAGAAGCTGAAATCTATTTAATTCTGAAAGTTCTGTTCTTTTTGTTGTGTGACATTTTTCCTGAAACCAACCTTCCTTCCATCCGTATAATAGCTAAGTAGAAAAAAAGAAAGAGAGATGATCGTATGACGTTTGTTTTTATTATTTCGGCAGTTGCAGCGATTGTTACTGCATTATTAGTCGTACCTTTGACTGCTAAAAGGAAGGACATGGTGTCTTCTCTCATTGGTCTAGCGATTTCGACATTTATTTTACTGGTCATTGTATACTATTTAACAAATTTAGACCGAAATTGGACGGCTTTATGGCCTTGGCTTGTACTCGCTACATTAGCTGGGATGATTCTTTCAAAAGGAATGGAACAAAAAGCAAAAGGTGTGCTTTTCTTAGCCAGTTTAGTAGTTGCAATCTATATGTTATTTGCTCCTTTTGGGAATGCAGATAAAAAATTTGAAGTAGCTAAAATGGATGAAAAAGTAGAAATTGAAGCGTTTGATGAAACGAAAACGCCTGCAAGTGTACCACCTCAATTTGCACGAAATAAGATGAAAAAAGCATTTGGGCAAGTTCCAAATACAAGTTATTATGAATTAGGAAATTTACAAATTCAAAAAGTCAATGAAGAATACGTTTATATTGCACCGGTAGAGTTTTCTGGATTTTTCAAATGGTGGAATGGAGATGTGACACCAGGTTATTTTACGATGAGCGCGACGGATTCATCCGATAATCCTGAATTTATCGAAGCTGATATGACTTACACACCGTCTTCCTACTTCCATAAAAATTTAGAAAGACATATGCGTATGAAGCATCCAACGAAAATATTTTATGGAGATGTTCAGTTAGAAATCGATGAGGATGGAAAACCATATTATATCCGTTCATATGGGAAATTCATCTCTGCTCGTAACGGTTTTGATGTAGAGGGAATCGTTGCAGTAGACCCTGCCACCGGTCAAACAGATGCCTACGTTTTGTCAGATGTTCCGGCATTTATAGATGGAGCGGTGTCTCCAGAAACGGTTAGTCTGCAAAATAGCTATTATGGGAAATATATACATGGTTTTATGAATAGTTTGTTCGGTAAGAAAGACGTGAAGCTGCCTTCTGATGAAGGAACAGAAGCAAATGTTAGTCCGATTTTCGGGGAAGATGGTCAAATGTATTACTTCACTGACTTTACGAGTCCTAAAGAAGGCGTCGATTCGATGCTCGGTTATTCATTAACAGATGGTCGAACTGGTAAAGCGACATATTACACTGGAAATTTAGAAGATTCGTATATGGATTCACAAGGGGCACTACAAATTATTGAAAAGAAATTTATCGAGAAGAAATGGGAAGGGGAAATGCCAGTCCTGTACAATTTCTACGGAGAGGCAAGTTGGTTAACTCCAGTGCTGGATTCGAATGGATTTTTACAAAATTACTTCATCGTATCAGCGGCAAATCCGGAAATCTCTGTGTACGGAAATACACCGAACGAAGCATTGAAACTGTATAAAACAGCTATTCAACGCGGTGGAAGTTCAGTGGACGGCAGCTCAAAAGCGGAAGAAAAATCGGTAAATGGTACAGTTGCACGCGTGTTCAAGGAACGTGTTGGAGACTTCACTCAAGTTTCTTTCTTACTCAATAATAAAGAAAACTATATTGTATCTTCCGAAATATCTCCACTTGCGGTTTATATGGCAGAAGGAGATATCGTTCAAGTAACATATCTAGACACAGGAGAACTATTCCTACCTGTTAAAGAAGTGACGATTAAAGGAATTGAGAAGGAATAAATAAGACTGTCGACAAACCCTAATTCATTGGGCTTGTCGACATTTTTTTGTAAATCAATATTAGAACAGCCTGTTAATAATAAGATGAGAAAGATGAAAACTCGCTTGTTCATCTAAACCTCCTATAGTATCAATTTTTCGACAACTTGGTTGAAAATCCCTACTTAGATGGTATAATAAAAACATAATCAGGATATATTAAAAAGACTGCTTGGTGCGGTCAACACCAAACAGTCATGTAATAAAATAGCATCGCTTCAAAGGCGATCAGCAAATATGAAGAGTAAATCACCCTATTGCTTGCGGCTCAGGGGCGGTTTACTTTTTTTCTTTTGAAAAAGTAAGAATGGAAACAATCAAACCAGCGAACGCAACAGCGAACATCAAGGCTTCGAAAGTTGACATTGGCAACATCTCCTTTCCCTATTCTCGTATTAAACAAAAATAGTAAATAGGAATAAAGGAAATGCTGACCGCCCATGAACACCCTATTCTATTACTCTCCTATTATACCATGTACCTCTATTTTAGTTGTTATAATATTCTGTTTAAAGTCGATTCAGCTAGAATCTAAAAAATACTCCTATACAACTTAAATAATTAAATAAAGCTATCGTAGTTTATTATAAGATAGCTTTTGCACTATAATATTAACTAAATACGAAGATCATTTAGACAAAGGAGTGATTTATTGAAAGTCCATTACTTAACAATAGGGGAAGTGGCGAAACTCAGTAATATATCCGTTCAAACATTACGTTTTTATGATCGAATAGATTTATTTAAACCAATAAAAATCGACCCCAATAATCAATATAGATATTATCAAAATACTCAATTGTATTATTTAGACATTATTAAATCACTAAAATATCTTGGTTTGTCTTTAGAAGAAGTTAAATCTGTACTAACATTGAGCCCCGAAGAACTAGTGAATTACTTGGCGGATCAAGAAAATAGAATTGAAGAGGAATTTAAAAGACTGATCGAAACAAAAGAAGTATTGAAACGAAAAAAGGAACAAATACAATCATTTGTCCTTGAGTCTAGTAGAATGCATATTTGTGTAAAGAAAATGCCTGCACAAAAAATAGTGAAAATAAAAACCTCTAACATAAGCATTAACGACATCCCGAATATGGAATACGGTGTTATAAGCAAAGTGTTAGAAGATATGGGGAGCGTATTTGATACGTTATATGGTGGGGCATACTCTTTAGATAGATATGAATCATTAGATGATATCCATTACGACTATCTATTCACACATACCGTGACAGACAAGGAAATTGATATTAACTTTGAGGACGTCGAAATAAGCACCATTCCTGAAGGAGAATATCTCAGTATTACCTTTGCATTAGAAGATAATGCATATGAAACTTGTTATCAAAAATTAATGGATTATATTGATCAACATCAGACGAAAATAGAGCCAATTGTATATGACGTTTGGATGCCAATAAATTTCGCTGCTTCAAATGAGGATGAATTCTTGGTTGAATTAAAAATACGACTTCAAGCTACTTGACCCTATAGTTACTATAGGGTTTATTTTTAATAAACAAAGAGAATTTTTTACTAGATAATGAGGAGCTTGAAAATGGTTATGCAAAAAAGTAGTTTGAATAAGACAATATATTTAGTGCTAGTGAATTTATTTGTTGTGTTTTTAGGGATAGGATTAGTTATTCCCGTAATGCCTACGCTAATGAGAGAAATGCATCTAGAAGGTTCAACAATGGGTTACTTAGTAGCAGCCTTTGCATTTACGCAACTATTAGTATCTCCTATAGCCGGGAGATGGGTTGATACATTTGGCCGTAAGAAAATGATTGTAATCGGTATGCTTCTTTTTGCACTGTCTGAGATGCTTTTCGGTTTTGGACAAGATGTGAAGGTATTATATGTTTCTCGGATGTTAGGCGGTGTTAGTGCAGCATTCATGATGCCGGCAGTGACTGCTTTTGTTGCAGATGTTACTTCTTTAAAGGAACGACCAAAAGCAATGGGATATGTTGCGGCAGCTATAAGTACTGGATTTATTATAGGTCCTGGAATTGGTGGTTTTTTGGCTGAACATGGAACAAGGCTGCCTTTCTTTTTTGCAGCAGCTTTAGGTTTATTAGGATCTGTCTTTTCATTAGTAATACTGAAAGAACCTAAAAGACCAGAAATAGAAGACAAGAAAACAGAAAAGCAAGTAGCAAAATCAGGGTTCCGAAAAGTGTTGGAACCGATTTATCTCATTCCGATGATTATCATCCTTGTATCTAGTTTTGGCTTAGCGGCTTTTGAAACAGTCTATTCTCTTTTCGTCGATCATAAATTTGCCTTTACACCAAAAGATATTGCTTTAATCATTACAGTGAGTGGAATCCTAGGTGTGATTGCTCAAGTTTTATCGTTTGACCGTATCGTAGGGAAAATAGGGGAGATTAGGCTAATCCAAGTTTGTATGGGCGTATCGGCAATATTCATATTTGCTATGATTAAAGTGGCGGCATACTGGTCTATATTGCTTGTGACTTTTATTATTTTCCTAATGTTTGATTTAATACGCCCTGCATTGACAACGTATTTGTCTAAAATAGCTGGTAATGAGCAAGGTTTTGTTGGTGGTTTAAACTCCACTTTTACGAGTGTAGGAAATATTATAGGACCTGGAATTGCAGGAATATTATTTGATGTAAATATCGATTATCCATATGTATTATCGATGTATGTACTTGCACTTAGCTTTGTAATTTCGCTATTTTGGAAGGAACGAACCAACTAATATAAAGCTATCCTCCTAAACCTGGGGGATAGCTTTTAAAATAGGAATACATCATTGTGAAGAGGTATCTTGCGATTCGGAGAGTGCATCTTGCTATTTATGGATCTCATCTTTAGATTAGCCAATATATTGCGTAATTATTTAATAATTAAAGGGCGTTTTCCTGGTATTTATGAAAAAAACGAGTGAGTAAATGATTGTATTCATTTTTCTTCTCCAAAATAGGCAAATGTCCACAGTTACCGAGAATGGCCAATTCAGCTTGTGGCATAAACCATTTTGTTTGGAAGACACTAAACAAAGGGTTTATTTCATCGTATTGTCCACCGACGATTAAAGTAGGAACTCTGACAAATGGCAGGATGGGAAGATAATTAGATTTGATCGCCGAAAAAGAAGACGCGATGTAGGGTGTTTTTTTTATAAGAAACATTTTTTTCGCCGCGTTGATTAAACTAGGCTCTTTTCGATACAGACACTTTTCTGCAGTGTACGTTGTATACTCGTCGCTTGTTGATGAATGCAAGTTTCTTGCACCTTTCATAACCGTCAATTGCCCTAAACATGTGGGAGCATAAGAAAAAGTATTAGATAAAACCATAGATTGTACGATTTTATTATTTTGGCAATAAATTTCTTGTACGACTAATCCTCCCATTGAAAGTCCACAAAAATGAGCTTTTTCAATGCCTAGTGAGGCAAGAAGCGATAAAATGTCTTGTGCAAATACAGAAATAGAAATATTATCGTATTCTTCGGATTCACCATGTCCGCGAAGGTCTGGTATGATCAATCGATAATTGGAGGATAATTCGTATTGGTTCTCCCAGGATTCCTTTAAACTTCCTAATCCATGAATTAATACTACGGGTTCGCCTTGACCGATATCTAAATAATGGATGGTATTGACCTCCTTTACTACGCTTATTATTGTTTAGTGTTCCCGTGCAACTTCCCATTATTCCTATTTTATTCAAGGGACAGAAGAAGGCTACATTTCTTCTGTATGAACAAGCGAAGTCATTTTATCTTTTCATGAAAATCCGATACAATAGAAGATAAGAACATTTAGTGGTGAAATGGAGGACTTAGTCGTGCCGGAAGTAGCAGCTTTACAAAAAGAAGCAATGGACATGCTAAAAAAGACAAGCAGAACTTTTTACATACCAATCACTTTTTTGGAACCAAAATTAAAAAAAGCGGTTGCCTCTGCTTATTTAGTCATGCGTGCGATAGATGAAATAGAGGATCATGAAGCACTAGGTTCGCAAGAGAAACAAGCCCTATTGCGTGCAACGAGTAAAATGTTAGCAACTGAATTTAATACAAAAGAGTACGAACAGCTAGTACAACCTTTCCAAGACATATTGCCAGAGGTTTCCTTAAGACTTGGCGACTGGCTAGCAATTTGTCCAGTAGATTTAGTGGACAAAGTAAAAGAGTCTTCAAGCGAGATGGCAGAAGGTATGGCTAAATGGGTAGAAAAGAATTGGCAAGTAAAAACAAAAGAAGATCTGGATGAGTATACATATTATGTTGCAGGTTTAGTTGGAGTAATGCTTTCGGATTTATGGAAGTGGAGTGCAGATATCGATACTGATCGAGAACTAGCGATTGCATACGGACGAGGTTTGCAAGCAGTAAACATTTTGCGCAATAAAGACGAGGATAAAGAACGCGGGGTTCAATTCTTCCCAGAAGGCTGGACACGTGAAGACATGTTCCACTATGCAGAAGAGAATTTAGCAAAAGCAGATGAATACAACAAAAGTATTAAACGAAAAAGTATCGTATTATTTTGCAAGCTGCCACTTGCACTAGCTCATAAAACATTAAAAGCGTTGAAGAGTGGGAAAGAGAAAATGACTCGTGCGGAAGTAGAAGCTACTGTGGAAGAAGTACAGGCGGAAGTTTAAAAACATAGAAAATCCCGAGAAGAATTTGAATATTCTTCTCGGGATTTTTTTGTTTTCAGGTAATTAGAAATAAGACGCCTATTTAGTTGAAAACATACGAATCAAAGGGAGATTTTTGATCTCCTAACTACGTCAATGTCTTCTCTTCAGCTGTTATAGAGTATTGATTAAATTTCTAGTTAACCATAAGGATGGTTATCGATACCTAGACTCGAACAAATGAGATTCACTGACTGGAGGATACAGATTACTTATTATCCAATATTCCATTTGTTAAGAAAAAGTAATAAATATCACAAATTCAAGTCAAAATACTAAAAAAATAATATCAGAATAGTCCGTATAATTGAAAAATAAAAAGGATTAAGGGGGATGTTCAAATGAAATTGAAAAAATATTTGCTTGGTTTGGCTATTACTGTACTGTTAATTTTAACAGGATGCTCTACCCAGCTTTCATCAGATGATGAATCATCTAATGATGCGCAAGCGGCAGACGCAGATACGCTAATCATTGCACGTCTATCAGATGCAGAAAACTTAGATCATCAATTTATGTCGACTATAAATGCAGCGAGTGTTACACACGGGAAGGTATACGAAGGACTGGTAGGACGTGATAAAAATGCTGAGTTTGTGCCACTTCTAGCTGAAAACTGGGAACAAATTAGTGATACGGTTTGGGAATTTTCTCTTCGAGAAGATGTAACATTTCACGATGGAGAACCGTTTACTTCTGAGGCAGTGAAGAAAACATTCGAACGATTGTTAGATCCAAATGTAGGGTCGCCACGAGCGGGAGCTCTTTCTATGGTTCAAGAAATTAAAGTTGTTGATAATCATACTGTACAATTTATTCTTAGTGAATCATACGCTCCTTTACTTTCTATTCTAGCAAGTCATGAAAGTGGAATCATCAGCCCAAAAGCAATTGAACGCTTTGGGAAGGAACTAATCAATGAACCTGTGGGCACAGGACCATTCCGTTTTGAGCATTGGAAACCAGGGCAAGAAATCGTTTTAGTCCGTAATGAAGAATATTGGGGCTCGGCTAGTGAATTAGCGAAAGTCGTCTTTAAAGTAGTACCTGAAGAAACGACTCGTGTATCAATGATTGAGACCGGGGAGGCGCACGTGACAGAACCATTGTCAGTTACGATGATGGAGACAGTTGAAAATTCGTCGTCCAGTGATCTATACCGAAGTGAAAGCTATGGTACGGAGTATCTTGGATTTAATGTTTCTAAGCCACCATTCGATAATGTACTTTTACGAAAAGCGGTTGGTCATGCAATTGAACTTAATTCCATTCGAAAAGGAGTATTTAACAACGTTGGTGGAGTTGCCAATTCACTTCTCGGATCTAAAGTGTTCGGATACGATGAAACTATGCAACCGTATAGCTATAATTTGGACGAAGCGAAACGTTTGATGGCGGAAGCGGGATATAAGGATGGACTGACTATCAAACTTACAACGATGGATAGTAAAGAACGTATTAACCTTGCTGAGGTCATTCAATCTCAATTAAAAGGTATTGGTATTACAGTTGAAATTGAAGTTTTAGAATATGGTACGTTTGTAGATACTACGAATTCTGGTAATACAGAAATGTATATTTTGAGTTGGAGAAATGCTACAGGGGATGCTGATTATAACCAGTATAATCTCCTCCATTCTAGTACACATGGGGCGGGTGGAAATAGATTCTTCTATGCAAATCCACAAGTTGATGAATGGATTGAACAAGCACGACAAGAGATGGATAGTGACAAGCGAGTCGAGCTTTATTCCAAAGCGCAACACAAACAGATGGAAGACGCTCTCTATATACCAGTCCGTGTGATAGAAAATGTGGCGGCTGTGCATAAAAATGTTGAAGGTTTTGATATCGCCCCAGCGGGATATATTGATCTTTCGACAACTCGTATAAACAATTAATATTGGATAGGCTTCCTTGAAGCCTCTTTTCCATTTAGAGGAGGGTATTTTGTGAAAGGTCTCAGAAATGTAAGAATAGAAAAAGGATGGAGTCAAGTTGATGCACAACGCGTAGAAACAGTTACAGAACTAGTTGATATTGAGTGGGAGAATGGAAAGATTGTCCGGATTTATGAGGCGAAAGGGAATTCTTTGGGGGGAGGATGGCTAGATGGTGGCGGGAGATTAGCGCTACCTGGAATTTCTGAAAAACACGTGCATTTAGACAAAACTTATTTCGGTATGCCATGGAAAGCATGTATCCCAGCCTCCTCAGTATTGAAGAGAAGTCATATTGAAAAGTCGATATTAGAGAAAGCTGAGCTTACAGCTAAAACACGAGCTGAAAATTTATTTAAACATTTAATTTCTATGGGTGCCACTTCAATTCGTACCCATGTGGACATATATCCTGAAGTTGGTCTCTCTTTTTATCGAGAAGTAAAAAAAGTGGCGGAGAAGTATCCTCAAGTTCAAACAGAAATAGTGGCATTTGCCCAACATGGTTTTCTAAACGACGATACAATATCTGCCATGCGTCAGGCCATTGTAGAAGGGGCAGATTTTATTGGTTCTGTTGATCCGGCTACTATTGATCAAGATATCGAAAAGTCTCTTCGTACCCTACTGGAAATGGCGGTAGAAGGTAATGTCGGTGTCGACATACATTTGCACGATCCTGGACACCTTGGAACGTATACAATTGAAAGATTAGCGAAATTGACTTGCGAATACCAACTTCAAGGGCGTGTTTACGTGAGTCATGCATTTGGGCTTGGAGATGTGTCGACAGAAGCTCTAGGTTCTGTCATACAGGCCATGAAAGAGGCGGAAATTGCAATTATTACAACAGTCCCTATTGGTCGAAACGCACCTCCAGTCGATTTGTTAGATAAACAAGGGATAGGCGTGCATCTAGGTAGCGACAATATTTATGATTCTTGGTGGCCGACAGGCAATGGGGATCTGGTGGAAAGGTTAGGGAGATTACTAGAAAAAAATCGCTGGACCAACGAAAAGGCATTGGCTGCGTCTCTCAAATTTATCACAGATGGTATCACTCCACTCTCCGAACAAGGTGAGAGACTTTGGCCGCGTGTAGGTCAAGATGCTACGATGATTTTAACACCTGCTCAGTGTACTGCAGAATTTATAGCACGGCGCACTCCTAGAGAGATAGTAATTGCCAAGGGAGTCCGTATGTTTTAAGGAAAAGCCTTCTGTTAAGGAAGGCTTTTTTTCTGTGAAAGGAATCAGATGTCGTCTTTCTTCTACTCGAATAAGAAGAGAAATGAAGAGAGGAGCAATCCAAGTGGCAGTAAGCACCGAGACACACGTTAACAAAAGTAAGGGTACCTGCCAAGAGACCTCTTAGAACGCCTGGACGTTTTGCTTCATTTTTACCATAAATCAGTTGAAGCAAGACGGGATGTTGTATCCCATACTTTGCTCTAGCGACACCATTTGTCGTCATAAGAAAGGTACTTCAGATTGCAGATGCAAGAATTACACCGATTACCTCATAGACGGTGAGACCTAAAGTAAAGAATCCAGCACTAGCAGCGTAGGATGGAATGTTATTCACTAATCCCCATCCAGAGAGAGCTGTAATGTACCTAAGACCATTATCTTCCCTCTAGGTTTGTCGGATGTAGGTCAGGAGGAATAGCAATTGTACATGTCATTATATCGACCTCCTATTCCATCGGTTTCTTATATTTTTGTAAATTAAATAAATAAAATGCTATAAAAAGTAGGAATGCCGTCAAAAAGCTTGCCCAAATTGAAAAGAAGGAATGAAGTGATATCTGACTCACAATTCCTATGACAGAACCTATAGCAACGATTATGGTAGGGGCAGGTCCCGTGCGATGATCCGTTATCAAGATATACATCACAGCTGGAATCAAAGAAGCGTACAGATTCCCAAAAAAGAAGAGTAAGGAAAAAGACGAAGGTAAAACAATCGCGACGATTACGAAAAGGACAAGTACCGGTATCCAAACAGAAAGGTGGTGATACCGTGTAATCTGTTTATCTGTTAATGAATTTTCTAGCCATACGTTCCTGATTAGTAGAGATGTCCAACCATGTAATTCACTACTCGACGCTGTAAGCATTGCAATCAAGCAAAAGACCACAAAGATAATCATCAAGAAAGAGGCATCTAGTGCTTGCAACATTGTTTGTATAAGAAGGTATACTTGATCAAATGATTTCCCTGATATTGCGAACAATAACAATGCTAATAGTGCCATGGGAACAGTCGCCCAAATAAGCCCAGTCGATTGAAGTGCTAAACCAATCTTTTCGGGTTTTGTTACAAAAATTCGCATCCAAGTAGCGCTATCCGTTAGAATTTGCCCTGTGAATACAATGACGGCAGCTGACACAAACCACACTGTCTCGTGACTTCCAATGAAAAAAAGATATGGGTGATATAGTTTGACCCCCTCATAAATGGGACTTATCCCGTTTTGAAGATAAGAATAAATAGGGAGTAGGATAGTCGTCAGAAATATCATTACGACACTATAGAACGAAAGCGTGGTTAATTTTTTCAACCCACCATACCCGCCCAAATAGATAACTAAAAGCAAAAATCCTCCAAAACCAATTAGTGGGAACTGCGGAAGTACATAATAAAATAGGGTTCCAGCTGCATAAAATTGCACCATAAGAGCATATGCACCCATGAAAAGAAGCAACAGAATAAAAGTATGATGATAAGTAGGCAAAAGCTTTTCCTTTAACACATCACCAATCGTTATGGCTTCAGGAAAACTCCGTCGGACACGTTTCGCCACAAGGCCAAGAAAAAAGAAAGCGAGTCCGCCAGCAATGGCGTACCCGATACTTCCAGCAATTCCATATTGAATAAGCGTCTGAGGTGAGGAGAGGATGGTGTTACCGGTTACCCACCGTGCAAGTAATGTAATAATTGCTAATCCTAATCCAAAGGAAACCGGCCCACGCATATAGAGCATCCATTTGTCGTTCATTCCATGTACAGCTCCTTGGCTCTGTAATCTCGTGGGGTGGTGTTAAACTCTTTGCGAAACATTTGACTAAAGTAGTGCTGGCTGTTGAAGCCACAACTTTCAGCAATAGATGATATTGTGGCATCGGGTTTTTCGCATAACATTCGCTTGGCAGCGAGGAGACGGTAATGGTTCACGTATTCAGCAAACCCCGTTCCGACTTCTTCTTGGAACTTTCGACTTAAGTAGGCCGAATTGATATGAATACGGGACGCTAAGCTGCTAAGTGTTAGGCGTTCATCAAATTCTTCATGAATAATTTGAAGAGTATGGCGTATTGTTTCGGAATAGTGAGAATGAGCAGTATAATGATTGAGCACGCGCACGAGCTCTTCTTCAATAATCGGTTTAGTCAAATAATCCATTACTCCGACTTTGATAGCCTGTTGTGCAAACTCAAAACTTTGAAATGCAGTAACCATAACCAGGTCAGCTTTTGTCTCTGTTCTAAGTTCCTGCGCAAGGTCCAATCCACTTTTACCGGGCATCTGTATATCCAAAAAGGCAAGACGAATAGAAGTCTTGCGGGCAAGACGAATAGCTTGCGATGCGTCTTGGGCTTTCCACACTGTAGCAGTAGGAAAATGTTTTTCAATGAGATAGACCATCTGTTCGATCTCAAGAGGTTCGTCATCTACTACTAAAATGTTCATCCTTATACCCCTCCCTTTCTTCCCAATATTGAAATGGATACGAAATGGATACGGTGATCCATTCCCCGTTTATTTGACTTTCAATAGACACTTCGTCTTTCGAAAACAAGAGTGAGAGACGATTCTCTAAGTTTGATAACCCTATTCCTATAGTATCTTCTTTATCCTTTGGAGAAACGACAAGATTGTTCGTGACAGTTATTTGTACTTGCGTCCCCTTACGATTCGCAGAAATGATTAAATGAGCACGTCCTATATTCTTTTCAAATGCATGTTTAAATGCATTTTCAATTAATGTTTGGACTAAATATGGAATAGTAAGAGCAGACAATACTTGCGGTTCCGTTTGCCAAACGATCTCAAGGCGCTCACGGAACCTAATCCGTTGAATTGCCAAATAGTATTCGACGTATTCAAGTTCCTTTCGCAAGGTTAGAGTTCTGTCAGTAGTAATATATTTGTGTTTTAATAACTTTGAGAAGTTTTCGAGTCCTGAAATTAACTCATCTTTTCGTCCAAGTCTTGCTAAACTTAGCATGGAGTTTAACGTGTTAAAAAAGAAATGTGGTTGAATTTCTTGATTGAGTTGAATGTAGAGTGCTTCCTGTAAATCGCGTTCTAAAGCCATTTCTTTCTTTTGCTTTTCTAGTAAATCAATTCGATTTTCATAAGCTAATAAAAATAATAGAGCAAGCGCTCCTAAGATAGGAGCCAGAATGCAGAGGGCGATGAATATCGTAAAAGCCTCAATTGTTAACATACGCTCTGACTCCTTTTTAACAATCGGTTAAGCAGAGAAGAAATCGTTCGCATAGTGACACGCAACATGGTGTCCATTTTGCACTTCTACTGTCTCTGGTTCCTTGCTACTACATAATTCTGTCGCAAAAGGACAGCGAGTATGAAAGCGACAACCCGATGGCGGATTGATCGGTGAGGGGACATCCCCTGATAAAAGAATACGTTCTTTTTGTACCTTAGGATTAGGTACAGGTATTGATGAGAGTAATGCTCGAGTATACGGATGCGTTGGTTGATTAAACAGGGCGTGTTTAGGCGCAATTTCTACTACTTTTCCAAGGTACATTACCATGACACGATCAGAGATATGACGAACAACGCTCAAATCATGTGATATGAACAAAAATGTCAAATTCAATTGACGTTGTAGGCGTTTTAATAGATTCAAGATTTGTGCTTGAATCGATACATCTAAGGCAGATACGGCTTCGTCACAAATTATCAGTTTAGGGTTCACAGCCAATGCTCGTGCAATTCCTATACGCTGTCTCTGTCCACCACTAAACTCATGAGGATGCCGAGATAATGCTTCTTCAGGTAGTCCTACAAGATGCATAAGTTCTCTCATTCGATCTTTTCTTAACTCTTTCTGAACGGAATTTTGAATCGACATGGCTTCAGAAAGGATCTGCTGAATCGTTTGTCGTGGATTTAAAGATGCGAATGGATCTTGAAATATTACTTGTAACTCACCCCGTAATGTACGCAAGTCCTTTTTTGACAAATCTAATATATTTTTACCATTATACACTACTTTTCCCGCTGTCGGTTCGTCTAATCTTAGGATGGCTCGACCAGTTGTAGATTTGCCACAACCGCTTTCTCCTACAATACTCAACGTTTCCCCTTCGCATAGTGTGAAGCTAATATCATCTACTGCCTTCACAGAAAGCTTAGGTTGCAACAACTTTTCTCGCTTTACAGAGAAGTACTGTTTAAGGTTTTGTACTTCTAGGAGAACTTTTTGTTCTTGAACATTTACCATTACATAACTACCTCCTGTTCTCGCCACTTATTACTGTAAACCCAACATCGTACCTTTGATCCGCTTTCATGTTCAATTAATTCAGGCTTCTGCTCACGACATAGGTTGGTTGCCAACGGACATCGAGAAGCAAAACGGCAACCAGGTGGCATATTGAAGGCACTTGGAACATTTCCTTCGATTGTATATAGTTCTTCTTGATCCTCATCGATTTTTGGTAATGAGGCTAGTAGTCCTTGCGTATACGGGTGCAAGGGAGTTTCATATAACGTTTCCGTAGTTGCATGTTCTACGATGTTTCCTGCATACATCACAGCCACTTTATCGCAAGTCTCGGCGACCACACCCAAATCGTGTGTGATGAGTATGACACCCATCCCTAATCGTTCTTGCAGTTCTTTCATCAATCTTAAGATTTGAGCTTGAATGGTTACATCTAATGCGGTTGTTGGTTCATCTGCAATAAGAACTTCAGGATTACATGAGAGTGCCATCGCAATCATGACACGTTGTCGCATGCCTCCACTTAATTGAAATGGCTCTTGTTTTGCACGTTTTTCAGGAGATGGGATACCTACAAGACGTAACATTTCTACTGCTTTTTTAGCAGCCTCTTTTTTATTTAAGTTCTGATGAAGGCGGATAGCTTCTGCAATTTGTTCACCAACAGGAAGTACTGGGTTCAGCGATGTCATTGGTTCCTGAAAAATCATTGAGATCTCATTCCCACGTAATTTTCTCATCTCAGATTCAGGCAGTTCGACTAGGTTCCTACCTTTAAAGAGAACCTCTCCTCCGGCAATTTTTCCGGGAGGAGAGGGGATTAGACGTAAGAGTGAAAGAGAAGTGATACTCTTACCACATCCCGATTCCCCTACAATTCCAAGAGTTTCTCCTTTGTGAAGTATAAAATCAATCCCATCCACTGCCTTACTTGTCCCTCGTTTAGTTATAAAATGAGTCTGCAAATTTTTAACTTCTAATATGACTTCTTTTGACATAATAATCACCTGCTTTCCTGAATTAATTAAGTTCGATACGTTTATTGAATAGACGATATAGAATATCTACGATTAGGTTTACTACAACGAATACAAGAGAAGCGACAAGGACGCCGCCTTGGACGACTGGCAGGTCACGCATACGAATTGCGTCGACAATCATACGACCTAACCCATTGATTGCAAAGATGGACTCCACTAGTACAGTTCCACCTAAAAGCGCACCGAATTGCAATCCGACGACAGTAATGACAGGGATTAGGGCATTTCTTAGTGCGTGCTTGTAGATAATTACACGCTCTTTAACTCCCTTTGCACGCGCTGTCCGAATATAATCTTGACGTATAACTTCTAGCATGCTCGAACGTGTCATTCGAGCCACAATCGCAGCTCCACCGGCTCCTAATGTGAACGCAGGAAGTACAATGTGTAACATGCTATCCCATCCTGCAACAGGGAAAATTTGAAGTTTGACTGAAAAGGAGTACATCAACATCAAACCGAACCAGAAGCTTGGTAGTGAGATACCTAGTAATGCAACAACCATAACAACTGTATCCAAGATGGAATATGGTCTGATTGCAGAGACGATTCCTGCCAACATTCCAAGGACGATTGTAATAAGAGTACTGAAAATAGCAAGCTCTAATGTAATCGGTAGACGAGTCATGATTTCTTGTAACACTGGTTGGTTGTTTTTGAGTGAGAAGCCCATATCGCCTCGCAGTAGATTGCTAACGTAATCGAAATATTGTATATAGAGAGGTTGATGAAGACCGAGTTGTTGACGAAGTGCTTCAATCGTCTCTTTTGTTGCTCCTTCACCAGCAAGTAGGACAGCAGGGTCTCCAGGAACAAGTTGCATAATGACAAATACTACAATAGTAACTCCGATAATGACCGGTATGGTCTGCATTAAACGTTTTATGATGAACCAAATCATGTACGCACCTCCTAATTTTTCATACGCGGATCGAGTGCATCACGCAATCCGTCGCCAAAGATGTTCAAGCCAAGTACGAGAATGGCGATGGCCATTCCTGGGAAAATCGCAATGTAAGGTGCAGAGAATAAGAAATCACGTCCACCACTTAACATAGTTCCCCATTCAGACGATGGGGGTTGGGCACCTAGACCAAGGAAGGACAATCCCGCTGCAGACAAAATTGCCGTAGCAATCCTTAATGTTCCTTGCACTATAATCGGTGATAGAATGTTAGGCAAGATGTGGCGAAAGATGATTGTACTATCTTTAGCACCTAATGAGCGAATAGCATCTACATACTCTAATTGCTTTACTTCTAAAGTAGACCCACGGACGATTCGAGCAAATAAAGGTACTGAAAATGCTCCTACAGCTATCGTTACATTGATCATTCCTGGTCCTAATGCACTGATGATAGCAAGTGCTAAGAGAATTCCTGGGAAAGCAAGAAGTACATCCATACAGCGCATAATGACGGAATCTACCCATTTTCCGTAATAACCTGCGATCAAGCCAAAAAGAATTCCAAAGAAGGCACCAAAGGCTACAGCAGCAAATCCAACTCCCATAGAGAGACGAGAGCCATAAAGAATTCTGCTTAATATATCACGTCCTTTGTCGTCAGTGCCCATCCAGTGTTCAAGAGAAGGGGATTGAAGCTTGTTCTCCAATTGAATCTCGTAAGGATCATAAGGAGCAAGTAGTGGAGCAAAGGTGGCAATAAAAATATAGAAGGCAATAATGATAGCTCCAACAACAGCCGCTTTATTTCGGAAGAACTGAGAAATAAAATTGCGCCAAGCTGACTCCTTGGGAGCGCCTAATACTTGAGTGACAGCAAGTGTATCTGTCTTTTGAATCGTCGTCATAGTGTTCTCTCCTTTTTCAATTCAAAATCAGTAAGATAGCTTAAAATTATCAGACTATGTAGAAAAGTAAATGTGTTTTGAATATATCGTTAAAATATTAAAACAATTTGTAAAGATAATGCAAAACGCATGCGAAACATTTAAGTACTATAGGTACTGTAACCAATAGATGCAGTGCATCAATTCCATAGGGAAAGGAAATGAGAGCGATGAAGAAGATGAAACATTTGTTTCTTGCAGGGAGTATCACGCTACTATTAGCTGCGTGTTCGACTGCCAGTTCGACAGAGACAAAGAATCGAGCTGAAGGGGTAGAAAATACGGCGGAAGAGTTGATCGTAGTCCGTCTGTCAGATGCTACAAATCTAGATCCCCATTTTATTACGGATATCCCATCAGCAAATATTTTGTATCAGAAGGTCTATGAAACCTTAGTAAAGCCTGATGAGAACTTTGAGATTCAACCTGGTCTGGCAAAAGAATGGAACGTAATCGATGATACTACTTGGGAATTCAAACTTCAGGAGGGTGTGACTTTCCATGATGGTACTCTATTTAACGCTGATGCAGTGAAAGCAACTATAGATCGTCTTTTAGATCCAGCTGTAGGGTCACCGCAACGTGAAAAGTTTTCAATGATTGAAGAAGTAGAGATTGTTGATGAACAGACGGTTCGTTTCCATCTCTCATATCCATACGCTCCATTGCTTTCAATTTTGGCAAGTCAAGAGGGTAGTATGATTAGCCCAACAGCTATCTCAGAAAATGCAGAAGCCCTTAAAGAGAGCCCGGTAGGTACCGGACCCTATACATTTGAGAATTGGATCTCGGGGCAAGAAGTTTCTATTGTGAAGAATCCAGACTACTGGGGAGAAGAAGTTTCTGTTGAACGTGTGGTCTTTAAAGTGGTGCCGGAAGACGCTACACGTCTGGCTATGATTGAAACAGGTGAAGCGCATATTAACGACCAAGTTCCAGTAACAGAGATTGAACGAATTGAAGATTCGGATACGATGGAACTTTATCGAACGGAAGGTCTTGCAGTTGAGTATCTAGGGTTCAACGTTGAAAAAAAACCATTTAATGATGTGCGTGTACGCCAAGCAATCAGCCACGCAATTGAGCGTGAAGCTATTATTTCTGGTGTCTACAATAATGTCGGTACATTAGCGAACTCTGCGATGAGCCCAAAGGTCTTCGGTTATAGCGAGTCTTCTAAACCACTTGCCTATGATCTGAACGCAGCGAAAGAATTATTAAAAGAAGCTGGTATTAAAGAAGGGTACAAAATTTCGTTGTTGACTAGTGACCGCAAGGAACGTATTAACATGGCTGAAGTCATACAGTCTCAATTAAAAGGCATTGGTATTAATGTTGAGATTCAAGTGATGGAATATGGAGCATTTATTGAAATGACGAACAACGGTGAACATGAAATGTTTATCTCAGGATGGGGTAATGCAACAGGAGATGGAGACTACAATCAGTATAATCTGTTCCATTCCTCATCACATGGACCTGCCGGAAACTCATTCTATTACGATAATCCAGAAGTCGACAATATAATTGAGCAGGCAAGACAAGCAACAGACTCAGATGAGCGTAAAGCACTTTACGAAAAAGTACTACAAATTGAGTTAGACGAAGCTGTATATGTACCAATCCGTAACTATGAGCACTTGGCTGTATCCAACAAGAATGTGTCTGGGTATTGGTTAAACGCCTCGAACTATCTCATGATTGAGGATGTAAAGATTACTGAATAATCATCATATCTTGTCAACACCATTTAAGGTGTTGTCACTGACTATTAAAGGAGGACGAAATAGATGAATAATTATTGGATTACAAACGTTCGAATTGAAACAGGATACGAAAAATCTGAAAATACAGTCGCTAAAACATTGACTGAACTGGTGAATATTCAAATTGATGGAGGGCGAATTGCCAACGTCACCACAGAAGCGCCTCCATCTGGAAGTGAAGGGCTAGACGCGAATGGAGCGTTGATGTTACCCGCATTCCGTGAGATGCACATTCACATTGATAAAACATACTACGGTGGACCTTGGAAGGCAGTCAGACCAGCAATAAACGGAATATTCACTCGAATAGAGGAAGAACAAAAGATTTTAAAAGACCAATTGCCAACAGTTGAAGAGCGTGCAAAGAAAATGCTCGAATTGTTGATCCGAAATGGACATACACATATACGTACACATTGTAATATCGATCCAGTCGTCGGAATTGAGAATTTAAAAGCTACAGTCAGAGCGTTGAAAGCCTATGAAGACTTGATCACCTATGAAATTGTAGCTTTCCCACAACACGGACTACTACGTAGTGATTCAGTCGAACTTGTTCGTCAAGCGATGGCCAATGGAGCAACGCATGTTGGGGGTGTCGATCCAGCAACTGTTGACCGTAACATCGAAAAAAGCTTAGAAACTGTCTTCTCAATTGCACAGGAATTTGATGCACCTATTGATATTCACTTACATGATCCGGATTCCCTTGGAGCCTTCCAAATGGAACAGATTGCAGAACTGACAGAAGCATCAGGAAAACAAGGTAAGGTAACAATCAGCCACGCTTTGGCTCTCGGAGATCTCGTCGATCCACGATTACAGACAGTAACCGAAAGACTTGCAGAGGTTGGTATTGATGTAACGACTACAGTACCTGTCAATCGACCGACCATACCTATTCCATTCCTCTGGGAAAACAATGTTCCGGTTTCAGTTGGACATGACAGTATTACAGATCACTGGTCTCCATTTGGAACAGGAGATACCATTCAGAAATTAGCATTATTGGGAGAGCGTTTTCGTATTAGTGATGAAATTGGTCTAAGCCAATTACTTCGCTTCGCTACAGGTGGTGTGACGCCACTATCACCAACTGGAGACCAACAGTGGCCAAAGTTGGGAGATAATGCTTCATTCTTGTTAGTCGACGCTACCTGCAGTGCAGAGGCTATTGCAAGACGTAAACCAATTAGCGCTGTGTATGGAAAGGGAAATGTATTCGTTCCTGAACAAGGTGTGGAAGAAGGCGTTTATTCATGACACTTTGGTTAACGGATGTGAAGATTGAGACAGGGCGAAAAACAGATGCAGGTAGAACACTGTATACCATTACTGAGTTTGTTTCCCTTGAGATAGTTGAAGGAAAGATAAAGTCCCTTCAACCTGCTGAAGTTCCCCTCCCGGCTAATGTTCAGTCTCAATCGATGAATGGTTTGCTATTAATGCCTGGATTTCGCGAAATGCACAATCATTTGGACAAAACATACCTATCGTTGGAATGGAAATCGATTAGGCCAGCAGCAAATTTAAAAGAACGCCTAAGAATGGAGGCACTTGAACTTGCGGAGCTTGCACAGTCAGGAAAGCAACGAGCATTGGCGATGATTGATCTGCTTGCTTCACAAGGCGCAACGCATATCCGGACACATGTAAATATTGACCCGTACATCGGACTCCAGAATTTAATTTCAGTTCGAGAAGCGTTAGAGGAATCCAAGGATAAACTGAGTTATGAAATCGTTGCTTTTCCACAACATGGGCTGTTAAACACCGGAGTAGTTGACCTAATGCATGAGGCTATGCGTGAAGGAGCTACCCATATCGGTGGATTAGACCCTGCAGGCATTGATGGGAAAATTGAAACTTCACTACGCACTATGATGCAACTTGCAGAGCAATACGATGCGGATGTTGATATTCACTTGCATGATGAAGGACATGTAGGTGCATATACAATCTCTAAACTCTTAGAGATTGTTCGGAGTCAGGGGTGGGAAGGGCGAACAGTTGTCAGCCATGCTTTTGCATTGGGTAGTATTCCGGAAGTTCAGCAACGTACATTGATCGAAGAACTCGTACAGACAGAAACTGCTATTATGTCTACTGTACCTTTGACTCGTTCAATTCCCCCAATTGATCTATTAGATCATTCGGGTGTAAAGGTACATTTTGGTTGCGATGGATTCTATGATTCATGGTCCTCCTTTGGAACAGGGGATTTACTTGAAAAATCAACGAAATATAGTCTTGTCTATCGTCAGGCTCAAGAAGACCAATTGGCACGTAATTTGAAGTTTATTACAGGGGGGATTACTCCTTTATCTGTTTCAGGAGAACAGCAATGGCCAAAAGTAGGCGATGAAGCAACGTTTGTATTCATCAACGCCACCTCTAGCGCAGAGGCTGTAGCTCGAACTTCTAAAAGAGAAGCCATCTTTTATAAGGGCAAACAGACATATGGAGAAGTGAGTCGCGATGCAGAAAACTCAAATCATGCACGACCTATTTGAAGCCATTTCACAATTTGACGATATGAAGTTGATGAAATGTCTTGCACTGGGAGCAGATTCAGATAGTACCAACGAAGTAGGGTTACCACCCATTGTTGCGGCGGCAGCAATTGGATTTACAAAAGGCATGAAGATTCTTTATAGAGCAGGGGCAGACCCAAACGCGTTAAATCGATTTGGAGGTACTATTCTCTTACCTTCTAGTGAAAAAGGGCATGTATCCGTAGTGAGAGAAGGAGTCTATTGGGGAGTAGATGTAAATCACGCTAATTATTTAGGATGGACAGCTCTCCAGGAAGCATTGATTCTTGGTGATGATAGTGAACTTTATCAACTTATCGTCTATATTTTGAATCGCAGTGGAGCGGATTGGAGAAAGAGAGATTTTGATGGGAAATCAGCAGAAGACTGGTTGAGTACGAAAGCAGAGAGTTTTGCGCAAATACAGTCGGACAGTCTACCTATTTTAAAGCAAATGTACTTTAATGCATATTTCTTAAATCTAGAAATTGAAGATAAGCTCCCAGCTGATAAATTCAGCTGGAAGAGTCTTGATTATTTTATGGCTTTTATCGATTCATATGATAGAGATGATTACCATACCGCTCTAGCTCACTGTCGAGAAGCTCGTAATCGCTTGTCAGAGGAAGATAAAAGTTCTTTTATTTACTATGAATTTCTAACGAGAAAGCGATTCACAGGATGGGAAGACGCCAACTTGTTTATTAAGCCTTTTCTTAGAGAAATTCACGAAAACCCATTCATTAAATACCATTATTCTAACTTTCTTAGAGAAGGTAATCAACACGAGGAAGCCGTACAAATAATGAGAAAGCTTTTAGAACAAGCTCCAACTAGAACAGATTATCTTTTCCATTTAGCAAATAGTTTATGGAATTTAGGGCATGAGAGCGAAGCGCTTGATGTGATGAAGCGTGCATCTACTATACAGCCAAGTAATTCCTTGTTTCGGAAATAATAAGATGAAAGTATGGACACACAATTTGTCCATGCTTTTTTTTATGGATAAATTCAAAGAATATAGCGTAAGTATTAGTTTTAAAAACTTCTCTTTATCTATATCAAACAGATAAGACTGTATCAGAGGTAACAATAGTGATTAAAAACTGATATATTATTTCTTGTTACAAAATAATTCCGCTTCTATTTTATCACGCTATCGTTCAATACCTGCGAGCTTAAAAGTACACTTATACGAACTGTTTTAGATTATTCATATTTAGCATTTCTATATGTTCGAAAATTATAAAATCTTTTTATGAACGTGCTCTATTTTAATATATTTTACGAACTCTTTTGGTTGAATAATAAAGAAAATCCAATTGAGGAGTAGATAAAATGAAAGTAAGAAATAAGGATACATGCGAGTCAGATGAAAACCAAAATGCGGTTCAACAGCTGGAACATGTCTCAATGGGAAAGCAAAAAAAGAATGGAACATAATAAAAAACCAGACAAAGTTTGTCTGGTTTTTTTATATAATGATCTATTATTGAGCTGTATATCCACCGTCAACCGTTAAGCTATTACCTGTCATGAATGAAGAATCATCAGAAGCCATGAAAAGTACAGCTTTTGCCATTTCTTCCGAATGACCAAGGCGTTTCATTGGTGTCATTGATGCTAGTATTTGTTTGCTTTCTTCAGGAATAATCGGAGTGTCAATGAAACCTGGGCATAATGAGTTTACACGAATATTTTGCTCTGCATATTCCAGTGCAAGTGAGCGTGTTAAGTTAATAACGCCACCTTTTGCTGCATTGTAAGCTGCTGAACCAGGTGATCCAACCCAGCCATACATAGAGGCTGTATTGACAATAGAGCCGCCCCCCGATTTAAGCATTTCACGAATTGCTTCACGAGCGACTAAAAATACGCCATCTAAGTCAACATTTACCGTGTTGCGCCATTCCGCATATTCTAGTGTATGTGATGGTTGTACACGACCAATTCCTGCATTATTGAAAACGATATCTACTTTACCAAAAGCTTCAATTGTTTGTTTAAAAATAGCTTGTACTTCTTCTTCACTTGTAATGTTTGCTTTCACAAAAATTGCTTCTGCGTTGTTTGCTTTTAATTCTTCTTCGAAAGCTTTCCCTTTTTCTTCATTTAAATCTACTAGTACGACTTTGGCACCTTCTGAAACAAAAAGTCTTGCTGTTGCAGCACCAATACCTGATGCCCCACCTGTGATGACTGCTACTTTGCCTTGTAATTTACCCAAAAGAATCGCCTCCAGAATTGATTATGCGTGTTTGTTATAATGGAAAGATATAGTGACTAGTTAAACTATTTTGCTTACACTTTAATTTTATCGGTTTGTTCAAACCAATCAATCATTAGAAAATCATTAATTGTCTAACTTGTAGACATTTGGAATGGATTCGTCTATTTTCAGGAGGTTAATTCATGAACATTGAACAATATGAACTTTCACAACGGCAAAATCGGACAAGAAAACATTTAAAACAAGCATTTATCGAACTGATAAAAGAAAAGGGCTATCATGCTGTTACGATTAAAGACATAGTTGATAAAGCCACTTATAATAGGAGTACTTTTTATTTACATTATCAAGATAAAATAGAATTAGCAGATGATTTACTTCATTCAATGCTTCAAGGTCTAGAGGATTCAGTTGGGAAACCATATGTTCATGGGCAAAAAGTATATACAACCAATTTGAATTTTCCCTCCTTTAATCTTGTCACTTATATTTATGAACATCGCCAGTTTTTTGAGTTAATTAAATACGAGGACACATTACCTGGTTTACATACGCAATTACCATCTACGATTTCCAAAATTTACAATGAACAATTTATTTTTAAAACGATTAACGATATACCTGTTAATATGGATTATTTTAAACGTTATACGTCTTATGGTTTTTACGGACTTATCATCCATTGGATTTCAAATGACTTCCATACTTCTCAAGAAGAGTTCATACAGGAAGTAATTGATTTATCAAAAACACATATTTATTCATTTGAATATGTAGGGAAATAGTACTTAGGTCAAGGTTCTAGTATATTGCCTAATTTTAAGGGTGATAATCGTTATCAATTGCATTGGAAATGTTCCTAGTTGTATACTAATAATTGAAGGTGAATATTTCCAAATACCATACTTACAATAAGAGGAGGAACCTATGTTGTTATCTGAAAAACTACATGAAGCATTGAACGAACAAATGAACTTCGAATTTTATTCTGCACATGCGTATCTCTCAATGGCTGCATACTGCACAGCAGAAGCGTATGACGGGTTTGCTAATTTCTTTTTAGTACAAGCAGAGGAAGAGCGTTTCCATGCAATGAAGTTTTACAACTTTCTAAGTGATTTAGGATACAGAGCTACGATTGATGGGTTTGCAAATCCACAAAACGATTTTACCTCTATTTTGGATACTTTTGAAACTGCATTATCACACGAAAAAGAAGTGACACGTCGTATTTATAATTTATCTGATATCGCTTTAGATGAGCGAGAACATGCAACAATGGCGTTTTTAAGATGGTTTATCGATGAGCAAGTAGAAGAGGAGTCAACATTTGATACGCTTATTAACAAAATCAAGCGTATTGAAAATGACTCAAATGCCATTTTTATGCTAGACTCCGAATTAGCATCACGTACATTTACACCAAACGAAGGGTAAATAGTAATGCTCAAATCATTCGATTATAATCGATTGATCAAATAGAAAATCCCAAGAAGAAAATCGATTCTTCTTGGGATTTTTTTATATTTAGGAAACCATAAAATTCGGATGATTTTTCCGTTTAACGAAAATTATGGAATTATTTATATTGTACGTGATAGAGGGATGAAGCGTCTTATCGCAAAGTATATGCCCTGTTCACCGGGAGAGGATTATCAAATAAAAAATGCGCAACATTCCAGTCATTACTCTCAACGTTAAACGCATACGAGCAACATTCTGGTCCATTTGCGCAAAGTTTATAAATAATGCATCACAATCATGGTTATCTCACTCCAAGTAAACTTGCTATTTTAAGAAGTGGTTGCTTTCAATGAGCAATTAGTTGCTCTTATCCATTTACTGGATTTACACAGTTGAAAAACTGTATAAAAATTTGTTTTTAGTCAGTCGATCACGAGTAATTAAGCAATTTTCCTTGGTTTTCGCTCACCCTGCGAAAATCTTAGGGGATAATGTTTAAGATGCATTATCCCTATTATGTGCCTCATTCCATGGATCGTTCGCATTTTCTATATCGGGCCAGGAACTGGCTCTTTAGCGATTTGAACTATTTAAAATAAAATGAGTTAACCGATTTAAAAAAATGTGTTTACACAAATGGAGTTTCAAGCTATGATTTATTTATTCATAGATGTCGACTTCTTTTGAAAATTTGTAATTATTTGTTATATTAACGGGGGAAGAAAATGAAAACAAAAGAGATGGTATTCGCTGCATTATTTGCTGCATTAATAGGAGTTTTGGGCATGATCCCGCCAATTCCACTGGGCTTTATACCAGTGCCAATCACAGCACAAACACTTGGTGTTATGCTTGCGGGAAGTTTTTTAGGGAAGAAAACGGGAGCGCTTAGTTTGGTTTTATTTATCGTATTAGTCGCTTTAGGTTTACCTTTATTGTCAGGTGGAAGGGGAGGGCTTGCTCCGTTAGTTGGTCCATCTGCTGGTTATATTTTAAGTTGGCCAATTGCCGCATTTTGTATCGGACTTGCTATTGAAAAAGTCTGGTCAACGTTAAAGATATGGAAAGTAATCGTTATCAATTTTATTTTTGGCGTTGTACTTGTTAGTTTGATTGGTGCACCTGTAATGGCGATTATCACCAATACGTCTATTTGGGCAGGACTTGTAGGTGCTACGGCATTTTTACCTGGAGATTTAATAAAAGCCATTATTGTAGCTATTATAGTCATGCAAATAAAAGCCGTTAGTCCAATAGAGCAAAAAGTTAATAACTAAAAAAACGATAAACTGGGATGATGAGATATGAATCTAGTAGAAACCTTACTACATAATGCAACACGGCACCCTAATAAAATTGCCTTAACGGATGGACAAGAATCCCGTACATACTCAGAACTTGTACAGTCTATGAAAAAGGTAGCTAACGGGTTATATCGAAATGGTTTCAAGCATGAAAATATCGCTATTTTATCATCGAATCGTATCGAATTTGTAGAAGTTTTTCTTGGAACTATTTATGCAGGATGTGTCCCTATCCCACTAGATCCAAAATGGAGTACAAATGAATTGACGACCATTTTACAGCAGTGTAAACCTAAAAAGATTTTTGTAGAGGATGCACTATTATCAAATCTAAATTTACGAGATAGAGAGATGCAAATGCTGACCTTTTCTGCAGATGAAACAGGTTCCTATGCTAACTGGATAGCGCATTTAAAACCGGAAGCTAAAATGGATGATACAAACGAGTTATTATTTATTGGTTTTACATCGGGCACAACAGGTATCCCAAAAGGGTATATGCGCACTCATTTGTCGTGGATCAAGAGTTTTGCCGCGACGAATGAAGCATTCCAATTCGACGAGATGGAGCATATTTTAGCGCCAGGTCCGTTCGTCCAATCATTGTCATTGTTTGCTTTAATGCAGAGTCTATATAGTGGAGCAACTTTTCATATCGTTCGTAAATTTAGTGCGAAGGAAGTTTTAAGGATTTGCAGTCAGCATTCCAATGCGATATTGTTTGTAGTTCCAACGATGATTGAACCGATACTTGAACAGGTTACTCCAGGGCAGGTGCATATCCAAGCGCTTGTTTCCTCAGGAGCAAAGTGGTCGGAGGCTTCCATCAAAAGAGCGAAGGAAGTGTTTGGTGAAGCAAGGTTATATGAATTCTATGGCTCATCCGAAGCAAGTTATATAAGTTATTTAGACGTAAATGCGAAAGAAAAGCCCAATTCATTAGGGAAGCCTTTTCCCGGCGTTCAAGTATCGATTCGCGATGAACAGTTTCAGGAAGTGCCGTCCGGAACAATCGGGCAACTTTGTATTCGAAGTGACATGATGTTTTTAGGGTATCATCATTTACCTGAAGAGACGAAAGCGGCCTTTCGGGACGGCTGGCTCCTACTAGGGGATTATATGTCCATGGACGAAGAGGGATATTTGTATTTGGCAGGTCGTGTGAAAAATATGTTGGTATCTGGTGGTCTTAATATTTACCCAGAAGAAGTAGAGTCTGTGTTGCGGACACATTCAGCTATTCGAGAAGTGATGGTGCTTGGGATACCAGATGCATACTGGGGAGAACGAGTAACGGCACTTATAAAATGGGACGGGCAACAACGTCTATCAATAGAAGAAGTGAAAGAGTATTGTCGAAGTTATTTAGCCAGTTATAAAGTGCCGAAGCAACTTATAACGGTGGATGATTTTATTTACACGAGTAGTGGGAAATTGGCACGTCAGGCAATGAAAGACTATATGGAGAAGGTGATGGTATGACGGAAGCTGTGATTGTCATGGCAAAACGCACGCCAATAGGGAAGATGGGTGGCGTATTAAGCCTACTTGAACCAGAGAAATTACTAGCACCGCTTATCAAGCATATTGTAGCGGAAACGAATTTGCCAAAAGACATAATCGATGATGTGATTATTGGTAATGTAGTAGGGCCGGGTGGCAATATTGCGAGAGTTTCCGCACTAGAAGCGGGTCTTCCTGTCACCGTTCCTGGCGTTACTGTTGACCGTCAATGTGGCTCAGGCTTAGAGGCGATTAATATAGCTGCTAGATTAATTCAAAGTGGCGCTGGGGAGGTTTATTTAGCGGGAGGCGTTGAAAGTACGAGTCGGGCTCCTTGGAAAATGGCTAAGCCACAAAATCTTATGGGTGTACCAGAGCTATATACACGCGCTAAGTTTACGCCGAGTAGTTACGGTGATCCAGATATGGGAGTTGCGGCCGAGAACGTGGCAAAAAAATACGTCATTTCGAGAGAAGAACAAGATCAGTTTGCTTTGGAAAGTCATCGAAAAGCCATTCATTCTCAGCAAACCGGACGATTTGAGCAGGAAATTGTACCGCTTCAAGTTAATGGGAAATGGATTACCGAAGATGAATGCCCAAGAGCGAATACGAGTATGGAAAAGTTGCGAAAATTGTTACCTGTGTTCCAGGAAAATGGCACGGTTACTGCGGGAAATGCCTGTCCTCTAAATGACGGGGCAGCGCTTATTTTAATCATGTCTCGCGAGAAATGTGAAGAGCTAAATCTTCAGACGATTTTACGTGTAGTAGATGCGCAAGCGGCTGGTGTGGATCCAAACTATTTAGGAATTGGTCCGATTCAGGCTGTACAAAAAGTGTTAAAGCGGCAACAACTGACGGTAGCCGATTTAGATATAGTAGAGTTTAACGAAGCGTTTGCCTCGCAAGTATTAGCTTCGTTAAAGGAACTTCATATTCCTTTGGAAAAAGTAAATCGTGGAGGCGGTGCATTAGCAATTGGTCATCCATACGGTGCATCGGGTGCAATTTTAATGACAAGATTATGTGCTGAAATGCTGCATAAACCTTATAAAAAAGGACTTGCTACACTGGGCATTGGCGGTGGGATAGGACTTGCAACGCTTGTAGAGGCAGTTGAATGAACAGGGTGCAACAACAGCTGTATGTGACGTCGGAGTGGATTTCGCAGTATGCACAAAGTTTAGACGCTCCTTTACAAATAGTCGATGGTAAATACATTGCCCCTTCCACAATGCCTATTGTTTTTTGGCAGGAGTTCGATATTCCTTGGCTCAAAGAAGCTGGAGTATTGATTCATGGCACACAGGACTTTACATATGAAACACCAATCATAGCAGAAATGGTGCTAGATTGTGAGTTAACGTTAACGAATGTGGAGAAAAAGGTAGGAAAACAGGGAGTGCTTACTTTTTTAACACATACGCTCGTTTGTAAATATAATGATGATCTCATTGTTACAGCGGAAACAGTATTAATCCAAGTAGGTGACCCCCATGAAAAAACATATAACAGTTGAAGCAATCGAAAAGTATGCAGCTGTTTCAAAAGATAAAGCGGCAATTCATCTGGATGTGGATGCGGCGAGAAAAGCTGGATTCGAGCGTCCTCTTGCCCACGGCATGTATATTATGGGGTTAGCACAATCTTTGTACATAGAAGAGCATCTTACGCAGTGGGTTACAGCATATAACATGAAATTTCAAAAGCCGCTTTTGGTGGATACGGTAGCCACTTTTAATTTTGAGCGCGTGGAGGATAGTGTGGAAGTGACGGTTACGACGGAAACTGGCGATAAGATTGCTGCAGGGACTTTTTTAGTGAAGGAGTTGCAACGATGAAAAAAGTAGCGATCGTTACGGGTTCTACGAGGGGGATTGGGCGAAGTATCGCCGTGCATCTTGGACAATCAGATTATCAGATTGTCGTGAATGGAACTAAACAGGAGTTAGTAGACGAGGTTGTGCGAGATATTGATCGAGCTGGCGGTGATGCGAAAGGTTATGTTGGGAATATTGCTGATCCAATTGCAGTTACTAAAATGGTTGATGCAGTTATGGCTCAATTTGGTCGCATAGATGTGCTCGTACATAATGCAGGTAATTTGCATGATCAAAAATGTATAAAGATGACAGATGAAGAGTGGAGATCTGTAGTAAATGTCCATTTGAATGGTGCTTTTTATAGCATTCAGCGAGTGCTTCCACATATGCAAGTAAGTGGTGGTGACATTCTATTAATGACTTCTACTGCAGGACTCGGGGGCTCTATTGGTCAAGTGAATTATAGTGCGGCGAAAGCCGGAATACTCGGTATGACATGGACGCTTGCAGCGGAACTAAAGCGCGATAACATTCGAGTGAATGCTATTTCGCCAGCTGCTTTAACGGATATGACTAGACCTGTAATTGAACATGTAAAGAACAAATATGCCAGTAAAAACGAGCCATTTCCGGATTTTTGGAAAGTGGGAGAGGCGGATGATGTCGCTCGCTTTGTAGTGGCGCTTCTTGCACAGCAAGATCCGGATTTAACGGGTGAAATATTTGGTGTTAACGGTTCAAAAGTGACAAAGTGGGAAAAGCCGGTTGCTGCATATTCGGAAAATAGTATAGATGAATTTTTTACTACATGGCATAGTCGAAAGGGAAGTAAATAGATGCTTACTTTCGATCATGTTCATTTTTATTATAAAAAAGGTCAGACCATCATAAACGATGTAAACTTTACGATTCAAGCGGGGGAATTTGTGTCGATTGTGGGAGCAAATGGGAGTGGGAAATCCACTGTTGCAAAGTTAATCGACGGATTGCTTTTACCTAAGAAAGGAACGGTAAAGTTTCAACAATTAGATACGACAAATCCTGATGAACTAATGAAAATTCATCAACAAGTAGGCTTCGTCTTTCAAAATCCAGAGGATCAATTCATTACAACAACTGTTATGGATGAAGTGCTTTTTGGCTTGCAAAATATTCGCGTCCCAAGGGAAGAAATGCGGGGGAGAGTGGATACTGCCTTGCGCGCTGTTCAGATGGAGGAATATTTAGAAGCGATGCCGCACCAATTATCAGGCGGTCAAAAGCAAAGGGTAGCTATTGCTGCAATATTGGCGATGCAACCAAAAATGATTATTTTTGACGAGGCTACTTCGATGCTTGATCCACAAGGAAGAAAGCAAGTGCTATCTATTATGCATGAACTGCATGACCAAGGCATGACAATTATTCATATTACGCATCATATGGAGGAAGTGCTGTCTGCCGAGCGTATTTTACTCATACATGAAGGACATCTGGAATTCGATGGCGATCCTTTCGTTTTTTTTGAAACAATGTCTGTAGAGAAATATCAATTACAATTACCGTTTGCTGTCCGTTTACGTAAAACACTCCAACTAGACCCACCGTTCACAGTAAATTGGAAAGAAGGGATTCGTTCACAATGGTCTATCAATTAAACAATGTGAGTGTGAACTATTCTCGTCAAACGGCATTAAGAAATGTAAGTTGCACAATGGAAGAAGGTAAGTGGATTTCCGTTATAGGTCAAACAGGCGCAGGAAAGTCGACGTTCGTCCAAGTGCTCAAAGGATTGATTCCTCATATAGATGGGGACTATTTAATCGATCAACAACCTGTTAAAAGAGATGCTAAGGGGCAGCTAAAGGTTATTCCGGAAATCGGCTTTGTTTTTCAATACCCAGAGCACCAACTATTTGAAACGACCGTATTCAAAGAGCTTGCTTTTGCACCGAAGCAACAGGGCATGTCTAATCAGCAAATAACAAAGAGCATATCAAAAATTTTACCGCAACTTGGCCTGTCAGAAGACATTTTACCATTAGCTCCATTCCAATTAAGTGGTGGTCTGAAACGCCGTGTAGCTATTGCCTCGGTATTAATGATGAACCCGAAACTGCTCATCGTGGATGAACCAACTGCAGGTCTGGATCCAATCAGTAAAGTCGCGTTATTACAATTGCTTAAAAAATGGCAGCAGCAAGTAAACCGGACGCTTATATTCGTGTCCCATCAAATGGAAGATGTCGCGGAGTACTCAGATGAGGTAATCGTATTTCATGAAGGTTGTCTAATAGGGCAATTGGATACTCGTACATTATTTTTGGAACAATCCCATCTACTAGAGAAAATAGGATTGTCGCTACCAGAATCTGTACAATTATTAAAGCTAGTAGAGGAACTAACTGGGGAGAAGATTCAAGTCTCCAGTTGTAGGGAACAGGAAATCTTTGAAAAGGTTATACCAGTTTGGAAAGCAAGGAGACTTCAAAATGTCTGATACCATATTAATAGGTCAGTACATGGAGACGAATTCCGTGTTTCACCGACTTGATCCAAGGACGAAGATTCTAAGTTTGTTTATCATTATGCTTAGTTTTCTAATGCTTAAAACTGCTACTAGTTTTACGATTGTGTCTCTTTTCGTCTTTGGTATTTTGATGCTTTCGAAAATACCATTTCCTGTTTTTATGAAAGGGTTAAAGCCCATTTTATTTATTTTGACGTTTACTTTCGTTTACAATGTTTTGCTCACCAAAGGGAATGTCATTTGGTCTTGGTCTTTTATCGATGTGACTGCGGAAGGGCTACAAAATGGGGTTCGCTTCGTCTGGCGTATTATTTTACTTGTTTTACTAGCTTCCATATTAACATTAACAACAAAGCCTTTAGAATTAGCAAGTGGTCTTGAAAAACTATTAGCACCGCTATCTAAATTCCATGTGCCAGTCGAACAGTTTTCTTTAATGATTGTTATTGCGATTCGTTTTATCCCAACGATTTTGCAGGAGCTAGACCGGATTATACTCGCTCAAAAAGCGAGAGGGCATGATATCGTTCATTTACCGTTAGTAAAGCGTATGCTCGCTTATATTCCAATATTAATTCCTTTGCTGTTCACTACTATTCAGCGTGCGGAGCAGTTGACATATGCAATTGATGCGCGTGCTTATGGCAAGGGAAAAGGAAGAACTGCGTATAAGCTATTGCAATTTCAGCAAATAGATTATGTTGTAGGGATGATCGCTGTTTTGTTTGTAATAACGGTGATTATTATACGGTTAGGGGGGTTATAGATGAAAGTATACGGTGCTGTCGTGGACAATGAAACGCGCTGTACGCACTATCACACAGAAAAAGATATTATTGCCATAAAATTTAAGTGCTGTAATCACTACTATCCTTGCTATAAATGCCATGAGGAAGATGCTGATCACAAAATCGAACGTTGGCAAAAGGAGCAGTTTGATGAACTGGCTATTCTTTGTGGGAGTTGTCAGAAAGAGTTAACGATTCTTGCGTATATGCATACAGCCAGCTGTCCGCATTGCCAGGCAACTTTTAACGAGCGTTGTAGTGCGCATTATCCGATATATTTTGAATGATTTTCCCCAAAAGGTGAAATCCCAAAAGAAATCTCTTGGGATTTTTTACTTTGTATGTGAAACAGGGATAATGGGTCTTATGGCAAAGTATCGGCTCTATTTTTTGACGAATTATAATAGGTATTTATTAATGCGCAACGTTGAAGAGCATTTGCGCAACATTTACAAAAGACAAGTCACAGTTCTTATCGTCTCACTCCAAGTAAACTTGCTGTTTCAAGAATTAGTTGCTTTCATTGGCAATTTAGTTGCTGTCGCGCTGATTTGGTTGCTTTCGGAATAGAATTAGTTGCTTTCAATGACCAATTGATTGCCTTAAGCCATTTACTGGATTCACACGATTGAAAAATTCGCTAATCTTTTACTTTTTTGTGAGATGGAACTGATAATTCAGCAGTTTCCATCGACTTTCTTAAACAATCGTTTCAGTGGGGTCCTATTATAAAATGTAGTTGATTGGACGCGATTAAAAGGGTGAAGAAATTAGTGATTAGTTAGATAGATGATATAAATCATCATGTGTGATGAATAATTTCATCAAAAGACATCTCTATATGAAGCTGTCTTCCTAAAAGTGAAAGAAAAAGCGATGATTATTTTCATCGTTTTTTCTTTTTTTATTAGACAAACGCTTATTCTAAGCCATTTGAAATATGGCATGCATCTTGCAATAAAGATAAGTAATAAAAAGAAGGAGTGATATTAATGAAAGACAAAGTAATTATTACAGCAGCTTTGACAGGTGCATTTCCAGCGAAGGATAAAAACCCCAATATTCCTTTGACACCTAAAGAAATCGCGGATGATGTAATTAACGTGTGGAAAGCAGGTGCTGCGATCGCGCATTTGCATATGATTGATGAAGAAGGTAACGGTACGATGGATAAAGAAAGATTTAAAGAAACGGTAGAGCTTGTTCGTGAACGAGAATGCGATATTATCTTAAATTTAACAACCTCAGGAGATTTGAATGCGACGGATGAGACACGTATGGCACATCTAATTGAACTAAAACCTGAGATGGCATCGTTTGACGCTGGTAGTATGAATTGGATGCATAAAACAATTTTCTTAAATACACCAAGTTTTTTAGAAAAGCTTGGACAAGTGATGATAGATAACAATGTGAAACCAGAAATTGAAGTTTTTGATGCAGGTATGCTATACAATACCCTTTATTATGTAAAAAAAGGACTGGTCGCAGAACCTACACATTATCAATTTGTACTCGGTGCACCAGGTGGTACAGCAGCTACTGTTGAAAACCTCGTCTATTTAAAAAGTTTACTTCCTGAAAATTGTACATGGTCTGCTTTTGGAATTGGGCAAGGTCATTTACCGATTCTATATACGACATTAGCACTGGGTGGCCATATTCGAGTGGGGATGGAAGATAATATTTATTATGCAAAAGGGCAGATGGCAAAATCGAATGCCGAATTTGTGGAAAGAGCCGTTCGAATTATTCATGAATTAAATAAAGAAGTCGCAACTCCTGAGGAAGCACGACAAATTTTAGGGTTGAACTAAGGGGAGGGTGCGGGGAAATGATAAAGACTATTGGTGTTATCGGTGCTGGCACAATGGGACATAGTATTGCAATAAGCTTTGCTATTGGCGGATATGAAATCCGTCTATACGATGTAGACGAGGTACGAGTAAACAGTGTTGCGGGGGATATAGAACGAGAGCTTCGTTTATTAAGTGATGAAAAAGTGATCGAAGAAGCTATTGTTTTGAAAGCGCTCCAAAAAATAAGTTATTTCAATGATTTATGTGAAGCTGTTTCACAATGCGATTATGTGATTGAAGCGGCTCCTGAAATTATAGAGCTAAAACAAAAACTTTTTAAACAATTAGATGCCTATTGTCCTGAGCATACGATTTTAGCAAGTAATACATCTAGTTTAGCTTTGGAAAGTATGATGGAGCTCGTGAGCGAAGAGCGTAAACAACGTATGATGATCAATCATTGGTACAATCCGGCCCATATTATGCCAATTGTGGAGCTGTCCTTCTTTGGCAATATGCCACTACATATTTATGAAAAAGTCGACAAGCTCTATCAATCGATTAATAAGCAATGCGTTAAAGTATTAAAGGATGTGCCGGGCCTAGTGGCGAATCGTATTCAACAAGGTATCGCAAGGGAAGTATTTTCGATTATTGAGCAAGGTATTGCTTCTTACGAGGATGTGGACCGTGCACTGAAATTCGGTCCAGCTTTCCGTTATGCCACGGCAGGTCAGCTGGAAATTGCTGATATGGGTGGACTCGATATTTGGTGTACAGTGGGGGATAATTTATTAAAGGTAATGGACAATCGTCAACAATCCAATGAACTATTAAGAAGCAAAATATCTAATGGAGAGCTTGGCATTAAAACAGGAAAAGGTTTTTTTGAGTACGATGAAAAGCAAAGTGCAGAGATTAAAAAACAATTTAATAGAAGGCTTATTCACCAACTAAAAGCATCCAGATGTTATATGGAATGATAGGGATCTATGAGAGATAGTATTTGGAATATCGTAATCCATTTTAGATACTATCTTTTATTGTTTTTGTTAGGACCGCTTTCCCAACTTGGTTGGCTTCTTCGTCCAATTATCTATCACATGTTTAATAGGAAATATAAAGAAAAGGGTGTCCAAATCTGTATATTTGGACACCCTTTCTGATTGTAATCTATCAAATTAAACGATTAAAGAAAGTATCACAGCAGTACTAAACGCTACAAGTGCCTTCATAATTGTAATTACGAAAATATCCCCATATGCTTGGCGATGAGTAAGACCACAAATGGCAAGAATAGTTATCGTCGCACCACTATGTGGCAGTGAGTCTAAGCCGCCTGCTGACATAGAGGCAACCCTGTGAAGAAATTCTGGATCAATCCCCATGGAATTCGCTAAGTCAAGATAATGTTGTCCCATTACTTCAAGAGCAATCGACATCCCACCTGATGCGGATCCAACAACACCAGCTAGTACGTTAACGGCGATAGACTCGGATATTAATGGATGGGAAGAGACTCCGGTAATCGCATTCCTAATTACTTCAAATCCTGGTAGTGTTTTCACAACATTTCCAAAACCTACTTCTGAAGCCACATTGAATACAGCTAATAAGGAACCGCTTGCAGCCAAAGTGAGTCCGGAAGAGAGCTTGGAAGGAGTAAATGATTTTATATTGATAAATAACGCAGCAATAATCCCTAAAACAAGCGCAACAATAAGTGCCCATGTGGAACTCAAACTGCTCAAGTTTTGAACATTAAAAGTTTCTTCCAAAAATTCAGGAGTATACCAGTGATTAACTGCAAAACTTGTTTTAGTAAATACAAAGTTAAGAATGACAACAACTACCAAAGGGATAATTGCTACCCAAAAATTGATAACCTTTTCATCTGGATTGATAACTGGTTCGTTTGTGTGACCTTCCCCATAACCTTCTCCAGCTAAACTTGCTTTATTTACTCTTCTTAATAACCAAAGATAGCCTAGCAAGAAAATGACTGATCCTGCAACAAGTCCTGTTATAGGGGCAGCATAAGCATCCGTTCCAAAATAATTTGTCGGAATAATATTTTGGATTTGAGGTGTACCTGGAAAAGCATCCATTGTATATGTACATCCACCCAAAACAATTACTGCAGGAATGAACCTCTTAGGTATACCTGCCTCGCGAAAAACTGCTGCGGCAAATGGATATACTGCAAAAACTACAACGAACAGGGAAACTCCACCATAAGTCAAAATAGAACAAGCGAGTATGGTTGCCAGAAGCGCTCTTTTAATACCAAAGATGTCCATAATCTTTTTCGCAATTGCGGTCGTCGCTCCGTTTAACTCCATTAACTTTCCGAATACCGCACCTAAAATAAAAATAGGGAACCATGTTTTAATATAGTTTGCTAAATTCGGCATATAAACTTCTGTATAACTAGGTAATAGAGCAGCGCCGGATAGAGCAACTGCTAGTAAAGTTACAATGGGGGCAATGACTATGACTGGAAAACCACGATAGGCTAAAAATATAAGTAACCCTAATGAGAGAAGAATAGCAAAAACTTCGATAAACATTGGCTGCACCGTCCTTTTTCATTTGCCTTGCTTGAGAGCGGGATTATTCCCGCTCTTTCCTACATATTGTTTCTATTAATTGATTGCTTTTTGCTCCATGTTTACTAGATTAAATTCCTTCATATTTTCTGCAAAAACAGGCAGCTCTTTTGTTTCTTCTGATTTTTTTACAAGGGTACAAACCAAATCATTATAAGGAGTAGGAATGTTTTTCTCTCTTCCTTTTTTCGAAACATGGCCATTAATAAAATCGATTTCTGTTTTTCTACCTTTCTCTAAATCTTGCAACATACTAGCCTTGAGGTTTGCGTGAGGTCCCCACACTTCTTCGTAAAATGCCATTTTTTCAGCGATATCTTCTTGCTTTTCTAACTCTAAAAACTCAAAGTCTTTCCCTTGCATTTCTACTAGCTGAACATTATTTGCTCGAGCTACTTTAATCGTTTCATCTGCGATGTTTGCCAGGCTTCTCATGGCATCTTGGTTATATAATACCTCTCCGAATGTGCACCCTAATGCTGCAGACATCCCACTAAAGGTGGCATTCATTAACAGCTTAGACCATTTCATTCCATTAATATTAGTAACCATTTCGCAATAACCAACCGTTTCTAAAATGTCTTTGATCGTTTTTAATCTTTCGGTTGTTTCTCCAGTAAGTTCCCCAATATCAAAAGCATATTTCTTCACTACCTCTAATTCTGTTGTAAGCTCAGATACTCCAGGCCCTGTCCAAGTGGCCCCAAAGCCTACTACACCGCCAATAGTTCTTTCCTTTCCAACGATAGCGGCAACGTTTTCTTCAGGTATTCCGTTTTGCAACGTACACACTACACTATCGTCATTTAAAAAAGGTAGAATCGATTCCAATGAATCTTTTGTATAAACTTGCTTTGTAAGAAGGAATATCACATCATACTTTCCAGTTAAATCGTTTGGATGTTTAGCTTTTACAGGAATTGTCTCTTCTAAAAATCCTGTTATTTTTGCACCATTTTGATTTAGTTCATCGACATTTTGTTGATTAATATCAATCAAATCAACATCATATCCTCCTTTAGTGATCAGTGCACCGATAATTGTCCCAAGCGAACCTACTCCTAATACGCCTATTTTCATAAATAGTCACCCCTTGATTAGTTTTTTGGATAGTTGTAAAATTTTCCGTGCTTCATCTGGTGTAGCAACTTCTCTTCCTAGAACGCCAGCCAATTCAACTATTCTTTTTACAAATTGTGCATTGGTAGTAGCTAACTCTCCTTTTTGATAGTACACACTGTCTTCCATTCCAACTCGAACATGACCGCCTAAAAGTATACTCATCGTATTAATGGTTAGTTGATCCTTACTAGCCCCTATTGCTGACCATGTGGAACCCTTGGGAATGCTTTCTACTAAAAACATTAGATTTTTAGGGGTAGCAGCCATGCCACCATGGACACCTAATACAAACTGAAAATGAAATGGTTTCTCCAATAACCCTTTTTTCGCAATTCTTAAAGCATTATCTATCATTCCAACATCAAAGATCTCAATTTCCGGTTTTATTTGACGTTCTTTTGTAATCGCTGCCAATTCTTCTAAAAAAGTAGGAGTATTATGAAAAACGTCTTGACCAAAGTTCATAGTCCCTGCATCAAATGTAGCCATTTCGGGATTTAGCTCGCAAACTTTCAATCTTGCTTCTTCATTATTCCCTAATCCGCCCGCTGTTGTTAAATTTAGAATAATATCGCATTTATCCTTTACTCGATCTATTACTTCTTTATATGTGTCTAAATCAAGTGTGTTGTCTCCTTTATAATCTCTAACATGAATATGGGCAATAGCTGCCCCTTCTTTCCACGATTCATAGACTGAATCTGCAATCTCTTTTGGAGATAGCGGCACATATGGTGTATGTTCTCTAGTAGTTTGTGCTCCTGTAGGTGCCACAGTAATGATTAGTTTTTCCATCGCTTTACCCCTCGCATTCTATATAATTGGTTATTCACTTTATATAATGCAATTTGTGTGCCAACTATAAAAAACGCAATATGAAAGGCTTTTTTTCCTCGTCTAAAATAAGGTGATGAAATAATTCATCGATTATTAATTGAAATCATCGTTATCTGTCAATTCTTGTTGTTCGTTGGCGATTAAAAAAGGAATCAGTTTCGATTCCTTTTTTAATCACTTATTTGAATTCCTAATTTTTTTGCTTTTTTTACTACAGATGACTGGCTAATTTTTAAAACTGCAGCTGCTTTTCTTGTACTGCCATAATCTTTTAATGCCTTTTCTATTATCTTCTTTTCTACTTTTTCTACAGTTTCTTTAAGACTTAGCTCACCAGTTGATGTTTCTATACTTTCCGGCTCAATATTTAATATGTTTCTGGATAATTCAGCGTTAATTGTTTTATGTTTTTCTGACGTAATAACTAAGCGCTCCACCACATTTTGCAACTCTCTTATGTTTCCTGGCCATGTATACGTTTTGAACACCTCATACACTTCACGATCAAATAATACTTGTTTTCCATACTTCGTGTTATAAATGTCCAAATAATGTTTCGTTAATAATTCAATATCTGAAAATCGATCTCGTAGAGGAGGGATATGAATAGGAAATACATTCAACCTGTAATACAAATCTTCCCTAAATTTCCCTTTTTTAACTAGTTCATATAAATCACAATTGGTTGCAGTAAGAATCCTAACATCGAATTTAATTGATTTCGTTCCGCCTACACGTGTGACTTCTTTTTCTTGGATGATCCTAAGAAGTTTTGATTGTAATTCAAGGGGCATTTCGCCAATTTCATCTAAAAGCAATGTGCCTTTGTCCGCCAATTCGAACATTCCTATTTTCCCTTTACTAGATGCTCCAGTGAAGGAGCCTGCTTCGTATCCAAACAATTCTGCTTCTAATAGGTTAGCAGGGATTGCTGCACAATTGACTTTAATAAAAGGTTTTCCGTGTCGATTGCTATTCATATAAATTTCATTTCCTATAACTTCTTTGCCTACCCCTGTTTCTCCCGTTATAAGAACAGTTACATCTAAATTGGCTACTTGGTGAACCATTTGAATTATAGGTTGAATTTGATGGCTTTTTCCTATTAACTTATTAGTTATTTGCAAATTCCTCAGATGTTCAATTTCATTTTGTGATGCAACAAGTTTCTTTTGCATATCTAATAGATCCGACATATCCCGATTAATAACAACGACTTTTTTTATGTTTCCGTCATGGTCTAAAATAGGTGATCCAGAAAGTAATACTTTTACCCCTGTACGGATTTCTGCCATTGCATTAATTGGTTTCTTTGTTCTAATAATGTCAGGTGTGATTGCATTTTTGTATAATCCTTCCTTCATGAGGTCACTTACATACTTGCCTAAAACTAGTTCTGGTGACAATCCAGTTATTCTGCTGTAGGATTTGTTGACATATAAAGTCTTTCCTTTTTCGTCAGCGATATAAATCCCATCATATAATTCATCGCAAATTTTTTTATAATCGACAGATTCAACATACTTTTCCAATTGTACATAATCTCCTTTTAAACCTGATTCCCTTATGTTCTAATCTAGAATCAAGTGACCCATTTTTAAATGTATATCTCATGCTTTTCTATATTTTCAGTATAATAGAATTTAAGTTTACCACGTCAATACTTTATTTAAGTACAAAGGAACGAGGAATAGCAAAAAACCTCCTGATTATTTAGCCAATGCTATACAATCGGGAGGTTTTTTAGAATAAAAATTTAACTAGCGACTATTTCTGTTATTTAGCTCTCACAAACAATACCTTCAAATAATTCCCCTCTTTAAAAAGCGGAGACGTTCTAAAATCATTAGGAAGGGAAAATTCTTCTTCAATGGTGTATTTACGATTACTGTCTTTAAAAGCTTTTTCCACAAAAGTTTTAAATTTTTTTATCCCAAACGTTGCGTTGTTTGTGGAAGCGACAATCACTCCGTTTTTCTCTGTAATAGCGATGGCATCTTTCAATAGGTTCGTGTAATCCTTAGAAGAGCTAAACGTGTATTTTTTCGAACGTGCAAAGCTTGGTGGATCTAGAATCACTACATCAAAAGCTAATTCTTTTCGTTTGGCGTATTTAAAATAATCGAATACGTCCATCACGATAATATCTTGTTTCTCAGCATCGATTCCGTTCACTTCAAACTGCTCAGTAGTTTTGCTGAGACTCCGTTTTGCTAAGTCCACACTTGTCGTTTTCGTTGCGCCACCTGCAGCAGCGAAAACAGAAAAAGCACCCGTATAAGAAAATGTATTAAGCACTGTTTTTCCTTTAGAATAAGTATCACGAATTTTTTTACGAACGTCACGTTGGTCCAAAAATACACCAACCATTGCCCCGTCGTTCAAGTAGATTGCAAATTTTTGTCCACTTTCGTTCACGATTAATGGAAATTCCCCACGTTCGCCTTTTACAAAATCATCGTCTTCTAAGTATTGCCCTTTCGTATCGAAGCGCTTTTTCTCATAAATTCCTTTATAACTGACAGAAGCTTCGAGTCCAGCCAAAATCATTTCTTTGAACGAGTAAATCCCTTCACTATACCAGCTGATTAAGTAAAATCCGTCAAAATAATCAATCGTTAATCCGCCAATTCCATCGCCCTCTCCGTTAAATACACGGAAAGCGGTAGTATCGCTACTATTGAAATAATCCACACGATGTTTGATCGCAGTTGCAATTTTCTTTTGGAAAAAGTGCGTATCGATTGGTTCATTTTCATTTTTCGTCAGAAGCCAGCCCATCCCTTTATTTTGCATTCCTACATAGCCTTTGCCAACAAACTTGCCAGCAGGATTGCGCAGTTGTAAAATTGCTCCTTCAGGTAAAGAGGCTATATCGTTGAACCCTTCTTTTAGTAAAATAGGAACTCCTTTTTGTAAATCTTGCGCTAGGGCATCTTTTATTTTTATATCTATTTCTTTATGCATGATTGTCATCCTCGAAGTTTGTTTTTCTTTATTATCACATATGAAAGCACTTAAAAAAAGAAATGCGATGAATTGGATAATTTAATTCATAATTGATTATGTTATTGTATTTAACCACATGGTTGAATGTTTATCAGAAATCAGTTATATTAAACTACATGATTAATCAAAATGAAGAAAGTCTAAATGAAATTTTCCATGCTTTAGCAAATGACACGAGAAGAGATATGGTTCGTATGATGGCAATGGAAGAAAGGACGGTTTCTGAACTAGCAGAGCCGTTTGACATGTCCTTGGCTGCAATTTCCAAGCATTTAAAAGTTTTGGAAAGGGCAAATTTAGTCGAGCGGGTAATAAACGGCAGAACGCATATATGTCGCTTAAAGACTGAATCACTATCTCAAGCAACAGAATGGCTTAACTTTTACGAGAAATTTTGGAGTAAACGCTTTGATCTGCTTGAAAGCGAGCTAATGAAGGCGAAAAGGAAAGAACATTAAACGAAAAAGGAGCAATCACATGAACAATTTATCCACAACGACTTTAACAATGACAAGAACATTCGACGTAGCAGCAGAAAGAGTGTTTGATGCATGGCTGAATCCTGAGATGATGAGAAAATGGTTTTTTACATTGGAGGGGACTAACAAGGTTGCACAAAACAATCCGCAAGTAGGCGGGACATGGGAAATTGTCGATCATCGAGGTGGTCAAGATTACCGAGCAATTGGAGAATATCTTGAAATAGATCCTCCTCAAAAATTGGTATTTACTTTTAAAATGCCTCAATTCAGTGAATTAGAAGATACGATTACAGTAGAGCTAAAAGAACTTTCCCAAGGATGCGAAATGACATTTTCACAAAAAATTCACGTTGCGCATGAAGAAAATTGGACAGAATCTGATATTGAGAAAGCACTCGGAGAATATCACGATGGATCTGAACATGGTTGGAATTTAATGTTCATGGGACTGAAAGAATTACTTGAAACAGGAAAAATTAGTTATACAGGTCAATAATATATTTTCAAAATAGCCGCATTTTCTACCTGGAAAATGCGGTTTTTTGTCATTCATTAGGAAATTATAAAATCTATGGCTTGCGAATGTATTTCTCCAAATCACACAAAGTATGTAACTTTCATCTATTAAATGTGGTATTGGGATAATACTTCTTAACATCTGCTAGTCCAGTTTGTCTCATTCGTGGAATATATTGTATCATTCAACCGTTATTCGAATTTATCACAGCGCTCACTCGCTAAAAAGCGACCATCTTGTAGCGGAAACTTCTTCCGACTCATTATTTAAATAATGAATCACAGTCATTGTCATCTCACCTCAAGTAAACTTGTAATTATAAGAAATGGTTGCTTTCACTGAATGATTTGTTGCCCTAAGCCACTTATTGGTTTTACACAGTCGAAAAACTGTGGAAATTTTGTTTTAAGCGAGTCGATACTGGGTAAATAAGTAATTTTCATTGATTTTCGCTGCAGGCGGTGACTCCAACCGGATGAGTGGGCTTTATGAGACATTCCAACGTACGCCTAAGCGGCGGGAATGGCTTATCGCTCACCCGGTGGAAAGCGTCCGCCCTGCAGCGAAAATCACAGCGGATACTGTTATAGACGAACTTTCCCTATATTGTACAAAATATCTTTTAGTAGAGTATTTTTTGTTAAGAATAACCAAGAAAGTATTATTAAGAAGACTAGATGTATATATACTCTCACTCGCTCCTTATAAAACTGTTTATGGTACAATATACTATACATATGTACGAGGAAGGAAGTTCGTTGTGAAAAAGTCGAAAGTTGTCATTCCGATTATGATCGTTGTAGCGATACTCGCCACATGGATTTTGAAGGATCATACGGATGTACCAATTCTCCATAAGGTCCTTATTACAATAGGTGCTTGTATTATATCTGGAGGACTTGGCTACTTATTACTAGGATCTGATGTTCAAAAAGTGGATCCGAAACCAAATCAGCAACATACAAACAAAAAGGGAAGCAGAAAGTAATCTGTTTTCCTTTTTTCTTAAATAGATAGGAGGTACGAGAATGCTCGAGCATGCACGCCAATTATTGCAAAATTATTTTGGATACGATTCCTTTCGAGAAGGACAAGAAACGATCATTAACTATGTGCTAAACAGTCATTCAAGTCTTTGTGTAATGCCAACTGGGGGTGGGAAGTCACTTTGTTATCAAATCCCCTCTTTAATGTTAGATGGAACTACGGTCGTTATTTCCCCCCTTATTTCCCTTATGAAAGATCAAGTAGATACTTTAGTACAAGCCGGCATTTCAGCCACTTTTATCAATAGTACATTAACTGCACAAGAAGTAAGAGAAACGATGGAAGAAGTGCAAAATGGACAGTATCGTTTACTTTATATTGCGCCCGAACGATTAGAATCTCAAAGCTTTTTAAATCAATTAAAACGTGTCAAAGTACCATTAATCGCAGTCGACGAAGCACATTGTATTTCTCAATGGGGGCATGATTTCAGACCAAGCTACCGTGCTATCCATAGACTTAAGGACGTATTTGAAGTAGAACCAGTCGTACTTGCATTAACAGCTACGGCAACTCCAGAAGTACGAGCGGATATATGTAGATTGCTTCAAATTGAAGAAGATAGCACTGTAATCACGGGATTTGCGCGCACAAATTTAAGGTTTTCTGTCGTACTTGGACAAGACAAAAACAAATTTCTGAAAGATTTTATTAAAAAGAATGCGCAAGAAGTAGGAATTATATATGCGGCGACAAGAAAAACGGTGGATCAGCTATATGAATTGCTAAATAAAGCGGGAGTACGCACGGCGAAGTACCATGCAGGGCTTCCAGAAGCATTTCGCAATAAAGAGCAGGAGCGTTTTCTAACGGATGAAGCGCAAGTAATGGTTGCAACAAATGCGTTTGGAATGGGAATCGATAAATCGAATGTCAGATACGTGATTCATTATCAGCTTCCAAAAAATATGGAAAGCTATTATCAGGAAGCAGGAAGAGCTGGACGAGACGGACTACCAAGTGAATGTGTTGTGTTGTATGCATCTCAAGACGTGCAAACTCAACGCTTTTTAATCGATCAAGCTTTGGATCGTGAACGAATTCCAGGGGAGTTAGAGAAGTTGCAAGGGATGGTCGATTATTGTCATACGGAAAATTGTTTACAGCAGTTTATCGTGACCTATTTCGGAGAACCAGATGCGAAGGACTGTGGTCGATGTGCAAACTGTACGGATTCCAGGGAAGTTCAAGACGTTACAAAAGAAGTACAGATGGTATTATCCTGTGTTGTTCGAATGGGACAGAAGTTTGGAAAAACCATTACAGCGCAGGTTTTAACCGGTTCACAAAACAAAAAAGTAATCGATTTCGGTTTTACGAAATTATCCACTTATGGAATATTGAAGAACCAATCATTAAAAGAAGTGTCGGGATTAATGGAGTTTATGATATCAGAAGGAATCCTATTAGTGAAACACGGAAGTTTACCGACAATATATGTGTCAGATAAAGGGAAAGATGTATTGCTTGGGAAAAGGCAAGTAATGCGTAAAGGAGTCGCAGTAACGAAGCAAATTGCGAAGAACGATCCATTATTTGAAGGTTTAAGAGCACTTCGGAAAAAAATTGCGGACGAAGCCGGTGTACCACCGTTTGTTATTTTTTCTGATAAAACATTGCAAGATATGTGTGTAAAACGTCCGCAAACCGAAGAACAATTATTAGAGGTGCACGGTGTAGGTGCAAATAAACGAGATAAATACGGTAAGGCTTTCCTTGAAGAAATTAACTCTTATACCACCGTATAGTTTTTATGTGACACTACTGTTAAATTAGAAGGTACATTAATCTTCTTCGCATCTTCTGTAGATATTTCAACAATAACTGAGTGTTCTAAAATTTTGAAGATAGTGCCTTGTACTTCGTGATCGTTACGAGAAAAAGAGATCTTCTCATCAATTTTCCGTGCTGCTACGAAGTCGGAAACTTCTTTTGGTTGTCGTTGGAAACTCATGTATCTGCCTCTATTCTAGTTTATTCCGCAAATAGCGATACTTCTATTATAACATAAATAAACTATTAAAATGCGTGATAGGGATTATTAGATGTAATTGGTAGTAAGCTTCGGAAAAAATCACCGGACAACAAGGTGCACTTTTTGATTTCCAGAAATTATTGTATATGATAGTGTTAAGAGATTGGTTTTGGGAGGAGTACGCATGAATTTAATCGAAACGCCGTACTTATTGGAAGAAAAAGAGAAGCATGTGTCGAAAGTGGTTCAATTTGACAACTATCAAGTGATGAATATTCAATTGCGATCAGGAGAAGAAATAAAAGAACATGATGCTAAAGAATATGTTTTAATTGTTGTTAGAAAAGGTAAAATATTATTTACAGTAGATGGCGTGGAACAACTAGTAACGACAGGACACATCCTTCATATGAATCCCCTAGAAAAACATGCATTAAAAGCAATGGAAGATGCAGACGTAATCGTTATTAAAATTGGAAATTAAGAGGAGATTATGCATAGTGCATTTTAACGAACTAAAATTAGACGAAAAGATTTTACGAGCAATCGAACAATTAGGTTATACAGAGCCGACGGAAGTACAACAGAAAGTCATTCCTGTTGCACTCGAAAAACAAGACATTTTGGTGAAATCAAAAACCGGTAGCGGAAAAACAGCAGCGTTTGCAACGCCACTATGTGAACTGGTTGAATGGGAAGAAAACAAACCACAAGCACTAGTACTGGTACCGACAAGAGAACTAGCTGTTCAAGTTCAAGAAGATATTACGAATATCGGGCGTTATAAGCGTGTAAAAGGACTAGCCCTATATGGGAAATCACCATTTGCGAAACAGAAGCTTGCATTAAAACAAAAAACACATATAGTTGTGGGGACACCAGGACGAGTTCTTGACCATATTGAAAAAGGGACGCTAGATGTATCGAAAATCGAATATCTAGTCATTGATGAAGCAGATGAAATGCTGAATATGGGCTTTTTGGAACAAGTTACATCAATCATTAAATTACTTCCTTCAAAACGCACAACAATGTTATTTTCAGCTACTTTATCTGATGAGATCAAAAAGTTGAGTAGTAAGTATATGAAGCAACCCGTTTCGATTGAAATCGATGCTGCCGAAGAAAATGCTCCGGATATTGCGCATGTGAAGTATGTAGTGCAGGAGGAACTTAAGCTTTCATTCCTCGAAAAACTAACGATTATTGAAAACCCTGACAGTTGCATAATCTTTTGTCGTACAAAAGAACGAGTGGAACAACTTGTAGACATATTAGACGAAAAAGGATATACGGCAGATAAAATTCATGGCGGTATGATGCAGGAAGACCGCTTTGAAGTAATGGATGACTTCAGAAAAGGCGATTTCCGCTATTTAATCGCTACAGATGTTGCGGCTCGAGGAATTGATATTGAAGATATTACGCATGTTGTTCATTATGATGTGCCACTAGAGCAAGAAAGCTATGTGCATCGTACTGGTAGAACGGGACGTGCTGGTCGTAGCGGAAAATCAATTATGCTTGCTACGCCACACGAGGATAAATTTGTAAAAGAAATTGAAGGCTTTATTGGCTTTGAAATTCCAGTTGGTCCTGCGTTATCAGCGGAAGAAGTGGCAAAAAATCGCACTGCATTTGACTTGAAGATGCAAGAACAGCCAGAAATAAAAAAATCAAAAAGCGAACAATTAAATGCCAATATCACCAAACTATATTTCAATGGTGGTAAGAAGAAGAAACTTCGCGCAGTAGATTTCGTTGGTACCATAGCTAAAATAAACGGAATGTCTGCAGACGATATCGGTATTATTACAATCCAAGACAATGTAACCTACGTAGAAATACTAAATGGCAAAGGCCCACTTGTTTTAAAAACGATGCGAAACACAACTGTTAAAGGCAAATTACTAAAAGTGCATATTGCGCATAAATAGAAATGAGTACCACATAACCAGGAACGAGCACCACATAAACGAGCTTGGAGTGAACTAAACTCCAAGCTCGTTTTCAATAAATGTTCGATAAGATGGCAATAACCCACTTGGTAGGTTATTCGGATTAAAAAATTGGAGACTTAAAGTTTCAATCCCATCCGGAGCAAGTTCTCCCTTGTATTCCTTTGTTTTATAAACTGCGGTTACCGCATAAAAAGTGTCTCCATTAGGATTTTCTATATAATAGTCTGGACCGGAATACACATGACATAATGTTAGTCCTCCAATATGTAATCCCGTTTCTTCTAAAACTTCACGGCGTGCGGTATCTTCTAAACTTTCTCCAAGCTCCATTAACCCACCTGGCAAGCCGTAAACTCCAAGTTCTCTTTCTTGAAGCAATACTTCATTTTTCTCATTTACTATAAGCACAGCAGAGCCTGGAAGTATTAGCGGACTATGCCCAACATATTTTCGAAGTTCCTTGTAATATTCCATACGTAATATCCTTTCAAGAGCAAGATTCTATTATTAGTTTACAGGAAAAAATGGTAAGATACATAATAATGTGAAACCTCCATGATAGGGAATCGTATATTCTATTAAGGAGTAAAAAGTAAGGATGTGAGCGTTGGTGACAAATAAGCGTTGGTTTCAAATAGGTGTTGCAATACTATTGACATTATTAATTATTTTTTTATTTATGCAAGTAAAAAGTATTTTTTCGCCATTCGTTATTATCGGACAAACGATCTTTATGCCATTACTGATAGGAGGCGTTTTGTTTTATTTAACAAAACCACTTTTAAAATGGTTAGAGTCTTTAAAATTTCCAAGATGGGCTAGTATACTGTCCGTGTTTGTAGTGATTGGATTAGTTGGGTGGGGTTTTTATGGATTAGTCGGCCCCCCTTTAACAAAACAAGTAAACGCGCTTGTGAAAAATACACCGGAGATTGTGTCGGAAGTACTGCAATTTTCGGAGTATGTATCTGACAACCAAGAGCGATTTCCAGAGTTTCTGCAAAAAACAATTACAGAAGTGTCGGGTAAGGTAGATACGATTGCGGTTGGTGCTGGTTCGTTATTGATCAAGTTTATCCAAAATGTGTTCCAAGGTGTTTTCTTATTTGTTCTTGTTCCGTTTTTCCTTGTGTATATGTTGAAGGATCATGAAAAGTTTGCTCCTTTTATAGCGAATTTCTTTAGAGGGGATAAGAAAACTTGGATTCGCAAAACATTAGCTGATATTGACGATGTATTACGTTCTTATATTCAAGGACAATTATTTGTCAGCTTTTTAGTTGGCGTCATGTTATTCATTGGGTATTCCGCGATTAGACTTGAATATGCATTATTGCTTGGTGTATTTGGGATGATGATGAACGTGATCCCATTTTTAGGACCTTATATTGCGCTTGTACCAGCACTTATTATCGCATTTTATCAAGAGCCAAAGCTGGCGATTTATGTAGCGATTATTATGCTCGTTTCGCAGCAAATTGAAAGCAATCTCATTACACCCAATGTAATGGGTAAATCATTAGATATTCATCCTTTGACTGTCATTACGATTATTTTAGCAGCGGGAAATATTGCAGGATTATGGGGGATTATTTTAGGGGTTCCTACTTATGCAGTAATAAAAGCGATACTAAAAAATATTTATGCACACCGAGGAGAAATTAAAGAAGCCGCAACGGAATCTGTTTAGAAGATGGCACGATGATCTAAAACTTAAGCGAAATTATGTTTTTATTAGAAAAGCACCACATATTCACTTGATGAAATGAGGGTTCGACTAATGGATAAACAATTTCAATAAACCAAGTAATGATTTAATCGGGGATATCCTAAGAGATTATGAAAAAACGGGCGGTATGGATAATTTAAAAGGGCAAGGAAAACCATTACCAGCTGATTATTTTTCAGGAGACCTATTTCAACATTTTCAAAAGATAGCGAAGGATGCGGGCTTTAAACCTCATTGGCTAAAGTTACAACACGCGATTCGCGATGAATTAAAAGATATTACCGAAAAGTATACAAATGGACAAAAGGATGGTTTGCAGTTCCGAGTAACAAAGCTGAACGAAAAAATAATGGAATATAACAAATCCTGTCCACCTCCTATGCAAAAAGGTACCGTTCGCTTAGAAACAATCGAAGCAGCTAGTCAAAGATGGTAAAAACAGAGTTCTCATTTTTATGGGAACTCTGTTTTTCTCTATTGACGTGAACTTACTTTTTAATTATGATGAAAATGAGTTAACGTTTAATGTTGTGTAGTTAACTCATTTTACATCGGGGGAAATAATATGAGAAATGAACGTTTAAAAATGATGATTGTAGCTGCATTATTTGCTGCAATTATAGCAGTTGCTGCACAGATAATAATTAATATTCCGCCGGTACCATTTACGTTAATGACGATAGCGGTAATGTTAACAGCAAACATTTTAGGGGCAAAATACGGTGCCCTTGCTGTTGCAGTGTACGTGTTGATGGGGGTTATCGGTATTCCTGTATTTGCAGGGATGAAAGGCGGATTTGGAGTTGTGTTAGGTCCAACTGGAGGCTATATTGTCGCTATTATTCCTGCTGCATTATTTATTGGGTGGTATTTAGAGAATTTCGGACATACAAAAGTACAAGCAATTATCGCGAATATGATTGCTGTATTGATTATTTTAGTTCTAGGGTCCATTTGGTTGAAAGTAGCTGCCGATTTACCTTGGAATGGAGCATTTAAAGGAGGCATGATTCCTTTTATTTTGCCGGATCTAGTAAAAGCAATCGTAGCTGCGATTATAGGGATTCTCATAAGAAATCGCTTAGTTGCCGCAAAACTAATATAAAAAAGCTTGCCTGAGGGGATTCAGGCAAGTTTTTTACGTTTTAGGGGTATCGTTCTTCGCTTAACGAACGATTTTTTGTATGGTGGTGGAATGCCTCGTCTTGCACTTGTATGTTGAGTTCTTCCACAGGAAGAGGATCTACTGTTTGCATATCTTCGTGCATATCAAATAGGCTTTCTTTTGTCGTGCGTACGCCATCTGGATTATCTAGAAAGCGTCCTTGTGCATCTTTTCGGATTTTATCCTTCATTTTTCACAAGGTTTAAAAGCAGGTGACTAAGCACATGTTGTTGTTCTTTGTCTCCACTTTTCCAAAGTTGTTGGAGGAGATGCTCTTCGCGGTTACGGGGCTCTTCATGTTTTGCAAGGTAACCTGCTACTTTTTCCGTAGCTTTAGCTAGTGCTTCTTCACTTAAACCTAGTTTTTCACCAGCGGCAACTTTACTAGCTAAATACGATTTAAAAGTAGTGAAATTTTTAAGGATTTCTTCTTTTTCTTCCGAGTTAATACTACTTAGCTTAGCATCTAGACGGTCATCAATATTCATTGCCATTCACATACACTCCTTTCTTCTTAGAACCATTTATAGTTATGTCCAGAGGGAGAGTAATCATGCATATTTTTTTTAGGAATTAAATGGACAAAACCCACATTTTTGAAGTCCTGGTACATCCTTAGAAAAACAACAAGTTGTACGAACTGGGCTATTGATTAAATGTGCTGGATTTTTCCCTTTCAAATAGTTGGATAAAAATGATTTTGAAGTAAAAGTAGTCCAAATGGATTCATCTTGCATAATTGCCCAATCATGCTTTGCTTGTTCTGCAATTGCTTCATTATCGAAAAAAACGTAGTAATGCCAAAGTAAATAGCCAAAGACGTTTTCCCATAGAGTGAGAGGTGACACGCTGCATATCGCGCGCAATTGTTGAATAATTGGATAGCATTGATGCTCCCAAATTAGCTGTACATCTTTTGAGCGATTTTCCCTTGTCTCGCGAAAATGTTCTTTTCGTATATATGTGCTTATTGTTTTATTTCCATACTCGGTTGTTGCGAAAAACGTTAAATCTTCTAGTGGACCATCCCAAATTTCATCGTACATCGTCATCATATAAAACTGCATGGAAATGAACATACCAACTCTACGCATGAAAAAAGAAGCAGCAATAGGATCAGTCGGAGCGCTAGAGATTAACTTAATCATGGAAAGTGAACTATCTACGTTTTTGGCATGGAAAAGGGGAGTTCCAATAGGTTCTACATACACACTATAATTATTTAATTGTCTGATTTGATCATTCGATAAAGTAGTCATACGTTTATTATACAAAACTTTATCAAAATGGTTGACTTTTTAAATGAAAATGATTATCATTACCATATAGAGACTTACTCTTAATGGGGAAGATTCTAACCAGCGACTTTTCTCCAAAATTGTGGCTGATGTTCGCACACTTAACCCCCCTCAACGTTAAGATCGTGCATATATTTGTATCGGTGACCAAAACTGGTCGCCGATTTTTTTATGTTTATAAAATTTATAAGCGCTAATTTGGAATCTGCAGTTAGTGGAGATTTAAATTTATCAGGCCCACTACACTAATTTAAAAACCAAATTAGAAAATGTTGCCTCCAAATAAGTGGAGCATTTACTAGGATAAAGTTCGTTGCTTTCACCAACAATCTGATTGCTCATAGCTATTTACTGGATACTTATATCATTGAAATACAACACTGTATAGAGATACTGCGCGGTAAAAGAGCTATTAGGTGACCGCTAGGATTTTCACTGCAGTCGTACGCTTTCCACCGGGTAAGCGATGAGCCTTCACCGCCGCTTAGGCGGACGCCTGAGAAGTCTCATTA
>NZ_VDGG01000059.1 GCF_006861775.1 Psychrobacillus soli | reverse complement strand
CTCACGCGGCGTTGCTCCATCAGACTTTCGTCCATTGTGGAAGATTCCCTACTGCTGCCTCCCGTAGGAGTCTGGGCCGTGTCTCAGTCCCAGTGTGGCCGATCACCCTCTCAGGTCGGCTACGCATCGTCGCCTTGGTGAGCCATTACCCCACCAACTAGCTAATGCGCCGCGGGCCCATCCTGTAGTGACAGCCGAAACCGTCTTTTAACATCTCCTCATGTGAGAAAATGGATTATTCGGTATTAGCCCCGGTTTCCCGGAGTTATCCCAATCTACAGGGCNATCAGAAGAAGCAAGCTTCTTCATCATTCGCTCGACTTGCATGTATTAGGCACGCCGCCAGCGTTCGTCCTGAGCCAGGATCAAACTCTCCATAATAGAGAACTTAAAAAGCTCATTTTGTTTTGCTGGCATCATCATTAAATGATGTCAAAATTGTTTTGCTTGTTTAGATAACCGGAGTTAATCTTTCAAGCTATATTTCTTAACGTTTTGCATGTTCAGTTTTCAATGTTCATGTTTTTAAATAATGGAGCGGGTGAAGAGAATCGAACTCTCATCATCAGCTTGGAAGGCTGAGGTTTTACCACTAAACTACACCCGCATATATAAAGTTTCAATATTATTGTTTATTTGGCGCGCCCGGCAGGAGTCGAACCCACAACCTTCTGATCCGTAGTCAGACGCTCTATCCAATTGAGCTACGGGCGCTTAATGTGTGCTTTGGTGCGGCCGAGAGGACTTGAACCTCCACGGGGTTATCCCCCACTAGGCCCTCAACCTAGCGCGTCTGCCGTTCCGCCACGACCGCGTAGTTATTAATTAGGACAAGTTTCATTGTACTCTTACCAAATACGTTTGTCAACAATAAATTGATGAGCCATGCAGGATTCGAACCTGCGACCCTCTGATTAAAAGTCAGATGCTCTACCAACTGAGCTAATGGCTCGTACAAATGGCTGGGGAACCTGGATTCGAACCAGGGCATGACGGAATCAAAATCCGTTGCCTTACCGCTTGGCTATACCCCAATATGGCGGTCCCGACCGGGATCGAACCGGCGATCTCCTGCGTGACAGGCAGGCATGTTAACCGCTACACCACGGGACCTTGGAAATATAAAATTGAAATGACCCCTACGGGATTCGAACCCGTGTTACCGCCGTGAAAGGGCGGTGTCTTAACCGCTTGACCAAGGGGCCAAATAAATGGCTCCGAAGGTAGGACTCGAACCTACGACCAATCGGTTAACAGCCGATTGCTCTACCACTGAGCTACTTCGGAATATTTTTTTGTTTTTGTCGTTTTGTTCTTCTCGACTTTTTCTATTATAAAGAGCCTTTCGCAAAACGTCAACTACTTTTATGAAATTTATTTATTATTTTTAAAAGATACTAAAACGAGGTCCCCCAAACACTTGCCACATCTGTATTTGCGGGTATTTATACGAATTTTCCGATTATATAACAAGGAGCATTTTGTACATTGATAAGTATAACTATTCCTTCTGATACGCCCATTCCGCTCCATAAGAGTAGAACAAAACCTTGGAGAATTAGTACTTTTTAAAAGCTCTCTAAAATCTGCATCTCGATGTTTGTAACCTTTTCCTTCTATATGTAAATGATAATGACAAAGCTCATGCTTGATTACCCCAATCAATTCATCCATTCCGTACTTTTCAAAGACAAGTGGATTAATTTCTATATGATGCGTTCTTAACATATATCTCCCGCCTGTAGTGCGAAGACGTTTATTAAAATAAGCATCATGTCGAAAGTCTTTCCTAAAAACTTCGTTTGATACACTACAAACTAATTCAGTCAGTTTTTCATCCGTCATCTACCGCTCACTCCTATTAAAAAGAGGTTGTCCAATGCCTGCACATTGGACAACTCTACATTTATTACACTTGTTGCTCTGGGGGAAGCATTGTAAGTGCAATTCTTCCTTTATTTGCATCGAACTGGTCTACCCATACGGTTACTATATCACCTAACGAGACAACATCTAGTGGATGTTTTACAAACCCCTTTTTCAATTTCGAAATATGAACAAGTCCATCTTGTTTAACACCAACGTCGACAAATGCTCCGAAGTCCACTACATTTCGAACGGTTCCTTGAAGTTCCATCCCTGCCTTAAGATCTTCCATTTTAAGTACGTCTGTTTTCAAAATAGGTTGTGGGAAAGCTTCTCGTGGATCCCTCGCTGGTTTGATCAATGTGTCTACGATATCCTTTAATGTGATTTCACCAATATCTAATTCTTTACTTACTTCTTCTATAGAAATGTTCTTCAAAGCCTCTTCTGCTTCTTTGGAGCCGATTTGTTCTTTTTTCAGTCCTGCAATTGCTAGTACTTGTTCTGCTGCCTTATAGCTTTCCGGATGAATACCTGTTGCATCGAACGGATTTTTTGCATCTGGTACTCGTAAAAATCCGATTGCTTGTTCATATGTTTTCGCACCTAGCCGAGGTATTTTCTTTAGCTGCGCTCTAGAAGTGAATCTTCCTTGCTCATTTCGTAAATTCACAACGTTCTCTGCAACTGTTTTGGATAGACCCGAAACGTATTGCAAAAGGGATGCAGATGCCGTATTTACGTTCACACCAACTTGGTTAACAGCAGTTTCTACTATAAAAGAGAGCGACTCGGATAATTTCTTCTGCGAGACGTCGTGCTGGTATTGCCCTACCCCTACCGCTTTTGGATCTATTTTCACTAGTTCAGCAAGTGGGTCTTGTAATCTTCTTGCTATCGATACTGCACTTCGCTGCTCCACTTGAAGATCAGGGAACTCATGTCTTGCGGTTTCGGAAGCAGAATATACACTTGCCCCGGCTTCGTTGACAATAACGTATGCAACATCACCATCTACTTCTTTCAAACAATCTACAATAAATTGTTCTGTTTCACGAGAGGCAGTTCCATTACCAATTGCGATTAACGTAATCGGATACTTCTTTATATAAGAAAGAACTTTCTTTTTGGAACCTTCAACATCCATTTTCGGTGCATGTGGATAAATTGCAGAAACCTCTAGTAGTTTACCGGTGTCATCCACTACTGCTAGTTTACATCCAGTACGGTACGCAGGATCCACACCAAGAATTACTTTTCCTTTTAAAGGTGGTTGCAATAGAAGGTTACGTAGGTTTTCTGAGAATATGTGAATCGCTTGGGCTTCTGCTTTTTCTGTAAGTTCCGTTCGGATCTCACGCTCTACAGAAGGTTGTATTAGGCGTTTGTATGAGTCCTCTATTGCAAGTTTTATATGTTCTACAGCATCGCTAGAGGAATGATTAGGTATCCACTCTGTTTGCATGACAGTGGTTACCTTATTTATTGGAACTTGTATGCTTACTTTCAGGACATCCTCTTTTTCCCCGCGGTTAAGTGCTAAAATACGATGTGGCACAATTTTTTTGACTGGTTCTTCGTATTCATAGTACATTTCAAATACGTTTTTCTCGTCTAGTTCAGCCTTTTTCACAGAACTTATCATTAGTCCATCTGCACGTGAGATGTTGCGGATTTGTTCGCGAATTTTTGCATCATCCGCAAATTGCTCCGCTAGAATGTCTCTTGCCCCTTGTAGAGCTTCTTCTATTGTAAGCACTTCTAGTTCTTCACTCAAAAAATCTTCCGCCAAAATAGCTACGGACTCTTTTGGAAAAGTCATCAATAAACTCGCAAAAGGTTCTAGGCCTTTTTCTTTTGCAATCGTTGCTTTTGTTCTGCGTTTTTGCTTGTATGGACGATATAAATCTTCAACTCGCTGTAAAACAGTCGCGTTTTGGATAGCGCTACTTAGTTCTTCTGTCAGTTTCCCTTGTTCATCAATAAGTCGAATGACTTCTTCTTTTCGCTGTTCTAATTGTTGTATGTAGTTGTAGCGATCTTCAACTGCTTTTATTTGAACCTCATCTAAAGATCCAGTTTGTTCTTTTCTATAACGTGCGATAAAAGGAACTGTATTTCCTTCTTCTAATAGTTTTATAACCTGTTCAGCTTGTGAAGATTTTACGCCTGTCTCTTTAGAAACGAGCTGAAGCATTTTTTTAATTTCCAAAACAAACACACCCTTTCCTTATTAGGTTTATTTTAACACAAAAAAGCTTACTCTAATCTTTTCTAGAGTAAGCTTCCTACTATAAATGTAGCGTCATCGCCATGTTCAATTGTATCGAGAACCGAATTGTAAAGACATTTAGCATTACGTGCATTTTTAATCGTTTTTTTAGGACTATTCATATTCACACCATCAGAATGTAATAGGAATAAATCATTCTTCTTACATGCATATGTTTGTGTTTTAATCTTTTGTTTTCTTCCAGATAAATATCCCATAACCGGTAGGGGGTATACCATTTTATCTGTTTCTTGTTGGTACATATAAAACCTAATATTTCCAATGCAACTATAGGATATAGTTTCGAGTTTGTAATCTATTTTCACGATTGCGACTGCTGCGCCTCTTTTTTGTATCATTCGTTCATTACAAAGTAACAATAATTCATCTAGCGATTCTTCAGGATATTTCTCCAATATTTCCGGAATAACATCTGCAGACTCCTTTGCAATTGGTCCGTTACCTAACCCATCCGCAATGGCGCACAACATGAATTCTTCATTTTTAGATACATAATATGTATCGCCTGATTCTAAATTACCAGGCTTGGCTTCTTGAAATACTAACAACTCTACGTTTTCGTCTGAAAGATTCTTCACTTCACTACTCCACCTGACGCTAATATTGCCTCTTGCAATTTATTAATCGCTTTTCGCTGTATCCTCGAAACATGCATTTGAGAAATGCCAAGTCGATCGCCTGTTTCTTTTTGGCTTAGCTGCTCCATGTATGTAAGTTGAATTACTTGCTTTTCTCGTTCAGATAACACGCCAAGAGCATTGGCTACGAGCAAACGCTGATCGGTTTTCTCAAATTCTCCGTCGGCTTTTCCTATTACATCAAATAACGTTATCGTACTACCGTCTGAATCCGATTCAAGTGAGTGATCCATGGATAATGCTTGATAGCTTTTTCCCATTTCCATTGCTTCTAATACATCTTCGACTTCTACATCTAAGTACTCGGCAATTTCCGGAACTAAAGGAGAGCGTTGAAATTCCATGGTTAATGTTTCCACTGCCACCCTAATTCGAGGTCCAAGTTCTTTTATTCTTCTTGGTACATGTACTGCCCATGTTTTGTCTCGGAGAAAGCGTTTAATCTCCCCTATAATTGTAGGAATAGCGAATGCTTCAAAGTTTCTACCGAATGTCGGATCATATCTACGTATAGCACCGAGTAGCCCTACCATCCCTACTTGTACAATATCCTCATGATGAGATTTACCATTTGAATACTTTCTTGAGATAGACTCAACTAGTCTAGTATAATTTAATACTAAATTTGTCTGGGCTTCTTCACTTTCAGTCTTTTGATATTCACTTATCCATTCAAGGATTTTTTCCTTGGACTGACTGTTAGGAAGAGATGTGTTTGACATTACCATCCACCTGCTCTACTCCGACATGCTTCGTCATAAATACAGTTACGCCTTCCTGTTGATGGACTTTTACTTCGTCCATTAATGTCTCGATTAAATATAGTCCAAGTCCACCTTCTCTTAAAAAGGATACTTCCTCCATTTCACTATAAGGGCCAACTTGTGCTTTTGTTTCTTCGAAGTTAAAACTCTTCCCGTGATCCGCTACCATGATTTCCATTTTTCCTTCGTACAATGCGCATCCAATTACAACTTCTCCGTCCTCATCCTCTGTATAAGCATGTTGAACAGCGTTTGTGATTGCTTCGCTCGTAGCTATTTTTAAATCTTCTATTTCATCATAAGTGAATCCAACACGATTCGCTAAACCAGAAATCGTTAAACGTGCTACGCTTACATATTGTGGCTTTGCAGGTACACGAATTTCTACATAATCAAACGGTTTCATCTATTTTCACCTCTCCACTACTTGCTTGAATATCCATTATTTCCCCCAAACCAGTAATATCAAACAATCGTTTTAAACGAGATGAAAGCCCGATTAGCTCCATATGACCATTTGATGCATTTATACTTTTATAAAACCCAACAAATACTCCTAATCCTGTACTGTCCATATAGGATACATCTGTTAAGTCTATGTTTACTTGAAGGTTTTCTTTCAAATCAATCTCAGATAATTTTTCTCTTAGAATTGGTGCTGTAAATGCATCAATTTCTCCTTTAATGATTCCGTTCACGACTAGCAAATCTTTTTGATGTAGTTCAACTGAAATATTCATAATATTTTATCCCCCGTTTTATCTATATATTATTTTAAATACCACAATTCAACTGGCGCTAAACATTTTTTTTGCAAAAAGACTATACTTTTTTGAAAATCACAAGGGTGAAATCGTCCCGTTGTTCAAAGTCTTGTAATTCCTCCAGCTTATGAAACACATACTCTACCATTTCTTGAGCACATTGATCTTTAACATTTTCAATAATATCCATAATCGTTTGTTGTTCAATAAAGCCCTCTTTTGAACGACATTCCGTTACTCCATCTGTCATCATTACAACAAAATCGCCTTTTTTTAGCGCGATGGAATGTTGTTCATATTTTACATTTGGAATAACGCCTAAAAGTAAACCTTTTGCTTGTAACTCCGAAAAACTAGATGACTCTGAGCAGTAAAAAAGTGGTGGTTCATGTCCAGCTGATGCATACGTAAATTCACTTTTCGATGTATCATATTTTCCGTAAAACATGGAAATAAACATCGAGTCACTTACACTTTTCTCTACGATTCGGTTAATCACATCTAACACAATTACTGGATTTGTTTCTGCACCATCCAAACTGTCCATTCCATATTTAATCATAGACATACACAACGCAGCAGGAATGCCTTTTCCGATAACATCTGCTACTGCTATACCGACATGTGTACTGTCATGCAAAAAGTGTGTATAATCTCCGTTCATTTCTTTAGCCGGTACGGAAATCATACCGATATCTAAATCTACCAAATTGGGCACTTTCGTTTTCAATAATGTTTGTTGCACATTAGCTGCAAGTTCCATTTCCATTTTGATATTTTGCTGTTTTTGAATCAATGTTTGGTGTTCTTTAAGTGCTAACCCATAACGAACCATCACTTCTATGAGTAAATCAAATGAATGCCACACTTCTTCTGGTAAATCCGACATAATCTCTTCTAAAGACGCCTTATGTATACTAATTACTTCCTCAGGAGAGATATTCTTCTGAATCAGTTGTCTACTAATATTTTGACCTTCGTATAAATTATGTTCCGTCTGTCTTAATATATACTTTTCTAAAATTTCTTTATATTGTTTTTTAAATTCTTGAGGCATTATTCACTCCATCCTTCCTACCTCATCCACTTGGTTGCAGTAATCACCGTTCCTTCGTCTACTACTGTTTCAATCTTAAAGTCATCCATGAGCCGCTTTACTCCAGGAAGTCCAGCTCCTAGTCCACCAGATGTTGTATATCCATCTTCCATCGCTTTCCGCACATCTGCTATACCAGGGCCTTTGTCAGATGCAATAACTAATAGTCCTTTAAGATTACCTTCTGAAATTTGCTTTATTTCAATATTCCCTTTTTCTGCATATAAATAAATATTACGAGCAAGTTCACTTATAGCGGTTGTAATTCTGGCTTGGTCTACCGTCCCGAAGCCAACATCTTTTGCTTCATTCCTACCAAGTTGTCTTGCAGCAACAATGTCCCACTCCGATATAATATCTACAGAAGACCTTAAGTTCATAATGGATTAGTCCTCCAATTCTCGTTCTAATTTTTCCAATCCATTTTCTAAGTCTAGAGCGGTAACTACATTTTCTAGTCTTATGCCTAGTTCTATTAAGGTAATGGCAACGGCAGGCTGGATACCTGTTATAACAACTTTTGCCCCCATTAAACCTGACATACTAATAACATCTCCAAGTACTTTTGCAATGAATGAATCAATAAAATCGATTGGTGTTAAATCAAGTACTACTCCCCTCGCTGCAGTTGTATGCAATTTTGCCAATAAATCTTCTTGAAATGCTAGCGCCGTTTGATCATCTAATTCCCATTGGATGGATACAATTAAGCAGTCTCTTAGTTTTAAAATTGGAATTCTTGATATCATTTTACGTTCACCTCTATAATCGCTCGATTTGTTAAAGCTAGAGCTTGCTCCATTCCTCTTTGCAACGTACTAGTCGTCGTAAAATCAGTCAAATTTATACCGAGCGTTACAATTGTTTGAGCTATTTCTGGACGAATTCCAACTAGCATACACTTTGCACCTACTAAACGAACAGCATCTGCTGCCTGAATAATATGATGTGCGACCATTGTATCAACTACTGGGACACCGGTAATATCAAGCAATACAACCTCCGCACGATGCTTTACGACACCTTGCAGCAAGTTTTCCATAATGAGCTTTGCACGTTCTGTATCAATCGTACCTACTAACGGCATAACAGAAATTTTATCGAATACAGGAATGAGTGATGCTGAAAGCTCTTGCAAGGCAATTTTTTGTAAGTTAACTGTTTTTTCCCATACCTTTGAATATGCATCTACCACACTATGATTAAGCGGGGTAATCCAATTTGTCAATATTTCTCTAAATGATTTGTAATTACTTTCAGTTAGCAATCCTGCTTCTTCCATTTCCTCATAGATTACTTCCGTGAAATTGGTAAGTGCTCTTAGTACAAAAGTAACCGACCAACCATAACGGACAATTTGAACAGAAAAATCCTTCAGCTTCTCATCGTAAGTTTCTTCACTTGCGGTTAAACTAGAAATCATCAGTTCTCCAAATTCGCGAACAGTAGTATCAATTACTTGATCCGACATGATTTGAAAGAATCGATCGTCCTGGTCGTCCTCCATTCTCACTTTCCATTTTTCTAAAATTTTATCAATATTTGCTTGAATGTACGTCGCAATTTGTTTATCCATATTGTGTATTACCTCTCTCTTTATTAATATTCGTAATTTCATTTTAACGAAAAGTGGGCTGTTTTACATCTCTTAAGGTAAAACAAAAAAACACAATGCGTATTTGTCGGCTACACATTGCGTTTTGTCTATGTATTAAAATTTTACAATTCCTAAGCTTATACCTAATGCATGATCGACTTCACACATAACATCTTCATCCAAATGTGTAATTTTATCTGTCAGCCTAGATTTGTCTATCGTACGCAATTGTTCTAACAAGATAACCGAATCTCGTTCAAAATCATACTGTTTCGCATTGATTTCCACATGTGTTGGCAACTTTGCTTTTTGAATCTGTGCAGTAATGGCCGCGATGATAACAGTAGGACTGAATCGATTTCCAATATCATTTTGAATCACCAAAACGGGTCTGGTTCCACCTTGCTCAGACCCGATTACAGGTGATAAATCTGCAAAAAAAACGTCCCCACGTTTTACGATCAAGTTTTCATCCTCCACTTACGAGTCGCTCTGTCGTATGTTGTGCTTCATATTCTGCATGTAAACATTCCGAACTTATGGATAAATTTATATGAGACATTTCAACATAACCTTTCATCATCGCTTCTCTTATAAGATTTGCCTGGCCTTTCTTAATGTATTCATTTGCTTGGACACGAACAATATTTTCACTATTAGCTAATGATTGTTTGACAATTTTTACTCCTTCATTAACCATTTGCTTAGGAAGCTCTATAATTGCTTCCTTTTTCTTTTTTCCACTTACCACAGCAAACACCTCCGACAAAACATTTCCCTATATGACAATATACTTAATCTTACCATTACTAGAGGCATAATAAAAGACATTATAAGAAATGGTTAGACAAATCATGCACTTAGTTCGAGTTTTGTCGAAGAGTCATTTACTATATAATCTAGGGAGTCTATTGGAAAAGGTGCAGCAAATTTCATATGGTATTGTCTGCAAAGCGTTTGCCCATTCTTCTATTCTAATCTCTTCATTCATTTGTTTCCCTAGCAACACTACTTTTTCACCGATATTCACTTGTTCATCTAAACGGATCATACATTGGTCCATACAAATTTTCCCAACAATCGGCATTCTCTTGCCTTTTATTAAAACGAATTGATTATGCAACTTTCGCAAGAAGCCATCTGCATAACCAATCGGAAGTGTTGCAATCCATTCATCTGAAGTAGCTGTATATGTTGCACCGTAGCCAATTGTAGCACCTTTTTTTACTCTCTTTACATGCACTACCTCGGTATGTAACGAAAGGGCACTTATTAAAGGGAATGGAAGGTTTTCCTCCATCCAAGGAGATGGTGCAATTCCATACATGGATATACCAAAACGCACAGCATCCCAGTGTTGATCAGAGATTCTAAGTGTAGCGGCACTGTTGGAAGTGTGTACAATTGCTGGTCGCTGTTCAAATAAATGAAGCATCCGCTCGAATACAGCAATTTGTTTCTTTAAATGATGTTCATCCTCTTCGTCCGCTGTCGAAAAATGGGTATACACACCAGTTATTTCTATCCAATCTCTTTCTTTTATAAAGGCAAGCGCTGCCTGTAATTCTTCCTCTTGTACAATACCAATTCGACCCATTCCACTATCAATTTTAATATGCGTTTTAAAAGGTTTTGTAAAGTGGCGAGTAGCAAATAACCACTCGAATGAATATGCTGTTAATGTAATGTTGCGTTCTGCTGCAATGTGCAAAAAAGAGATTGGGGAAGCTCCGAGAACAAGTATATCAGCGATAATTCCTGCATCTCTTAATTGCAAAGCTTCCTCCGGAGTAGCAACAGCTAATTGTGTAGCACCTGCTTGTAAGGCAGCATTTGCAACTTCAATTGCACCGTGCCCATACGCATTCGCTTTTACTACTGCCATTATTTTAGTAGATTCGGGTAATATTTCTTTTAAGTGCTTAATATTAGTCTTGATTGCTTGTAAATCTATTTGGATAAATGTTGGTCGATAGTATGGCTGAGACATAAGACTTCCCTCTTTTTCCGTTTGTTTTACCATTGTTTTTCTGATTATCCTACTTGTGAGAGGAAGTCGTCAAATATAAATTACAGCTCAGCGTAATTGAATCAGCACTAAACATTTGCTCATTCAAGTTAAACTTATTTCAGTCCAGCTATCGTCATGGATGCAGCTACTTCAATCATTTCTTCTTTCGTTAAAGATGTAGATGCGATGAAGAAGGACATTCCATCTTGTTCCCAAGTAAGGGATTGATCTGTTACCGCCCCAACAGCTACCCCTAAATCTACCGGGTCACCTGGTGCAAATACTGGAATTGTAGAAGATACACTTGGATCGCTTAGTTGCTGAACAATTGTAAATTCTTTTTCCCCACTATATGTTAAAATAACTCGTTTATCTTCTTCCACTTGCATCTCTTTTTCATCGATTAAATGAACACCATCCCACTGAATCATTGGATAATGTGTTTCAAATTCTTTATTTTCCATTTCTGCTGAAGCTTCTATAGTACCCTCTTCCGTTTTTCCTGTCGGTGTCTGCTCAATTTTGTAATCTCCTGCTGCATGCGTTTTACCAAGTGATACTTGTTTGAATTTAATATGAATCTGTTCTTCTTTATTCTCATTCAATATCGCCACATCTTTTGGCAATAAAGTCTTTTTATCAATGTAAATTCTTTGAGTTGGTAGCATGTTTTTATGGTTATTCGATGTTTTCGTTTCGAATACATAGTTATTACCTTCTTCTTTAAATGTAGAAGACTTATCATTTTTAATATCTTGCGCAAGTGAACCAATCAAATAAGCTTGGCTATTTTCCGCTGGCCAGTTACTTTGAAACTTATACGTTTTGTTAAGCGCTGGTGTTACAACAAAAACCCCTTCAGTATTGCGTACAATCATTTGCGTATTTTCAGCACTCTTATCCGATACTTTCACGCGGTAAAAATCAGGCTTTGTATGCCAAACTTCCACGTCATACACTCTAGGCTCTTGACCAGTTAAAATGCTCATTTCCGCAGTTAACTCGTATCCTTTTGCATCCACCCACTTATTGCTCAATTTTTTTAATACGTCTTCTTTTGACTCAGCTCCACATGCAGATAGTACCAGGATCATCATTGCTAATACAAATAACACTTTAGCCACTCGGCTTTTCAATCAGTCCATCCTTTCTATTATCACTGCGTTCGTTCATTGTATGTAGTTGGACGACCGGTTATGATTGGAGAATTACTTGAGCTGCTACATATTCTTTCGTGTGCGTAATAGAGACGAAGCCGTTCACCTGGTTTCCTTTAAAATAAAGACTTGGTTTCCCGTTATTTTCCTTAAGGATTTCAATATCATGAAAGCTACATTCTTTTCCTATTCCCGTTCCTAGAGCTTTGGAAAATGCTTCTTTTGCTGCAAATCGACCTGCTAAAAATTCTATTTGTCGAGGAGGTGATAGTTTTTCCATCTGCGCTCTTTCTTTGTTTGTTAAAATACGTTCTTCAAATTTAGTTGTTTTCATTTTAATTGTTTTAATTCTAGTTAATTCGGTTATATCTAATCCTATTCCAGTAATCATGAATGTTTCTCCTTTTCAAATGTAACTTATACAGGCTATACTATTAGTAGAAAACTTGAGGTGAAATAATGTTTACGAGAACAGAAAATTTTAAACAATACATTAAACTCTATCCAGTCGTTTCTACTTTGCTCGCTTTAAACATTGCTATTTATATTTTAACAAATATCCCTATTTTGGGAGATGCATTATACTCCAAAGGTATGCATTTTAACTTACTTATAAGTGAAGGTGAGTATTGGCGTTTAGTTACTCCGATGTTTTTACATGCGACTTTTTTTCATCTGTTATTCAATATGTTCTCTCTTTATCTATTTGGACCAGAGCTGGAACAAATTGCAGGTAAAGCTCGTTTCTTAACCATTTATTTATTAGCTGGTTTAGTCGGTGGTATTGCTACATATTTAATACATGGTTGGGAATATAAAAGTGTAGGAGCTAGTGGGGCAATTTACGGTATACTTGGTGCCTTTGGGGCTTTAGTGTATTATACGAGAAATTTCATGCCGCAGCTAAAACAAATCATTGTTCCAATCATCGTAATTGGTGTTATTATGACCTTTCTACAACCGCATATTAATGCTACTGCGCATATTGCAGGTCTCATTACCGGTTTTGTCATCGGAATTATTTATTTCCACCCAAAACGAATTGCTGCATGGAGAAAACGGAAAAGTCACTTAAAATCAGTGAAGTAAGAAAGAACAGCCCTAGTCTAGTGGCTGTTCTTTTTCTATGCTTACTCTTCGATGTGGTTCATACCAATTTAATAGCATTTCTGCATCTGACTTTTCTATATGTGGGATTGTTGTAGAATCTCCCGTCACACCAGATTTTATAGTAGTAATGATAGACGATACGTTAGCCCTTTTTTGAAAAAGGGTCGTGCGTTCAGTCATGGATTGAATTCTTCTTTTCTCCATCCAGACCATTACTTTACTAAACAGTCGATATTGAATGACCAACTGACGTTCATTCAGAAAATAGCCTGCCGTTTTTTGTTGCCAAACACCCAATACATAACTTAATGGGAATAACAGTAGCGAGAATAATCCAAAAGGGTAAAAAAAGTAACTAACCGCTGCCGAAACCGGAATCATCCATACATAATCTAATCGATAGAAAAACTTTCTTGACTTTCTAGGTATTTTTGTAAGAACAGGATTAAATGAAAGATCAGGAAATATTTCTTGTAAGATCGGCGTTATTTTTGCTTTTTTTATAAGTGGAAGTAAACGGATCTTTTCATCTTTTTCTGCAAGCGAACCCCCAGCGCTATCGACGATGACCGTTGCATAGCCCATTACCTGTCGCAGTGGATTTTCAACTACCCGTATTCCTTGGATCCGAGAAAGTGGAATTGTTATTTTTTTCTTTTCCAACAACCCCCTCGTAATAATAATTTCTTCATCTTCTACTGTAATTGTAAATTCATAGTAATTGATAAACGTGAGTACGACAGATACAATCCAAGCAATTAACAAAACAACAAAAATAGCTAACGCAACAATAAGTGCTCCAAAACGAATGAATACAACAATTTCATCATAAATCGCTTCATAAGGAATAACGTTTGAAAATTGAGAAGCAAAAACAGCTACCCCTGAGAAAAACACACCAACTCCACCAGAAGTACTTGCTAACACGAATAGGTCTTTTCTAGACATTTTAAAAACAGCCCGTTTTTCCTCTTTTACCGGTTGCTGCACTACCACCGGCTCATCAGAATCATCCAATTCAATTGGTAGTTTATTTTTAGCTTGCAACATTTCCCGTTTTATCTGATCTGCTTGGGCTTTCGTAATCGCTGTTAACTCTGCATCGGCTTCCTTTGTCGCCCCGCCACCAGCTGTTTCTACTTTTACTTTAACTAGTCCAAATGGTCTATGGAGAATACCTTCCGTATAGTTCAAGCTTTGAATACGTTCAAAAGGGATATATCGCTTTTTCTTCACGAATAAACCGTACTCAATACGAAGCTCTTCCTCTTCAAACCAATACCTGAACCGTTTCCATTTAATAATTCCACTAACCAATAAAAAGATTAGAATAATCCCATAGATACCATACATAATATAGGAGGACCAATCCCCAGAATCCTTGCTTCCACCAAATCCATTGACTGCGATCACTACTACAAACGGGATGATCATATCTTTTAATACTTTTACAAAGTTTATTACTGCTGAAATAGGATGTAGTTTGTACTTTTCTTTAGACATCATCTTCCGCCACCCTTGCAAGTACAGAAATTCTGCCACGTAACTCATCCGCCTCTGCGGTAATTAGCGCTGGTATCGTATGATTTGTTGCAGCTGTGGAAATCGTAATAGATGCCAAATCATACTTCCGTAAAATGGGTCCTTGTTCTGTGTCCACATGTTGTACACGAACCATTGGTACGAGCGTCCGTTTCACTACAAATAAACCGTGCTGCAGTTCTATTTCTTGCTCTCGTACTTCGTAACGCCATCTCATCCATCGTACTTTAGGAAATAAATAAATTAATAAATACGCAATGAGGAGTACAATTCCTCCAACTACTATGTATATCCATAAATACTCTCCAGTAAAAAAATTGACCGTACTAATACCTATCCCGACTAACAGTGCAATGAACGTTTGGAAAATCCCATAGATTCGCCATACACGTAGTCCTTTTTCAGATATTTTATTTATAGGTTCCATTCTCATCGTCAACACCTCTTCCTTATATTGTATACGATTTTATAGAGGAAATGTTTCAATTTATACAGGAATGTTTTCTGGGCTGATTGATTATTCGATTCCAATAAAAAAAAAGGATGAATCCGCATCGAAATGCGAAATTCATCCTTTTTGAATGTTTGATTAGTTTTCGTTACGTGGTGAACGAGTTCTAGTGCTACGTTGTGTAGAACCGTCACGTGGACCGCTACTACGACGAGCGCCACTTGGACGTGAACTGCTACCTGTACGTGAAGATCCGCGATCGCTTCCTGAGCGTCCTGATGAACTACGTCCGCCGCTTCGGTTACCTTTGTAACCACCGCCGGAACGAGATCCGCCGCCACCGCTACGCTCTCTACGAGCAGGTAGTGGACGCTCTTCAGAAAGTGCGATTGGTGTAGCGTCTGGTTCTTTTGTCATTGATTTAATAGCTGCAGCAATTACGTCTATTGCTTCAAATTTTTCAAGCATTTCTGAAGCTAATGTACGGTAATCCCCTAAATCATTTTTGTTCACGATTTCTGATAAATTTTCAATCGCAACACGTTGCTGACCTACTAATGCTTCATCAGAACTTGGTGGAGTAAGAGCTGTCATACGTTTTTTCGTAGTGTCTTCTACGATACGTAAGTAACCCATTTCTCTAGGTGTTACGAAAGTTACTGCGATACCACTTTTCCCTGCACGACCTGTACGACCGATACGGTGAACATAGCTTTCAGGATCTTGTGGAATATCAAAGTTATATACATGAGTTACGCCAGAAATATCTAATCCACGTGCAGCCACATCCGTTGCAACAAGGATATCAATTTTATTGGATTTGAATTGTTTCAATACAGACATACGTTTCGCTTGGCTTAAATCTCCGTGAATTCCTTCCGCTAAGTAACCACGAATGCTTAGTGCTTGAGCTAATTCATCTACACGACGTTTTGTACGACCGAAGACAATTGCAAGCTCAGGTTGGTGTACGTTTAAGATTCTTGATAATACATCAAATTTCTCACGCTCATGCGCTTTTACGTAGAACTGTTCAATGTTTTCAACAGTCATTTCTTTAGACTTGATCTTTACTTCCACTGGATCTTTCATGAATTTTTCAGCAATTTTACGAATTGGTCCCGGCATTGTAGCTGAGAACAATAATGTTTGACGCTCTGGAGGAACGCTTTCTAAAATTTTGTTGATATCTTCAATGAATCCCATGTTAAGCATTTCATCAGCTTCGTCTAAGATAAGTGTTTGAACTTGATCAAGTTTTAACGTACGACGATTGATGTGGTCCAAAATACGACCAGGTGTACCAACAATAACTTGTGGTTTATTTTTAAGTGCACGGATTTGACGACCAATCTCTTGACCACCGTATACAGATAATAAACGAACCTTTTTGTCATATCCTAATTTATAAAGCTCTTCAGAAACTTGAATTGCAAGTTCACGTGTAGGAGCGATAATTAATGCTTGAATATTAGGGTTTTTTGTATCGACTTTTTCAATCATAGGGATACCAAAAGCTGCAGTTTTACCTGTACCTGTTTGTGCTTGGCCAATAACGTCGCGGCCTTCCATTGCATGTGTAATAGTACCTTCTTGGATTGGTGTTGCTTCTTCAAATCCCATACGTTGAACGGATTTTAATGTAGAAGCACTAATATTTAATTCTGAAAAATTTGTCAAAATTTTAATCTCCTTTTTCTTGTGTTTTGACAAATGGTTACATTTTCAGATGAAATTGCGGCAAATTCGAGCCTATACGAGGAACGTTTCCGTTACTTAAAATTCTCTGTGGTTTACAGTTCAGAGGGGTCTTATATAAAGGGAAAGCCCGGTCTTTTGCCGAGCGGTTCGTTAATGAGTGATCTTATCATACTACTTCAACAAACCGTTATGTTCAAAAAAAAGTACTCTTCATCAAATACTGAAGAGTCTTCACACAAAATGTATCCATTGCTCTAAACGTAGTATATCATGCCTTATTATTAGTTGCAACGAAATAGCAACTGTTATAATTATTAGTTTAATTATCCGCACCTTTCTTGTTTAAAAATTTTGACGCACGATGAAACCAATCCTCGCAGTCATCACAGTAACAAATATGGTGTTTACCTGTTTCGGAAAAGATAAGTTCTTTTTCCTCTGAGCCAATTTGATCGAATAAGAACTCAGCGGTAGTATAAGGTACAATACCATCTTTTTTACCTTGGACTAAACAGACCGGTATTTTAATTTGGCTATAATATGGTTCAACTATACGTACTAATCGGATAAATTCAAACGTCGCACGAATCGGTGTTTCTCTCCATTTAGAACTGTATCGCTTGTACAATATATTATCCTCCAGCTTTCCTTCCACTGCTTCTTTCGCCATTTCTTTAATATCTTGTAAGAGCTGCGCCGGATAAATATATTTAGCTGCTGCACTTAACAAAACAAGTTTGGAAATTGGATACCGAGTGGCTAAGTACATAGCAATAATCCCACCCATGGAAAACCCAACAACGTAGACCTGATCCACTTCTTTTTGAAGTTTTCTTAGTGCTAGTTCTGCTGCCATCAACCAATTTTCTGCAGTTATCTTTTTTAGTTCTAACGTTTCTCCGTGACCAGGAAGTGTAGGGACAATAATTGTCCAGTCTGTCCTTTCCTGTAAAAACTCCACGAATGGCTGCACCTCATATGGTCCACCAGTAAAACCGTGAATGCAAAGGACCCCTGTTTTCATATTGCCCTACTCCTTTCTCGTTTTTATTTTTGGAAAGGTTCAATGATACGTTCTAACTTCATTCCACGTGAACCTTTTACTAATACGATGGACTCTTCATTTATTTTTTCACGTAAAAATGAAATAATTTGCTCATAGTCATTTTCTACCCAAATTAGCTGTTCACCGTTAAATTGATCCACTAGTTTCTTGTAAAGCCATTCCATTTTCGGTCCGAATAAACAAACTCCTGTAAACACTTTCTCCGATATATATGCGCTCATTTCTTCATGATACTGCTTTTCGTTTTCACCGAGCTCCAACATATCTCCAAGTACGAGCCATTTATGTGATTTAATCGTCGATTTTTCCACAAAAGAAATGGCCGCTTTCATCGATGTTGGTGCAGCATTATAAGCATCATTGATGAAAATTGCCCCGTTTTTCGCTTCCATTACTTGCATACGCATATCCGTTAAAACAATTTCTTTTAAAGCTACACGCATTTGTTCTGCTGTCAGTCCTACTTCTTTTGCGATTAATAAAGCCGCTAATGTGTTTTTCACTTGATGCTCTCCAAGTATCGGAATAGACAATTCTTCATTTATTAATCCTTCGGTACGGAACTTACTACCTTGTTCGGTAAATGCCACTTCTACTATACGCAGATCATTAGCCTCATCTACACCAAACGATTTGGAGTGCAGGGAAGGATTACTTTCAATAAACGGACGAAGTAATGGCTCATCGCCATCATAGAAAAGTTTCCCTTTCTCTTGTAAACCTGCAATAATTTCAAACTTTGCTTTTGTAATGCCTTCGCGTGAGCCGAGATCTTGCATATGCGCTTCGCCAATATTTGTAATAACTGCATACATTGGTTTTGCAAGTTTAGATAAAAATTCTATTTCACCAAATGAACTCATACCCATTTCTAACACAGCAAATTCCGTATCATCTTCGAGCGAAAGAATGGTTAAAGGTAATCCTAATTCATTGTTAAAATTACCTTCCGTTTTTTTCACACGGAAATACGGGGAAAGTATGCCAGCTACTAAATCCTTTGTAGACGTTTTGCCGTTCGACCCTGTAATTCCGATGAATGTGGCATTCAATTCTGCGCGGTACGCCACTGCCATTTGCTGAAGCGCTTCTTCGCCACTTTCCACAAATAGGAGCGGAACATCCTTCGGAGGATTTGGTTCATCCTTTAACCAAAGTGACGCCGCTGCTCCTTTATCAAAAGCATCTTGCACAAAGCGGTGCCCATTTACATTCTCACCACGGAAAGGGATAAATATGTCTCCTGGTTGGAGAGTTCGCGTATTAATCGACACGCCTGTGACTAACGGATTATGTGCTGATGATGCTTCTATCCCTAACCAAACGGCAATTTCTATTAAACTTTTTTTCAACTTGGTCACTCCCCGTCCTTCGAATGCTCAAGCTGTTGCTTTTCCTCGTAACGTTCTAGAGCTAGCGTGATCAATTCTTCAATTAGATCCGAATAAGATAAACCAGATTCGATCCAAAGCTTTGGATACATACTAATCGGCGTGAAACCAGGCATCGTATTTACTTCATTAATAATGACTTCTTCCTCATCCGTCACAAAAAAGTCTGCACGAACAAGCCCAGAACAATCTAGCACTTTAAATGCACGAACCGCCGCATCTTCCATTTTCTTCAACAATTCAGCAGAAACTACTGCTGGAATCGCATAGTTCGTCGTACCGTCTTCATATTTTGCTTCGTAATCATAAAAATCTTTTGTCGGCAATACTTCTCCTACTACAGAACATTTGGGATTGTCATTGCCTAGCACACTCATTTCTAATTCGCGCGCAACAATTCCTTGTTCTACAATAATTTTACGATCGTATTTGAAAGCTAATTCTACTGCTTTGATGAGCTCTTCTCTATTCGCCGCTTTTGTAATCCCTACACTCGATCCAAGATTAGCTGGCTTGACAAATAAAGGCCATTGCAAACTTTCTTCCATTTGTTGAAGAAGGGCTTCCTGATTACTTTTCCAGTTTTTGCGAATGAAGTGCACGTAAGGTACTTGCGTTAATCCCGCTTGTGCAAATAATTGCTTCATCACTACTTTATCCATCCCTGCAGCAGATGCGAGCACACCGTTTCCAACGTACGGTAGATTCAATACTTCCAACAAACCTTGCACCGTGCCATCTTCACCATTTGGTCCATGTAAAAGCGGAAAAATAACATCGAGCTTAGAAGCATCATCGTTTTCCACCGGTAAGAAACTTGCAATAGAATTCGGTTTAGAAGTTTCTAAGCCAAATTGGAGCGTTTTTGTTGATTCCGCAGGACCTGCCAAAGCACTCCCTTTTCTCCATTCACCTGTTTTTGTTATATAGATTGGATATACTTCATATTTATCAAAATTTATCGCTTGTGATACTGCTCTTGCTGTAAGTAACGACACTTCATGCTCAGCAGATTTACCACCGTATAATAAGCCTAATTTTATTTTCATTTGTAAATAACCTCCACGTTTCGGATAATACTAGTTTATCACGGACAGCATAATTAGATGAATAATTATCCGAATAATTTCAAACCAACGACTCCAAAAATAATACAACTTAAAAAGAATAGTTTTTTCCAGCTTTTCTTCTCATGAAAAAAGTACATTCCTATTAATACACTTCCTGCTGCTCCAATTCCCGTCCACACTGCATAACCAGTACCTACTGCAATATCTTTCAATGCTAGCGATAATAGGAAAAAACTTAAGCAGGCAGAAATAATGGTGAAAATCGTATATTTTACATTTTTAAATCCATCCGAAAGCTTCATATAGACAACGAATGCAACTTCAAATACACCTGCAATTATTAATACAATCCACTCCATTATGCATCCTCCTCTTCATCATCCACAAGCTTTAACCCAATGATGCCAAAGAGTAATAAACATAAAAAGAATAGTTTACCGAAGCTAACTGCTTCTTGAAACCAAAGAATCCCCACTACTACAGTACCGGCCGCACCGATCCCTGTAAAAATAGCATATGCCGTACCAATCGGAATCGTCTTCATTGCTTTGGCAAATAGGAAAAAACTAACGATTAAAAAGACGATTGTAATGATAGAAGGTACTAGCTCCGTAAATCCATTTGCTTCTTTAAGGCCGATTGCCCAAATGATTTCCGTCAATCCTGCAATGATTAAAAATAACCAAGCCACTTATAAACACCTCTGTTCTTTTACATCCGCTCATTTTAGCACAAAAAGGATTAGGAAATAATAAGAACATAATGGTCTAACGAGATTACATATGCTGTGTTTCGCATTATAGGGATACTGCGACGTAGTGCGTCGACTAGTGACCGCTAGGATTTTCACTGCAGTCGTACGCTTTCCACCGGGTAAGCGATGAGCCT
>NZ_VDGG01000058.1 GCF_006861775.1 Psychrobacillus soli | reverse complement strand
AGCATTATAATGACTTGATCGCGCCGTTCATCATAGATCAGTCGATAGTATCTACCTACTGCTTGGTTAACTCGTGCTAGAAAGGAAAAAAAGTATTCGTCGTTACGTGAAACTCCTAATAACTTTTCCACCTCTTTGCGAGATAAACCAAAGTTATTTGCACGAATGGTAGCACTAGATGAAAAGAGAATTGACATAAAAGTCTGCTCTTCGCGATTCGTTAATACACTTCGTAAAGTTTGTAGGCTATTTAAAGTTTGATCATGATCACTTTTTTCTTCGAATGCTAGATTTTCTGTCGTCATCTTGAATCCACTCCCACTCTTTTTCGTAGTCTTTCACTTGTTCTTTTGGTTGAAGCTCCACCTTTTTATTTGCTTCAAGTGCTGCAATTCCAAGTAGCTGACGAATGGCGTCGCTCCAAGAAGAAGAGCTTGTTTCAATGATCACTTCTTCAATATCCGCTTCTTTTTTCTGCTCCAAGTATTGTTCTATTTTTTCTGTATCAATGCTAGCCTTTGTAAGAAGCCAGCTAGCTTCGTCCACAAGTTCACCTAATGATTGTACATCTAAATTTTCCTCATGAAATTCGGTTATTACTTCTTCTTCAATTTCTGCCACGCTCGGCTCATAATTTTCTAGAAATTCTATTCCTTTTTCGATTCCCGTATACGATAGAGGTGCTGCATATTTAACAGGTATCCAAATACCATCTAATTCCTCCCCTTCATATTGACCTTGATCCATAAAGCTAAATAACTGATGCGCATTCGGGATCTCTGATTCAGGTGGAGGATTGAACATCTTCGCAATAAAAGTTCGTACTTTTTCTGGAGAAATCGTCGTCTTAAGTGGCGTCTGTTGCACATTCATAAATTGAAGATATTTATTAATCATACCGAGGGAAAGGTTTGTCCCTTCAGCGAGTACTCCAGTTCCTTTTTGCATTAAATTGCTAAGAACAAGACTATCCTCAATCGTTTTAAATTGATCCAGCCTTTCCTGCAACTTTTGCTCCAAATCTTCCATTAAAGTATGAATCAGTTCAAGCTGTGGAAGAGCATGACGATCTGCAAGAAGCTCCAACTCACGTTCTCTCAATTTTTCAATGGCTTCCTGAACATTACGGATCATACTTGCAATTCGGTTACCTCCTGAAATCCCTTTATCATCATAAGCTTCACTAATTTCTGCATCACGTCTTGCCTGAAACAACGAGCGTCCAATTTCATCTTCCAAATAATAAGCAAGAGAGTCATTGGCTAACCTGGTTAAAGCATCCATCATCCGTTTTCCAACACTCATCATTTTAATCTGATGTGTTTGCTTACTTATCCAGTTGTTTTTAGAAAGAATCGATATGATCTGCTCTACTCGTGCTTTTGAAGGTGGTTCTCCGTCTCTAAAACGGGATTGATAACGATAATAAAGGGTTTCTGGATTATCTATTGGTTCACTCAAGCCATATGCTTCTTCATGAATTAGTTCTATGATTCGCAAAAACCTCAGCATCTCGAGTGGCGAGTCAAACACAGCTTCTGTGGAGAGATCTTTCATCACTCCAGCTAATGAAATGATATCTCTCATCGCCCTTGTCATTTGAGGCTTATTGGAATCGCTCTTAAAGATGGATATTACATTTTGATCCACATGCTCCATTCTTCCGGACCTCCTAACGTCATTTCTTGTTCCGCGTGTTGAATCGAAGAAGACCATGTTTTATATAATTCGTAGTCCCTAAACACATTTCCTTCATTTCCGATTAATCGATATGGAATTTCTTTCACAAGATTTACTAAATCTCTCGCAATTATTTGACCCGCTTCATCATAATCGACCCAGATGATCGCCTTCTCAATAGATGAATTGGAGCAAAGCTGCTTAATCATTTTCAGGTGGGCACCTCTTATATGCCCATCCACACCTATTACCAATGCTTCCGTATTTTGTAGGAATTCAACTTCTGTCGCCATCCTTGTTAATACAGCACGATTTTCTACTAACCATAAAGTTTTAGCGCTCGTTTGAAAGTTTTCATCTGTCACTGCAATTTCTGTAGTAGCATGAACTGTTCCTAATGAATAACTGGAAAATGTTCCAGTCAAATTCCCAGTAAAGAATATAGGCACGATGGAGCCAACACTAATAATACCTAGTTCGCTAATTGGTGCATTCAACCATTTTTCTAGTCTCCGGATAAAGGCTTCACGGTAGGAATCAAAAGCTTTTGAACCACCTGTTTTCTTGTAGTAAGTTGCTCCTATTTCCTTATATTCCATTTTAGGCTGTAGTCTTTTTAGTTGGAGGAAAGCAATTAAGAAATAGTGAAATTTTCGAATCCTTTCCTTCCCCCAATCTTCCGAATCGGTTTCATCAGTAGAAAACTGTACAATTTGTTGAAAGAAGTCGTTTGCAAGTACGCCTTTTGAGTCTTCTACTTCATCCATAAGCGTTTGTTTCAAAATACGATCTTCTTCAAACGCCTCTTCTGATTTCAAACGCTCGTATTCAAATAACCCAGGACCCATACGATATGTAGTAGATAAAGGCGTTCTACCATCTTTCATGAAGCGAATTTCTTGAATAATCCACCCTTTATATAATGCTTCTTCTAATAATATTTCAGGTATTGGTAAAGATTCTCTACGTGTATTAGGTTTTAATTTTAACTTTACTATTTCTTCTTTCGGGGACACATCATACATTTCTGCAGCTAAGACATTACCAGTAGTTTTATAAGTCCGTGCAGTCCATTTTTGTATTTGCCATTCGTTTTCAATCAGTTGCTCGGTCGACTCCCCAGCTTTACATATAAACTTCTCTATAAATTCTTTCACTGTGTACATGATCGTCACCCCTGTTCTCGATATATCCATATTTTTTACTATAGAGTATTAAATGATTAATGTCATGAGTTCGATCCATTTTAAACTTCATCTATTAATAATACGCATTAATAGCTCATATACTTTTATATTTGTAGGCTTCAGTGAAGGAGAGGATATATATGGAAGTATATGTTAGACGTGGTGATTCGCTTTATTATTATAGCCAATTATTTATGATCCCCTTGCAACTAATTATTCATTCGAACCGCGGTGTAAATGCTCAAACACTCTCGGTCGGTCAACTCATTCAAATTCCGGGGTTTGTTACTGTCGATTATCAAATTAGACCGGGAGACTCTCTTTGGAGGGTAGCAGAGAGTCAAAACCTTCCTTTAGATGCAATTTTCCTTCTTAACCCCGATCTTAATCCCAACTATTTGCAAATTGGGCAGACGATCAATCTCCCATTAAGAGTTGACTGGAGAATTGTAAGTGGGAAACAAAATTATGATTACGATATGATGATGTTTGATATTAGACGCTTACAGACCATTTATCCATTTTTGCGAGTTTCTTCAATAGGCAATACCGTTTTAGGTAAGGATATCCCTGGAATAGAAATTGGAAATGGAGAAAAACAAGTGCATTATAATGCTTCCTTTCATGCGAATGAATGGATTACCACTCCTATCCTTTTGACCTTTTTAAATGACTATTTACTATCCTTAACGAATCAGCGTCCAATCCGAGGACTTGTTACTTCTCCTTTATATGTTCAAACGACACTTTCCATTGTTCCGATGGTGAACCCGGATGGTGTTGACTTGGTGCTAAACGGACCTCCTTCCGAGGAACCTTCCAGAAGTAATGTGATCGAATGGAATAATGACAGCTTGGACTTTTCAGGATGGAAAGCGAATATTCGCGGAGTGGATTTGAATGACCAATTTCCTGCTGAGTGGGAGCGTGAACGAGCTCGGAATCCTAAAACTCCTGGCCCACGAGATTATGGGGGGGAAAGTCCTTTATCTGAGCCAGAAGCAATTGCAATGGCGGATTTAACAAGAGCTAAAGATTTTGCAAGAGTACTAGCTTTTCATACACAAGGAAGAGTTATTTATTGGGGATTTGAAAATCTGGAACCACCTGAAACGGAAGCCATGGTAGCAGAATTTAGCAGAGTTAGTGGATACGAACCTGTTCAATCAATTGAAAGTTACGCTGGTTATAAAGATTGGTTTATACAAGACTGGCGAAGACCAGGTTTCACAGTGGAACTTGGATCAGGAACAAATCCACTACCACTTACCCAGTTTGACGAAATCTACGAAGAAGCATTAGGGATTTTTTTAGCAGGGTTATATTTATGAAGGTTTAAGTAAATTCGGAAAAAGACATGACCATTTATGTAGATAGAGAAGTCACCTGGACACGCTTTTTCCGCAAAATTCGTCCTCTTCCGCCCCATCAACAAGCTTTCTAAAACTCAAGAGAAAACAGTAGAACATAGAATAGGCGAGCCGTTTCTCGATTAACTCGTGAAATGGCTCGCTGCTTTATTGCCAAAACAGCCTACAACAGGTATAAAGCTAGTTTGGGTTCAATATTATCATGTGTGTCAAAACCTTTTGGTAGTCTGCTTTGGAATTTATTAATAAAATCTATATATTTCTCTATATAATTGAATGACTACATGTTTATTTCAACAACTGTTCAATCCACTCTTGCACCTTCAAGCCTTCTTCAAACGAAACAATCAGGGACCCCTTCTCTTCTATCAAGCCGTGACATGCGTCCATAAGACTTGCAGGCTGATTTTCCGGACTAATCTGGACAGCTTCTTGATCTGTTTCGCTTATCCAAAGCTCTGACCAATTTCTAATCGTCCCTACTTTTTTAGTTCCAAAAACTTTAAATTCTAACCGTTCTTCTTGTCCAATCCCCGACAAGCCATTTAAAACAATTGGTATTCCACTATCTGTTTCAGCTAATGCTGTTACACCCGTTTCACAAAGTCCCTCATTTGCTGGATAGGTCGTTACGTGGGAAGAAATTGTAAAATCACCAAAAAGATGATACATAAGTTGAAGATAATGCGGGAATATTTCTCTTATGAATCCTCCTTGCTCCCTTGTACCAATCCACGGATTTTGCTGCCATTTCCTCGGCCAGTTCGGTAAGTATGTATGCAGTTCAATGCGAACAATATCACCAAGCGAATCTGTAGTTACCGCATTTTTAAGACTATGTACAACAGGACTGTACATTAACGGAAAATGCATCGCTGTTTGAACGTTTGCTTCAGTTGCTGCCTTTACCATTTGAATACCATCCTCCGCACTATGTGCAAGTGGCTTTTCAGCAAGAATATTCAAACCTTGTGCAGCTATTTGTTCTGCCAAAGGAGCATGGCTTATTGGAGGTGTTCCAATATAAACCCAATTCGGTTTGGATAGAAAAAGCATTTCTAATGTTTCGGCAACTGGAAGCTCATATTTTGTTGAAATTTCCTCTAGTCTTGTTTTATTTTCATCAAATATGGACACGATATCGCAATTAGGATGAGCTAAAATTTGATTGATAATACGCTCCCCAACAACTCCTGTCCCGATTAATGCAAAAGTAGTTTTTGTCATCACTAGCACCCTTTCTAAGTAATAAATTATTTTCTATTTCGCTCAAAGACAATATTTCCAATAGAAACTGATGACCCTATCCTTAGTTAAGCATACTTAAAAGAAATAGAAAAGTGCATCTCTTGCAATTGATCCTTTTCAAGTGTTTTTCACACAACACATGAATCTTAGTACTTACTAAATCTCGGAGTAAACCTTCTCTTTCAGGAAACACTAAACGACAAAGGAGTGAAGTAAAATGGCAAGAAGAAATAAAATATTAGTCCCCGAAGCCCGAGAAGAATTAGACAAATTAAAAGCTCGAGTGATGAAAGAACAAGGTTACGATGTAAATTTGAACAATCCTGAAGATGTCAAATACGAAATTGCAGATGAACTAAGTATTCCATTGAAAAAAGGATATAACGGCAAACTTACAGCCGAACAAGCAGGTAAAATAGGTGGCCCAATTGGCGGTAGCATGGTAAAAGAAATGATTAGAATGGCGCAAGAACAAATGATGAAAAAATGAAAGGAGAGCACTCTTCTCGAACAAGAACACATAATTTATATATGTTTGGGGACTATAAAGTTGAAACGGATAAGGCAATTAAAACATAGTTTAATTACAGATTGGAGGAGTTACACAGATGACAAAAAGTCAACAAAACCTTAGTCCAAGCACTGCCTATGCCCGTTTCATGTTGGGCTCTGTCCTAACCGCTTATGGTACTGTTAAATTATTGCGGGAACCTAAAAGCAGAAGTGGAAAAATGCTTGTTTTATTTGGTTCCATGAAAGTAGCAGAAGGTGCTACTAAATTTTGTCCGAGAAAAGCGGCGAGTAATATGATGGACAAAATGATGAGTGAGAATACTTCGCAAAGTGCTTCTGCTGGAGCTCTGGTATCCATGAGTAGCGCAATTGGGTCCCAACAAAATGCTTCCAACAGCAGTACCGGTCAAATGGGTGGAAATCTCATGCAAATGGTCGGTAATATCGTTCAAAAACTAGCCGGCACAAACGCAACCCAACAAATGACAAGTGGAACAACCGCTCAAACGATTGGGAATATCGCACAAACAGTAGCACCAAAAGTTGGGCAAATGATGAACGATATAACAACGATGACGGGATCACAAAATGCTACTGGAGGAAAACAAGCGTCTTCAACAAGCGGAGCATCAAACAAAACAACAACAACGACAAATGCTAATGCTAACACGCAGAATGCTACAAATGGATCCTCAAGTGGAAAGAAAAATGCTTCTGCAACTAATAACAGTGTGAAGAAGCAAGCCACTTCCACTAATAGTAACAACATGCCAAAAACCGATGCCACAAAACCGCATGGTGACAGTGCAGCTAAAAACTCGACCGTAGATGCTTCGGTAATAGACGCAGTGACAAAAACAGCTACCAAAAACACAACCACCACCGATATTCTTCATTAACCAAAAAACATGTCACCCCAAATTGTGGTGGCATGTTTTTTATTCGTTCTAAGAGGACCTTAAAAGTCTCTAGCTCCTGTCCAATGTCTTATCAGGAGACAGCATTCCACTTAAAAATTCCAATGAATGAAGTGATAGCAAACTCAAAAAGGTATTACTTCTTTCCTCTCTCATACAGAAAGTTCTAATGATGTAAGCTAGGCAACTGAAAAGAACGAACTAAATTTACAACTATAAATGGCGGAAAATACTAAATTATATTTCTATTTAGTATATTATCAAAAACCTTGAGATATAATTATTAATTGAAGGGGGAAACAAATATGATCAAACAATCAATTATTGAAAACGTGTTAGAAGCCGCACTCTCGAAAGGCGGTGATTTTTCGGAAGTATTCATTGAAGATAAATATGTAAACAGATTGGAATTGCAAGGCGGAAAGTTAGAGAAAAGTATATCTGGGCGTGATTATGGTATTGGCATTCGTATTTTTTCAGGTCTCCAAAGCATTTATACTTATACGACTGACTTCTCAGAAGAAGGCTTACTACTAGCAGCAAAACGTGCAGCACATGCTATTAAAAGTGGAGTAAATGGAACTATTCATCCACTCCGAAAAGAACTGTTCCAGCCTATTCACCAAATTGAACAAATGCCACAAACTGTAGAGCATGCTAGGAAAGTAGCCGTTATGAGAAAGGCAAATGAGATTGCTAGAAATTACGATGAACGGATCCGACAAGTCGGGCTACGTTATATAGACGAAGAACAGCATATACTAATTGCCAATTCAGAAGGCAAATTTGTAGAAGATACTCGTGTCCATAGTAGGCTATCCATACAAGCTACCGCTTCTGACGACATTGAAATGCAGACAGGATTTTACGGACCAGGTGCACATGCGGGATTTGAATTTATAGAGAACTTAGATCTTGAGCATTATGCAGGTGAAGCAGCACGTATTGCTATAACGATGCTTGGAGCGGATGAATGTCCAAGCGGAAAGTTCCCTGTCATTATTGATAATGAATTTGGCGGCGTTATTTTTCATGAAGCGTGTGGACACGGACTGGAAGCTACTTCTGTTGCCAAAAACAATTCTGTTTTCGCAAATCGTATTGGTGAAAAAGTTGCGCCAGATATCGTGACTTACATCGATGACGGTACTCTACCGAATGAATGGGGTTCCCTAAATATTGATGATGAAGGCGAAAAGACACGCAAAAATGTTTTAATCGAAAACGGGATATTAAAAGGTTATCTTATCGATAAATTTAATGCGCGACGGATGAATGCAGAAGCAACAGGATCTTCCCGCCGTGAGTCGTACCGATTCAACCCGACTTCTCGTATGACAAATACGTATATAGCACCGGGTACATCGACACCAGAAGAAATTATTGCATCGACTGAAAGTGGGCTATATGCAAAATATATGGGAGGAGGCTCCGTTAATCCAGCTACAGGTGATTATAATTTCGCCGTTTCAGAGGCTTACCTTGTGAAAAACGGGAAAATTGATCGCCCAGTTCGAGGCGCAACACTTATTGGGAATGGAGCGAAAACATTGCAACTTGTCGATAAGGTCGGTAACAATCTTGCCCATGGTGCGGGAATGTGCGGGTCTATAAGTGGAAGTCTTCCAGTCAATGTCGGGCAGCCGATGATTCGCATCAGTGAAATTACAGTCGGTGGGACAAAGGGGGAATAAAATATGCATATCACTAAGTTCCAAGAAGAACTACTAAGCAAGGCAATAGATGCTGGTTTCAAAGAAGCGGAAGTGTATTATGAACGTTCGGAATCATTCCAATGTATGATTTTTGAAGGAGAAATTGATAGTTATGAAACTTCTGAAGATGGCGGTCTTGGATTGCGAGGTCTTTATAACGGGAAAATGGGCTACGCCTATACGGAAAAAATCGATGAAGATTCGATTCCTTTTTTAATTGACAGCGCAAAAGCAAATGCAGACGTGCTTGATGAAGACGATGGATCAGACATTTTCGAGGGAAGTAAAGAATACGCTAATCATACGTTTTACAATGAAGATCTTGCAAAGATTCAAATTCCAGAAAAGATTGAACTTATTAAGTCTATTGAAAAGAAAGTACTCGCATATGATCCGAGAATCGTTACACTTAACTACTGCGTTCTACAATATTTCTCAGGAGACCGTATGCTGGAAAACAATAAAGGTCTTTCATTGAAAGAAAAAAAGAATGGATTAGTTATTTTCATTTCCACAGTCGTCAAAGATGGTGAAGAAATGAAAACAGGTAGTTTCATTAAATTGACGCGTGATTTCAGTTCTCTTGATGCAGATAAAATTGCAAAAGAAGCTGCAGAAGAAGCATTGTCTAATCTCGGCGAGCAATCCATTCCAGCTGGAAGATACCCAATTATTATGCGACATAACGCAGCAGCATCGTTACTTGCAACGTTTACTCCAATTTTCTCAGCTGAAAATACGCAAAAGGATCAGTCCCTTTTGAAAGGCAAAGTTGGGAAGAAAATTGCATCAGATGTCTTTACCTTGCTTGATGATCCCTTTCACCCTAACGCCGCTTCCGGATCGAATTTCGATGGAGAAGGTGTTGCAACAAAAGCACGGAACATCGTTTCAAACGGGATTCTTGAAACACTACTTCATAACCGAAGAACAGCAAAATTAGATGGTGTAGAAACAACAGGTCATGCACGTAAAGCGTCTTATAAAAGCACACTCACTATAGCACCATTGAATATGTTCATCGCATCAGGTGAAAAAAGCAGGGATGACCTAATTGCTTCTATAACAAACGGAGTGCTCATTACGGATTTGTCCGGACTTCATTCCGGTACAAATACGATTTCTGGAGATTTTTCGGTTGCGGCTGGCGGATTCCATATTAGAGACGGCAAAATTTCGACACCTGTAAAACAAATGACAATCGCTGGTAACTTCTTCGACTTTATAAATAATATCGAAGAGATTGGATCCGATCTAACCTTCCTTCCAGGTGGTTACGGTTCCCCATCCCTTCGAGTAAAAGAACTTTCCGTTACGGTTGATTAATTAGAATACGGGACATCCTCCATTTTCGAGGATGTCCCGTATTAGAAAGAATTTATAGATTTGTCCTTTAACCTGGCCCCTATTAATGATCGATTTACTTTACTTATCGAAATCTTGCTCTAGCCGTTTCACGAATTCCTCCGCTGCGCTATAGCCTTGCTGCTTCAAATACCAGTTATTTGCTGCGGCTTCTATTAAGCCAGCAACATCTCGACCTGGCTGTAATTGAATTTGAATATGTGGAATTTGTACACCCATATATTCGGTAAATTTCGTTGCTAATTCTAGTTCGTTATTAAGAGTATTATGCTCCCATTTGGTTAACTCGATATCTAGTGCAATCCGTGTTTCATCTTGGAATGCAGCTCTTCCGTATAAACGTACGACATTCAGTAAACCAATACTTCGCAAAGCAAGAAATTCTTTATTTTTTTCATTATGCGATCCAAGTAATGTTTGCGGGCTGAGCTTTTTCAACACGACTATATCATCTGCTACTAAACGATGTCCGCGCCCAATCAATATATGAGCTGTTTCGCTTTTTCCAACACCCGATTTGCCACGCAACAAAATTCCAATTCCAGCAACGTTCACGCAAACACCATGAATCGCAATTTCCTCTGCCATCGCTTTCACTACATAAGCATCTAGTTTTGCGCTTACCTCACTAGTTGAGTCATGTGTTCGCAATACTGGAATCTTTTTTTCCACGCAATAGTGAATTAATCCGAGTGGCTCATCTTGGTTCGAGGTGATGATAATACATGGTGGATCATATTGAACAATATTGCCAATGCGTAATTTGCACTCTTCATCTGAAAGTGTATGTAAATAATTTATCTCATTTTTCCCTAAAATTTGGACATGTTCATTCGCGATAAAATCGAATTTATCCATAAATTCCAATCCTGGTCGACGAACTTTCGATTTTTTAAGTACACGATGTAACTGATCTAGTCCTGTTAACACATCAAATGAAAAAGTACGGACGATATTTTCAACTGTTATGATTTTCATATTTTTCTCTCTCGCCTTCTAAATTACCCCTTTTAGTTTTCTCTCACTATCTATTATTCCCCGTTAAATATTAGTAATAATACCTTATTAAAGTATACTTCACAAGTATCTAAAACATGAATAATAAAACAAGTGATTATGTTCAACTAAATGGGGTATACCCTTATATATTATCCGAATGAAGGAGATCCCAATTGTATCTCGATATATTAGTAAAACTTACAATCGGACTTGCGGCATTACTGGTCGTTATCCGCCTTCTTGGTAAAAAAGAGCTTGCTCAACTGACACCATACGATTTTATTTATACAATCGTACTTGGTGGAATACTAGAAGAAAGCTTATTTGACGAGAAAATTAAAATCACGCATTTCCTTTTTGCGATTGCTTTGTGGGCAATCCTACTATTTCTAATTGAAAAAGCAGCCAAACAATGGAACCCGTGAAGCTGATAAGTGATGGAAAGTTAGACATGAAGAAATTTGATAAGCATAATCTCGAAATGGAACAACTTTGTTCCGCTCTAAGAAAGCAAGGTGTCTTCTCCTTGCGTGAAGTACGAGATCTTTTTCTGGAGCCTGGAGGAGATGTAACAATCAATAAATATGTGCTTTATGAGCCTGTGAAAATGGAGATGTCCAAACAAATGCAAATGATCAGGAACCTACTGTACTGTTGATCGATGAAGGTGAAGTGAAAAATGGCGTACTAACTTCAGTCGGAAAAGATCGTACTTGGTTACGAACAAAACTAGCTGAGCAAGGGTATTCTAATCTCCAAGAGATCGCTTATTGTGATTGGTCCGAAACAGAAGTTTTTTTTGTGAGGGATTATCATTAAAAAAGGTTATCAAACGATTGTGTTTGATAACCTTCTCTTTTGCAGAACTCTATTAATGTCTATTTTCTATGATCTCCACAAACTTTTTCGATGCCTGTGATAAGGACACACTCTTTAAAAAACATACACCAATATTTCTCTTTGGAATTTTTTCCACTAAAGGTACTTCAAATAATAACCCTTTGTTTATATACTCCTTGGAAAATTCTTTTGTTACACATGCTATCCCTAGATTAATTCGAGCAAATTCTAATAATAAATCATGGGAGCCTAATTCAAACTCAGGAGCTATCTTTAACCCTTTAGATAAAATATAATCTTCTACATACTTTCTGGAAATTGAACTAGGTTCTAATAATATTAAAGGAAATGTAACCACTTCTTCTAGACTTATTGGGTGAGCTACTAAATTTTTATATTTTTCTCCGCAAACAAATACATCATGTATATCAATACATGGAATTTGTTCTAATGTAGGATCATCAAGTGGAAAATTACAAATTGCAATATCAATTTTTCCAGATTTTAATATCGAACAAAGCTCCAGTGTCGTACCGTTCTCAATCTTGAATTTAATATTCGGATACTTCATATGAAAAGCTTCTAAATAAGGAAGTAAATAATATCTAGAAATGGTGTCCCCTACTCCTATTTTCAATTCGCCAGCAGTTAAATGCTTAAATTCAAACATCTTTTCTTCTCCAACATCGATTAAATTCATAGCCGAGCTCACATACTCAAACAGAAGACTCCCTTCGTTTGTTAACGATACCCCTCTTGGTGTCCGATTAAAAAGACGGATATCTAACTCTCTTTCTAGCTGCATAATGGACTGACTAACAGCTGGTTGTGTCATATAGAGATCTTTTGCTGCTTTGGAAAAACTTTTACAAAGGGCAACTTTACAAAATACTTTATATAAATCTAATTTGCTTACCATATAAGCACCTCTTATACCTATTATTTGATATACTCATTTTACTTATACCATTAATTACATGTATAGTATAAGTAGGTACGAATTAAAAATAAATTTTTATGCTTATTAAGGAGCGATCATTTTGGAAAGAGTTGTTGGAACAGTTGTAAGAGGACTTCGTTGCCCAATTATCAATCAAGGAGATAATATCGAAGAAATCGTTGTAGATAGCGTGTTAAAAGCTTCAGAGGTAGAAGGCTTTACGATTCAAGACAAAGATATCATTACATTAACAGAATCCATCGTTGCACGTGCACAAGGAAATTATGCGACAATTGATCATATTGCACAAGATGTTCAGTCGAAATTTGGAGAGGAAACAGTTGGCGTGATCTTCCCTATTTTAAGTCGTAATCGATTTGCAAATTGTCTACGCGGCATTGCAAAAGGTGCAAAAAAAGTTGTTTTAATGCTTAGCTATCCATCCGATGAAGTGGGCAATCACTTAGTAGATATAGATCTATTAGATGAAAAAGGCGTAAATCCTTGGACAGATGTTCTAACAGAAAAACAATTCCGTGATCATTTTGGCTATATAAAACATACATTTACTGGTGTGGATTATATTGATTATTATAAATCATTAATCGAAGAATTCGGAGTGGAATGCGAAGTCATTTTCTCCAATAATGCGAAAACTATTTTAGATTATACAAAAAATGTGCTTACTTGTGATATCCATACAAGATTAAGAACGAAAAGAATACTAAAAGCAAATGGCGGAGAGAAAATTTACGGTCTTGATGACATCTTATCAGCGTCGATTAATGGCAGTGGATACAATGAAGCTTACGGTTTACTCGGATCTAATAAATCAACAGAAGATAGCGTGAAACTTTTCCCTCGTAATTGTCAACCACTCGTTGATAAAATACAACAGATACTAAAAGAAAAAACAGGTAAAAATGTCGAAGTTATGGTGTATGGAGATGGGGCATTCAAAGATCCAGTAGGTAAGATCTGGGAACTTGCAGATCCAGTTGTATCCCCAGCTTATACAGCAGGACTTGACGGTACTCCGAATGAAGTGAAGTTAAAATACCTTGCGGATAATAATTTTGCTGATTTAAGAGGCGAAGAACTGAAACAAGCCATTTCAGAATTTATTACGAATAAAAATGAGGATCTTGTTGGTGCAATGGAAGCGCAAGGGACAACTCCTAGAAAATTGACCGACCTTATCGGATCCCTATCTGATTTAACTTCAGGAAGTGGAGATAAAGGAACGCCTATCGTGTTTATTCAAGGATATTTCGATAACTATACGAAATAATAAATATTTGTGAGGATGGAAGTTGACAATGTCACCTCCATCCTCATTTTTTTATAATAATACTTAGTCTCATTTGTTGTTTAAAATACAATATTATTGCAATCAAATTAGTTTCAAAATTCAATATATCATTAGCAAATACGAAGACTATAAAAAAGGAGGAAGCTCCCCCCTCCTTCTGTTACCTATTTTATATCTTTAATATTGTTATACTTTGTAAGTAATTTTCGATTTTTATCCAAAATGAAGACTTCTTTACGATCATTTACTTGGACGGAGGATATTTCTTCAGAAAATACTTTTCTCTTTTCTAAAGTAGCTTTATCAAAGTAACTATTTTTAGAAAATAAATAATCCGGTGTGACAGATATAATAGACTCGTCCGTAATCATTTGACTATTTTTCAAATCGTTTTTAGGAGCACGGTATTTGCCATGGTACACATAAACGTCATCTAACATCATTCGATTGGATTGTGTATATTCTCTTCTTTCCGCTTTTGAAATCATTTGAAAGGTTTCCGCATCAAATGTCAGTGGCAACTCTCAAAAACAAAATTTTTGCAGTATTTCGTCTGGCTGAATCCGATAAATGGCATAGGGCAACCAGTTTATTATTGAAAGTACCAGTTCTAGTCGGAAAGCAATCAAATCAGCACGAGAGCAACCAGATTGCCAGTGAAAGCAACCAATTCTCAAAATAGCAAGTTTACTTGGATTGAGACGACAAATACTAAGATGCATTATAGGGATAATGCATCTTAAATTGCATACTTCCCCGGATATATAGAATAGTAATTATCGGAATTTATAAGCAGAGATATGCATTTTTTCCTCTCCAAAATGAGAAATCAATCAATAACTTCCTCTTTCGATAAATCTGGTTCTATATGCACAAGCACTACGGAAAAAGGCTTTACTTTCATAATACGTTGCTCAATTTCTTCAGTTATTCGGTGGCTTTCAATTACGTTTAAATTAGGATCTACCGTAACGGTTAAATCAACAAACATAAGATTACCATGCATTCTACCTTTACAATCCTTTAAAGTTTTCACTCCATGCACAAGTTTAACAATCGTAGATAATGTCTCAGCTTCCTCCACATTGAATCCATCCGATAATGTATAGGCTGCTTCATGAAAAATAGTATAAGCCGTAAACATAATAATGATACCAACAATTAAAGCAGTAATACCATCTAAAATAGGAAAGCCAAAAATGGAGCCTAATATTCCAATCGTTGCACCGATACTAACTAATGCATCCGAACGATTATCATATGCAGCTGCTTTCAATGCTGTACTATTGATACGGGTAGCTAGTTTTAAATTGTATTTATATACGATGTACATGGCAAGTGCACTAATGAGCCCAACAATTGCGGTTAAAATGGAAGGTACTTGTTGCACTGGGTTTGCTATATGTCGAATCGATTGAACAATTACTTGAATGCCAATCGAAGCCATAATAAAGGCAGCTATTAAGGACGCAATAGTTTCCGCACGTAAATGCCCATATTGGTGATGATCATCTGGTGGTTTTTGGGAAATTCGAAGTCCGATTAGTATGGCAATAGATGCGATAATATCCGTGAAGTTATTTAATCCGTCTGCTTTTAATGCTTCAGAAGATCCGAGAAACCCAGCACTAAGTTTAAAAGTACTTAGCAGTAAGTAAATACAAATACTTACCCATGCACCTTTTTCCCCTTCACGTAAATTTGTATACAGCTCCAAATTGTTTCCTCATTTCAACATTTATTGGCATACGAAAACGACCCTCAAATTGAGAGTCGTTTCACGTAATTTTATTCTATTCCTATTGTTCTTCCGTCAGTTCTTCTAAATCATTATCTACTACAGTGGATTTAATAATTTCTAAGTATTGAATATGGTGCCCATCAATATCTTTTACCATGAAATCATAACCTTGTTCAATAATTTTTTCACCTTTGATCGCATCATAACTTTTTGTCATAAACCAACCACCAATTGTATCGATATCTTCTTCATCGATATTAATGCCAAGTAAATCATTCACATTTTCGATTAGCATTTTCGCATCGATAATATAATGATTTTCATCTATTTTTTGCACTTCTGGAAGTTCATCCGTGTCGAATTCATCACGAATGTCTCCAACGATTTCTTCAATAATGTCTTCAATCGTAACAAGACCAGAAGTACCACCATATTCATCCATTAAGATGGCCATGTGAATACGTTCGCGTTGGATTTTAAGTAACAAATCACCAATCGGTATATTTTCAATCACTCGAATAATTGGCTGCATATAATCAATTACAGGAGTCGATGCATTTGCAGGGTCTTTTATATAAGCTGTTAATAAATTCTTCATATTAACAAGTCCAATGATATGGTCTTTGTCCCCATCAGTTACAGGGTATCTTGTATATTGTTCCACACCAATTAACTCAAATACTTCGTTTAGCGTTAAATCTTTTTCGATCGAAATAATTTCTGTTCGCGGAACCATTATTTCTTTTGCAATACGATCATCAAATTCGAAAATTTTGTTTACATATTTATATTCGGCTTGGTTTATCTCTCCGCCTTTAAAACTGTCAGAAAGAATCATACGAAGCTCTTCTTCTGAGTGGGCTACTTCGGATTCTGATACAGCTTTTAAACCAAATACTCGAGTGGCTAAAAAGCGAGCAGATCCGTTCATCCCATGAATAACTGGGTACATAAGACGGTCGAAAATAATCAGCGGTTTTGCAACAGCTAATGTAATTGCTTCTGACTTTTGAATTGCCATTGTTTTTGGTGTTAGTTCCCCAACAACTACATGTATATATGTTACAAGAGAAAATGCAATGATAAATGAAAGTACGGAGGTAACACTCTCCGGAAGGACAAAATACTCAAAAACTGGATGTAATATCGCTTCTATTGTCGGTTCACCAAGCCAACCTAATCCTAGGGCAGTAATAGTGATCCCAAGCTGACAAGCAGATAAATATTCATCCAAATTAGAAACAACTTTTTTTGCATTTATTGCCCTAGTGTTTCCTTCAGCCATTAGCTGATCAATTCTTGTCGTTCTTACTTTTACAATTGCAAATTCACTAGCAACGAAAAATGCAGTGAATGCGATTAAGACAGCAAATGCTGTCAATCGTATGGCTATGTCCAAATAATTACTTTGTTCCTAACCCAAATGAGGGGTAGAACAAAGTATACACCTCCTGTTTTCTAAAAAATAGTTTATAGGTTTAATAATAAAATATTTAAAAAGAAAATACAAATCTTTCTTCTCAGTTGGAACGAATTTCTATATAAAATTAACAAAAACTTATTATTCAACTACCTATAAAAATATGATAATAGAAGTAGTCGAATGATTAGGGGGATATAAGTGAAAAATAACTATGTAGAAATAATAAAAGCCTCTACAAAACTGGGGTTAACTTCCTTCGGAGGACCGGCTGCACATATTGGATACTTTCGAGAAGAATATGTACAAAAGAGAAAATGGTTAGATGACAAAATGTATGCAGATATCGTAGCGCTGTGCCAGTTTTTACCTGGTCCCGCATCATCCCAAGTTGGGATATCGATTGGTCTGTTAAGAGGAGGTATATTAGGAGGAGTCCTTTCTTGGATAGGCTTCACACTACCATCTGTCATTTTGTTAATGCTATTTGCAGCATTTGTGGCAACAACTGGATCATTTGATAGCGGCTGGATTCATGGCCTCAAAATTGTTGCAGTAGCAGTTGTTGCACATGCACTACTTGGTATGCAAAAATCGCTTGCTCCTGATAAGGTACGAATTTCTATTGCGATAGCATGTGCTATTTTGACTTTGCTTATTCCTACTGCAATTGGACAAATAAGTATTATTATTGCAGCAGGGATATTTGGGTATTTTTATTACAAAAAAGAAACAGTGGATCCCGCTCCTAACATGACCCTCACTTTTGGTAAAAAGACAGGTATTATTAGTTGGATACTATTTTTGGGATTACTCATTTTATTACCTATTTTCAAACCTTATTTTCAAACTGTCTATTATTCTATTTTTGATACGTATTATCGCGTTGGGTCTATCGTGTTTGGTGGGGGTCATGTCGTTTTGCCGATGCTCGAGCGAGAAGTGGAAATAGCTCCGGATGTATTTCTTGCTGGATACGGAGCAGCTCAAGCAGTTCCGGGACCACTGTTTACACTAGCGGGCTATTTAGGGCAAGTGACTGCTGGTATTCCTGGTGCTATAGTGGCAGTTATTGCCATGTTTTTGCCCTCATTTTTATTAGTAATTGGTACACTACCATTTTGGTCTTATATTAGGTCAAGAAAAGGGATTCAAGCTGCTTTAAAAGGCGTCAATGCAGCTGTTGTCGGAATTCTTCTTGCTGCATTATATGATCCCGTATTTACGAGTGCAGTCACAAGTACAATTGATTTTATCCTAGTATTAATTTCATTTATGTTATTAGTAGTGTATAAATGGTCACCATTTAAAGTAGTATTAGTAAGTATGATACTTGGGGCAGTTGTACAATTTATCTAATTAATTTATTTTTTCTAAAAGTATTGACAACAGAAATTTCTGTATGCTAATGTTAAGGGACACTAAATAAATGGAAATGGAGGTATGAAAAATGATTCGTTTAAAAGTTAGCTTAAAAAACTTCATAATTTGTTCATACCTACCATTTAACGAAGAATGATTTAATAAGTAGACGTGTAAAGGAATCATACTGTCTATTTTTAAAGCACATTGCCGTACTAAAGGTAATGTGCTTTTTTTGTATTCTTTTATTTCCATTTTTTAGTGAAAATATGGAGAGGAGTGTTGAATATGACTATTCAACGAACAAAACAAATTTTATTAAAGGAATCTCTAGAAGGCGGATAGCAAATATGTATGTAGATTTGAAGAGAAAAGAGGGGTTATCAAATGTTTTCTGTTTTATTTAAATTAAAATGGTTTTTTAAGGATAATTGGCTGAGGTATACGATTGCAGTTGGATTGCTTATCGTGGCGAGTGTTGTAGAAATTTTACCTCCATGGATAGTAGGAAATGCAATTGATACAATTACTTTAGGCGAAATGACAATAAGTCAATTATGGCAATACTTTTTCATCTTTTTAGTAATCATTGTTGTAATGTATGCACTCAATTTTATATGGCAGTATCAGTTATTTGGTGGATCAATCTCTATTGAGCGAATTTTACGAACGAAATTAAATCGCAAATTTTTAAGTATGACACCAACTTTTTATGAAAAAAATCGTACGGGAGATTTAATGGCGCGTGCAACAAATGATCTAAATGCGGTTTCCCAAACTGCAGGATTTGGAATTATGACGTTAATCGATTCGACGATGTATATGGCTGCACTTATACTCGCAATGGGATTCATTATTTCATGGAAGCTTACATTCTTTGCACTTTTACCTATACCAATTATGGCATTTATCATGCAATATTTAGGGAAAATCATTCATGAAAAATATATGACAGCTCAAGATGCATTCGGCGAATTGAACGACCGCGTGTTAGAATCGATCGCTGGTGTTCGAGTTATTCGCGCATATGTGCAAGAACGTGCGGATGAAAAAAACTTTGCGGATATGAGCGAAGATGTGTATCAAAAAAATATGGTTGTGGAACGAATAGATGCATTATTTGGACCGATTACAAAAGTCGGTACCGGCATTAGTTATGTAGTTGCTTTAGGATATGGTGCGTACTTAGTTTCTAAAGGTGAGATGACGGTTGGGAACTTAATCACTTTTAACGTTTACTTAGGTATGGCAATTTGGCCAATGTTTGCGATTGGGGAATTAATAAATGTCATGCAACGAGGAAATGCTTCTTTAGACCGTGTACAGGAAACCTTGGATTATGAACAGGATGTAAAAGATCCAACTAATCCAATCGCGTTAAAAGACGCAAGCTCTATTGGATTTGAACAAGTTGGATTCCAATATCCATTGTCTCAAGTGAAAAACTTGCAAAATATTCGAGTAAACCTAGAAAAAGGGCAAACGCTTGGTATTGTTGGGAAAACGGGGTCTGGTAAGACGACTTTTATGAAGCAATTATTGAAGGAATATCCAATTGGCACGGGAGCTTTAACGATTGGAGAGACGACAATTTCCGAACAAACAAAAGATCAAGTGTTAGAGTGGATTGGCTATGTTCCACAGGACCATGTGTTATTTTCACGAACGATTCGTCAAAATATCCTTTTTGGGAAAGAAGATGCAACAGAAGCAGAGTTAGAAGATGCGATTCGCTTAGCTCATTTCCAACAAGACTTGATGAATTTGCCGATGGGACTAGAAACATTAGTAGGAGAAAAAGGTGTTTCATTATCAGGTGGGCAAAAGCAGCGTGTGTCGATTGCACGAGCGCTTATTAAAAATCCAGAAATTTTACTATTAGATGATTCGCTTTCGGCAGTAGATGCAAAAACGGAAGCAAAAATTATTGAAAATATTCAAAAGGAACGTAGTGGGAAGACAACAATTATTACGACGCATCGATTATCCGGTATTCAGCATGCAGACCATATTATCGTACTAGATGAAGGATTGATAGTAGAAGAAGGTACACATGAAGAACTTCTTTTGCAAAATGGTTGGTACAAAGAACAATACGATCGTCAACAGCTTGAGGGGGTGTCGTCATGAGTACAGGAAAACGACTCTACCATTACGCATTATTTTATAAAAAACCAATTTTGCTTGGTTTAATCTTTTTAACCATTGCTGTGATTGCGGATTTATCCGGACCATTCATCGCCAAAACAATTATTGATGAACATATTGTAGAAGGTACGATTGAATTTCAACCGATTCTACTGTTACTTGCATTGTTTTTTGGATTAAGTGTTGTTACTGCAGTTTTTCGCTACTTTATGTTTATCCAGTTACAAATTGGAGCGAACCGAGTAATACAAAAATTACGAAACGATGTGTTTCAACATATCCAAACGTTACCTATTCAGTACTTTGATAACTTGCCGGCTGGTAAAGTAGTCGCTCGTGTAACAAATGATACCGAAGCAATTCGTAATTTGTATGTGCAAGTATTATCTCAATTTGCGACAAGTATTATTTCAATTTTAGGGGTATACGTCGCGCTTTTCATTTTAAATGTACGAATGGCTTTAATGGCTTTATTTGTTCTTCCAATCATTTATATTTGGATGATTGGTTATCGAAAATATGCGTCTAAATATAATCATATCGTTCGAACAAAAATTGCCGATTTAAATGCGATGCTCAACGAATCTATTCAAGGGATGTCCATTATTCAAGCATTTAAACGGGAAAAGCAAATGGACCGTGAATTTGAAGAGATGAATGAAGAGCATTATCGTTATCAAAAGAAATTATTAGTACTGGATTCTGCTACATCATTTAACTTAGTAAGTGTTTTGCGTTCGATTATGTTTGTTATGTTCATTACGTATTTTGGTTTACAATCGATGGAGCCAAGTAGCATCGTTTCAGCTGGTATGCTCTATGCATTCGTCGACTATACGACTCGATTATTTAATCCAATCACAGGAATTGTCAATCAGTTCTCGCAATTGGAAAGATCGCTAGTAGCCGGTTCTCGTGTTTTTAGATTACTCGATGAGTCAGGTGAAAAAGTGGACGATAAGAAAATAGAGCGATACGAAGGAAATGTAGAGTTCCAAAATGTTTCATTTGCTTATAAAGAACAAGAGTATGTTTTGAAAAACTTAAACTTTATTGCAAATAAAGGAGAAACGGTAGCACTTGTAGGGCATACAGGATCTGGTAAGAGTTCGATTATGAATTTATTGTTCCGTTTCTATGATCCTTCTAAAGGGAAAATTCTCATTGACGGTACCGATATTACGACAGTACCAAGACAAACGATTCGAAATCATATGGGAATTGTTTTGCAAGATCCATATTTGTTTTCCGGGACGATTGCATCGAATGTGAGTTTAAATGATCCGACTATTTCTCGTGAGAAAGTAGAAGCATCATTGGCTGCAGTAGGTGGAGAACGAGTGTTGAAAAACTTAGACAAAGGATTAGATGAACCAGTTATAGAGAAGGGTAGCACATTATCTTCTGGTCAAAGACAGCTCGTCTCTTTTGCGCGAGCACTTGCCTTTGACCCAGCCATTCTGATTTTAGATGAAGCAACCTCTAATATTGACACAGAAACAGAAGAAATTATCCAACATGCGATGGATGTATTGAAAAAAGGAAGAACGACTTTCATCATTGCGCACCGACTTTCTACTATTAAGAATGCAGATCGTATTTTAGTATTAGATCGAGGGGAAATTGTAGAAAGCGGGACGCATGAAGAATTGCTCCAACTACAAGGACGCTATGAGCAAATGTATAAATTACAAGCAGGAGTATCTTCACACGTGTAATGCGTGTGGGGGTATTCCCTTTTTTTATATTGGATGGATTGTAGGGATAATGCGTGGTAAGGAAGTGACCGCTAAGATTTTCGCTGTAGTCGAACGCTTTCCGCCGGGTGAGCGATGAGCCATCCCCGCCGCTTAGGCGTCGTAGGGAGGTCTCATTTGCTCACGAGGAACAAAGGCTAAGAGCGCCACATCGTGTGGCAACGCCTTCGTGACCAACGTCCTGTTGGCCTCCGGCAGGAGTCGTCGCCTACAGTGAAAATCTATGGTAAAAAATAACTTATCTGGATCTAATATTAAAAATAAATGGTTGAACGAGACAATATTCCCTTT
>NZ_VDGG01000057.1 GCF_006861775.1 Psychrobacillus soli | reverse complement strand
CTTGCCCAAAAACTTCGAAAAACAAACATTCTAATAAAATAAAAAGAAGCCACCCTCTAAAACACTTAAAATCTGTTTTAGAAAATGGCTCTATTTTCGGAACAATTTAAAATGTAAGAAATTACAATGTCATTGAAAGCAACCAGTTCTATTCGGAAAGCAATCAAATCAAATCCGAGAGCAACCAAATTGCTAGTGAAAGCAACCAATTCTTAAAATAACAAGTTTACTTGGAGTGAGACGACGATGAATACGAGGTGTTGAATCTAATCGATTTAAAGCTCTGATAAGAGTATACGTAAAATTAGCAAGAAACTCCAATCGATTGGAGCGGAAAGCGTCCGCCCTGCAGCGAAAATCATAGCGGTCACCATTATTTTGTTTATATCACTCAGTAAAGCATTAAAAATAAGACACATCTTGTTCGATTAAAAAAGATGTGTCCTATTATTTGTTTATGCTTATACAATTCAGGGAACTGAAAACTAAGATGTACTTAATTTTTTCCTCTACTTCTCGATAACAATAGAATCATATAACAAAGTAAACCAAAAAGTAATGATATAAACAGTGAATGTAATAGAGCAATATACAAGTTTAACTTAGTTAGTATAACGAACATCCCGGAAAATAGCTGACACGATACTAATATAAGTGCAATGATCCAACTCCAATAGATTGTGCGCTGAGATTTGTAATTTTTAATCACATGAATTGCAGCAATTAGTATCCAAATAAAAATCAATCCTGCTGCTACCCGATGTCCCATCTGAACCCATTCATATAAATTAGTCGGCAAAGAGAATTCGTTATTTCTACATAATGGCCAATCCCGACAAACTAAGCTAGACTCTGTATGTCGTACTAGTGCACCTGTATAAATAACTACATACGAATATAGTGTAATACCAATTGTATGAAATCTCAGGGTTTTACCTATTCTAATATTACCTGTGTCGAATTTTCGGTCGACTTCAAAAACTAATAAGGTTAATAATAATACGGCTGCAAATGAAATAAGGGAAATACCGAAATGAAGTGCAAGAATAAAATCTCCCTGTCCCCATTTTACTTGTGCAGCGCCAATAAGAGCCTGTAGTACTAAGAAAAATACAGCCATGAAAGATAAGAATTTTGTTTCACGAACATGTCCTAAAGCACGCCAAGCCCAAATGGCTAAAGCGACGATAAAAATGCCGACAGCTCCTGTAACTAGACGATGTGAAAATTCAATTAATACTTCTGTCGTTATTTCATCTGGAATAAGTTGTCCATTACAACCAGGCCAATGTCTTCCGCAGCCCATGCCGCTATCAGTTTTCGTAACAAGTGCTCCTCCTAAAAGGATGAGCAACATACCAACTGTAGAAACAATAGCTAGGCCTTTTAAATATTTATGAATGTGCAATGCGCCACCTACTTTATGTATCTTGTTCGTCTGTAAAAGACTATATCTGCTACTAGATAATATCGAAACATGAGTAAAATTACAATGTATATACTTTGAACACAATGGAGTGAAAAAGGCATTTCACAAATTGTTCATAAATTCGTGCCCGAACCTTCACAAATAGTGACAAAAAATGATTTACTATTGATATGTTCTATCTTTATTTACATTTTTTTAGAACTTATTATTCGAAAATCTTTATTCACTATAGAAATTGGTAAAGATTTTCGCTATAGTAAAGGGTAGCGGAATATGCTTACAACATTGAAAGGAGGGGCAGCATGTCAAATGGACATTCATTAACCGCTACTACCGAAGCAGAAACAGACCCAGTAAATACTTCTTTTCTTAAAGATTTTCTATCACTTATTAAAATTGGAATTGTCAATTCTAATTTAGTAACAACGTTTACTGGTATGTGGTTAGCTTTTCAAATTACTAATCGCAACTTTCTACATGAGTTAGATTTGTTATTTTATACGCTTTTTGGTGCAGCACTTATAATAGCAGGATCTGCAGCGATGAATAACTATATCGATCGTGATATTGACCCTGTCATGAAAAGTAAGAAAGGTAGACCTACTGTTACTGGAAGATTTACACCCTCAGCCGTGCTGATAACTTCCTTTTCATTTTTAATTGTAGGTGAAATCTTGTTATTTATGGCTTCAACTTCTGCGGGAGTTTGGGGACTGGCGGGTATCATTAGTTACGTTGTTTTATACTCTATGTGGTCAAAAAGAAAACACGTTAGTAATACGGTAGTAGGTAGTATTTCAGGTGCTATACCTCCATTAATCGGATGGGCAGCAGTCGAACCAGGATTAAGTTTTGGTGCTCTTGCATTATTCTTAATAATGTTTGCTTGGCAACCACCGCATTTCTATGCGCTTGCAATGAAGCGAACGGAAGAATATCGAGCGGCAAACATTCCAATGTTACCTGTTGTAAAGGGTTTCAAACGTACAAAAGTATCTATGCTTTTATGGATTTTACTTTTGTTCCCATTACCCTTCTTATTATTGGATTTAGGAATTATTTTTGTAGTGTTAGCAACGGTGCTTAACATTGGTTGGTTATTGCTATCAATTAAAGGCTTTCGTGCGGAAGATGATATTAAATGGGCTACTCGTATGTTTATCTATTCGTTAAACTATATGACGATTCTATTTGTATCCATGATAATCTTTTCTATCTTTATTTAATTACTGGGATTCTTTCTTTTAGTCAACAAGAATTCATATAAAACAGAACGACCGTCCAAATGCACATGAATACAACTATGAAAGAGGGGTTTAATTTAGCTATGATGAAAGGGCTTAAAAAATGGCGACTTTTTTCACTGTTAGCAGCTCTAACGATTTTCCTATCGGGTTGTGGCGAGGAATATTTATCAACGCTTACGCCTGCTGGACAAGTCGGAAGAGATCAATTTAATTTATTACTACTTTCAACTGCTATTATGACATTAGTTGTTATCGTGGTAGTAATTATCTATGTACTTGCATTAGTGAAATTCCGACGTAAAAAAGTTGGAGAAAATGTGATTCCTAAACAAGTAGAAGGAAGTCACACACTTGAAGTTATTTGGACAGTTATTCCAATTCTTCTATTAATCGTACTTGCTATTCCAACCGTAATCTATACGTATAAACACGCTGATGTATCAGCAATGGATCATGTAGATGCAGATGGAAACAAGACAGCTGTTACTGTCAATGTAACTGCAAAACTATATTGGTGGGAATTCGAATATCCTGATTTAGGTGTAGTTACAGCACAAGAACTTGTAGTTCCTACAGGGGAAAAAGTATACTTTAATTTAAAAGCAGCTGATGTGAAACACTCATTCTGGATTCCAGCAGCTGGTGGTAAATTAGATACAAACGTAGAAAACGTCAACCAATTCTATTTAGAATTCGATAAAGAATCTGCAGGGTTAAAAGACGGCGTATTTTATGGTAAATGTGCGGAGCTTTGCGGTCCGTCACATGCTTTAATGGATTTTAAAGTAAAAACATTAAATCGTACTGACTTTAATGCTTGGGTAGAATCAGCAAAAACAACAGAAGCTGTTGCAGAAGGTGACCTTGCTACTCAAGGGGAAGAAATTTTTAATACAAGCTGTATCGCATGTCATGCAACTTCAGCTGCCGGATCTGCTGGTGGTGTTGGTCCTAACTTAGCTGCATTTGGAGACCGTAATCGTGTTGCAGGATTTATGGAACATACAGAAGAGAATCTAAAAAATTGGATTAATGATCCACAAAGCTACAAACCAGGTAACCTAATGCCTCAGCCAGAACAATTAAACAATGGCGAAAAATTTAGTGATGAGCAACTAGATGCTCTTGCAGAATATTTAATGGGACTATCTATTGAAAAGTAATTTCAATAGATAATTATGAGGGAGGTTAAAGTTGTGAGTTCTATCGCACAAAAAAAGGGCTTTGGCGCAACTCTATGGGACTATTTAACAACAGTAGACCATAAAAAAATCGCTGTCATGTACCTCATTGCTGGTGGATTATTTTTCGTAATCGGTGGTATTGAGGCAATGCTAATTCGTATTCAATTAGCGAAGCCGGATAACGATTTTGTCAGTGCAGGTCTGTTTAATGAAATTATTACAATGCACGGAACAACGATGATTTTCCTTGCGGCCATGCCGATATTATTTGGATTTATGAACGCTGTTATGCCACTTCAAATTGGTGCACGTGACGTTGCGTTTCCATTTTTAAATTCACTTGGTTTTTGGTTATTCTTATTTGGTGGTATTTTCCTTAACCTTTCTTGGTTTATGGGTGGTGCACCTGACGCTGGGTGGACTTCTTATGCTTCGTTATCGTTAGCTTCACCAGGTCATGGTATTGACTTTTATGCCATCGGACTTCAGATAGCTGGTGCTGGTACTTACATAGGTGGTATTAACTTCCTTGTAACGATTATTAATATGCGTGCACCAGGTATGACATATATGCGTATGCCATTAATGACATGGACTACGTTTGTTGCAAGTGCGTTAATATTATTTGCTTTCCCACCACTTACAATCGGATTATTCTTCTTAATCCTTGACCGTATGTTCGGAGGAAACTTCTTTGACCATACAATGGGTGGTAATACAATTATTTGGGAGCATTTATTCTGGATTTTCGGACATCCTGAAGTATATATCTTAATATTACCTGCTTTCGGTATTTTCTCAGAAATCTTTGCAATTTTTGCACGTAAACGTTTATTTGGTTATTCGTCCATGGTATTCGCGACTGTATTAATCGGTTTCTTAGGATTCATGGTTTGGGCTCACCATATGTTTACAGTTGGTTTAGGTCCTACAGCAAACGCTATTTTCGCTGTCGCTACAATGGCAATCGCTGTTCCTACCGGTATGAAAATCTTTAACTGGTTGCTGACGATTTGGGGAGGAAGTATTAAAGTTACAGTACCAATGTTGTATGCTTTAGCATTCATTCCATCATTCGTAGCAGGTGGGGTAACAGGTGTTATGCAAGGTGCTGCACCTCTTGATTATCAATTACATGATTCGTACTTTATCGTTGCCCATTTCCACTACGTAATCGTTGGTGGGGTAGTGCTAGCAATTTTAGCAGCATTACATCTGTACTGGCCTTTAATGTTTAACCAAATGTTAAGTGAAAAACTAGGTAAGTGGACGTTCTGGTTCTTCTTTATCGGTTTCCACATGACATTCTTCATTCAACATTTCTTAGGACTAATGGGGATGCCTCGTCGTGTATTTACGTTTGGAGCAGACCAAGGTTGGGATTTATTCAACTTAATCAGTTCTGTCGGAGCGTTCTTCATGGCAGCAGGTGTTATTATTCTTGTTGTTAACATCATTATTACGGCTGTTAAAAACGTACCAGTTGGAAATGACCCTTGGGAAGATGGTCGTACGTTAGAGTGGGCTATTCCACAACCAGTACCATTTTATAACTTTAAACAAACTCCACTTGTTCGTGGACTTGACACGTTCTGGATTGAAAAACAAGAAGGAAATAAAGAAGGGATGACATATGCAGAACCACTTTCTGATATTCATATGCCAAACAACTCATTTATTCCTTTCATGATGACAGTTGGTTTGTTTATCGCTGGTTTCGGTGCCCTTTATAACGGTGAAAAAGAGTGGGCTGTACCTGTATTAGTACTTGGTTTAGCAATTACTGTTGCTTCTATGGCTGTTCGTTCAGTAAAAGATGATCATGGTTTCCATATTCACAAAGAAGATTTGATGAATGAAAAAGGGGGTAAATAATAATGGACTTAAATAAAAAGTACACCCCACAAACTTGGCCGGATCATCCAGAACAAGTAACGATGGAAGGTAAGAACAAGTTTTTAGGTTTCTGGCTGTTTCTAGGTGGAGAAACTGTACTATTTGCGAGTTTATTTGCAACTTATTTAGCGCTTAAAAATAAAGGACCAAGTGGTATGGAGTTTTCTACTCAAACATTGTTCGAATTACCACTTGTGTTCATTATGACAATGATACTTCTTACTTCATCATTAACAAGTGTTTATGCCATGTATCATATGAAAAACCATAATTTTAAAGGTATGCAACTTTGGTTAGGAATTACTGTAGTTCTAGGTCTTGCATTCTTAGCTTTAGAGATTTATGAGTTTAATCACTATGTACATTTAGGATTTAATTATAGTCAAAGTGCGTTCTCATCTGCTTTCTTTACGCTAGTTGGAACACACGGTATACACGTTGTAGTCGGTTTAGTATGGATTATTCTATTGATTGTACGTAATGCAAAACGTGGATTTAGCTTGTATAATGCACCAAAATACTATACTGCTTCTCTATACTGGCACTTCATCGACGTTGTGTGGGTATTCATCTTTACAGTAGTATACTTGATGGGAGTTGTTGGTTAATATGTCTCATGACGCTCAAGTTTATGTTAAATCAGAAACAGAATTTAATTATATTAAGCAAAAGAGAAGAAAAGATATGCGTGGCCAAATAACAACATTTGCAATTATGATTTTCTTTACGTTAATTGCGTTTACTGCTGTTGCTGCTGATTTCTCTAAATACTTAATAGCACCTGTAATTTTGTTGCTTGCGGTAGTTCAAGTTATATTACAACTTTTTTACTTCATGCATATGAGTGAAAAAAATCATAATGTTCCGATGTATTTCCTATTTGTTGGAGCATTCTTCGGATTTATCACCATCCTTACGTTCTTAACGATCATTTGGTGGGGTTAATCGAAACGAAAAAGTCGAGACTAAGAATATTCTTAGCCTCGGCTTTTTTTGTTTCTATAGAGACTGAATAACTGCTTCAAACATTATATGGTATTTTACTTTTAGGGATAATTCGTCAAAGTCATTGGAGTTTCATACCAAGTAAACTTGTTATTTTAAGAATTAGTTGCTTACACTAGCAATTTGCTTGTTCTCAATGATTGGTTTGTTGCTCTAAGCCATTCATTGGATTTAGGTAGTCAAAAAACTGTATAAAATTTTGTTTTTAGTCAGTCGAAACTGAGTAAGCTATCAGTTACCTTTGATTTTCGCTGTAGGCTGCGACTCGACCCGGATGAGGGAGCAAAATGAGGCATTCCAACGTACGCCTAAGCGACGGAAATGGCTCATCGCTCACCCGGCGGAAAGTGACCGACTGCAGCGAAAATCACAGCGGTCACCTAATAGAGCTTTGTATAACGCATTATCCCTACATTGCGTTTTTATTCATTTGTCATAGTTCGTTCATTGAAGTTATTGACTTTGAGCTCTATAATGGAAATAGTAGTAATAATAAAGGAGAGATTGTACTTATGCCTTTAAGTATATTTGGTTTTCAAGCTAATTGGAGTCCTGTATTAATCGGGTTATTAGTGTTTATAACTATTTTATATTTTTTAATAACAGTGAAATGGCGTAAAGATTTTAAAATATCCGAGCCCTTAACGAAAAAAGAAATTGCCTATTTTTTAACGAGTATAGTGCTTGTCTATATCGTTAAAGGATCACCAGTAGATTTGATGGCTCATATCATGTTCTCTTATCATATGGTACAAATGGCTTTGTTACTTCTGTTAATCCCACCTTTATTAATGAAAGGGATTCCTTGGTGGGTATGGAAAGCTGTCATCCAGTTACCTGTTGTCCGAAAGATATTCCCAATCTTAACTAAACCATTATTATCGTTAATTGTATTTTCGGGTTTATTTTCGCTTTACCATATTCCATTAATTTTGGACTATATTAAACTGGATGAAGTGTTGCATGGAACATATACGTTTATTTTATTTATTTCAGCGTTATTTATGTGGTGGTCTATTGTCGATATTATTAAGGGAGAGCAAGGTTTACACGGGTTAAAGAAAATAGGTTTTATAATAGGTAGTGCAATATTAATAACTCCAGCTTGTGCATTGATCATTTTCTCAGGATCAGCAAATTATGTAACATATACAGATGGAGAAGCTTGGCTTAAAGCGATGGAATTATGTGTGCCTTCTAGTACATTATCTGGGTTATCACTTTCTGGGCCCGAATTATTTTCTAATATGTCACCGGAAGCGGATCAGCAACTTGGTGGAATTCTGATGAAAATTATTCAAGAGATTATATATGCTGTAGTTTTGGCGTCGATATTCTTTAAGTGGTTTAAAAATGAACAAGAGACCGCGGATGAAATTACACAAAAAGCATTAGATGATCTAAAGCTACAAGCAAGCTACAATAAATAACAAATTTTAATGTATTCAAGGAGAAATGACGATGAGTTTACCTCTATTACCAACTATTAGTACCTTTTTCATCGTATTAAGCGCAGTATTAGTCGCAATTGGATGGGTATTAGTAATACAACGAAAAATAGAAGCACATAAGAAAACAATGATTGCCGCAGCCATTTCTGCTTTAATTTTTTTCATCATCTATGCTTCCAGAACAATTTTTATTGGCAATACCGCGTTTGGTGGACCAGATGATATAAAAATTTACTATACGATATTTTTAATTTTCCATATTACTTTGGCGACTACTGGTGCTGTATTTGGAATTGTTACGATTGTTTTAGGCTTAAAGAATAATATCGCCAAGCATCGTAAAATCGGTCCGATTACAAGCGTAATTTGGTTCTTCGTTGCCATTACCGGAGTAGCGGTGTATTTATTACTGTATGTATTTTATCATGGTGGAGAAACCACTTCTGTCATTAAAGCAATAATCGGTGGATAAATCCCAAAAAAGCCAACACACTCAAAATGTGTTGGCTTTTGTTATAGCTTAAAGTTAAGTTTTATCATACCCGCTTCTTTTGCAGTGATAAAAAGAATGACGACGAGTGGGCCTATTAAAAATCCAAGAAAGCCAAATAATTTTGCTCCAATGAACATAGCAATCAATATAGCTAAAGGGGATATTCCCATTTGGGACCCCATTAGTTTCGGCTCGACTGCTCTCCGAATTATTAGAAGTATAATAGCTAAAATCGTAAGTTTAGTACCTAACACGATATCCCCTGTAATATATTCATATATGGCCCATGGTGCTAAAATAATAATGGAACCTAAAATAGGAATAATATCGACAATCCAAATAACGAGTGCCATAATAATGGCATATTTAGGCGTAATGATAAATAATAACCCGATGAGCGAAGCACCTAGAATAATAAAGCTTGCTAAAATTTGCGCTTTCATAAATCCAATCGTTACTTTTTTTACACTTGTACTCATTACGCGAACTTTTTCAGCAGTATCATCAGATAAATAACGAAAGAATTTAGTACGCAACCTTTCCAGATCAAGCATGAAAAGGAAAAGAGCAATAATAAATACGATAAAACTGATTAAAAAATTCGGAACATTCGTTAGAAGTGTAGTTATATTCGAGTAGCTTAGTAAATCGAGTAAAGCATCTTTCATGCTCATTAAAGTAGAATCGAATTTATCTTGTATGGATTCTACAACCTCTTTTGGCAAACCTTCAGTGTATTTAAACAAGTTATTTTGCACATTGATCCATATGCCTGTTACACTATTTAAATGAAAAGGGATTACTTTAGATGTATAGATGAGCTGACTTATTAATTTCGTTATAACAAAGTATATGAAAGCTGAAATAATAATAATAAAGAAAAAGAAATTAGTTATAACTGCTAGTTTTCGCTTCCAATTAAATGTTTTTTGGGTGAATTTTACGAGCGGTTCGATGATGATTGCAGTAATCAAAGCTAAAATGATTGGGAGTGATACTGGAATGATAAAGATAGCAATTAATAATAGGAGAAGGCCTGCAATTATATACTTCACATACTCTTTTTTAAAACGTTTTAACACGATAGGGCGTACTCCTTTCTACAGCTTCTTACCTAGTATAGACAACATATCTATATTTGAACAGATAAAAAACGCTAGAGAAATTATTCTCTAGCGTTTCATACAGCTCCCATTAAGCTTAAATTTCAAATGCATTCAAGTCTTTTTTCAGAGCAGTTAATACTTGTTCGCATGACTTTACTAAATGGTTAGGAAAAACTTCATTTTCCCCATATTCTACACCATGTGGATAATAATGTTTGCCTACAACTGGCTTTAATAATGTAATGTTTGCCTCATGAGCACCTACATCACCGTCTTTTGTAAAACCAAATACTCGTAAATAGAATGTACCTTCTTTTATTTCATACTTTTTGTCATAAGTTACACGCTCATAATCCCATTGACCAGCGCGAATTAATCCGTTTTTTTTCATAAGATCATCTAATAAATTAAGATCAATGACAGTGTTTTCTATACCTGTGTTTTCGAAATACATTGAATTGTCCTCCTTCACGTTCGAATTACCAAAGAATACGTTCTCATTAATATTAATTCAAATTTGAAAATGTTGCAATGGCAACATTGTGTCTTTCCATGTAAGCTTGATATACTAGTGATAATGAAGTAATCGTTAAGGAGATAAATGAGATGAAAAATCTATTTCGCATATTAATCGCTATTACTATTGTACTGGTAGTATTTATATATTTTGATAATCCGGTTCAGGAAAATGAGCTTATTATGGGTTCTAATAACTCTGGGCAATTAATACCGCAACTAACAGCGGAAGTACCAGAGCCTGCGAACATATTCGATAGACCAAAGGAAGGAATTTCTACTTTAATAGGAGAACCTTCTCAAACATTAATTGATTTGTATGGTAAGCCCACGAGAATCGAACCGTCTGGATTTGATTATGATTGGTGGGTGTATAATGACTCCTTTTCTACTTATAAATTGTTTGGCGTATCAGAGGATGTGGTCTCACAATCATTTGCTATTGGAAAAGATATTGATGTCACACCCTATAAAATAGGACAATCGCTAACAGATATTTATCGATTTACGCTCGTGCAATCCGAAATCACCATGTCTATTGATTCGAATACTTATACTTTTTCTTTAACGGAAGCAGATATAAATACACGTATTTTAGTGCAATTTGATAATTTGTTTGCAATCTTGTATATAGATATGGAGGATCAACAGTTAGAGGGAGTTCGATTTACAGATCCTAATACACTGTTAAAACTAAAACCATATGATATTTTATACAACGGGACGATGATCGATGTGGAAACCCCAGCTTCTTCTTTGCAAGCCTCGATAGATAGGGCAAATGAGAGACAAGTTGTAGAAATGACAAACGTAATTCGTCATAGGCATGGCTTACAAGTGCTGGAATCCAATTATGCATTGCAACAAATTGCAAGAAATCATAGTGAAGAGATGGCAAAGAATAATATCGTCATTAATGAGAAGTTTGAAATTCCTAAATTTAGTGACAAGTTAAAAGAGTCATCTATTGATTTTACACGTGCAGCTGGGAATACTGCAGCTTTTTACTTTGATGCAGGCGAAGCCGTTAATGGTTGGTTAAACTCGAAAGACCATCGTGCTACTTTACTTGGCGAATGGTACACACACACGGGGGTAGGTGTCTATAGTAACTACTACACGCAAAACTTAATCGAACAACGTATGGTGAAAGAAAGTAAAAATGACACAAGTATTGATTAACCATAAGATGTTACACGAGTACTTTAAGTTAGGGCTTACGGATTGTTTTGAACTAAACGAGTTTTACACTATTAACGAGACTTCTTCATGCAAAAGGGACGCGACAAAGTCGCATCCCTTTTGCATTTTTCGGTAATCGTGTGTTGAAAACTGGTTTATCAACTGGCTTTAAAAAAGGATTACTTAAAAACGAATGTACCTTCTTTGTCTTCATATAGAGAACGAATATGCAAAGGAACATGATGGAGAGCAGCAAATTTGGCTGCTCTTTTTTGTATGACTTCTACTGGTCCATTTATTTTATGTTGAAGCTCTTCATAAGTCATAGAAGAAATTAATTCAACTTTTTTATTTCTAAAAGGATCGGAAGTCATAACACCTGGTACATTTTTATAAAATTCCACGACATCTGCATTTAAATAATGACCATAAACGACTGCAGTTAAATCACTTCCACCTCTTCCTAGCGTAGTGAAAGTTTGCGTTTCTTCTGTAATCCCTTGAAACCCTGGTACTACAATACAATTAACATGTTGGAAGGTGGCTGCTATTGATGTTGTATCTACTTTCTCTATTTGAGCGTCTCCGTAAGCATCATTTGTAATAATTCCCGCACTTTTCCCGTATAAAAGAGTTGCCAGAATTCCTTCTTTTTTTAACTCCGCGCAAAGTACAGATGCAGATATTAGTTCACCACATGCCGAAAGTAAATCCGTTTCAACACTACTAACGGAATTTGGTATTAGATCTAGTAATGTGTCCGTTGCATAGTGTTGACCGCTTCTTCCCATTGCTGATACAACTACCAATACTTGTTGATGCATACTAATTGCTTTTTTAATCCTTGCCATGACCAATTTCCTGTTCTGATGATCCTGCATTGCGATTCCACCAAATTTTTGCACAATCATATTTTCATCCACTCTACTCGTGACATTTCAAACACTCCGTTCATACGATACAAGGAATTCAATTTACTTTATGCGGACTCACAAGAATGGTGTAGGGAGTGTGTTACTATTTTTCCTTTAAAAGAACTATTGAATGGTTTGGACTATAAGATTAAAGGTGATTTGAAGGACTTTACGATAAACAGATTTATCGATCACTCGAAGCAAATTGATGAAGGAGATGTGTTTGTTTCTGAAACAGATAATCGAGTATTTATAGAAGAAGCAATTCAAAACGGCGCGAAAACAATACTCACTGAATACTTCATCCCTGACTGTAGCGTACCACAGGTTATACTACCGACTGATATGGATCTGTTAAAAGAGAGAATTTCCAGTATGACGTATAAATTGTATGGGAAACAAATAAAAACGATTGGTATAACAGGAACAAATGGAAAAACAACGGTTGCGTCATTTATAGGGCAATTATTAATGCAACAACAAAAATCTGTGTGTGTTATTGGTACATTAGGCGTGTTTATAAATGGTCAAAAACTGGAACGCCCATTTAGAAGTAATACCACATTGCCATTTTATGATTTTCTACAAGTAGTAAATTATTGCTATGAACATCATGTGGAATACATTGTATTAGAAGCTTCTTCTCAAGGATTATTGGACAATCGATTAGGTATGTATCCAATCGACTTAGGTGTATTTTTAAATATAGGAAAGGATCACTTGGAATTCCATGGTGGAATGGTTCCCTATAAAAAGTCAAAAGAGCTACTGGCAACGCTTTCCAAACAAATTGTCATTAATGATGACGATGAGTGGTGTAGATCAATCGCAGAAAAGACGGATCTACCGGTTATCCGTTTCGGTGAACAATATACGAATGACGTTATTTACCAAAAAGCGGACTACTCAACAGAAATAGTCCATTACAAATATATTGTTAGAGATAAAGAAGTGCAATTGAAGATGAAAAACAGTGGTTATTATAATGGGATGAACATAGCTGCAGCGATAGCAAGTTTATCGGCACTAAATATTCCTTTTGGAGAAATAAAAGCCCTAACGCTACCAAAAGGAAGGCTAGAGCAAATTCAAAATAGTAAAGGGGTGGAAGTACTAATAGACTATGCACATACACCTGATGCGTTGGAAGCTTGTTTATCTACCGTTACATCCTATGCAAAAAAGGATATCTATGTTGTCTTTGGATGTGGAGGAAATCGAGATAAACAAAAAAGAAAAGGCATGGGAGAAGTGGCGACAAAATATGCGACGAAAGCAATTATTACTTCTGATAATCCAAGAAATGAACGTCCAGAAGACATTATTGCCGAAATTGTAAGTGGCGTGGACCTTAAGAAAGTAATGATAGAACCTGACCGTAAAAAAGCAATTATTTTGGCATTACGCTCAGCCCAAAAAGGAGACGTCATATTAATAGCAGGAAAGGGACATGAGCAAGAACAAATTGCAAATGGTCTCGTAGTCCCTTTTTCTGATCATCAAGTTGTACACGATTATTTAGAAGAGTTAGGTGGACTAATAACAAAGAATGATCCAGTAGCGTGAGCAATTCTTTTGCCATCTGGTTGAGTAACCGTACATTCTAACACTAAAGTTTGCCGACCTTTATGTAAGTAGGAAGATGTAGCAATCAACGATTTTTCGGTTGCTGCTTTCACATAATGGATGTTCATATTTGTCGTTACAGCTCCTTTTCCCTCCGGCTGTAAATCTTTGTTTACAAGGTACCCCATCGCATTATCCATGATTGTTGCAATAATACCCCCATGTGGCTTATCAAACGTATTATAGGAAAGTGGAGTAATGGGAAATGTGACGATACATGTGTCATGTTCAAATTGTATGTCCATTTGTAGAACGGCATTTAAATAAGTGGTCGTAGTGGCATTTTGTTGTTTAATTTGTATACTTGTAAGTAAATCTTTTACAAGGGTTATTTCTTCTTCTGATGCATTTTCGGTTACTTGGTTAAGTAAATATTGTAATTCATTCATTATTTTTTCTCCTAACAATAAGTTATTAATTTAGCAATTGTTTCTCCCTTTCTGGTATGATATACACAGATTGGAGGTTTTAAAATTGATAATGACCAATGAGTGGGCCACTATAATGGACCAATCAGATATGCTATGTACAATGGTTCTTTCCTCTGAACAATTTTATGATTACTTAGATGCACACCGTGCTGTATATAAAAATCCGAATCTAGTTCGTGAAATCAATCATTTTACGAAACTAAAAGACCAATACGAAGAGGTTCAACGATTCGGAAAATACCATCCTGATTATTCGAAAGTTATGAAAGATATTCGCGTAACTAAACGAAAGTTAGATATGGTAGATGAGGTTGCAACATTAAAGGTTGCGGAAAATGAATTGCAAGATCTTTTAGATGAAGTGAGCTTGCTAATCGGTAAATCTGTTTCAGAAGGTGTTAAAGTTCCTGTGAGTAACCCATTTTTTTCATCCGGCGGCTCAAGCTGCGGAAGCGGTTGTGGTACTGGCGGAGCTTGCTCTTGTTCTGCTTAAGAAATACGAAGGATGTGTGCATTTTCTTGCACACATCCTTTTTAGTCTAGCTTTAAAGCTTCAATTGCTAAGTCAGGTCGATCGGTAATGATTCCTTTTGCTCCATTTTCAATCAATTTCTTCATCACTACTGGATCATCAATGGTCCAATAATGAACGGGTATATTTAATGAAGTGATGAACTTGATAAAACCTGCGCTATCAAGAGGAAATACATTAGATTTCACCGGAATTTGGAATACATCTGCTTTTGGATGATATAAATGTTTAAATTGGCTAGTGTATGCAGTATATGCTTTTTTTACTTCTTTTTCTCCAGCACCTAAAGCAACCGTATTTTGTGCATACAAGTTAAAACGATCGATTTGCTCGTCGTAAAAACTAGTGACAACAACGCGTTTGTATGCTTGCTTTTCTTCTAATAGTCTCCAAAGCTTGGAAGGCATTAAACTACCTTCATATGTTTGAGGTGCATCTTTAATATCCATATTTATAAGCATTTGGGGATATGTATCGAGAAGCTCACCTAAAGTGATAATTTGTTCACCACAACCCCTATAGTTTTGTGAACCTTCTAAATCGACAAAGTGGTAGCCGAGATCGGCTTCTTTTAATTGTGCAAATGTATAATCTGCAACTTTGCCACTTAAATTTGTCACTCTGTCTAAATGCTCATCATGAAAAACGATAATCTCTTCATCTTTCGTTAATCGTATATCAATTTCAAATCCATGTACTCCTAATTTTGCAGCATTTTCAAAAGCGGCAAGCGAGCATTCTGGAGCAAGGCCAGATCCACCTCTATGCGCAAGGATGATCGGCTGCTCGTATTCAAGCGCTTCTTTTGGAGTACGACTTTGTGGTTTAGAAATAGCTTTTGTACTTGCCCAAGCTGCTCCCGCAGCCGCAGCAATAGCGATTGCAACATTTGTTTTTTTACCCATTAATCGATTTATCCTCCTTTTTAACTGTTTGTTTTTTTAATTATATCTTTTGAACGTACAACTGTCAGCTAGTTGTTGTTGCTATCATTTTCCCGGTTATGTTATCCTAAAGAGGAAGAAATGAGGGGAAAAAGTATGACAGAAAGACAAGGATTAATTGTCTATGTGCATCATTTAAAACAAGCGAAATCATTAAGAAAATACGGTCATGTCCACTATATTTCTAAAAAGTTGAAATATGTCGTGTTATATTGTGATCAAGATCAAATTGAAACTGCAAAACAAAAAATGAACAAACTTCCTTTTGTAAAAGAAGTACTAGAATCGTATCGCCCATTTTTAAAAACAGAATTTGAAAATAGTAAACCAGATAAAGCAAAAGAATACGATTATAAAATTGGTTTGTAACGCTATCCCAGTCTTACTGTAATGGCGGTATTAAATGATTTAACCGTAAAACACCGATTATATATTGATAAAATAAATTTGTGTCTACAAAAGTGGATGAATGTTTAATATCAATTTGGATTGGTTGAATCTGTATGTCTTCTAACGTCTTTTTAAATGCTAAAAGTCTTTTTGGTACCTGAGCTGTATTTGGTATTCCTTCTCGACATATATAAATTGGGAAAAAATTGGCGTTATTAATCGGCTTTAGAGCAACTGCAATGGAAAAGTACTCTTTATCTTCTTTTTTAGACGTGAATATGAATGCGTGATGTATACGATTTTTATTTAAATTAGCGAGTTCACAAAGCTCAAATACATCTCCATAGCCTTCACCTAGTTCTATAAAACGTTGAATCAATGGTAACACTTCCTTTCCAGTCCATCTTACCACTTTGTTGGAGGGAAATTCTATGAAATTTGTTATAAGTTTTTTGACTATGTTGCTTGTTGTAGTAAATAGCGTGTTGCTTTTATTCCAGTATCATGTTTACTCCTCAAGTTTGGAAGGGGAGGAACAATCTTTTTATTATGAACAAGAAATTGAGATTAAATTTACAAGCGACAGAGTGGTTGTTAAGCAACATTTTATTAATTTGCCACAAGAACAACTTACTATTTCATGGCCTATTTCGAGTGAAAATCGCAGCTGTGATTTAAAAATTAGTGATAGCTGTAGTCGATTGTCAGATGATTTAACATCTTTTGAAGAAGGGGAATCGTCTAAACAGAGCATCTCTTATGAAATTCCATTAGTAGATGGATTAACGGATGGACAATTATTTTCTGGATTTTTAGCGAAAATTGAAAAAGGTGGAGTTTCTTATACAACACTACATATAACGGATGAGTTAAAAAGAGGAGGAATGTGGATTAGTGGTTTACCGGTAATTGGTACCGCTTCGTTAAATTTAATCGATTACACCCTTTCTGATGGGGTTGGTAATATTTCAGATTTATATTGGCAACAAGAAATAATCCCAGTGAAATATGAAAATAACACGTTCACCGTTCATTCAAATGAAAACCTTTCCGAAGAGGTAAAAACACAATTAGATAAGTTAAATATTCCAAATAGTGCGCATATGACCTTGCTTTTCACTGAAAATAAAAATAATATAAAGTCATCACGCATAGCGTTTATAGCGGGTAAAGATATTGACTCGATTGTAGATGAGGTAATTGTGAAAAATGTTCAATTACAATATGGATTAAAAGAAGATAGTTCACTGTTTGCTGAAGTGGTAAGTAGTTTTTTGATGGAAAGTCCAATTGGAGCAGAAAAATCAGTCTGGATGTATGAAACTCTTCAAAATTATTTTACTGCAAGCCAGCTTGCGGAATGGAAAACAGCATTGTCTAAAAGTCATCCATTAAGTGCTGAAAAATTAGATAAGCTATTGTCAGAAGTAATCGATTGGAACACTTCTTTCTTTCAATTGAATGGACAAGCTGAATCAGTCAAGTTTCCATTGCTTTTAGAAGATCCGCGAACTGTATATGTAAATGGGGTTCTACAAGAAAAGATGAAGTTATTAATGAAAGACGGGAAAATTTTATATGCTGCTGAACCATTGCTTGCTGAATTAGGATATACCTTAAATGATACAGATAAAGGGTTGTATGTCCAAAATGATTCAAGGTCATTTCGTTTTCCAATACAGGAACCTTTTTATGTATTGAATGAGAAAAGATATGACGCAATGTCAGAACCGTTTGAGCGAATTGGATCGGAATTTTATATTGAAGAAGCGTGGATGATTCGATTGTTTTTATTGAATTTAGATAAACAAGAAGACCGGATAAATATTACGGAATCCACATCATTTTAACATTAGGAGTTATAACATGAGAGTCATATCAGGATCCAAAAAAGGACTGCCATTAAAAGCGGTTCCTGGGACAAACACACGACCTACAACGGATAAAGTAAAAGAATCTATTTTTAATATGATCGGACCTTATTTTGATGGAGGAATAGCAGTAGATTTATTTGCGGGAAGTGGAAACTTAGGTATCGAATCATTAAGTAGAGGAATCGATTTATGTATTTTTATCGAAAAGGATCAGAAAGCAATTCAAACGATCAACGAAAATTTAAAGAAATGTCGTTTAGAAGATTCGAGTGAAATATACAAAATAGATGCCGCTAGGGCGGTTAAAGCATTTGAAAAAAGAGAGCTGAAAATCGAGCTATTATTTGTGGATCCACCGTATAATAAGACTGTATTTTATGATTTAGCTGAAAAGATCGTAGAAGTTGGATGTATGAGCGATTCGGGAATTATCGTGTGCGAACATGATAAAACGGTTGGCTTGGCAACTGATTTAGGTACTTTTACTCTAGCTAGACGGGAAACATACGGTGGTACTATTATTTCAATTTATCGTAGACGTTTAGAAGAAGAGGGGGATTAAATTGGTTAAAATTGCAGTTGTACCAGGAAGTTTTGATCCAATCACAAATGGACATTTAGATATTATTAATCGAGGAGCAACGGTTTTTGGACAAGTCAATGTTGTCGTCTTAAACAACTCATCCAAAAATCCACTCTTCTCGGTGGAAGAAAGAATGGAACTTATTAAAGAGGCAACAAGCCATCTTTCCAATGTGAAGGTGGATACATATTCTGGATTATTGATGGATTATGCGGAAAGTGTTCATGCAAGTGCGATTATTCGAGGACTACGAGCGGTTTCCGATTTCGAATATGAAATGCAAATTACTTCGATGAACCGCGTATTAAACGATGAAATCGAAACATTTTTCATCATGACAAAAAACCAATATTCTTTTTTAAGTTCGAGCATCGTCAAAGAAGTAGCCAAGTATGGAGGGAAGATTGAAGAATTAGTTCCCCCACAAGTAGAAGCCGCTCTTCGACAAAAATTCCAAAAATAGTAACCTTGCCAACCCGGCAAGGTTTTTTATTACAGAATTATTACTGGTTGTTTAGATAATAAAAAATAAAGGGATTATGAGCATGTGTAAAAAGCGAAATAGAATATAGCGTTTAATAGAGATTCGGGCTTTTTGAGCAAGTACAATAATTTGCATATGGATACTAATACCACTAAATGCAATGATGATTGCTACGATAAATGGAAGGCTGGCTTTTCCAGCAAGTATTTCCCCTGCTAAACTGATCCCACCGGTCATTTCAAAAAAAGATGCGACAAATACTAATAACAAAGGGGAGATGGATGGTAGTACTTCTTTTACAGATTCAAAAACGATAATGCTCACCGTAGTGAAAAAAATGACAGTTGTGCCGATTAGCAATAATATTTGAGAGGTTTCTTTTATGCTTTCTTGAAAAGGGGAGACGGTAATTGACGCTTTGTAATCATTTTGTTGAATAGGCTTCGAAAAAAAGATGAATACTAAAAGGAACAGTAAATTGATACCATGTATGATGATTAACAATTTCAAACCTGCAAATTCTGCGTGGAAAATTTCAATCCCAACAAATCCGATAACAAACATTGGGCTCGGAGCATGACAAATCCCTAATAACCAACTAGCATTTCGTTCGTTTAAAGTACCCATTTCTTTTAACGAAGAAATAACCGCAGCTCCACTTGGAAACCCTCCTATCGCACTTAATATGTAAACATTCATATATAATTTAAACTTATTCTTTGTATGTAAAAATGTATTTTGTGATCTTATAAACATTTGCGTAATAACTAAATAAGGCAACAAATAGGGAAGTAATGACGTCGTGAAAATACGCATTCCTTCTACGGCACCTTTATGCGCTGTACCAGGTTGCAGAAATAATAAAATAATTAATGCCCAGCTTCCAATGGTAATTATAATATGCATGTAATTTCATCCTTTATTTTCATTTGTTTTGTCAGAAAAAAATGGAAGTGATAAACTATTACTCATATATAGTTAAGAAAGAGAGGGAGAACTTATGAAGAAGAGAAAGTCCGTAATCCTTCTTTTCGTATTTGCGATTGTGCTGGCTCTTGCCTTCTATCCGATGGAATCATATATTTCCAAACCAGGAGGTGCATATGAACTTACTCCATTTGTAGAAGTCGAAGGTGGAGATATAGATGACATTGGTACAATGAGTCTACTCACGATTGCACTTGCTAAAGCAACACCACTTACATATGCATACGCGAAACTAGTGGATAATCAAAAAATATTTAAGGCCAATCAAATTCGGCAGGAAGATGAAGACGATAAAGAATATAATGTTCGTCAATTAAAGCTTATGTCTGATTCTCAATTTAATGCTATAACTGTTGCATACAATCGAGCGAAAAAGCCTTATACAATAACAAATAACGGAATATTTATTTTTAATATTGTCGACGGTGGTGCTGCAGATAATGTACTAGAACCTGGTGATAAAATTCTAAGAATGGATAATTTGAAAGATTTAACAGAGGAAACGATCCAAGCATATTTAGTAGACAAACAAGAAGGAGACACGATTCAATTACTAGTAGAACGAGAAGGGAAAGAACTTATGAAAGAGGTCACACTTAAAGTGGTTCCTGGTGTTCTTGATAAACCTGGTATTGGGATTTCCTATAAAGAAGATAAAATCGTGGAAACTACTCCTTTCGTCCATATGAACACCGAAGATATCGGAGGTCCTTCTGCTGGACTTATGTTTACATTGGAAATATTAAATCAATTGCTTTCTGAAGATATTACAAAAGGGTACGATATTGCCGGTACAGGGGAGATGCTACCGGATGGAACTGTCGGACGTATCGGAGGTATTGACTTAAAAGTTATTGCTGCAGATCGAAAAGGAATGGAAATAATGTTCGCTCCGGATGATGAGATTGATCCTGTGATATTAGAGAAAAACCCGGATCTAACATCCAATTATGAAGAAGCATTAAAATCGGCAAAAAAAATAGGCACAAAAATGAAAATTGTACCTGTTAGAACGATTGATGATGCTTTAGCATATTTAGAAAAATTAGAACCAAAATAATGTATCACATTCTAATCGGTGCAATTCGGAAATCGCTCCCAACCATTTGCTGTCCAAACGAACTTTGTAAACCAAGATAATATAGGTTTGCTGCTTTAATATCTAACTGGAGTAATTTATTTTCTTTACTTGCAGCTACTCTACTTACTAGAGGAAGTTCCAAATCTTTTTTTATGGATTGTAAGTAGGCTTGTCCTTTTTTGTTCATTCCTAATGGGCGAATATAAGTTGGTAATTCGGTCTCTTTCAATTGTTTCCATGTAAATTCTGTAAAAATATGCGTTAACATTCGCTGAATTCTAGTCCATGTAAACCGCTTCGATTTAATCTTTTCCATAAAAGATTGGAAAGTTATACTAGTAGTCGCTGCGTTCCAAATAGCATTTTCCATACCTTCTGTCACTTCTGCAAACTGAGCGAGCGATTCTTTCGTATGACGTAGAATAATGAATCGAAGCAATGGATAAAATCGTTCCCAGCTACCAAAAGAGTTGGCTGTATTTTGCCACTCCATTAGTGCTTCAAAGCTAGTAAGTGGCAGAAAAGGTTGCACACCAGTTAGATCACCATCGTCAAACAATACTTTCCGAATTCCCGTTGCACTCGCAATGGTTTCCGACGTTTTGGCTTCGTCATGATAATTGGCGATTACACGTTGGATAGTTTCGGGTTGTATTTCTGTATTTAATGTTTTGGCAGCCTCAATATAGTGATAGCCTAAAATGTTATTTGGCTTCGACAGATCAACTAAAGGTAAGGTCACATCGGTAGAAATCAGCTTATAAGCTTCATTTAATGCTTTAGGATAACTAACCCCTTTTTTCATGAATGTGGAGATTGCTGTATTATAATCTGCTTTATTTTCTAACAATAAATCATACGTATGTAGAAACGCTTTTAAAGAGCCTTCCTCGCTGCCAAAACAAAAAGACTTACATTTTAAAGCATCTAATAAAAAAATCGCTCCTTTTGCAAAATCGCTTGCCTGAGCGGTAGCAAATGCGTAAGGTAACTCAATTACTAAGTCAACGCCAGCAAGTAGTGCCATTTTCGTTCGCGTCCACTTATCAACAAGCGCAGGTTCCCCACGTTGGAGAAAGTTACCAGACATAACGGCTATCATAACTTCACTATTCGTTTTCAGTCGTGACTGTTGTAAATGATGTAAATGTCCATTATGAAATGGATTATATTCTACAATAATTCCGGAAGCTTTCATCTACTCATCAAATCCTTTCCTTAATCAAATTATAGTGTTATTATTAAGTAGTGACAAGAAATTATCTTGACATCTAAATTCAGTCATTATATAATCAACTTTGTTGTCTTGAGGTGATAATCGTATGAAATGGGCAATTAGTCAACTAGCAAAATATCGTGAAAACGGAATGCCGTTAGATGAGTTCGTTACTCTGGAAAATGTGAAGGAACGAAACCCGGACGTTCGAAGTATTTCACCCGTTCATGTAAAAGGGCATTGCACGTTTGGTGCAGCGCAAATGAATTGTCATTTTCAGCTTTCAGGGACTCTAATACTACCGTGTGCTCGCACATGGGAAGATGTAGAATATCCATTTGAGATTCAATCTGATGAAATTTTCAACTGGTCTGAGGCGGCAGCTGCTTCTGCCCGAGCATATGATAACTTTCATGTGGTAGAAGGAGATGTCATTCATGTAGACCCAGTTCTAGAAGAGTTAATTCTTTTAGAAATTCCATTGCAAGTGTATAAAGAAGGTGCAGACCAATTTAAACACGAAGGTGGGAATGGTTGGAGTTACACAACAGATGATGATCTGAACGATATGCAAGAAGATGAACAACCAAAATTGGATCCAAGACTAGCTGATTTAGCTAAGTATTTTGATCAAACAGACGAATAATAGATCTGTAAGGAGGTGCCACCAATGGCAGTACCAGCTAGAAGAACTTCTAAAACTGTAAAAAGAAAACGTCGTACGCATTTTAAATTATCCGTACCTGGTATGGTTGCTTGTTCAAATTGTGGTGAAATGAAATTGGCTCACCGTATTTGTAAATCATGCGGTCAATACAAAGGGAAAGAAGTAGTGAGCAAATAATTCAGTATTTGTTCCATAAAAGACTACCAAAGAGACCATGGCTCTTTGGTAGTCTTTTTTTGTTATATAAAATTTTCTCCCGACAGTTGAAAGTATGTCGCTATTTAGGGATACTGCGACGTAGTGCGTCGACTAGTGACCGCTAGGATTTTCA
>NZ_VDGG01000056.1 GCF_006861775.1 Psychrobacillus soli | reverse complement strand
CTAGCAATTTGGTTGCTCTCGGATTTGATTTGATTGCTTTCCGAATAGAACTGGTTGCTTCCAATGATCAATTAGTTGCTCTAAACCATTTACTGGATTTATACATTCGAAAAAACTGTATAAAATTTTGCTTTTTACGAGTCGACGCTGATAAGTACGCCATTTCTGTTGATTTTGCTGCAGGCGACGACTCCAGCTGAGGCCAACAGGATGTCTTTGCCACAAGATGTGGTGCTCTTAACCTTTGTTCCTCTGTGAGCAAAATCACAGTGGACACCTTTTACCACGCAGTATCCCTAAAAGCATCTTTAATATGAAAAGGCTGCTTGACAAAATAGATGTCAAACAGCTTTTTTTCTATTCCTTATCCATAACTATCAATAAATCACCGGTTGCTATTGCTTCACCAGCTACAACATGAATCTCTTTAACGACACCATTATATGGCGCTTGTACGGTCGTTTCCATTTTCATCGCTTCTGTAATAAGCATATGCTGACCTCTTTTTACTTTACTACCTGTATCTACAGCAACTTTTAATACCGTTCCTGGCATTGTTGCCCCAATATGACGTTCGTTCGTTAAATCTGCTTTTTGTTTCGCTAAATGACTCACTTCAATATTTATATCTTGAATAATTACTTCACGTGGCTGTCCATTTAACTCGAAATAGATTACGCGATTACCATCTTGTGTTGGTTCACCAATAGAAACCAATTTAATGATTAACGTTTTTCCAACTTCTATCTCCACTTCAACTTCTTCGCCAAGTCGTAAACCATATAAGAATGTAGGTGTATCCAATACAGATACATCACCAAAATTCTTTTCTGTTGTACTATATTCTTCAAATACTTTTGGATATAAAGTATACGCTAAAATTTCTTGACTAGTCACAGGACGTCCTAATTGATTAAACAACAACTCTTTTACAGCCGTAAAATCAACCGGTTCTAGTAACTCACCAGGCCGAACGTTAATAGCTTCACGGTCTTTTAAAATTACTTTTTGAAGTTCTTCTGGGAAACCACCATATGGCTGTCCGATATATCCTTCAAAAAACTCAATTACAGAGTCTGGGAAGTCGATTGTTTTTCCTCTTGTAATAACAGATATTTCATCCAAATTGTTTTGTACCATGAACAACGCCATATCCCCTACTACTTTAGAGGAAGGTGTAACTTTTACAACATCACCAAATAATAGGTTTACACGGGAATACATTTCTTTTACTTCTTCCCATCTTTCTCCAAGACCTACTCCTTTTGCTTGTTGTTGAAGATTACTATACTGTCCACCTGGCATTTCATGTACGTAGATTTCTGTATGTGGACTCATCATACCACTTTCAAAATCTTGGTAATATTTCCGTACATCTTCCCAGTAATAAGATATCTTTTCAAAAGCGTCAATATCTCCAATGACTTCTCTATTAGATCCTGACATCGCATAACTTAAACTACTCGCGCTTGGCTGTGATGTTAGACCAGCCATTGAACCTAGTGCAGTATCAACAATATCTACTCCGGCATCTATTGCTTTTGCATACATATAAATGCCATTTCCGCTCGTATCATGGGAATGTAAATGGATTGGCAAGTCGACCGTGCTTTTTAGCTCGCTAATTAAACGATATGCAGCTTCTGGTTTTAGTAAGCCGGCCATATCCTTAATCGCTAAAATATGAGCTCCTGCAGCTTCTAACTCTTTTGCCATATCTTTATAGTACTGCACTGTATACTTAGCTCTAGAGTCATCTAAAATGTCTCCTGTGTAGCATATAGCTGCTTCTGCGATTTTTCCAGATTGTCTCGTTGCATCAATAGCCACTTCCATTCCTTTAATCCAGTTCAAGCTGTCGAAAATTCGGAACACATCAATTCCCGCATCAGCAGATTTTTGGATAAATTCACGAATTACATTATCCGGATAGTTTTTATAGCCAACCGCATTTGCTCCACGAAAAAGCATTTGGAATAACACATTCGGAATCATTTCACGCATTTTAAGCAGTCGATCCCATGGACTTTCTTTTAGGAATCGATATGCAACGTCAAAAGTTGCCCCTCCCCACATTTCAAAGGAGAATAGATTATGCATTCCTTCTGCCGATTCTTTCGCAATCCCGAACATATCATGAGAACGTACGCGTGTTGCAAGTAAAGACTGGTGAGCATCACGGAATGTTGTATCTGTTAATAGAACGCCTTGTTGCTCTTTCACCCACTTTATAACCCCTTCAACACCTTGCGTTTCTAGGATTTGCTTTGTTCCAGTCGGTGGTGCTTGTGAAATATCTAATTTCGGTTTTCTTGGTACTCCAAATACCGGTTTAGATTTTTGTTCTACACCAGGGAATCCGTTCACCGTAACATTTCCAATATAATTTAATAATTTCGTTCCTCTGTCTTTTCTGTTTGGAAACATGAACAATTCAGGAGTAGAATCTATAAAACTTGTATTAAACTGTCCTGAAATGAAACTTGGGTGTTTTACAACTTTTTCAAGGAAAGGAATATTCGTTTTAATACCACGAATTCTAAATTCCTGTAAATTTCTGTCCATTTTAGCTGCAGCTTCTTTGAAAGACATACCCCAAGTAGAAACTTTTACTAACAATGAATCGTAATAAGGTGTGATTACAGCTCCTTGGAATCCGTTACCAGCGTCTAAACGAACACCAAATCCACCACCTGAACGATAGACCATCAATTTTCCTGTATCTGGCATGAAATTATTTAATGGATCTTCTGTTGTTACACGGGATTGTATAGCGAAACCAAAAAGAGGCATATTTTCTTGACTCGGTATTCCCATTGCTTCACTAGTTAGCGCTAAACCATCCGCAATTTTAATCTGGGCATGTACAATGTCTACTCCCGTTATCATTTCTGTAATCGTATGCTCTACTTGAATGCGTGGGTTTACTTCGATAAAGTAAAATTCATCTTCTGTTACTAAAAACTCTACAGTTCCTGCATTTATGTACGAAACATTTTGCATTAATTGAACAGCAGCTTGGCATATTTTATTGCGTAATTCAGGGCTTAATGAATTAGATGGGGCAATTTCTACTACTTTTTGGTGTCTTCTTTGAATCGAACAATCACGCTCATACAGGTGAATTAAATTACCATGTTTGTCCCCTAATATTTGAACTTCTATATGCTTTGGCTGATAAATAAATCTTTCCACATATACTTCGTCCGAACCAAAAGCAGCTTTTGCTTCTGATTTAGCACGTTCGTATGCACTTTCCAAATCATCCTTCGTCTGAACGACACGCATCCCTCGACCACCACCGCCTAAGGAAGCTTTAATCATAAGCGGATAACCATGGATTTCGCCAAATGCTCGTACTTCTTCTAAACTTTCAACAGGTCCATCACTACCAGGGATAACTGGGATGCCCGCTTTTACTGCTTGCTCACGAGCCTTTACTTTATCTCCGAACATATCCAAATGCTTAGATGTAGGTCCAATAAATATAATTCCTTCTTCTTCGCACCGTTTTGCGAATTCCAAATTTTCAGATAAAAAACCGTAACCTGGATGAATAGCATCTGCTTTACTCTCTTTTGCAATACGGATAATATCCTCAATATCTAAATATGCATCAATTGGTTTTTTACCTTCTCCAACCAAATATGATTCATCCGATTTAAAACGGTGAAAAGAACCGCTATCTTCCCTCGAATAGATCGCAACGGTACGTAAATTTAATTCCGTACACGCGCGGAAGATTCGAATAGCGATTTCACCTCTATTTGCAACGACGATTTTTTTAATATTCTCCATCCTCAAGCACCCCTTATTCTCTTGTTTTTTCATGCTTAACAAACATAGATACATTCATTAATATCCCAATTGCAGCAGATAATATAATGATAGAAGTCCCTCCGTAACTAATAAAAGGAAGTGGAACTCCTGTAAGTGGAATTATCCCTAGCATTCCCCCTAAGTTAACGAATGTTTGAAAACCAATAATACTAGCCATACCAGCAGCGATCATGCGAGCTTGTGGATCTCGAGTTGATAAAGCAATCGTAATACCTTTCAATACGATAAAAAATAATCCACATAAAACGATCGATACCCCAATTAGTCCAAGCTCTTCTGCTATAATAGCCATTATAAAATCTGTATGCGGTTCAGGCAAGTAACCAAACTTCTGATTTGAATTTCCTAAACCTAACCCCTTTAAACCACCTGATCCTATCGCAATATATCCGTTTACAATTTGATAACCATAATCCTGCTCATAGTCAAACGGATTAAAAAATGCTTCTAATCGTCCAAGTCGACGAGGGGTTATAAATGTATCCTTCATAATATAAATTGCAAGTAGTCCCATTGTTATAACTATACCAATTAATCCGACTAGTTTGGAAAAAGATTTTAATTTAATTCCGCTAGCTGCTATAACTGAAATTGCAACAAAGCTTATAATCATTGTATTCCCAACGTCTGTCTCCATCATGATGAGTACAAATACGAAAAATAACACTAATAATGGTGGTCCCACCGATTCATTTAATTTATTCAACGTGCCATTTTCATATTTTTTCGTGAAAATCCCAGCAAAATATAAAACAATTACTATTTTTGCAATTTCCGAAGGTTGAATATTTCCAAATCCTAAATGAATCCAACTCTGGGATCCACTTTCTCCTCCAGTCCCGATAAAATGCACTAAAATTAAAAGTATGAACATAACAATAAGCATTAACTGCATCATTATTCTACTTTTGAAATGCTTATAAGGAAAAAAAGCTGCTAAAAAAAACGTTGGAATTGCTATAACTAGATTTTTAATTTGTTTATTGAAAAAATGATCAGAATCCCAGCCATAATTTAGTACTGCCCACCCCATGCTTGCACTATAAATCATCACTAATCCAAAGAAACATAATGCTAAATATACAAAAAATAGCGGGTAATCAAAATTTTTAAAAAAACGTTTCAAGTATGTAATCATGTTAAAACCTCTGTTTCTTCCATTAGAAAAAAACTCAAACAGGTAACTTTGTTTGAGTTTTAAAATTATTTTTCTGTATGGATATCGTGTAATACGGATAACTCTTGTTCTAGTGAGGCAATAATTTCTTTTCCTTCACTTCTCTCTAAAAGCCCAAGTTTGACCGCAAAATCTATTTCGCGCGATAGTCCAAACATTTGAGTATCCAAAACCTCTTCGTAAAGCGGACATTGAGGCATAGTTAAATTGTCCATTTGAACTTTTATTAATTGTGCAATTTTTTCCGCATCATTCTTTAATAGTTCTAATGCTTTTTCTTGATACGAAAGTTGTATTTTAGTATCCATGAGGACGCCCCCATTTTTCTGATTTCTACTTGTTTACCTCCCTAAAGTGTATCTTTTGATGAGAAAAAATGCAAGTGTTCTCTCATCTTAGTTTTAAAAAAAGTGAAATATTCTTTAGATATTTTCATTTTAGCGATATACTAAGTTAGATTAGAGAGATTAGAGGAGGCAATTTCGTTGGAATTAATTATCCCTATTAAAGGCGCAGTTAAATTTACTATTACGCTCGATCCAACTGTTTGGATTTTTGATGATCGAAAAATTGATTTAGATGAATTTTTCTCAGGAGAATATGAATATAAAGATGAGTTAGAGGAATATACAAAAGTGACGTCAGCTCATTGGTCACGTGAAATTATAGAAGGTTCTACAGTTCCTCCTACTTTACAAACCGAAAAAAAATACGAGCGTACAAAAGTATTAACAAGTACTTATGGTGTGGAGCTTAAACCATTTATCTTAAACGCAGAGCCATTACCAGAAGCTTCATCTTTAATTATTGAAACAACAGATGGTGAGCACACTTTCCCATTAAACGAATTAGATTCTTTATTACTAAAATTTAGTCATAAAGGACAACCACTTCGTGAAGATGGTCCTGTGCACGTTATAAAAAAAGATGGTTCTAATATAAATAAACCGATAAAATTTATTACTGCATTTCGTATAGAATAGGAGTTGGTTTTATGAAAGTACAATGTGTTATATGTGATCGAATAGACGTACTCTCAGATGATTTACCATTAGCAAAAAAGTTAAGAAATCGACTTATTCATACGTATATGTGTCCAGTTTGTCATGATCGCATTGAAATAAAAACGAACGAAAGATTAGCAACAGGCAAATTCATTTTCTACAAAACATCCAAACTAATTGAAAATGATTTTTAAAAAATTCAGAAGTGAGAAATAAACAACTAATAGGACATATCTTGTTTTTAATCGAACAAGATGTGTCCTATTTTTAATTCTTTACTTCGTAATATAAGGATACTGCGTCATAAACAGTGAGCGCTAAGATTTTCGCTGCAGGCAGCAAAAATTAAAAGAATTTGCTTACTTATTCACTATCGACTCGCTAAAAACAAAATTTCCTCCGTTTTTCGACTGTTTGAATCCAATAAATGGCTTAGGGCAACAGATCGNAATCAATTCTACTCGGAAAGCAATCAAAATCTTTGTGAGAGCAACCAAAATGCGGATGAAAGCAACCAATTCTTAAAACAGCAAGTTTACTTGGTGTGAGATAACAAGGAATACGAGGAATTATTCCAATAAGTGGTGGATAGAAAAGAATTTTCCTCTAAAAAATACGCTCTATATTTGGAGACCGCATTTATGTGTAGACACTAAATTAGATAGTAATTCCCATGGATTTTCGCTGCCGGGCGGCGACTCCTACGGGGATGAGTGAGAAGATCCAGCGGACACTTTATTCAACTCACTACAACGTATTATTCCCATTATGAAAAAAAACAAAGCTCGTCTACTTTTAAGTAGTCGAGCTTTGTCTTTTTTCGAGTCGTAAACGAATCTTATAAATAATTAAGATGAGCGCTGCTACGATTAACCCTTCGACCACTGGAAGGAAAAATGCTAAAAACGTTAACATCAAACATCCTAAAAATAAGAATACGTAAATAACTACATTTTGTCCAAAACGCAATTTTTTTGCAAATCCTAGCTTGTACACAAGCACCGATAACAAGAAAATTGTAAGAAATAATACATAACCCGCTATGTCGAAATTTGGCATAACTTCATAAATAAACTTAGATATACTAGACATTCTACCAAATACGAATTGCTGTTCCTCCAAGGTTATTCACCCTTTTCTGATTCTATTCAAGTTCTGCATTTTTCATTTTTTTCGTCACACGTTCACGTTCACTCTTCTCTAAAATCTGTTTACGCAGACGAATGGACACAGGTGTTACTTCTAAATACTCATCATCACCAAGAAACTCGATTGCTTCTTCAAGCGTTAAAATACGAGGTTTTTTAATAACGTTTGTTTGGTCTTTGTTAGCAGAACGAATATTAGTTTTTTGTTTCATTTTTGTAATATTTACTGTTATGTCATTATCACGAGTATTTTCACCAACTACCATACCTTCGTAAATTTCAGTACCAGGTTCAACGAATAGTGTTCCACGGTCTTCAATACCCATCATACCGTAAGTTGTTGATTTACCTGTTTCCATCGAAACAAGTACCCCTTGGTGACGTCCACCAACACGACCTGAAACTACTGGTTGATAGCTATCAAATGTATGGTTAATGATACCAAAGCCTTTTGTAAGAGACATAAACTCTGTTGAATATCCAATTAATCCGCGAGCAGGAACCATAAAGATTAAACGAACTTGACCGTTACCATTGTTGACCATGTCGATCATTTCACCTTTACGTAATCCCATTGATTCAATAATAGAACCTACACTATCTTCTGGTACATCAATTTGCACTCGTTCGATTGGTTCACATTTTTTGCCATCAATTTCACGAATAATTACTTTTGGTTTCGATACTTGAAGTTCAAAGCCTTCACGACGCATATTTTCGATTAAAATCGACAAATGAAGCTCACCGCGACCTGAAACAATCCATGCATCTGGAGATTCTGTATCGTCAACACGTAATGATACGTCTGTTTGTAGTTGAGAACGTAAACGCTCTTCTACTTTACGTGAAGTAACCCATTTACCTTCGCGCCCCGCAAAAGGTGAGTTATTTACTAAGAATGTCATTTGTAATGTTGGCTCATCAATACGTAATGGAACTAACGCTTCCGGATGATCTGTAGGACAAACTGTTTCACCTACGTTAATTTGTTCCATACCAGATACAGCAATTAAATCTCCGGCTTTAGCTGTTTGGATTTCTTCACGTTTTAATCCGAAGAAACCAAATAATTTTGTTACACGGTAATTTTTAATAGTTCCGTCTAGTTTCATCAACGAAACTTGTTGACCTACTTCGATAGTACCGCGGAATACGCGACCGATACCAATACGACCAACATAGTCGTTGTAATCTAATAAAGCTACTTGGAATTGTAGTGGTTCATCTGAATTATCGATTGGTGCTGGAATTGCTTCGATAATCTTTTCAAATAGGCATGCCATGTTTTCTTCTTGGGTAGCAGGATCTGGATCTAATGAAGCAGTACCATTTACACCCGAAGCATAAACAACCGGGAACTCTAATTGATCTGCATCCGCATCTAATTCTATAAATAATTCTAACACTTCATCTACTACTTCAAGTGGACGAGCCGAATCTTTGTCTACTTTGTTTACTACAACGATTGGTGTTAACTTTTGTTCTAATGCTTTTTTCAATACGAAACGTGTTTGTGGCATACACCCTTCATATGCATCGACAACTAGTACAACTCCATCAACCATTTTCAAAATACGTTCTACTTCTCCACCGAAATCGGCATGTCCAGGCGTATCAAGGATGTTAATGCGTGTACCGTTATAATCTACTGCTGTATTTTTAGCTAAAATCGTAATCCCACGTTCACGTTCAATGTCACCTGAGTCCATCGCTCTTTCATCTACATGTTCATTTGAACGGAAAGTACCCGATTGTTTTAATAATTGGTCGACTAATGTCGTTTTCCCATGGTCAACGTGTGCTATAATTGCAATGTTTCGTAAATCTTGACGTATTTTTGTCATATTTCCACTCCATATTCTTTTTTCGAGTCCATAACTGTGTTATTATATCACAAGTGAAACTAAAGTAATAATTTTTTTTATCATTTTCTTTGGAGGTAGTTGTCTTGGGCAATATTAAATGGATTTTTGTTCTGTATTCTGTTGGCGCAATTCTATCAATGGCGTTAATTGGAATCGCTGTTGCACTTCGAAATATTCCACTCATCTTCCTATTTCTCGTATTACTTTTGGTCGTGATGGGTTTCGGTTTCAAAACAAAGAAAAAAATGCGGGACCAAGGACTGTTGTAAAACATGATCAGCAAGATTTTTCTTGCTGATCTTTTACTTTAGTTTAACATAGTTCGTGACGACTTCATGATGCAAGTCAGGTTTCGAGACGATAAATGTATTTTGTGTCAATAAATTAATTGGCTCGTTTGCAAGCGTAGTAACGATAGCACCTACTTCTTTCGCGACTACCATACCTCCTGCAATATCCCACGGCGACAAACGCATCGATATATAAGCATCTAATCTGCCTGTAACGACATACAATATTTCAATCGCAGCAGATCCATACGATCTCGTTCCTCGAACTTTACGTAAAAGTTCGATCATTCCCTCATGTTCGATGTATTTATTTGGTACAACCCAACTTGCATTCATACTAATAATAGATTGCTCCACATTTGCTTGTTCTACTCTTGGAATACGCTGATCATTGAAAAATGCTCCTTCGCCTTGTGCTGCAGAGAGCAAATCGTCTGCCATCACATCATATACGTAACCAAGTAAACCCTCACCATCTTTGAAAATACCTAACGAAATAGCAAAATTCTTTTTTTGATGGATAAAATTCATTGTGCCATCAATTGGATCAAGAATCCAAACATAACCGCTTAAATCTTCTATATCGTCCCCAAACCCTTCCTCACCTAAAATGCGATGTTCTGGAAAGTTCTGTTTTATTTGTTGAATAAAAAATTGTTCCGTTTCTTTATCAATATTGGTCACTAAGTCATTTGCTTCCGATTTCGTTTCAATAATTAGCTCTGTTGTAAAAGAGGCTCTAATTTTTCCTGCCGCTTCTTTGATTAATGATTTTGCAAATTTATCTAGTTTATGTATATTCACTTCATCAATCCTTTCTTTTCTTTGATTCCCCAATTCCACTTATCTATAGTATAAAGAAAAAAACACCGGCTGTCTTTCGATTAGCAGGTGTTTTTAAGGTTTTCTAAAAAGTAAAGCATCAATTAAGTGCATCGAGTTCTTCCAAAAGGCGGTGAATTTCAGTCAATTGCATTTTAGCTTCATTTATTTCTTTTTCGTCTTGATTAACCAATGCATCATATAAAGTAGCAAGTTGATAATCCAATTCTAATTTCAACGTTTGAATTTTTTCTTTTTCCATATCATTTTTACGAATAATGTGCACTACCTGTCTCATAACTAACACCCCTTCTTTTTATTATTCCGTAATATTCAGAAGATTTTTAATATTTTATGCTGTAAATGAAATATTGTCAACTGAAGAAATACTACTTACATGATTTTTACCCATATTTCCTATAAAATAAACATGGAAAACGAAAGGAGTTTACAAATGGTTAAAACATTTTGGCATGCCAATGATTTTGATGTATTCCAAGTGGATGGTTTAGAAAATAGAATGACTGCTCTGATCGAAAACGTTCGTCCAAAATTTGAAGAGCTTGGAAAGCAGTATAGTCACTATTTTTCGAGTACTTTAGGGGACGAGTTCTTTCCTCATGTAGCAAAACACGCTAGACGCTCTGTAAATCCTCCTAATGATAGCTGGGTTGCATTTGCACCATATAAAAGAGGGTATAAGTCGTTGCCACATTTTCAGATCGGTTTATGGGGGAGCCATTTATTTATCATTGTTGCAGTTATTTACGAAGCCCCTGATAAAGTAGTTATAGCGGAACGTTTGTTAAAGAAGAAAAGCTTATTCAATAAATTACCAGATGATTTCATTGTTTCTGGAGATCATATGAAACCAGATGCTATTCCTTTGAAAAAAGCTAAAAAAGAGGAATTGAATCACTTGTTAAATCGACTACATGATGTAAAAAAAGCTGAATTTCTAGTTGGTCGGCATATTTCTAAAGAAAATGCTGTTGCATTGACAGAAGATGAATTCTTAAACTTTGCTGAAGAAACATTCAATTACCTGTTACCTATTTATAAAACGATGGTAAACAAAAAGTAGAAATGCCCTCCTATAACTTTGAAGCTATAGGAGGAAATTCTCATCCTTTAATAATGGTGTTATCCCCTTTTTCTTTCATCATTTTTACAATTGGATAACTTACGTAACCGCTTTCTTTTTCAAATTCCCGGAAATATGTTTTTTCCTCTGCAATTGAAGGAACGATCTCTTTAAAACGTCTGTATTTCGTTAATAATTCTTCTCTTTTGATTCCCTTTTCATACGCTTTTTCGATTGCTTCAAAAAATTGCACGACATCTACTATTTCTTCCGTAGACCAATCTAAAGAAAATGGATAGGTGTATTCCATAATTCTCCTCCTAAAGTTGCCATTTTTTTCTTACTTCTATCGCTTCTTTTACCATTCGTTCTATTAGTTCTTCAGTTGATGGTACATCATGTATTAAGCCAATGGATTGCCCTGCCCAGCCAAACCCTATTTCTTCCTTGCCTTCATAAATAAATTGCTTGTTTGCTTCACCGCTAACGTATTCTTTTAAAGCATCATATGTTGAATTTTCAGTTTCAATACGTAAAATTTCTTTCGTCCACTCATTTTTAATCGCTCTTGCTGGGGCACCAATAGATCGTTTAATGACCACCGTATCCGTTTCCTGGCCTCTTATTAAAGCTTGTTTGTATGCTTCTGAAGCAAGCACGCATTCTTTTGTTGCGATGAATCTTGTGCCCATTTCAATACCTTCTGCTCCAAGTGCATGTGCAGCCATCCAACCTCTACCATCTGCGATTCCCCCAGAAGCAATAACTGGTATTGATACGGCATCAACTACTTGTGGGATTAAAACGATTGTGCCAATATCGTCTCTTCCTAAATGCCCGCCGCCTTCTTGGCCTACAACCATAACAGCATCTGCTCCTAGCTGTTCCGCTTTTTGCGCTTGTCGCTTTGCTGCAACCAGTACTAATTTTTTTATAGAAGTATTTGCAAGTTTTTCTAAAATAGGTGCTGGATTTCCTCCCGTCATGGAAATAACCGGAACTTCCTCGTCAATCGCCACTTGCAACATATGCTCATATGGTCTTCCCATTTGCCCGATAGCAAAGTTTACACCAAACGGTTTGTCCGTTAGCTTTCTTACTTTCCGAATTTCCTCCCTCAATTCTTCCTCCGTTTTTAAACTCATTGCCGTTACTTGACCAAGACCTCCTGCATTTGAAACTGCTGCACACAGTTCTGAGTACGCTAGGTAAGCAAGTCCCCCTTGTATGATTGGATACTTTGTTCCTAATAGATCTGTCACCCTCGTTTGAAAATTCATGCTCATCCCTCCTACCTATTAGTGTAAAAGAATTGTCCAATGGGTTCAATTCACAAATATTTTTTATAGTCACGAAACGGAAGAAGTGCTATAATTCATTTGTTTTAAGAAAAGCAGAAGACAATGCTTTGTTGCGGGTGAGCAGCTAGTGTCTGAAGCAAGACAAAAATAATTTTAGTTAGAGGTGGTATGAGCGTTGTCACAGTTAGAAACTCCTTTATTCGATGCCTTACTAAAACATCGAAATCGTCATCCTATCCAGTTTCATATTCCTGGCCATAAAAAAGGGAAAGGGATGGACCCTGCTTTTCGAGAGTTTGTTGGAGATAATATACTTTCTATAGATTTGATTAATATTGCCCCTTTAGATGATTTACATTCTCCTAAGGGTGCTATAAAAAAAGCTCAACAGTTAGCCGCGGAAGCATTTGGGGCAGATGAAACATTTTTCTCCGTACAAGGTACAAGTGGTGCCATTATGACGATGATCCTTACAATTTGTGGTCCCGGGGACAAGATATTAGTCCCGCGAAACGTTCATAAATCCATTATGTCAGCAATCGTTTTTGCAGGAGCTATTCCTGTTTTTATTCACCCAGAGGTAGATACAGAACTAGGTATTTCACACGGAATTTCCGTTGAATCCGTTGAAAAAGCATTGGATACACATCCAGATGCTAAAGGTTTACTCGTTATCAATCCTACCTATTTTGGATTAGCTGCCGACCTGAAAAAAATCGTGGATGTTGCGCATGCAAGAGGAATCCCAGTAGTAGTGGATGAGGCACATGGCGTGCATATCCATTTCCATAAGTCTCTCCCAATTTCCGCTATGGAAGCAGGTGCGGATATGGCGGCAACTTCCGTCCATAAATTAGGCGGTTCCATGACACAAAGTTCCATTTTAAATGTGCGCGAAGGACTCGTTTCTACTAAACGCGTGCAATCGATATTGTCTATGCTTACGACAACCTCTACATCTTATCCGCTTCTCGCATCATTAGACACTGCCAGAAGGCAATTAGCGATTCATGGTGAGGATTTAATCGGAGATGTCATTAGACTTGCTAAAGACACCCGTAAACGCATTAACGCGATTCCTCATATTCACTGTGTGGGAGAAGAAATTTTACAGACATCCGCAACATTTGATATGGATCCTACTAAATTATTGATAAGTGTTAAAAACTTAGGGATGACTGGTTATGAAGCAGAAATTTGGCTAAGAGAAAAAGCGAATATCGAAGTCGAACTTTCAGATTTATATAATATTCTTTGTTTAATCACAATCGGTGATACAAAGAAAGAAGCAAACTTACTTGTAAACGCACTTTCTCGTATGGTTATAGCACATGAATCAGAGGCGGTCGTAATAGAGCCGTCGGTTACATTACCCGATATCCCTGGACTTGCTATGTCACCACGTGATGCATTTTATGCCGCAACTGAATCAGTACCATTAAAAGAAGCTAGTGGGCGTATATCTGCTGAGTTCGTGATGGTTTATCCACCTGGTATTCCTATTTTTATTCCCGGGGAAATAATTACGCAAGGGAATATCGATTATATTGTGATGAATATGGAAGCCGGCCTCCCTGTTCAAGGACCTGAAGATGATACATTAGAAATGATCCATGTTATAAAAGAGCATCAAGCGATCTTTTAACAACATAAAAAAAGGAGAAATCAGCAATTGATCTCTCCTTTTTTTATTGAAAAAATAAAGCGAAAATAGGGCATATAAAAGCACCTATAATTGCGCTCAATGTCATCGACACAGAGCCCATAGACAAAGTTTTCTCTCCGTATTCCGTGAGTTTGGACACACCAAATCCATGCGAAGCACTGCCCATAGATATTCCCCTACTAACCGACTTCTCAATACGACATAATTTAAAAATAAATGGTCCGAGTAGCGCACCAGTTAAGCCTGCTATAATGACAAAAACAGCAGTCAATGAAGGAAAGCCGCCAATAGCTCCACTAATTTGCATTGCTACAGGAGTCGTTATCGATTTTGGCAATAGAGACAAAATATAATCGTTGCTTAAATTTAATAGTTTTGCAAAAATGATAATACTCACTAATCCAGAGAGCATCGCTACCACAACACTCGTTAAAATAGAAAACAAGTTTTGTTTAATAATAGTTCGTTGTGTGTATAACGGGTAAGCCATACTAACTACAGCTGGACCGAGCATTGCATCAATCCATTTTGCCCCGGTCATATATGAATCATAAGAGAGCGAGAAAGATTTTAATAGAATAATAATTAATATAGTTGCTGTCAGCACTGGCAATAGGAGAGGTGTTGAAAATCTTGCGTTTAATTTTGTCATAAGAATAAAAATAAAGACTGTCCCAATAATCATACTAACCGCGATCATTGGCATCCTCCTCCCCTAATTTTCTATTTTCTAAATATTGACATATCCTTCCAGTTAGTATAATCGTAAGTAGCGTGCTAATTATCACTGAGAAAACGAGTAATATCCCATTTAATGACAACAACTCTGGATAATTTATCACTCCAACAGTTGAAGGAACAAAAAATAAAGCAAGTAAGCCCAATAAGAAACCCGCACCATCTTTAATTATGTTAACTGGGATTATTTTCAAGTGCAAACAACCTAGAAGTAACAATAACCCAACGATACTTCCTGGGAACTTAATATGTAATATTTGTACGATAAAAGAACCTAAAAGAGAGAACAAATACAATATACAAATTTGAAGAACAATACGAACATATTTTTTCATATGATTGCTTTAAAAGGCAATTCTTTTAAAGTACTCACCTCCAAAACTATTAACAGGAAATATTGTACGCTCATTTCCCCATTACGTCCATAGGTAATGATAGGCTGAATCTTTTTAAAGAGCATTGAAAATCATGTGCCGCTCTATTTAAGATGCAATTACAAGGAATACTGGCAAAAAAGTAGTTGACCTTGAACGAATTATGACCTTATAGTAGAAATCAAACTAAAAATTACTAGAAAAAAGCGTCACTTTGTTCAATACTGAACTAAATGACGCCTATTTTATAGCCGTTTCATCCATTATTTTTACTAATTCACACTCTTATTGCTATAGATAACGGATGCGTCTGGAACAACTGCCATTCGAACATTTTTTTGTAAATTAGTCAAAACAAGTTTCCCCTTCAACTTCAGCGATAACTATTGCTCTTACTGTTCTATTCCTTTTATTGTATGGGGATCGATTAAATCATATCCTTTGGCTCGAAAACCTTCCACAATTCCAAGTAATGCTTCCGCTGTCCACTTACGATCATGCATTAGTAAATTTGCACCATTAGTTAAATACTCCGTGTTTAACATAATATCTTTTAAACTCGTTGCATTCATATAGTCTTTTTCCCAATCATACCCATATGTCCAATTCATCAAAAGCATTCCTTCACTTTGAACAATTGATTTACTAAAGTCTGTATTAACTCCAAATGGCGCACGGAAAAATTTTGGTTTTTCACCAATTACAGCTTCTACCGTTTCATTTACTTTCAAAATTTCTTCTTGCTGTTGTTCCTCAGAACTTTCTTTTAAGTTCGCATGCGTTTGCGTATGGTTTCCAATTGCAAAGCCCATGTCGTAAATTTCTTTCAAATTCGCTTTTTCTTCATCCGTTTCGAGGAAATGACCATTTACAAAAAAGATTGCTGGTGCATCTAATGATTTCAAGGTTTTTGCCATTTCTACCGCATACTTATCAGGAGCGTCATCAATTGTAAGTAATACTACCTTAGGATTAGCATCTCCAATTGGTTGTAATGTCCAGTTTGCCTGATTTATCTCATATAACGGTTCTTGTGTTTCTTCTAAAGGAGCTTCTTCAACTACCTCTTGAGTTGCCTCAACTTTTTCTTCACTAGTAACCTCAGTTATTTCTTCACTTTCTTGTTGTGCAACCGGTTTTTCTTCTGTAACTCCACATGCTGAAAGTACAAACATCAACGCTGCAAGTATTGTCCATGTTGTTTTTTTCAATTTGATCACCAGTCCCTTTCAACGATTATTTGAGTATGTAATAAAGAAAACCGTGTAGAGTATTTCCACACGGTTTCTTTTGTCTAATTTAAAGTGTACCGCCAGATCCACCATCAATATTAACTGCTGTACCTGTTACGTACGATGCTGCATCTGAAACTAAAAAAGTAATGACGTTTGCAGCTTCAGCTGTTTCCCCAATTCTTCCAAGAGGGATGGACGGACCAACAACGTCTTTGGAATATTCTTCCCATGAAAGTTGCGAGGCATCTTCTTTCCACTTTTTCTCTAATTGATCGCTACGTATAAGTCCAATACAGACTGTATTTACACGAATATTATCTTTACCTAAATCTTTACTCATCGCTTTTGTTAGCGCCATACCTGCAGCTCTACTTACAGTTGTTGGTAATGAAGATGCCGGTGGTGTTTTTCCAAGTACTGCTGTTACATTGACAATTGCGCCTCCACCTACTTCACGCATATAAGGAATAGCAGCTTTTGATGTATGTATAGCGCCAAACACTTTTAAATCTAAGTCTGTTTGCCATAATTCTGTATCAACCGACTCAAATGGATTCGCAGATGAAGTCCCTGCATTATTTACTAAAATGTCTAATTTGCCATAATGCTCTATTGTTTCTTGAATAATTTTTTTACATTCCTGCTCGTTGGTAATATCAGCAGACACTGTTAATACTTCTTTCCCTGTTTCATTTTTTATAAACTCCGCAGCCTCTTCCAATTTTTCTTTTCCACGAGCGCAAATTGTAACAGATGCTCCTTCTTTTACTAGCTGCAAAGCAGTATACAAACCAATTCCTTTACTTGATCCTGTAATTATTGCTACTTTTCCTTTTAACCCTAACTCCATTTTAATGCCCCCTTAAAATATCTTCAAACCATATTATAGATTCAAAGTTCATATTAAGTCGAATAGTACGACTTCTCTGTTTCATAGTTTCTATCCGTAATCCATTGACTGTTGGTTGTGCTTCAGGTTAATGAAAGAAAAAATACAGCGGTTGCTCTTTCATACCATAGAGATAATGCGTCCTAGAGAAGTTACCACTAGCCTTCGCGCTTGCCGCACCTCGCATGAGGCTCGGCGCGCTACGGCAAGTATATCCGCTCTATTTATTTAAAGAAGATGGGTCCAATAAAAAATAGGCAACGTTACAGGCGTTACAGGCGTTACTCGCAACATTATCGACCATTTGCGCAACCTTTATAAATAATGCGTCCAATTCCTGTTCGTCTCACACCAAGTCAACTTGTTTATTTAGAAATGGTTGCTTTCATGTTGATTTGATTGCTTTCCGAGTAGAATTGATTGCTTTCAAGGCCCAGTTGATTGCCCTAAGCCATTTCCTGGAATCACACATTTGAAAAACTGTGTAAAATTTTGTTTTTAGCAAATCGATACTGAGTAAGCTGGCAATTTCCATTGATTTTCGCTGCAGCCGTCGACTCCTACCGGATGAGTGGGCAAAATGAGACTTCACAACGTACGCCAAAGCGGCGGTGAAGGCTCATCGCTCACCCGGCGGAAAGCGTACGACTGCAGCGAAAATCATAGCGGTCACCTAATAGGTCTGTTACGACGCATTATCTCTAAAATGCACAATTCATCGTAATATCACCGAAAGTAAACCCCTCACCTTAAGAAATGGTTGCTTACGATTTTTCATTTATTGTGCTAATCCATTTTCTAGATTTTCATTATTAAAACTGGATAATATTTGTATATATCGTATACGAATATGGATATACATTCAAAAAAAGCCTCTCAAAGTATATAAACTTCGAGAGGCTCTATCAATTTTATTTAGAAAGAATATGGATTGGATGACCCATTACTACTTCCGCAGCTTCCATTGCAATTTCACCTAAAGTTGGGTGAGCATGAATAGTCATTGCGATATCTTCAACAGTCATACCAGCTTCAATCGCTAAACCTAGCTCAGCAATCATATCAGAAGCTCCTTGACCAATGATTTGTGCTCCAAGAAGTAAACCGTCCTCTTTACGAGAAACAAGTTTGACGAAACCATCTGTCGCATTAAGCGCAAGTGCACGACCATTTGCTCCAAATGGGAATTTCCCAGCAGCAACGTCATAGCCTTGTTCTTTTGCTTGTGCTTCGTTCAAACCAACTGTAGCCATTTCTGGATCTGTAAAGCATACTGCTGGAATAGCTAAGTAATCTACAACAGAAGTTTGACCTGCGATTGCTTCTGCAGCAATTTTTCCTTCGTATGAAGCTTTATGTGCAAGTTGTGGACCAGAAACAATGTCACCAATAGCAAAGATATTCTCAATGCTTGTACGGCATTGCTTGTCTACTTCTAATAATCCACGTTCTGCGAACTTAATACCTAGTTCTTCTAGACCAATTTCATCCGTATTTGGACGACGACCTACAGTTACTAACACGTAGTCAGCTTCTACTTTTTTCTCTTCTCCACCAACTTCATATGTAACTACTACGCCAGTATCAGATTCTTCTACACCTTTAGCAGATGCTTTAACAACGATTTCAGTACCTTTTTTCTTAAGACCTTTTTTAACAATAGTTGTCATTTGTTTTTCGAATCCAGCTAAAATATCGTCGCCGCCTTCGATGATAGTTACTTTTGAACCTAAGTTAGCAAAAGCTGAACCTAGTTCTGTTCCGATATATCCTCCACCGATTACTACTAAGTTTTTTGGAATTTCAGGTAAACTTAGTGCGCCAGTTGAGCTTAGTACACGTTTTGTAAATTTAAAAGTTGGAATTTCTACTGGACGGGATCCAGTTGCAATAATCGCATGTTTGAATTTATACGTTTGAGCTGAATTTTCATCCATGACACGTACTGTATTTGCATCAACAAAATACGCTTCACCCATCACTACATCGATTTTGTTTCCTTTTAATAATCCAGAAACACCGCTAGTTAATTTTTTTACAACGCTGTCTTTGAAAGCTTGAGCTTTTGAAAAGTCAATTTTCACGTCAGTTGCTGTAATACCCATATCATCTGCATGTTGTGCTTGCTCAAAACGGTGACCAACAGAAATTAAAGCTTTAGAAGGAATACATCCTACGTTTAGACAAACTCCACCAATATGCTCTTTTTCTACTACTACTACTTTTTGTCCTGTTTGTGCAGCACGAATTGCAGCTACATATCCTCCTGGACCTGAACCAATTACTAAAGTATCTGTTTCGATTGGGAAATCTCCAACTACCATTTTTTACGCCTCCATTAATAATAGTTCTGGACTGCTAAGCAAACGTTTTATATGGTTCAACGCATGTTGTGCAGTCGCGCCATCAATCATTCGATGATCGAAGCTCAATGATAATGCTAACACAGGAGCAGCTACAATTTCACTATTTTTTATTACAGGTTTTTCTGAAATTCTACCAATTCCGAGAATTGCAACTTCCGGATGGTTAATAACTGGCGTAAACCATTGGCCACCAGCAGAACCGATATTCGTAATCGAGCAAGATGCACCTTTCATTTCCGCAGCAGTTAATTTACCGTCACGAGCTTTTGTCGCAAGTGCATTTATTTCATCCGAAATAGCAAATACAGATTGGCGATCTGCGTTTTTAATAACAGGCACGACTAGTCCTTTATCCGTATCAGCTGCAATTCCGATGTTGAAATAATGTTTTTGAATAACTTCATTTGTATCATCATCGTAAGATGTATTTAACTGCGGGAATTCTCTTAACGTACTTACAAGTGCTTTTACTACATAAGGTAAGTAAGTTAACTTAATATTTTTCTCTGCAGCAATCTCTTTGAATTTTTTGCGATGTGCAACAAGTTCTGTCACATCTACTTCATCCATTAATGTTACATGTGGAGCTGTGTGTTTTGAATGCACCATTGCTTTGGCGATTGCTTTACGCATTGGTGAAAGTTTTTCGCGCGTTTCAGGGAATTCCCCTTCAAGCACTACAGGAGCAGCAACTTTTGCTTCTGCTTTAGACTCTTTTGCGATTGGTTCTGAAGTTTCTTCTGAAACAGTAACCTCTGCAGTTTTTTGATCTCCAGCTAAGAATGCTTCAATATCTACTTTTAAAATACGACCATTATTCCCTGAACCTGTTACATCTGCAATATTTACTTCCTTCTCACGCGCAAATTTACGAACAGAAGGCATTGCAATGACACGAGCTTCACCTTTTGGTTGTTGTTTAGGTGCTTCCATAGACGTTTCTTTTTGAACAGGAGCTTCTACAGTTTCTTTTTGGATATCTTGGCTAGATTCTGCAGTTGCTTGTACTTGTGCTTCTGTTTTTTCTTCGCCACTTTCTTGTCCTTTAAATTGAAGATCCTCGTATCCAGGAGCATCAATCTTAATAAGAACATCCCCAACAACTGCAACTGTTCCTTCGCTAACTAAAACGTCTGTTACTTTCCCTTTTACAGGAGAAGGAATTTCTACAACTGCTTTATCATTTTGTACTTCACATAAAATATCGTCTTCTTGTACTTCATCGCCAGCTTTCACAAACCACTTAACGATTTCACCTTCGTGTATACCTTCACCGATATCTGGTAATCGAAATTCAAATGCCACAGTATTCACCCTTTCTATTTTGAATTTTAGTTTAGAATGTTAAAACTTTTTTCGCTGTTTCTACTATATCCCGAACTCCAGGTAACCAAACCGTTTCAGCTTGAGAGAATGGATAAACAGTATCAGGAGCAGCAACTCGTAAAACTGGAGCTTCTAAACTTAAAATAGCTCTTTCCGTAATTTCAGCTACTACATTTGCAGCAATTCCTGCTTGTTTTTGTGCTTCTTGCACAACGATTGCACGATTTGTTTTTTCAACTGAAGCAATAATCGTTTCAATATCAAGTGGTTGAATCGTACGTAAGTCAATCACTTCTACTGAGTGTCCTTCTTTTTCTAGCTCCTCAGCAGCTTTTAAACTTTCGTGGACCATTGCACCGTAAGAAATGATTGTTAAATCTGTACCTTCACGTTTTACATCTGCTTTTCCTAGTGGGATTGTATATTCTTCTTCCGGAACTTCACCACGGAATGAACGATACAATTTCATATGCTCTAGGAAAATAACAGGATCGTTGTCGCGAATTGCAGAGATTAATAAACCTTTTGCATCATATGGAGTGGAAGGAATAACAACTTTTACACCTGGTGTAGATGTCATAAGTAATTCCAAACTATCCGCATGCATTTCTGGCGTATGAACCCCTCCACCAAATGGAGAACGGATTGTAACAGGTGCATTAAATGCTCCTCCTGTACGGAAACGCATACGAGCAAGTTGTCCACTAATAGAATCCATTACTTCAAATACAAAACCAAAGAATTGAATTTCAGGAACAGGACGGAACCCTTCAAGTGCTAAACCTACTGCAAGTCCACCAATTCCAGATTCAGCTAAAGGTGTATCGAATACACGATCTTCCCCGAACTCTTTTTGTAACCCTTCAGTTGCACGGAATACTCCTCCGTTAACGCCAACGTCTTCACCGAAGACTAGAACGTTTTCATCATTTTTAAGCTCGGTACGGAGTGCTTCCGTAATTGCTTGAATCATCGTTAATTGTGCCATCGGTTACTTCGACTCCTTCTCAGTGTAGTAAGCTAATTGCTCATCTAAGTTATATGGATTTTCTTCATACATAATATTGATCAAATCTGTTACTTTTTGTTTTGGAGCAGCATCTGCTTTTTTGATTGCTTCTTTTATTTCTTCTTTTGCTTTTTCAATCACTTCTGCTTCTTTTTCTTCATTCCAAATACCTTTTGCTTCAAGGTATGTACGGAAACGTACTAATGGATCTTTCTTTTCCCAAGCAGAGTCTGTATCAGAAGTACGATAACGAGTTGGGTCATCCCCAGCCATCGTATGTGGACCATAGCGGTAACATACAGTTTCGATCAGGCTTGGACCTTCACCATTAATCGCGCGATCTCTTGCGTCTTTTGTTGCAACGTATACAGCTAACGGATCCATTCCATCTACTTGTACACTTGGAATTCCTGCTGCAATCCCTTTTTGTGCAATTGTTTTTGCAGAAGTTTGCAACTCACGTGGTGTGGAAATAGCGTATTGGTTATTTTGTACGATAAATACAGCTGGTGAACGGTATGCACCTGCAAAGTTAATACCTTCGTAGAAGTCACCTTGTGATGAACCACCATCTCCTGTATATGTAATTGCAATCGCTTTCTTTCCGCGTTTTTGCATTCCAAGCGCTACACCAGCTGCTTGAATGAATTGTGCACCAATAATAATTTGTGGTGGGAATACATTTACGCCTTCTGGAATTTGGTTCCCCATGAAATGTCCACGAGAGAATAAGAATGCTTGATATAATGGAAGACCATGCCATACGATTTGAGGTACATCACGGTAACCTGGTAAGATGAAGTCTTCTTTTTCAAGTGCAAATTGAGATGCAAGTTGGGAAGCTTCTTGTCCAGCAGTAGGTGCATAGAATCCTAGACGACCTTGGCGGTTTAGTGAAATAGAACGTTGGTCTAAAATTCGTGTAAACACCATACGACTCATTAATTCAACTAATTCCTCATCTGATAAGTTAGGGTTTGCTTCTTCGTTTACAATTTTCCCTTCCTCGTTTAAAATCTGGAACATTTCAAACTTTTCTTCAATTTCTTGAAGCGTTTTCTTTGGGTCTAACTGCTGTGACTTGTTTGCAGCCATAATAGCAACTCTCCTTTTCTTCTGTATTAAGATTTCTTATTATATAAAGTAATACAACTGTCTTTCTTTTTTAGTATACTCAAGAATAAATCTGTGGTCAATCATCTAAAATCAACAATTATTTTTTAATAGAATATTAAAACTATTACAATCTGTATTAGTCGTTAATTATGTCTGTATTATATCAGTTTCGTATTTTCGTAGAACCAACCGTCCCTCTGATAAGAAAGAAAAACTTTAGTTTTCACTTCTTTAAAACTTATTAAAAAGCTTACGAAGCCTTTAAGTTTATCTTTTTTTCGAGGCTTCTTACAAAGAAGAATTTGCGTAATATAGGGATACTGCGACGTAAAAAGCTTTATAAGGTGACCGCTGTGATTTTCGCTACAGTCGTACGCTTTCCGCCGGGTAAGCGATGAGCCTTCACCGCCGCATAAGCGGACGTTGTGAAG
>NZ_VDGG01000055.1 GCF_006861775.1 Psychrobacillus soli | reverse complement strand
GGAATAATATGTCTTAAAGCTCGTAGATCTCGCCAGTCTAGTATTTGTTAGACCGGTTTGTCGCGTTCAAAGGGAATAGTATCTAGTTCAACCATTTATTTTTCATATTAGATTCTGATAAGTTAGTCTTTACCATTGATTTTCGCTGAAGTCGACGACTCCTGCCGGATGAGTGAGCAAATGAGACATCCCTACGACGCCTAAGCGGCGGGGGTGGCTCATCGCTCACCCGGAGGAAAGCGTTCGACTACAGCGAAAATCATAGCGGTCACCTTATAACGCTTTTTTACGTCGCAGTATCCCTATAAAGCGAATCGAATCATATGAAAACTATGCCAAAAAACGCCAATCATCAATGATCGGCGTTTTTTGGCATAATAATCGATATTGCAGGTTTATGTGAAAAGATTTCTTTTGCTAAATCCATGACAGACACTAGCGTTACTTCATCTATTGTTTCACTCACTTCGTCTAGTGAACGATGTTTTCCATATAATAATTCATTTTTACCATTGCGACTCATCCGTGCATTCGTACTTTCTAAACCTAATAATAAATTCCCTTTCATTTGCTCTTTTGCATTAGCAACTTCGGTTTCTGTAAATCCATTTTGGATAATCGTTTGAATTGTATTAGTAATAGATGACTGTAATTCATTTAATTGTTTGCTAGAAGTACCTCCATAAATGGCAAGTATCCCTGTATCTTCATAAGAAGAGTGATAAGAGTAAATAGAGTAGGCAAGCCCTTTGTCTTCTCGAATATCTTGGAATAATCTAGATGACATACTTCCACCTAAAATATTATTTAAAATGACTAAACTATAAATATTATCAGCCTTTACTGCTAAACCAGGATAGGCTAAACATAGATGCGCTTGTTCTGTTTCCCTACTATTTTCTGTATAAATGGGTTTCATCACTGGAGTAGCGAATGCAGAACTATCTTGTGATTTCGTATACGTGAAATTACCAAACAAAGATTCAATATAAGCGGTAAGCCCTTCTGGGATATTACCAGCTACGGAAATAACGACATTTTCAGGTATATAATGCTTTTCCATATAGGATAAAATCATATCTTTTGTAAAGCTATTCAGCGTTTCTTCTGTTCCTAAAATAGGTGCACCTAAAGGGTGATCTTCATACATTTCTCTCCATAAATATTCATGGACAATATCATCTGGAGTGTCTTCTACCATATTTATTTCTTCTAAAACGACTTGTCTTTCTTTTTCAATTTCGATTGGGTCAAATACGGAATGGAAGAACATGTCTGCAAGTATTTCCACTGCATGCGATGCATGATGATCTAATACTTTTGCGTAATAACAAGTATTTTCTTTCGATGTAAACGCATTAATATTTCCACCTATGCGATCAAATTCCTCTGCAATTTGCTTTGCTGTTCTTTTACCTGTCCCTTTAAACAACATATGTTCAATAAAATGTGTTAACCCATTCTCTTCTGGGAGTTCATATCTAGATCCAGCTTGCACCCATATTCCAACCGCTACGGAACGCACATGAGGAATATGCTCTGAAACAATACGAAGCCCGTTATTACATGTAATTTTCTTTATCAATATTGCACCTCTGTCTAAGTTATTTATGTAGGATATTAATGAATATTATCAAATACGACTTGGCGTATTTGCGTCCAGATTTTGAATTGAGCTTGCTCAATTAACTCCTTTCAAAATCTGTGACATCCGCCGGAGGCTTTTAATTGATTCACCAAGGGTTAGCCCTTGATGAATCAATTAAAAAAAGTTGCCGTAGTTATTATATGCCTACGGTCAACCTAATTTGCTACAATAAACTATTTTTTTATTGCTGTTCTTTTTGTTCTTCGCGCTCTTTTTCTTCTTTTAATACGATTTTGCGAGATAAGTTTACGCGACCTTGATTGTCAATTTCGATAACTTTCACTAAAAGCTCATCTCCAAGTTTAAGCACGTCTTCTACATTTTTCGTACGTTCTTCTTGGATTTCTGAAATGTGTAGGAGACCATCTTTCCCGTTGAATATTTCGACAAAAGCACCGAATTTTTCAATTCGTTTTACTTTTCCTAAATAATATTCGCCGACTTGAGCTACGCGAACGATATCTTCAATAATTTGTTTCGCACGTGCAATCATTTCTTCGTCTGGAGATGCAATATAAATTGTACCATCTTGCTCGGTATCAATTTTTACACCAGTTTCATCAATGATTTTATTGATCTGTTTACCACCAGGTCCAATTACATCGCGGATTTTGTCTGGATTAATTTTGATCATACTAATTTTCGGTGCGTATTTCGATAATTTTTCACGCGGTTGGTTAATCGTTGCAAGCATACTTTCTAAAATTTGCATACGACCAATTTTCGCTTGTTCTAACGCTTCTTCTAAAATGGCTTTAGATAATCCATCGATTTTAATATCCATTTGAAGTGCTGTAATTCCTTTAGCTGTACCAGCAACTTTAAAGTCCATATCTCCAAGATGATCTTCCATCCCTTGAATATCGGTTAAAATCGTGTAATGTTCGCCTTTTTTAACTAATCCCATTGCAATACCAGCAACTGGTGCTTTTAGCGGTACACCGGCATCCATCATTGCAAGTGTCGAAGCACAAATACTTGCTTGAGACGTAGAACCATTCGATTCTAATACTTCTGCTACTAAACGAAGTGTGTATGGGAAATCAGTTTCATCTGGAATTACTGCTTCTAATGCACGCTCACCAAGGGCACCATGTCCAATTTCACGACGACCAGGAGCACGGATTGGGCCTGTTTCCCCAACACTAAACTGAGGGAAATTATAGTGATGCATAAAACGTTTTGTTTCCTCTAAACCAAGACCATCAATAATTTGTACATCGCCTAGTGGCCCTAAAGTACAAATACTTAAAGCTTGTGTTTGTCCACGCGTAAATAAACCGGAACCATGCGTTCTAGGTAAAATGCCAACTTCTGAAGAAAGTGGGCGAATCTCCGCTACACCACGACCATCTGGACGAACTTTCTCTTCTGTGATTAAACGGCGAACTTCTTCTTTCACCATTGCATCTAAAATTTCACGAACTTGTTTTAATGTTACTTCGTCCGCTTCTTTTTCTGTATATTGTTCTAAAACCTCATTTTTTACTACCGTAATAGCATCTTCACGAGCATGTTTTTCTTGTACTTGAATAGCTTGTACAAGTTTTGTTTCGCAAATGCCTTTTACTTCTTCAAAAAGTTCTTTATCTAGTTCAAAAAGAGGAATTTCTTTTTTCTCTTTTCCAATTTCAGCAACTACTTGCTCTTGGAACTCAATCAATTTAATGATTTCACTATGACCGAACATAATTGCTTCTAATACGATTTCTTCCGAAACTTCTTTTGCTCCAGCTTCTACCATATTAATCGCATCTTTTGTTCCAGCAACGGTTAAATCAAGTGTGCTCTTTTCCATTTGTTCAACTGTTGGGTTAATGATGAATTCGTCACCAATTAAACCAACTTGAACTCCAGCAATTGGTCCGTCAAATGGAATGTCTGACACGCTAAGTGCCAAAGAAGAACCTAACATTGCTGCCATCTCAGATGAACAATTTTGATCAACAGACATAACGATAGAGATTACCTGTACTTCATTTCGGAATCCGTCTGGAAATAATGGACGAATCGGACGGTCGATTAAACGACTAGTTAAAATCGCTCTTTCAGATGGACGTCCTTCTCGTTTAATAAATCCACCAGGAATTTTACCAACCGCGTATAACTTTTCTTCATAATTCACTGTTAGTGGGAAGAAATCTAAGTTTTTCGGTTGTTTGGAAGCAGTTGCAACAGATAATACACTTGTATCCCCGTATCTAACTAATACTGCTCCATTTGCTTGCTTTGCAAGTTGTCCAATTTCTACTTGCAACGGGCGACCCGCCCATTCGTACGTAAATACTTTCTTTTCACTCATTTAATCAAAACTCCTCTCAACTTCAAAAACTTCATAATAAATGTATATAAAAGTTATATGTATCATAAGTAGTGTATCAAAAAAACCAAAACTATGCGAAGTATTTTACGCAAAAGAAAAAGCGGGATAAATCCCGCTTTCCTAAGTAGTCTCTTATCGACGTAAACCAAGTTTTGCGATTAGATCACGGTAACGTTGTACTTCGTTTTCACGTAAGTATTTTAACAAGTTACGGCGACGTCCAACCATTTTGAATAGACCACGACGTGAGTGGTGATCTTTCTTGTGTGTACGTAAATGTTCGTTTAAAGAATTAATTTCTTCTGTAAGGATTGCGATTTGAATATCTGCAGATCCAGTATCGCTTTCGTGTGTTCTGAACTCAGCGATTAATTCATTTTTGCGTTCTTGTGTAATTGCCATGTTTGTTTCCTCCTAAAATTCATAGTATCCCCTGTTCCTGAGCAATCGTTGGAGAATCGAAAAAGCCAAGGAAAGGTTTAGTACAATTTTGTACTTTTACAGAATAACATATTATTGTATACGTAGCAACAAATTATGCTTGTTTGAAATAATTGATTGCTACTAATTTATCTTTCGTAATTTGCTCTTTTAATGCTTCTATTCCATTAAACTTTTGTTCAGAACGAATTCGTTTATACCAATGTACAATAACTTCTTCCCCGTAAATAGATTGATCAAAATTAACAATATGTACTTCAATAGATAGCTTTTTTTCATCTGGATTATTAAACGTCGGCTTAAATCCAACATTACAAACCCCGTTATACCATTGTTCTTGTACGCGAATTTTCACCGCATACACTCCAGTTGCAGGGGTGTATTGACCTTCAGTCGGTTGTATATTCGCGGTCGGGAAGTTTATCGTTCTACCTCGTTTATCTCCATGAACAACAACACCCGATAACAAAAAAGGCCGTCCTAGTAATTCTTTTACTTTTTCCATATTTCCTGCTTTTAACTCTTCTCTTATTCTAGTAGAACTTATTTTATCTCCGGATAATTCTTGTTTTCCGACAACAGAAACGGTATATTTTCCTTCCGAAAGTTGCTCCATGTCTTCCATCGTTCCTTTCCCAAATGCTCCAAATGTAAAATCAAAACCTGCTGTAACATGCTTCACATTTGCTTTTTTAATAAACGATTCGATGAATTGTGAAGGAGTGAGTTTTGCAAAATCAGATGTAAAACGCACAACGAAAACAGCATCTACTTGCAACTCTTTCAATATTTCTATTTTTTGTTCAAGCGGTGTTATATAAAATATTTGTTCTTTTCTACCACCAAGAACTAATGATGGATGAGGGTCAAAAGTCATGACTGCAGTTTTCATGTTTTGTTCTTTTCCTTTATTTAGAGCTTCCTGGATAACTGCTTGATGACCAGCATGTACTCCATCGAAGAAGCCGATAGCTAAAGCATACGGCTCATTGTTTTCATTTTCATATAAATGATTTGGATAAGATAAATGATAGACTTTCATATTAATCTCCTTTTTCTGCCGAAAACATTTTTTCTGGTTTCATCATACCATCTTTTGTTGGATGTTTAATATAAATAGCAATCGGGTTGGAATGAGATGTGTAAATAATTTTATCATTCATTTCTAATAATGGATGGGATTCTACTACTTGACCGTTTGTAATACTCTTTTTAGTTTCTTCTGTTATTTCAATCGATGGCCAAGACCTGAGCGCTTCTTTTAACGGTAAAATGGTGTTATTTAACTGCAGATTTTCAACTGCTTGTTGGACTTCTTGGAGAGTTAAGCATTGGTCTTTTGTAAAGTTTCCTGAAGTTGTTCGTACTAATGAAGACATATGGGCAGGGTATCCAAGTAACTCTCCAATTTGGACAGCAAGTGTTCGAATATACGTCCCTTTACTACATCCTATTTCAATCTTAAATTGTACATTTTCACCAGAGAAATCTTCCTGTTCATCAAGTAGAATCAGTTTATAAATAATTACTTTTCGACTAGGACGTTCTACTTCTTTTCCTTCTCTTGCATATTCATATAGTTTTTTCCCATTTACTTTTACAGCAGAAAACATTGGTGGAGTTTGCGTTATTTCACCGGTTAATTCTTTAAGTACTTCTAAAATTTGAGCCCGAGATAAATGTTTTTCTGTGTTGTCTTGTTCGATCACTTCGCCGTCTGCATCTTCGGTTGAAGTAGATGAGCCTATAGAAACGGTTGCAATGTATGTCTTACCTTCGTTCATAATATATTCGGATACTTTTGTTGCCTGCCCTAAACAAATGGGTAGAACACCTTCTACACTTGGATCTAATGTACCTGTATGACCAATTCGTTTCATTTTTAATATTTTGCGTAGTTTAAACACGCAGTCGTGCGAAGTCATTCCTTTTTCTTTCCACAATGGAAGTATACCTTCGTACATATAGTTCACCCCTAATTTCATAAGATACAACAAAGAAGTCTGCTCATTATTTTAAGCAGACTTCTTTGTTTGTTTTACTCTTCAGATGATTTATTAATCTGTCTTAGTAAATCATCTATTCGATTACCATAAGCTGCAGATTCATCAAATTCAAATAATAGTTCAGGCGTTATACGTAATCTAATACGTTGTCCGATTTCCGAACGGATAAATCCTTTTGCTTTTTCTAAAGCTTTTAACGTATCTTGACGATTTCCATCAAGGACAGTTATATAAATCGTCGCTTGCTGTAAATCACCTGTTACTGCAACATCCGTTACTGTAACAAAACCGATACGAGGATCTTTTAACTTTCGGCCAATAATTTCGCCTAACTCTTTTTTCATTTGTTCAGCAACTCGGTTAGCGCGCATCGACATGATGGCTACACCTCATTTTCTATCATAAATGTTCTTTTCTAATTTCGATGCATTCCCATTCCGGATACGATTCTAAATAACGAATAGCGTGAGTAAGCTCACGTTCTGCTGCATCCTTTTGTGAAGCAACGGACACGATACCAATAGTCGTCCGCTGCCATACATCTTGATGAGCTAATTCCGAAATAGAAACATTAAATTTTTGTTTCGTGCGAGTGAGCATTCGTTGCAGAACAGCTCGTTTTTCTTTTAATGAATGTGCAGTAGGAATGAGGAATTCACACTCTGCATATACGATCATTTTCGTTTAATCTCTTCCATAATATAGGCTTCGATAATGTCGCCTTCTTTTATATCATTGAAGTTTTTAATCGTAATACCACATTCATATCCTTTTGCTACTTCTTTTGCGTCATCTTTGAAACGTTTTAGTGTATCTAATTCGCCTTCAAAAATAACGATGGAATCACGGATAATACGAACACCACTATCTCTCGAAATTTTACCTTCGATCACGTATGAACCAGCAATCGTTCCAACTTTTGAAACTTTAAACGTTTCACGAACTTCTGCTTGCCCAATAATTTTTTCTTGGAATTCAGGATCAAGTAATCCTTTCATCGCAAATTCAATCTCTTCGATTACTTTATAAATTACGCGGTGTAGACGGATATCTACGCCTTCTTCATCCGCTGCACGTTTCGCATTCGTATCAGGGCGTACATTAAATCCGATGACGATTGCGTTTGATGCAGCAGCAAGTGTAATATCTGATTCGGTGATCGCTCCAGCACCTGTGTGAATGATTCGAACATTTACACCTTCTACTTCAATTTTCATAAGAGAAGCAGCCATTGCTTCAACCGTACCTTGTACGTCTGCTTTTACGATTAAGTTAAGCTCTTTCATTTCCCCTTGTTTCATTTGATCAAATAAATTGTCTAATGTCACACGAGTCTTTTCAGAACGTTGGTTAACTTGTGCATGGGAAGCACGTGTTTCCCCAACTTGTCGAGCAGTTTTTTCATCTTCAAACACGACAAAACGGTCTCCCGCCTGTGGTACTTCATTTAACCCTGTAATCTCTACAGGTGTTGATGGGCCTGCTGATTTTACACGACGACCTAAATCATTCACCATTGCACGTACGCGACCGTATGCATGACCTACAACAATAGGATCTCCAACATTAAGCGTTCCGTCTTGAACGAGTAGTGTTGCAACTGATCCTCTACCTTTATCTAGTTGAGCTTCAATTACAGAACCTAATGCAAGACGTTTTGGATTAGCTTTTAGTTCTCCAACTTCCGATACTAACAATACCATTTCCAGGAGGCTATCAATACCTTCTCCTTTTAATGCAGAAATTGGTACGAAAATAGTTTCCCCGCCCCATGCTTCTGGAACTAAACCATGTTCAGTTAGTTCTTGCATCACACGGTCTGGATTTGCAGCTGGTTTATCCATTTTGTTAACTGCAACGATGATTGGTACTTCTGCAGCTTTCGCATGGTTAATCGCTTCAACTGTTTGTGGCATAACACCATCATCGGCAGCAACTACAAGAATGGTAATATCCGTAATTTTCGCACCGCGAGCACGCATTGTAGTAAACGCAGCATGTCCAGGCGTATCTAGGAATGTAACCTTTTTACCGTTTTCCACTACTTGGTAAGCACCAATATGTTGTGTAATACCACCAGCTTCTCCAGCCGTAACTTTCGTATGACGGATCGAGTCTAGTAGAGTTGTTTTCCCGTGGTCAACATGTCCCATAATTGTAACAACTGGTGGACGTTCTGTTAAGTTAGCTGAGTCTTCTTCGGTAGATTCGAAATGTACTTCTAAATCGGTAATATCGATTTTAATTTCTTCTTCTACTTCTACTCCGTAGTCTGCACAAATTAACTCAATTGCATCCTTATCCAGTTCTTGGTTTATCGTTGCCATTACCCCAAGTAAAAATAGTTTTTTAATAATTTCTGCTGGTTCACGACCAAGTTTTTTTCCTAACTCCATTACTGTTAATGACTCAGTAAATGTAATTTTTTCAGGAAGTTCTCTTTCTTTTCTCGGTACTGGCGGTTGAACAGGTGTAGTTGGACCTTTTCTTCGCTTTTGGAATTTTTGTCCAGGTCTATTTTGTCCACCCGGTCTATTTTGGCCGCCTGGTCGGTTATTTCCGCCTGGGCGATTATTGTTATTATTAAAAGGTTTTTTATCTTTTGATTGATTATTTGTTCCTTGGTTTGTACTAGTTTGAGTCGGTTTTGCTTGCGATTGATTTGCTGGTCTTGATTGAGATTGACTAGCAGGTCTTGATTGCGACTGATTTGCTGGCCTTGATTGTGATTGACTAGCAGGTCTTGATTGTGACTGACTAGCTGGTTTTGCTTGTGATTGATTTTGAGCTGGTTTAGCGGAAGTCTTTTTATAAACACTATCCAATTTTTGAACAGCATCTCCTTCAAGCATTGCCATATGATTTGATACTTGAATATTAAGTTTTCCTAGTTGCTCAATAACTTCTTTACTCGATTTATCTATTTGTTTCGCGTATTCATGAACTCTGATTTTAGTCATTAGCTCACCCCCGGTTATATTCGTTGAGAAGGCCGGACAGTTTTTTAGCGAAACCGTCATCCATAATGGCTATTGCCACCCTGGCCTCTTTTCCCGTCGCATGTCCGAGATCGTGCCGGTCTCCAAAGACATGCAGCTCAACGTTAAAAGATGCACATTTATCATTCAGTTTTTTTGCAGTATTATCAGAAGCATCCGATGCTAAAACTACTAGCTTTGCTTTTTTGCTTCTTATTTCTTTAACGACTAACTCTTCACCAGAAATAGTTTTTCTTGCTCGAGTTGCAAGTCCAAGTAGTTGGGTAATTTGCTGTTCTATGGTCATTTTAGTTTTTCTCTCTCAATAATGACGATAAGTTCATCATATATTTCATTTGGAATTGAAGCTTCTAAATGATTGCCTAGTGAATTTTTCTTTTTCGCTTGGTTTACAGCTTCGATCGTTTTAGATACGTATGCGCCACGACCTGATTTTTTCCCAGTTATATCAACCGATACTTCGCCTTCTTTTGACCGAACGATGCGAATCATTTCCTTTTTCGGCAACATTTCGCCAGTAGCAACACATTTACGTAATGGTATTTTCTTTTGAATCGCCATACAAGCTCACCATCCTTGCTTATTCTTACTCTTCGTCTTTATAAAAATCGAAATCATCCAGTTCGTCATCCATGTTCTCGATAATAACTTCTGGGGAGTTTTCATTCGGATAAATCCCTAGTTCTCTTGCATCTGTTTCACTTTTAATATCAATTTTCCAACCAGTCAGTTTAGCAGCAAGTCTTGCATTTTGCCCTCTTTTCCCAATTGCAAGTGAAAGTTGATAATCTGGAACTACTACCGTAGTAGACTTTTCTTCTTCGTTTACTTGAACATCTAATACTTTGGAAGGACTCAGTGCATTTGCGACGAAAACGACTGGATCTTCTGACCATTCAACTATGTCAATTTTCTCTCCATTTAACTCATTTACAATCGTTTGTACACGGGCACCCTTTGCCCCAACACAAGAACCTACTGGATCGATTTCTTCGTTATGCGCATAAACGGAGATTTTGGAACGGTCTCCTGCTTCACGGGCAATCGATTTTATCTCCACGATTCCTTCAAAAATCTCAGGAACTTCCATTTCAAACAAACGGCGAAGGAAGCCAGGATGTGTTCTAGAAACAAACACTTGAGGTCCTCTAGAAGTACGTTCTACTTTTGTAATATACACTTTAATACGATCATGTGGACGATACGTTTCCGTTTGGATTTGTTCATTCGCAGGAAGTACTGCCTCTACTTTCCCTAAGCCAACGTAAATATTACGTGCATCTAAACGCTCAACGATTCCACTAACAATATCGTCTTCACGATCTACATACTCTTCATAGATAAGTCCGCGTTCTGCTTCCCGTACGCGTTGTGTCACGACTTGTTTCGCAGTTTGTGCGGCAATACGACCGAAATTACGTGGGGTTACTTCTTCTTCCACGACATCTCCTACCACATAATGTGGATTGATCGCTCGTGCATCTTCTAACGAAATTTGTAATCGATCATCTGTTACTTCTTCCACTACATCTTTACGAGAATAAACGAGCATAGTTCCAACTGCCAGATTAATATCCACTCGCACATTTTGCGCTTGGTTAAAATTTCGTTTATAAGCAGTTACTAATGCTGCTTCGATTGCTTCGATTAATACATCTCTAGAAATTCCTTTTTGTTTTTCGAGCGCAGTTAGCGCATCTAATAAATCACTACTCATAGCCATCACTCCTCAATATACATTATGCAGAGAAATCGATTGCTAAACGAGCAAGCGCAATTTTCTCTTTATCAATTTGAATTTTAACTCTTCTTGTTTTCACACGAACTTCTATCAATGCGCCTTCTTCTACTGAAAAGGAAAGCAATGTCCCTTCAAATTCTTTTGCACCATTTATTGGTTCATACGTTTTAATGAAAACATACTTTCCAACTGCTGCTATGAAATCAGCATCTTTTTTCAATGGACGCTCTGCTCCTGGTGAGGAAACTTCTAAGAAATAGTTTTCCTTAACCGGGTCGATCACGTCTAATTTTTCGCTTAGTTTTTCACTAACTTGAGCACATTGTTCAATATCTATACCACCAGTCGGTGTATCAATATAGATTCGTAAAAACCAATCGCGACCTTCTTTTACAAATTCAATGTCAATAAGCTCTAAGTTCAACTCTTGTAAAATAGGCGTTACAAGGTTCTCAATTTCGCTGGTAATATTACTCATATAAGCCTCCTACACAACCATGATTTTCTATATAACAACAGAAAAGAGCGGGAAATCCCACTCTTTCGTCACAGAACTATGAAACATTGGTAGTTTTATATTACCATACTTATGGTCTTCATGCAAACTACATGCTAAAACAACGATAACTGATTGGCTTCCGGAAGGCCTTCTAAACAACCCATTGCATCCATATATTCGATAATTGTTTTCGAAACTCTTCCTCTTTGTTGTAAATCCTCTTTCGATAAAAATAAGCCATCTAGTCTCGCTTTTGTAATTTGAATCGCAACGTTCGTTCCTAGTCCAGGAATCGCATTAAAAGGAGGAATCAGTGTATTTCCTTCAATAATAAATTCTGTTGCTTTTGATTTGTACAAATCTACTTTTTGCATTTTAATACCACGTTCTGACATTTCAAGTGCAATTTCTAGAACAGTCAACAAACTTTTTTCTTTAGGAGCAGCGTCCAATCCTTTTGCATTTATTTCATCTAATTTTGCTCGCATTGTGTGCGATCCATTCACCATAGATATTAAGTCAAAGTCAGATGCTCGAACAGTAAAGTATGCTGCATAGTATAGTATTGGAAAATGTACTTTGAAATATGCAATACGAACTGCCATTAACACGTATGCAGCGGCATGGGCTTTAGGGAACATGTACTTGATCTTTTTACATGATTCGATATACCAATTGGCTACACCTTTTGCTTTCATTTCAGATTCAAACTCTGGAGTTAACCCTTTCCCTTTTCGGACGGATTCCATAATTTTAAATGCTAATGAAGGATCTAAACCTTGATAGATTAAATAAACCATAATGTCATCACGACAACCAATAACGTCGGATAATTGACATGTTCCATCTTGGATAAGCTCTTGTGCATTTCCAAGCCATACGTCAGTTCCATGAGAAAGACCCGATATTTGCACAAGTTCGGAAAACGTCGATGGTTTCGTTTCTTCTAACATTTGGCGAACGAATCGTGTTCCAAACTCCGGAATCCCAAGTGTTCCTGTTTTACAATCTATTTGCTCTTCTGTAACACCTAATGATTCCGTTCCACTGAATATTTTCATGACTTCTGGATCATCCGTAGGAATCGTTTTCGGATCAATTCCGGACAAATCTTGGAGCATGCGAATAACCGTCGGATCATCGTGTCCAAGTATATCAAGTTTCAATAAATTATCGTGGATGGAATGGAAGTCAAAGTGTGTCGTTTTCCATTCAGAATCTTGCGCATCTGCTGGGAATTGAATCGGAGAGAAATCAAAAATATCCATATAATCTGGAACTACGATAATTCCTCCTGGATGCTGACCAGTCGTACGTTTTACTCCTGTACATCCTTGCACTAATCGATCAATCTCTGCTCCACGCAACGTTAAATTATTATCATTCATATAGCCTCGGACATATCCATAAGCTGTTTTTTCGGCAACTGTTCCAATTGTACCTGCTCTGAATACATATTCTTCCCCGAAAAGCTCTTTTGTATAGTTATGCGCTACCGGTTGATATTCACCACTGAAATTCAAGTCAATATCTGGAACTTTATCTCCTTTAAATCCTAGGAATGTTTCAAACGGTATATCTTGTCCATCTTTCACATAAGGAGTGTCGCATTTTTCGCAAGACTTATTAGGTAAATCAAACCCGGAACCAACTGAACCGTCCAGAAAAAATTCCGAATGCTGACAGTTCGGGCAAACGTAATGTGGTGGCAATGGATTTACTTCCGTAATTTCGGTCAAGGTTGCGACTAATGAAGATCCAACTGAACCACGAGAACCAACCAAGTAACCATCATCAAGCGATTTTTTCACTAATTTATGTGAAATTAAATAAATAACCGCAAATCCATGCCCAATTATCGAGGTTAACTCTTTCTCTATACGAGCTTCTACTATTTCAGGCAGTTCTTCTCCGTATATTTCTTTTGCTTTCGAATACGTGAGCGATCTAACTTCTTCATCTGCGCCTTCAATTTTAGGCGTATATAAATCATCTTTAATCGGTTTAATGTCCTCAATGGAATCCGCAATTTTGTTCGGGTTCGTTATCACAATTTCTGTCGCCAATTCTTCCCCAAGGAATGAAAATGCATCGAGCATCTCGTTTGTCGTACGGAAATGCACTTTAGGTAACTCATGACGGTTTAGCGGATTTGCTCCACCTTGAGAGTTCACTAATATCTTTCTGAAAATCGCATCATTCTCATGTAAATAATGTACATTTCCCGTTGCGACTACAGGAAGATTGAGCTTTTTCCCTAGTTTGATCATTTTGCGAATAATATCTTCTAAATTCCATTCATCACGCACTAACTCTAGCTCAAGTAAATGAGAATACACTTCTTTCGGATGTATCTCTAAATAATCATAGAACTTAGCGATTTCTTCTACTTGTTCTAGAGGTTTTTGCATAAGTCCCTCAAAAACTTCCCCTTTATCACACCCTGAACCAATTATTAAACCTGCACGATGCTTTTGCAATACAGATCGCTTAATTCGTGGGACCCGATAAAACGTTGTAATATGGGATAGAGAAACTAGCTTAAATAAGTTTTTAAGCCCTTCATCATTGACTGCTAAAATTGTACAGTGGGATGGTCTCGCTCGTTTATACGAATCGCCTTGTCCAATATGTTTATTGAAATCATCGTGATATTCAATATTTTTTTCTTCTGCTTCTTTGAGTAAATGAAGCAGTAAATACCCCGTTGCTTCACAGTCAAATATTGCTCGGTGGGCTTGTGTTAACTCGATGTTAAATTTCTTAGCAAGAGACCCTAGTCGATGCGTTTTAAGCTCCGGATGTAAAAATCTCGCAAGCTCCAAAGTATCAATAACAGGATGGGTAAAATGATCGATGCCACATCGTCGATAGCCTTCATATAAAAAGCCCATATCAAAGGATGCATTATGAGCAACAATTATGCCATCACCAATGAATTCATAAAAATCCTTAATCACATCTTCAATTTCTGGAGCATTTTGTACCATATCATCGGTAATACCGGTTAGTTCAATAGTTGTCGCAGAAAGAGCATGGTGAGGGTTAGCAAATCGTTCAAATTTATCGATAATATTACCATTTTTCATCTTGACTGCAGCTAGCTCAATTATTTTATCGTAAGTTGCCGATAAACCTGTTGTTTCCACGTCAAACACAATATAAGTGGCATCTTCGAGTCGTGTATGTTGTTCGTCATAAGCAATCGGAACGCCGTCATGCACTAGATTAGCTTCTAGACCATATAGAATTTTAATGCCATTCTTTTTACCAGCTGCGTACGCTTCAGGGAACGATTGCACATTGGCATGGTCCGTAATAGCAATCGCCTTATGTCCCCATTTTGCTGCTTGAGATACAACGGATGACACAGAGGATACTGCGTCCATTTGACTCATTGGAGAGTGCATATGTAATTCTACTCGTTTTTCTTTAGCAGTATCAAAACGAAGTACGGGATTTATTTCTGACATATCTTGCGCCATAATGATGAGATCTCGAACGAATGTATCATTTTGTACGGAACCTCTTACTTTTATCCACATACCTTTTTGAAGGCGTTGCATCATTTGTGCATCTTCTTTGTCTCTAGAGAACATTTTGACAAGAATAGAATCTGTATAATCCGTTACTTTCGCTGTTAGAAGCGATCTTCCACTTCGTAGTTCTTTCACTTCTACGTCAAATACAAAACCTTCAATCGTCACTCTTCTCTCTTCGTCTTGTATCGTTCGTATTTCTAAAATTGGCTCCTCTTTCTTAAGCGGTATTCCGAGTTGGAAAGGTCCATCTGCTACATCGTCCCCAGCTTCTTGACGATTTTGTTCTCTGTTTTGTAAGTCTAATAATGCTTTTTTTCCAAGTTCTTCTTCTTCTATTCGTCGCTGCTCCAAAAATGCCATTTGTGCTTCCGCTATTGCTTCTGTGTTTTCTACTAACCGAAAATCGATAGCCACTTTTGGAAAGCCAAAACCTTCATAAACGTTAGCGAGTAACTCCATATATTTCTTTTTAAATGTGAGAAGTTCTAACTCGTTCCCACTTGTTAGTTGAATCATTTGCCCATTCCACTCTGGTTGTTGCTTTTGCAAGCAATCTTTAAGTGGCGGTGACATATCACTTAATTCTTTTAATACGTTCGTCCAATATTGTTTTATTAACTCGTCCGTTACGCTTGCATTTTCACACTTAATCGATAATGAAACGTTCGCTATACCTGCAAATTTTTCTTGCATACGAGTTTGTAAAATAGTGTATACATCGATCGGCAAAATAGCCGGTAATTGGATTTGAAATTGCCATTGTCTAATTTTTTTATGCACTGTAAATCTTGTGATGGATGCATGTTCGAAATACTTGACGAAAGAATCCTCTGTTAACTCAAGTTGTTGCAACAATAAGTACATTCTCATTTTACCATCTTGCATAATAGCGATTCCCTCCTTCATAACCTTTAACTGAAAAAAGAAAGGAAAGTTCATTGGCGCGAACTTTCCCTTCTTTAAGTTCTTCTTTAAAAGAAGAACCGTTGTATATCATTCCAAGTTACAACTACCATTAATACCATTAGAAGCATGATTCCGACAAAGTGAACCATTCCTTCTTTTTGCTTATCAATTGGTTTGCCTCGAATGGCTTCAAATAAGAAAAATAATAATCGACCACCATCCAGTGCAGGAAGTGGCAACAAGTTCATAATTCCTAAGTTAATGCTTAGTAATGCTGCCCAGTACATTAAGTTAAACACGCCGTATTGAGCAACTTCTTCTGTTGCTTTATAAATTCCAACCGGACCTGATAAGTCATCGATTGAGAAATTGCCTGTAATTAAAGTACCTAATAAAGTAAATATTCGTTTAGTCGTTTCATACGTTTGCTCCGCACCATACGGTATAGCTTTCAATGGACTTTTTTCTAATGGACTAATATATTGAACACCAATTTGTCCAACTGTTTCTTTGCCCACTACAACTTCATTCGGCGTCATGGACAATTCTAATGTCTCGCCATTTCGATCAATCGTGAAGTTCATATTCTCATTTGGACTTACTTTTACTTCTTCTGAAAACTCATCCCATGTAGAAATCGAGTTTCCATTAATCGCTGTTACTAAATCTCCATCTTTCATCCCCGCTTGTGCTGCAGGACTATCTGCTACTACGGTTGTAATAACAGGTTCGTATGTCGGAACCCCTTGAAATAAACCAAGCAATAAAAAGATGAAAAATGCTAATATGAAGTTAAAAAGTGGTCCTGCAAAAATAGCCATTGATCTTTGTCCAACTGTTTTGGATCCAAATTGGCGATCATATGGAGCAATGAACGTTTCCTTGCCATTCTCATTGATCTTAGCATTTCTAGCTACTTTGTATCTAACTAATCGTTCCTCTTCGTCATAGCCTTCAATGAACATTTCCTTCATCAAATCCGATTTCTCTACTTCTAAAAAAAGCATATCCGGAAATTGCTTGTTTTGATTGAGAACGATTTGATCGATTTCATTGGCATCGTTTACCCGAATTCCTAGTCTAAACCCAGGTTGTAGTTCGACAGAGTCCATTTCTTCCCCTGCCATCCGCACATACCCACCTATTGGTAATAGTCTTAACGTATAGAGCGTTTCGCCTTTAGTCATAGCAAAAATTTTCGGACCCATCCCAATCGCAAACTCTCGCACCATAATTCCCGCTTTTTTCGCAAAAATAAAATGCCCTAGCTCATGGAAAAATACGATACTTCCAAAAATTATTATAAACGCAATGGCTGTTTCCATTATACCCCACCTTTATCATGTTCCAGCTTGTCTTGCATTATTTTATCATGTTTTGCACGGTTTTTCTCGTTTCAGCGTCTACATGTAAGATTGTTTCTAAATCTGGACTTGAAATGTTCACATGTGCATCCATTGCCCGTTCAATTAGTTCATCAATTGTTAAAAAGCCAATTTTCTCTTGTAAAAACAACGCAACTGCCGCTTCATTTGCCGCATTTAATACAGTCGTCATCGTGCCAGCTGCTCGTCCTGCATCAATCGCTAGCTTCAATGCATAGTAACGCTTATAATCCATTTCTTCAAAATGCAATTTACCGATTTCAGCTAAATTCAATCGCTTGGCTTGAGGACGCGATAGTCTATCTGGATAAGACAATGCATACTGAATTGGAACTCTCATATCCGGAGTTCCTAGTTGAGCGATTACACTCGTATCTTGAAATTCAACCATGGAATGAATAATACTTTCTCTATGTAACAATACTTCAATATCGTCGTACGATATATCAAAAAGGACACGTGCTTCAATTACTTCTAATCCTTTATTCATCATCGTAGCCGAATCTATCGTAATTTTAGATCCCATTGACCAGTTAGGATGATTTAAGGCGTCTTTTACCGTAACGTTTTTTAGCTCATCTCTCGTACGATCTCGGAAACTACCACCAGAAGCTGTAATGATTAACTTATTGATTTCTGTATTTTTTTCTCCATTCATTGCTTGAAAAAGAGCAGAATGTTCACTATCTACAGGTAAAATTGGCACATTATATTCTTTTGCAGCTTGCATAACAAGATGACCAGCTGTAACAAGCGTTTCCTTATTGGCGATGGCAATCGTAATTCCTTTTTTTATCGCCTCGAGCGTCGGATTCAATCCAACACTTCCAAGCACAGCATTGACTAAAACATCGGCATTTGTATGGGCAGCAACTTGTACTAATCCTCCCCCCCCGTAAACAAATTCTACGTGTGAGAATTCTTTTTGTAATTGCCGTGCATCTTCTTCTGCTATAACGGAAACTAATTGCACTGGAAATTCCTTAATGATTTTTCTCGTTACTTCGATGTTTTTTCCTACCGAAAATGCAACCAACTGAAAATGTTCCGGATGTTCTCTTATAATATCTAATGTTTGAATACCAATAGAACCAGTTGCCCCTAATAAACTTATTCTTTTTTGCATGAAATTATGTCTCCTTAGATGAAATGTAAAAAGTGTAATAATGGCAAGACAAAAAGAAGGCTGTCAAAGCGATCTAATATACCGCCGTGACCGGGTAAAATCTTACCAGAATCTTTTACATTATAATGCCTTTTAATCGCAGACTCTACCAAATCACCTAATTGCCCAAAAATAGAGGCAGCAATCGTAATTCCGATTAATATGAGGTACGAGTTCGTAAGTGGACTTATAAAGTGAATGATAAATGCTGCTATTAATGCCCAAACTATACCCCCGATAAACCCTTCTACCGTTTTATTTGGTGAGATTTCTGGCCATAATTTACGCTTTCCAATTTTTCTACCTGTAAAATATGCACCGGAATCTGTTGCCCAAACAACAATTAGTGCAAATATTAAATAGGTTAACCCTGCATCTCTTGTTTCAATAAAGTAGTGAAATCCGATTCCTACATACAAAGTACCTAACAACATAAAAGCGGCATCGTCAAACGTAAATCGGTTCTTCACAAGTACAGTATAAATTAGTAGCAAAAAAACAACGACAAAAACCCATTCGATTTTTGAATGACCTGTTACCTCAAATACGATATCCGCGATCGATGATGGCAATAAAAGCACAAATAAGAGGAGCAAAGAGATAGCCCCTGCAAATGAAAATATTGGTAAGTCTTTCATTCGTAGTAGCTCATAAACTCCTATTGCAGCCATTATATATATAAGTGCAGTAAAAATAGGTCCACCTAACCAAACAATCGGAAGAAAAAATGCAGCTGCAATAACTGCCGTAATAATCCGTACCTTCAATTCCCTTCCCCCTCCTTCAACCCACCATATCTCCTATTTCTTTTTTGATAATTTTCAATCGCATCCATCAAACACGATTCATCAAAATCAGGCCATAAAGTGTCTGTAAACCAAAATTCCGTATAAGCAAGCTGCCATAGCATAAAATTACTTAAACGCACTTCTCCACTTGTACGAATGAGTAAATCTGGATCACTTAAATGTTTCGTCATCAAGTGATTGCTTATTAATTCCTCTGAAATCTCTTCTACTGTAATATTTCCTTCTTGTACTTCATGCGCAATTTGACCGACAGCTTGAACGATTTCATCTCTACTCCCATAATTCAAAGCAAAGTTTAATATTAAGCCATCATTATTAGCAGTTTGATCCATTGCTTTTTTTACTGCTCTTTTCGTATGCTCAGGCAATGATTGTATATTACCCATCATTCGTACTTGAACATTTTGCTCAATTAACTCTGGTAAATACGTACTTAAAAATTCTTCTGGCAATCGCATTAAAAATTCTACTTCTACTTTAGGCCTTTTCCAATTTTCCGTAGAAAAAGCGTATAAAGTTAACTCTTTTATACCAACTTTATTCGCAAACCTAGTTATTTTCTTAACAGTCTTCATGCCTTCGTGATGACCAGCTACGCGGGGTAGTGCCCTCTTATTCGCCCATCTACCATTTCCGTCCATAATAATCGCTATATGGCTTGGTAATTGTTCTTGTTGGGCATTTTCTTTTCGTTTCTCTAAAGGAATACTTATCGATCGTTCATTTTTACGGATAAGCTTTTTTAACATATTGAAACCCCCACCTTACTAACTAGGAACATATATGACCTATCATATCAAATATATCTCAATATAAAAAGGCGTCCCACTAAAAGGACGCCTTTTCCAAACAAAAAGTTCAAACAATCATTTGGAATCATTACTGGATTAAGTTACACTTCCAAGATTTCTTTTTCTTTATCTTTCGTAACTGCATCGATTTTTTCAATATTTGCATCTGTTAATTTTTGAATTTCTTCTGTATAGTTTCTTAAATCATCTTCTGTAATATCTCCAGCTTTTTCAAGCTTTTTAAGATCATCGTTACCATCACGGCGAACATTACGAATATTAACTTTTGCTTCTTCCGCTTCTTTTTTCACTTGTTTCACTAATTCTTTACGGCGTTCTTCCGTAAGAGCAGGAATCGCTAGACGAATTAAAGAACCGTCATTAGTAGGTGTAATACCTATATCTGACTTTAAAATTGCCTTTTCAATATCCCCAAGAACTGATTTGTCATAAGGTTGAATCGTGATTAACCGAGCCTCTGGAGTCGAAATACCTGCCATTTGATTAATTGGTGTTGGAGCACCATAATAATCGATTGAAATTTTGTCAAGCAAAGATGCATTTGCACGACCAGCTCGAATAGACGCAAGCTCTCTCGTATAAACTTGAATCGTTTTTGCCATTTTATCTTTCGTTTGCTCAATTACTTGTTTCGGCATTATGAATTCCTCCTAACGACTGTACCAATCGTTTCCCCTAGCACAGCCTTTTTAATATTTCCATTTTCCATTATTGAGAATACAATAAGCGCAATGTCATTGTCCATACATAATGTAGATGCAGTAGAATCCATCACCTGTAAACCTTGTTGGATTACCTCGATAAATGACAACTCATCGTATTTAATAGCTGTAGTATCGGTCCTAGGATCTGCAGAATATACACCATCAACATTATTTTTAGCCATTAATATTACATCTGCTTCTATTTCTGCTGCACGTAAAGCGGCAGTTGTATCGGTCGAGAAGTAAGGGTTCCCTGTTCCAGCTGCAAAAATAACTACTCGTTTTTTTTCTAAATGACGAATTGCTCGTCTTCGTATGTATGGCTCTGCAACTTGACGCATTTCGATGGAAGTTTGAACACGAGTTTCAATCCCGCATTTTTCAAGTGAATCTTGTAACGCAAGTGAATTCATAACCGTAGCAAGCATACCCATATAATCTGCAGTTGCACGATCCATACCCATTTCGCTTCCTACTTTTCCTCGCCAAATGTTACCTCCACCTACTACAACGGCAACTTCGACGCCTAGTTCCACTACTTCCTTCACTTGCTCTGCTACCGACTTGATAATATCGGGTGATAGTCCGAAACCTTGCTCTCCAGCTAATGCTTCGCCACTCAATTTTAAAACGATTCTTTTGTATTGTGGTGTGCTCATAGGTATCCTCCATCTCTTTTCTTGAAAAATAGGGAACACTAATTGCGTGTTCCCTAGAGTTTTTGTCTATTTAGCGGAAAATACTCGTCGTATTTTCTGCATGTCAAATTAGTTACCTTTTACTTGGCTCATTACTTCTTCAGCGAAGTTATCTTCACGTTTTTCGATACCTTCTCCAACCGCATAGCGAGTGAATGAAACTAGTTTACCACCAGTTGATTCAACGAAAACGCCTACTTTTTGATCAGGGTTTTTAACGAAAGATTGGTCTAATAAGCAAACCTCTTCGAAATATTTACCAAGACGGCCTTCAACCATTTTCGCAACGATATTTTCAGGTTTACCTTCGTTTAATGCTTGTTCTGTTAATACTTTACGCTCATGCTCTACTTCTTCAGCAGATACTGCGTCACGAGAGATGTGTGCAGGGTTAAGTGCTGCAACGTGCATTGCAACGTCTTTAGCTGCTTGCTCGTTAGTTGCACCTTCAAGAACAGTTAGAACACCAATGCGTCCACCCATATGTAGGTAAGGACCAAATGCATCAGCATCTGTTTTCGTTTCAATTACAAAACGACGAAGTGTAATTTTTTCTCCGATTTTTGCAACTGCATTTGAAATAGCGTTTTCTACTGTAACACCTTCTTCAAGTGTTGAAGCTAAAGCTTCTTCAACTGAAGCTGGTTCAGTAGCTAATAAATGTGTAGCAACTTGTTGAACTAATTGTTGGAAAGCTTCGTTTTTCGCAACGAAATCTGTTTCTGCATTCATTTCTAAAAGTACAGCTTTATTTCCTTCGATTTGGATGAAAGTAGTACCTTCAGCAGCGATACGATCTGCTTTTTTAGCTGCAGAAGAAAGACCTTTTTCACGTAAAAAGTCGATTGCCGCTTCTAAATTACCGTCTGTTTGTACTAAAGCTTTCTTACAATCCATCATACCTGCGCCAGTTTTTTCACGCAATTCTTTTACCATTTGTGCTGTAACTGCCATTTTAAATTCCTCCTAGTACGAATAAATTCAATTTCTCAAAAAAAGGTGATAAGTGGTTTGGCCGCTTATCACCTGTTCATTACATGTGTCTTACTCAGCAGCAACTTCAGCTGGAGTTACTTCTTCGTCTTCACCTTGTCTAGCTTCAAGTAATGCATCCGCCATTTTAGCTGTTAATAATTTAACTGCACGAATTGCGTCGTCATTTGCAGGAATTACATAGTCGATTTCATCTGGATCACAGTTTGTATCAACGATTCCTACTAATGGAATGTTCAATTTACGTGCTTCCGCAACAGCGATACGCTCTTTGCGTGGGTCAACTACGAACATTACATCTGGAATAGCTTTCATATCACGGATACCGCCTAAGAATTTAACAAGACGTTCGTGTTCTTTTTTAAGTTGAACTACTTCTTTTTTAGGAAGTACATCAAATGTGCCGTCTTCTTCCATTTTTTCAATAGCTTTTAGACGAGCTACACGTTTTTGAATAGTACCGAAGTTTGTTAAAGTACCACCTAACCAACGTTGGTTAATATAGTAGTTACCTGAACGTTCAGCTTCTTCTTTAATAGCTTCTTGAGCTTGTTTTTTAGTTCCAACGAATAGGACTTTCCCACCGTCTTGACCAACTTGACGCATGAAATTATAAGCTTCTTCTAATTTTTTCACCGTTTTTTGAAGATCGATGATGTAGATACCGTTACGTTCAACAAAAATGTATTTCTTCATTTTTGGGTTCCAACGGCGAGTTTGGTGTCCAAAGTGTACACCAGCTTCAAGTAATTGTTTCATTGAGATTACTGACATGATAATTTCCTCCTGGTTTGGTTTAGTCTTCCGCAGTCATCATTTTTCATTAGCTACTCTATTAATAGAGCACCTGCTAAGTCCATCCGAACTGCGTGTGTATTCATACCGTATTGTAATATACCATACATATTTCATACTTTCAACTATTTTAATGTTTAAACTTTAAGAAAAGCTCTACTTCTGTTTTGCCTATTTGTAGCATTTTCGCAATTTCATCGATACTTTTTCCCTCATTATCATAATAAAAAACTTTTTCTTTTATCGAAACAGGTTCTTTTTTTTCTGTTATCGTTGCTGTTTTACTATAGCTATTGGCTACACGTTGTTTGGATACAAAAGTTTTTGGTATGTCAAAAGTGGATGGAACTACTTCTTTTTCTTTTTCTTCTACAAACTCCGTCGTTGCCGCTACCACGGGATTGGTGTTATTTAACTCTTGCAAAAGGCGATTATTTTCATCTTTGATCTCGGCTATATATGCACTAAAAGAGTCTTCGATTTCGGATAAGATTTGCGCTTGTTTATTTTCCATATTGTTAAATTTAGCAAGTTTTGCATGTAGTAAAGTGATGAAGTAAAAACTGATTATTTGAAGTAAAAATAGTATGACTAGAATTAAAGACGTCATAGCCTGCTCCTATCCGCTAAAATCCACAAAGTTCCCTTTAAAAGGATGTTTTGCCTGTTTCATTTCTTGTTCTTTTTTTTCGCGTTTTTTTCGTTCTTGTTCTGCTTGTTCTCTGTCTTTGTTCTCTAGACTCGCTTCTGTTGTGTTGTTCGATTCTAGTACTGTTTCTCTATTCTTTTCTAGTTGTCTCTCAGAAGCTGCTTGTGCATTCGCTTGGTTTACTGCGCTTTGCTGTTGCATTTGCTCTGCGACTTTTCCAGCATCAAATGTTTTCGGAATAGCAATTTGGAGCTCCACACCTTTTAAACTCATCACGACTTGCTCCTTCAACGAATTAAGATAAAATACTAACTGGTTATTTAGTAAGCCCTCTAAAAATTGGTGCATATTAAAGTTGTACCGCTATGGTTTTCGCTGCAATAAAGAATTCGCTAGATAATCAGCGTCGTCGTCCTTAATCCAACCTTGCGTAGCATTGTAGGGATACTGCGTGATAGTGGGTTGAAAATGAGTGTCCGCTGGGATTTCCGCTGCTGGGCGGACGCTTTCCGTGGGGTGAGCGATGAGCCTTCACCGCCGCTTAGGCGTCGTTGTGAAGTCTCATTTTGCTCACTGGATCCCACTGGAGTCGCCTCCCAGCAGCGAAAATCCATGGGAATTGCTTGCTAATTTTGCGTCTACTGTTATCAGAGCTTTAAATTGATCAGATTCCCTA
>NZ_VDGG01000054.1:7041-26267 GCF_006861775.1 Psychrobacillus soli | reverse complement strand
GGTAAGCGATGAGCCTTCACCGCCGCTTAGGCGGACGCCTGAGAAGGCTCATCGCTTACCCGGTGGAAAGCGTACGACTGCAGTGAAAATCCTAGCGGTCACTAGTCGACGCACTACGACGCAGTATCCCTATAATATACGTCACTCCCCTTAGCTATATCGGACAGAGACAGGTGCTTGAGCTTTTATTATGGAATAACGAGTTTCCTTAAACCTTCACTAAAAAAAGATCGACCAAATGTTGCTTGGTCAATCTTTACACGCCTATATAAGCTTCCCCATATGAAATTCATCAACAAACTCACCATTAATAATAAGCGCATTTTTTCTTGAGCCTTCATGTTCGAATCCGATTTTCTCATAAAATCTTTGAGCTCTCTTATTTTCTTTGATAACGTTTAGTTCCAGCTTTGAAATGCCTGCTTCTTTTGCCCATTTCTCACCGTAAAGCATAAGAGAAGAAGCAATCCCTTTATTGGAAAACTCTTGTTTTACACCGATGATCACGGATGCTCTATGCAAAGCACGAGGTGCTGGGCCACCTGTGAATTGTACATAGCCAGCGAATTGCCCATTCATAATTGCTAATAAAAGAATGGAGTTGACTTCGTTTTTCCAAGAGGTGAAATTTTTTCGTATACTCTGTACTGTCATTTGAATATCCGATTTTCCATATAACATGAAGTCGGTCTCTGAGAAAATAGTTTCTTGCAATTTGATAAAAGGACGGGCATCTTCGAATTCTGCTTCACGAATAACAAGAATATCTTTCTGCTCGTTTTCAGCTGCTGTAATTTCGTCGGTTTCATGTACAACACTATGGAAATGAATACACTTTCCTATTTCCACACTTTTAACGGAGTAACCACTATCCGCCCATGCAAAAAAATGTAATGCTGGAGGCTTTGTCTTTTTCCACCAGCTGCTACTTAAATAAGCCGCGTTTGGTAGAGCTTGTCCAATAATCGCCTCAATTTCATTATAAGTTAAAGTGATTTCTTTAGCCGTTGATTGTTTAAAAAAAGTAGCAAGCGGAATATATTTATTTTCATAATGTCTAGTCATGTTTAATACCTTCACTCATTTCTACTAAGCTCAAATTCTTAGGCTAATTATAGCACTACCTTCCAAAATGCACACTACTTAAAGCATATTCAAACGTTAAAAAATGCCTGTGGATAGATGATATCAAAAAAAAGTGTTACTTCTGATAGAAGTAACACTTTTAAAGCATTCATAGATTAAGCATTTGCTAGCTCAAGTTGCATAGCAGGTCCGAAGAATTCGTAGTGAATTTGTTCTTTTGCATATCCTAATTCAAGTAAATGATTAATCATTGCTTCCATAAATCCAACTGGTCCACAAACATATACATCCCCTTGTTGGATTGCATGTTCAGCGAGAATGTCTTTTGTGATAAAACCATCTCCAGTATCGGAGTAAAGGGATACATATTTTGCATCTTCCATTGGTTCCATTAAAGAACGAATAGCTTGATCAAATGGGTGTAAGCTCTCGTTACGCGCACTATAGATGAAAGAAACTTTGCGAGAAGATTGGTTTTTCGCAACTGTTTCGAACATACTCATCATAGGTGTAATTCCAACCCCACCACTAATGAAAGTAACAGGTGAAGATTTCTCAGGATCTAAGATGAAATCTCCCGCAGGTGCACTTAGTTCTACCGTATCCCCAACGTTCACATTATTGTGTAAGTGAACCGATACTTTTCCTTCTGGATTATTTTCATCTTCTTTTTTCACGGAAATACGGAAGCTTTCTGAATCGGAAGCTTTTGATAAACTATATTGTCTGTTTAGTAAATATTTCTCGCCTGGAACACTCACACGAATTGTGATGAATTGACCCGGTGGATAAGCAGGTACTTCACTTCCGTCAGCTGGTTTTAAGTAGAATGAAGTAATATTCTCGCTTTCTTTCACTTTATTAACAACAGTGAAATCTTTAAAGAATCTCCAACCACCTTGTTTGGACTCGGAAGCTACATACATTTCTTCTTCAATGCCGATAAATGCATCCGCGATTACGCCATATGCTTCCGCCCACGCATTGATAATATCATCTGTTGCAGCGTCTCCAAGTACTTCCTTGATAGCTCCAAGTAAATGTTCGCCAACGATTGGATAATGTTCTGGTTTAATACCAAGACTTACATGTTTTTGACCAATTTGTTTTACAACTGGAATAATGGCAGCTAAGTTATCGATATGCACTGCAGCTGCATATACAGTGTTTGCAAGTGCTGTTTGTTGACGACCTTTGGCTTGGTTAGCATGGTTAAATATATTTAATAGTTCGGGGTGCGCTTCGAACAGATTTTTATAAAAAGTAGTAGTAATTGCGACTCCGTGTACTTCTAAAACTGGAGCAGTAGATTTTACGATATCAATAGTTTGTTGAGATAACATAATATGACACGTCCTTTTTTTGTTTGTTATTTACACTTATTACGATACTCCTCTATTTTCTTTAAAGCAATATTTAAAATACATCTTTAAAATACCTTTAATAATTCAGACACATTTCTTTCACGAGTTTGTCAAAATCGTTATAATTAGTTGGTAGAATGGCGGTGGCAATATGAGACTAACTATGTATACAGATTTCTCTTTAAGAGTTTTAATATATCTCGGAACAAAAGAAAGAAAAGATCTTTCCACAATTCAAGCTATTTCGGATGCATATGGTATTTCCAAAAATCATTTGATGAAGGTGACGCATGAATTAGGGAAACTTGGCTATATTGAAACGATTCGCGGAAGAGGCGGAGGCATTCGTTTGGCAATGGAACCAGAAGACATTAATATAGGACAAGTAGTTCGGCATACAGAGGATGATTTCCATTTAGTAGAGTGCTTTGATTGTAAAACAAATACATGCGTCATTTCACCGGTTTGTGGTTTGAAAGGCGCATTAAATCGCGCTTTGTTTGCTTATTTAAAAGTGTTGGATGGATATACGCTCGCCGACTTTTTACATCAAAAGCTTAAATTAGCGAATTTACTTTTCAATGAGCAGCAAGATGTATGATAAAATAAATTCGGATATCGTTATTAGGAGGATTACTCATGGAAAAAGTATTAGTTTTTGGACATAAAAACCCGGATACAGACACAATTACATCTGCAATTGTATATGCGCATTTAAAAAATGCAATCGGAGTAGAAGCAGAAGCAGTTCGTTTAGGTGAAGTAAACAATGAAACAAAATTCGCTTTAGAAAAATTCGGATTCGAAGCACCAAGATTAATCGAAAACGTAGCGTCTGAAGCAAAAAAAGTTATTTTAGTCGATCACAATGAAAAACAACAAAGTGCAGACGGTATCGAGGAAGTACAAGTAACAGAAGTAATCGACCATCACCGTATTGCAAACTTCGAAACGGCGGAACCTTTATACTATCGTGCCGAGCCAGTAGGATGTACAGCAACTATTTTAAATAAAATCTATAAAGAAAAAGGCATTGAAATTCCAGCAAATATTGCGGGATTAATGCTTTCTGCAATCGTTTCAGATTCATTATTATTCAAATCACCGACATGCACAGAAGAAGACATTGTAGCTGCACGTGAGCTAGAAAAAATCGCTGGCGTAAATGCAGAAGAGTACGGACTAGCTATGCTAAAAGCAGGAGCAGATTTAAGTGATAAAAGTTTAGAAGACCTGCTTTCACTAGACGCAAAAGAATTCAGTATGGGCGACCACAAAGTAGTGATTGCACAAGTAAATGCAGTAGACGTAAACGACGTAATGGGTCGCCAAGCAGAACTAGAAGAATTAATTCATCGTGCAATCGAAGAACAAGAACTAGATCTATTCTTCTTCGTCGTAACGGATATTTTAAATAATGATTCCGTAGCACTAGCGCTTGGAAAATTAGCGCTTAAAGCAGAAGCAGCTTTCGGAGTGAACTTCGAAAACAACATAGCTTTACTAAAAGGTGTCGTTTCTCGTAAAAAACAAGTAGTGCCAGCATTAACTGAAGCATTAGCTAACTAATTAAATGGACTTCCTGACTTTTTCTAGGGTTGGGAGGTCTTTTTAGTTTGGAAAACTATAAAATGGAGGACATATGGTAACTCTCCAAGCAATACGAAGTAGATTACTTTTTAGGAATAATGCGTCTTAGTGAGCTTTATAAGGAGGCCGCTATATTTCCGCTGGGCGAGTGACCAGCCGCTACGTCGCTAACGCTCTTGCAGGGTCTCACACCGTCATGAAAAATTCCAAATAACGGATAAAGGCAATCAAAAAGCTATTGAAAGCAACTAATTTCAGTACGAAAGCAACTAAAATCAGCATGAGAGCAACTAAATTGCCGATGAAAGCAACTAATTTCTTACAATAGCAAGTTTACTTGGATTGAGACGACCATGATTCCGACATATTATAGGAATAATGTTCTTAAAAGCCCGTCGAACTTGCCTGGCCGGTATCTGCTTGACTAGTTCGTCGTGTTCAAAGGCGAGAGTGTCATGTTCTCAGTGTATATTGTCTCGTTCAACCACTTATTGTTAGTTTCGGACATTGTTAAGTTAGTAGTTTCCATTGATTTTCGCTGCGGGCGTCGACTCCTACCGAGGCCAACAGGATGTTGGTCACAAAGGCGTTGCCACACGATGTGGCGCTCTTAGCCTTTGTAGCGGTCACTAGTCGACGCACTAAGACGCATTATCCCTACATTGTGCTAAATCCCCATTATAAGGTAGTATATTATGCTTTCAGGCAATTATTTTGAAATCAAGAGAAGTACACTTTACAATGAAATAGAGGTGATGGAGATGAAAATTGAAGTATGGTCCGATTTCGTATGTCCGTTTTGTTATATCGGAAAAAGAAGATTAGAAGAAGCGTTACAAGAAACAGGTTTTGCTGGTCGAGCAGAAGTAGAATTCAAAAGCTTTGAGCTAGATCCAAATTCACCAAAAACATCAGATAAATCGATGTATGAAGTGCTTGCAGAGAAATACGGACAAAGCGTAGAAGCTGCAAAGCAAATGACAGTAGGGGTTGCAGAACAAGCAAAAACGGTTGGCTTGGATTATAATTTTGATGCAATGAAACCAGCCAATACGCTAGATGCACATCGTTTAGTGAAATGGGCATCGGAGCAAGGTAAAGCGAAAGAAGCAAACGAACTATTATTACATGCTTATTTCATCGAAGCAAAAGAAATTGGCAAGCATGATGTGCTTTTAGACTTGATCGAGTCACTAGGTTTATCTAGAGAAGAAGCAGAAAAAGTATTGAAATCTGATGCTTATTTAACAGAAGTTCGATTAGATATCGCACGTGCTGGTCAAATAGGCGTACGCGGCGTACCATTTTTTGTGTTAAATGATAAGTATGCTATTTCAGGTGCACAACCATTAGAATCATTCGTTAGTGCATTGAACAAAGTAGCGGAAGAAGAAGGTATTTCTCCTGCACAATGATGCTATAGATGGGGTACCCGTCACAAAATAGAAAATCCTCTTTCCAAAATAATTGGGAAGAGGATTTTTTTAATGTTTTCTTTCAAAACTTACGAATCTAGTACCTTGGAAAGTGAGGATGCCAAGATCATCTTCGGCTATCATTCCATATTCCTGCCCACTTAGTTGGAGCTCTATCCGGTCCCCACTCTCTACTTGAAACGTCACGAAATAAGAAGTGGAAGCTGAACTATCTCCTGAACCTCCCCATGTATCCGAACGCTTTGTTACGACTTGCACAGGGATAGATAATTTGGGGGAGTTATTATTTTTATTTCGTTGTTTAATAGCACTAGTAATAACGAAAATGAATATCCCGATCACAAAAATAAAAACAACAGCTATAAAAATAGGACCTACTACACTTAAGATGTCAAACATATCCATTGTCCTCCTCGTCTACTTCTTTTCAATAATATACGACTCAACTTGAATAAAGTTTCGCTAATAGATAGACAATAGAAGAAACAGGAGGGAATACAAAATGACTCAAAAAATTTTACCAAGTGAATCGCATTCGTACTGGCGTGCCCATAAAGAATTTCCAGTTTTCCCTAAACTAAGTGAAGATATGGAAGTAGATGTTGCCATTATTGGAGCGGGTCTTACCGGAATTACGGCAGCTTATTTGCTTAGTCAAAGTGGTCGAAAAGTAATAGTTGTAGAAGGAAGTAGAATATTAGAAGGAACGACTGGCTTTACGACAGCGAAAGTAACGGTGCAGCATGGCCCTATTTATCAGCAATTAATCGAAAGTTTCGGAAGGGAAAAAGCGGAACAATACTATGAAGCAAACAATGAAGCAAAGGACTTCATGGAACAAACGATAAAGCAATTGGGCATCAATTGTGACTTTGAAAAAGTAGACGCTTTTTTATATACAAATACAGATGATGGAGTAGAAATATTACAAAAAGAACTAGATGCCTACCATAAGATCGGGATAGATGGGGGGGCTTTAACGAAAGAAACGGGACTCCCATTTACTGTGAAAGAGGGACTTAAACTCGAAAATCAAGGGCAATTTCATCCATTAAAGTACGCACTTGCATTGGTAGAGAAAGCGATAGAAAATGGCGTGCAATTTTTCGAAAAATCCCGTGCAAAATCCATTCATGGGAGCAATCGGGTGGAAATGATAGATGGCAACGAAATACGAGCAAAGAAAATACTAGTTTGCAGCCATTTTCCTTTCAACGATGAGGACGGACTTTATTTTACGCGAATGTACTCCGAAAGATCATATGCCCTCGCAACACTTGCAGAAGCAAATTATCCGAAAGGAATTTATATTAATGTAGAAAAACCTACTAGATCGATACGAACGGCACTAGGCCCAGATGGCCGAAGATATTTGTTGCTAGGTGGGGAAGGACATATTACAGGAAGATTTCAAGGCGATACAAGTACCAATTATGACGCTTTAGCTGCATTTGGAAGGGAGCAGTTTAAAGCGAAACAGTATGCTTATCGCTGGTCCGCACAAGATTTGGTCACATTAGACGGAGTTCCATACGTTGGACCAATGACCTCAGGGCTTCAGGATGTACTTGTTGCAACAGGCTACGCCAAGTGGGGAATGACTAATAGTACGGTCGCAGCAAAAATTTTAGTAGATAATGTGCTTGAAAAAGAAAATCGATTTGCAGAACTTTATTCGCCAACCCGATCGAAAATGAAAAAAGAAGATATCAAAAGTTTCGCTAAAATAAACGCAAACGTCGCAAAAGAGCTAGTCAAAGGAAAAACGGAGAAAATCGACGTTGTTTTTCAAGATTTAAAAGCAGGCTCCGGTGATATTATCAAACTAGATGGCCAAAAGGTAGGTGCTTACAAAGATGACTATGGAAAAATCCATTTAGTTAAACCAGTATGCACACATCTCGGCTGCGACGTCGTATTCAACGATGCAGAAAGCTCTTGGGATTGCCCGTGTCATGGATCCAGATATACATATTCTGGAGATGTGATTGAAGGTCCGGCATATGAGCCACTTGAGAAAATAGATATTGGAGAATGATTAGCTCGTTATTAAGGAGTTGGACGAAAATTTTTTCGTCCAACTTCTTTACTGTTGTTTTTAATCGATATATCGGATAAAATTATCGATATAGTTAGAAGGAGAGGATTCAAATGAAAAAGCGGAGAGGTTTTATACAAATAGCTATTTTGCATTTGCTGAAGGAAAGCTCGATGCATGGCTATCAAATAATGAAAGAATTAGAAAACCGCTCAGGAGGACTTTACTCAGCGAGCGCTGGAACGGTATACCCAGCACTCCAGGAGTTAACGGAGCGAGACATGATAGGGTTAGATTCTACATCGGATAAAAAGACATATGAGATAAAAGAAAAAGGGAATGCGCGACTTGTGGAATTTGCAAATCACAGAGAAGGAGACTTTTGGGATTCGTGGAAGGCACGCTGGGTTTGGCAAAATTCAGATGAAGCAACACAGCTAAAATCTGCAATGGATTTATGGGAAGCGGAAGTTCATAAAGCGATTAAACAAACACGTAAAAACCCAGAAAATACGGCTAAATTAATAGACTTTCTAAAAGAAATAACCGAGCGTTTACAAAAAGAAAATAGATAGAGAGGGGAAATGCTATGAAGTCCCTATGGAAATTATTTCCATGTGTTAAGCCGTATACACTATTTGCGATTTTAGCCCCGCTATTAATGTGTGTGGAAGTGGCAATGGATTTACTCCAGCCGACCATTATGCAGCATATTATCGATGTGGGAATTGCAAATAATGATAATGCTTATGTGATTAAGCTTGGATTATTAATGCTTTTAAGCGCTTTTATTGGCTTAATCGGTGGGGCTGGTTGTACGATTTATAGTACGAAGGCGGCGGTTAATTTTGCGGCAGATATACGCCGAGATATTTTCAAAAAGACAGAGCAGTTTTCAAGTAAAAATACGGATACATTTGGAGCAGGAAAACTAATTACGATTGTAACGAATGATGTAACAGCGGTTCAACAAGCATTAATGATGACACTGCGTGTTTTTGTACGCGGACCATTATTATTTATCGGGTCAGTAGCAATTGTTTGGTTCACGGCACGCGAGTTGTTCCCAGTATTATTAGTAGCCATACCGATTTTAATGGTTTGTATTTATTATTTTTCGGCTAAATCAGGAAAGTTATTTGCAAAAGTCCAAAAAGCGATGGATCAGGTCAATACAAAACTACAAGAAACGTTTGCGGGAATACGAGTTATTAAAGCATTCGACCGTCAAGATTACGAGATTAAAACCTTCCGAAAGGTAAATGATCTATTAACGAAACGGAATATGTCTGCCGAACAAGTCATTCTAACACTGATGCCGATCATGCTATTTGTGGTGAATTTAGGTGTCGTCGCAGGAATGTGGATGGGAGCGATCAAAGTAAATGAAGGGACACTCCAAGTCGGTGTTATTTTAGCCTTTATTAACTATTTGAATATTATTATGAATGGACTGATGACGAGTAGTCATGTATTGATGCAAATTACTCGTTCTTTTACTTCTGCTAATCGAATTGGGCAAGTTCTGGAGACGGAAATCGACATTCAGGAACCAGAAATACCTGCTTCGCTTCCGCAAGTAAAAGGGGAAGTGGAGTTTAAAGATGTGTATTTTAGCTATAGTAAAAACGGGGAATATGTCCTGAAAAACATTTCGTTTCGAGCAAAAGCAGGAGAGACGATTGGAATTATCGGTTCTACTGGTAGCGGAAAGACTACGCTCGTCAAACTGATTCCAAGGTTGTATGATCCGGATTCGGGGTCTATTTTAATCGACGGCGTGAATGTAAAGGACTATCCACTTGAGCGTTTAAGAGAAACAATTGGTTTTGTTCCACAAAAAGCGACGTTATTTTCAGGCGCAATTGAAGAGAATTTGCGCTATGGAAAAGAGGAAGCGAGTCTTTTGGAAATGGAAGAAGCAGCTAAATCTGCGGCTGCAATGGAATTTATCGATAAGCTAGAAGATAAATATGACCATGAACTTATGCAAGGGGCAACGAATCTTTCTGGTGGTCAAAAACAACGTCTATCGATGGCTCGTGCATTTATTCGTCAGCCGAAAGTCTTAATACTAGATGATTCTACCTCGGCGATCGATGCTTTGTCGGAATCTATCGTACAACAAGCATTAAAACAAAATCATGCCGATACATCGGTGTTCATCATTTCAGCGAAGGTTTCCTCGATCATCGATGCAGATCAAATTCTCGTGATTGAAGATGGCATGCTTGAAGCGAGTGGCACACATACAGAGTTGCTAGAAAACAGCAGCGTTTATCGCGGAATTTACGAAACGCAAACCGGGAAGGAGGTCTATTCTTATGAATAAAGCTTCTACTACAAATGCGATTGGCCGAGCACGTGGACCAAGAGGGTTCGGTGGACCAGTGGAAAAGGCAAGGGATCGAAAAGGTACGCTCAAGCGTATATGGCAGTACATGGAGAAACAAAAGGTAGCCATGATTCTCTCCGTAATTTTTGTCATCATTTCTACTCTTTTGAACTTGCTCGTACCTTATATGATTGGTGTAATTATCGATCAATACATCATTCCAAAAAATATGAATGGCACACTTCGATTTTTGTTGTTACTAGCCATTGTGTATATTGTTGCCTCCATATTTACTTGGCTACAAACATTTTTGATGGTGCGTGTATCGCTAAAGACGATTCGTATTTTACGTCAGGATTTATTTAATAAATTTCAGACATTGTCTTTGCGCTTTTTTGATAAGCGAACACATGGTGATTTGATGAGTCGCGTGACGAATGATATTGAAAGCTTGAATAATGCACTTAGTCAAAGTGTAATTCAAATTATTTCATCTGCTTTAATGGTATCTGGTGTTACGATCGCGATGTTTTTAATGAATTGGATGCTTGCTATTATATCTTTATTAGTCATTCCATTAATCGTTTTTACAACGAAAAAAATTATTAAATATAGCAGTAGTAATTTTATCAAGAGACAGCGCGATTTAGGTGAACTAAACGGCTTTATCGAAGAAGCCATTTCTGGAAATGAAGTTATTACTATTTTCGGACAGGAAGAAAAAACGTTCACGAAGTTTTCCATCGTGAATGAAAGACTAAGATATTCTGCAATGGCAGCTGATACCGTATCTGGCTTTTTAGGACCGATTAATAACTTCATTAATAACTTAGGGCTTGTGTTAATCATAGGGGTTGGTGCTCTTATGACCGTGCAAGAGATGGCAACAGTCGGGATTATTGCCGCATTCGTTACATATTCCCGTCAATTTTTCCGTCCGATTAACCAACTATCGAGTCTATTAAACACGCTTCAGTCAGCAATAGCAGGAGCGGAGCGAGTATTTGAGATTATGGACGAAACGCCTGATCTGACGGATAAAGAAGATGCGATTGAAGTCGACTCTTTCAAAGGAGATGTCACATTTTCCAATGTAAACTTTGCATATGAAGACGGCAAGCCCATTTTGAAAAACATTAGCTTCCAAGCAAAAGCAGGAGAGAAAATTGCATTAGTAGGTCCAACAGGTTCAGGAAAAACAACGATTATCAATTTATTAATGCGATTTTATAATATCGATTCCGGGGACATTAAAATCGATGGACGAACGATTCAAGACTATCAGATTAGTAAACTCCGTGAAAAAATAGCGATTGTGCTTCAAGACACATTCTTATTTTCCGGAACAATTATGGAAAATATCCGCTATGGTCGCCTAGAAGCAACGGACGAAGAAGTCATTGCCGCTGCTAAAATGGCTTCCGCACACCGGTTTATCAAGCACTTGCCAGCGCGTTATGAAACGCTTATTACCTCAGGCGGATCAAGCCTCAGTCAAGGTCAGCGTCAACTATTAGCCATTGCTCGAGCAATTTTAGCAGATTCGGATATATTGATCCTGGATGAAGCGACATCCAGCATTGACACAAGAACCGAAATCGAAATCCAACAAGGGCTGAATCGATTATCGGAAGGTAGAACAAGCTTCGTCATTGCGCACCGTTTAAAAACAATCGAAAATGCGGATCGAATATTAGTTATTAATCAAGGGGAACTGATAGAGTCTGGAACACATGAAGAACTGTTAAAGCAAAAAGGTTTTTACTATGAGCTGTATGAGAGTCAATTTAATATTTAAATGACATAACTCGAACATGTAGCCGTTATTATTATATAATTTAATAATAATCCAATGGGGGGATCGACATGGAAGAGCATATGAAAAAACAAATTGCAGATATACTTGTTCCAGCACTAAAGCCAGTTTTTCTAATCGTCTTTGGTTCGTATGCAAAAGGGCATGCACGACCAGATAGTGATCTAGATATTGCCTTTTATTGTGATGATGCAGCTCTAACCTCGTATGATGTGTTTATGTTGGCTCAGCAGTTGGCAGATAAGCTAAAAATGGAAGTTGATTTAGTTAACTTGAAGGAAGCGAACACCGTTTTCCAAGCTCAAATATTCTCTACAGGTGTTACTATTCATTGTATAGATGAAAATATTCGTGTGCGGGAGCAAATGAAGGCATTGAGTATGTATGTTAAATTAAACGAAGACCGCTGGGAAGCTCTAGAGCAAATTGCGAGAAGAGGTTCTGTTTATGACTAATGACGTAATTTATTATAAAGTAAGTACAATTGAACGTTGCGTGCTCCGTATTCAAGAAGTATATGCTAATGATGAAGCAAATCTTGTAGATTATACGAAGCAAGACAGTATCATACTGAATATCCAAAGAGCTTGCGAAGCCACGATTGATCTAGCTATGCATCTCGTTGCAGAAAAAAAACTAGGTTTACCTCAAAAAAGCCGGGAAGCATTTGAATTGCTACAAGAAGCAAGCATTTTAGAAGAGAAGTTAGTAAACAATTTAAAAGCAATGGTTGGCTTTCGCAATATTGCTGTCGATGATTATCAGGCCATTAACCTATCCATACTAAAACAAATCATTGAGAAACATCTGAATGATTTTACAGAGTATACAAAGGTAATATTGAAATATATGAATAATTAAGGAAAAACAATCGTGCGGAGTGACCTCTGCACGATTGTTTTAGAAAGATGAAGTTTTTGTTTCTGCTTGTGGACGTTTTTGTAAATCTAAAATAAGTGGGTCTGCAGACGATTCTAGTAAATTTGCTTGTTTTTGTTGCAAATCTAGTCGCATTTTTTCTGTTTCCGCTAAAAAGTTGTTGTACTTTAGTTTTTCTAGTTCAATTTCATCTTTTACAATTTCCGTTCTTGATTTATACGTCTTTCGTAAATGCGTCGTCCAAATTGCAGAAAGTGGAATAGAAAAAATCATCACTACGGCAACTAATCCTACAAATTCTCCCATCTAAAATTCCTCCTAGATCATTTTCTTAAGTATATACGAAAAGCGAAAGAAATAGTTTCGGAAATGATAGATTATTCTGAGTAACGATAAGCTTAGTTGGAATTTTAGAGCATTTAGTTGGAAAAAATGAAGTTTTAGTTGGAAAAAACGTCACTTTAGTTGGAAAACCACCCAAAAACGAAAAAAGCTCCCCGAAACAACTCCGGGGAAGCAATTATTTATTCAAATAAGCCCATGCATACTGTGCATACAATTCTGCTCCAGTTACAAGTGCATCTTCGTCGATGTCGAAGTTCCCGTGGTGGTGGGCCCATTCGGTATCTTTTTCAGGATTTCCACTTCCTACTAGGGCAAAACTACCTGGTGCTTTCGTTAAGTAAGCAGAGAAGTCTTCCGCACCCATTGTTGGTTTTTCATCATACACCGCATCAGATCCAAATGCTTCCGCAGCAACTTGTTGCACGAGGTTTGCACTTTCTTCCTCATTCACTACCGTATCTGTACCACGAATATATTCCACTTCCGCAGTAGCACCGTAAACTGCAGCAACGCTTTCCGCGTATTGCGTAATACTTTTCTCGATATGATCGCGCGTTTCTGGATGGAATGTACGAACTGTTCCTTCGATTTCCGCATTTTCAGCGATTACATTAAATCTTGTTCCAACAACCATTTTTCCGATAGTAAGAACAGCAGGACTTTGTGGATCAATTGTTCTAGAAACAACCGTTTGCACATTCATAACAAATGAAGAAGCAACAATTGCCGCGTCGATACAATCTTCGGGCATCGCAGCATGTCCGCCTCTCCCTTTGAATCTCACTTTGATAATGTCTGCAGCAGCAAATGAAGGACCTGGGGAGCAGGCTACTTTATTTGTTGGCATTTGAGACCAAATATGAATACCAAATACGTTGTCAACGCCGTCCATTGCGCCTTGAGCAACGATTGCTTTTGCTCCAGCAGCCGCTTCTTCCGCTGGTTGGAACAACAAACGTACATTACCTGGAAGCTGATCTTTTACATCGTTTAAAGCTTTCGCAGCTATTAACAACATCGAAGTATGTGCATCATGTCCACAAGCATGCATTTTCCCTTCCACTTTAGATGCATAAGGTACATTTGTGTTCAGTTGTTGAACTGGAAGTGCATCCATATCCGCTCTAAGTGCAACTGTTTTTCCGCCTGGAACTGCTTGGATTTCAGCGATTACTCCAGTAGGTTCCGTTTTTCGGTAAGGAATGCCAAGCTCGTCTAAATACGCACAAACAAAGGCAGTTGTTTTGAATTCTTCAAATGATAACTCAGGTTCACTATGCAGTTTACGACGTAGTGCAGTCAATTCTTCACTATTATTTGTGATGGATTCTTTTATTTTTTGGTTAATCATAATTTATTTCCCTCCGTTAATCGTAAAGCTGTTTGAAACAAAATATTCGCACCGTCTGCGAGATGACTTGCATCAGACCATTCCTCTGGGCAATGACTAAGTCCGTCTTTACTTGGAATAAATACCATTCCACAAGCGGTAAAATCGGAAAATACCATTGCGTCGTGACCAGCGCCGCTATTAATAGAACAATAAGGGATGCCTAAATTGTCTGTTGTTTCTTTAAAAATAGCTCGAATATTTTCATCCATTTCTTTTGGGGATATATACAATAATTGTTCCGTAGAAGTATGAATACCAGCTTCATTTTTAGAAGCAATTAATTGTTCCACTTTTCGTACGGCATTTTGAACATGTTTTTCATTCCCAGAGCGTATATCTACCGAGAACACAACCTTATCTGGTATAACATTCGCTCCGTTTGGAAATACATGCAGCTGACCTGTAGTAATTACAGTTCCATCACCTTCATCTATCGCTAGCTTTGGAAAAGCTGCAATCACTTCAGCTGCTGCAACGAGAGCGTCCGAGCGGTGACTCATCGGGGTAGTTCCAGCATGACCAGCTCGTCCTTGTATCGTTACTTCTAATTGCGTTAAGCCAACAATTGCTTCTACTACACCAATGGGAATAGCATTTTCTTCTAAGATAGGGCCTTGCTCGATATGAAGCTCCAGAAAAGCTTTCATTGTCTTAGGATCGCGAAGCTTTTCTTTCTCCGTGTCTAAGCCAATTTGTCGCATCGCATCTACCGCAAGGATACCGTCTTTATCTGTTAATGTTTGAAAGCTTTCATTTGTCAATAACCCCATCATTCCTCTAGAACCCATTAACCCGCCGCCGTAACGTGATCCTTCTTCTTCGACAAGTGCAATGATTTCAAGAGGGTATGCAGGTTTATAATGACTCTCTTGGAATAACGCCGCTACTTCTAACCCAATAACGACCCCTGCAGTACCATCATAAGCTCCGCCGTTTGGTACAGAATCGAAATGAGAACCAACGATAACAGAAGGGGCGTCCGGAATCGTTCCTTCAAGCTTTCCAAAAATGTTTCCAAACCCATCTTCTGAAACAGTAAGTCCATATTCGAGCATTCGGTCTTTAATGTAATTTCGAGCACTCAAATCTTCTTTCGAATAAGTAAGCCTAGTTACCCCTGCTCCAGGGGTAGCGGTAAAATGACTTAATAGTTCAATATGCTGTTCAATTCTTTGCTGATTGGCAAACATACTATCGCTCCTATTCTTATAAGAAACCTACGAAAATACCTGCGAGAATTACCGAAACAATCGTTACGCTTATAAATCCTCCTACAAGCATTGGTGCAAGCATATGATCTGTCAATACTTTACGTTCTTTTTCATCTTGTGTTAAAGAGTTAATTACTTCATTTGTAATAATATAATCTGCTGGGAAACCATATAATGCAGTTAAAGAGATTGCGAAAGCCATATTTTTGCTTACTTTCAACACTTTTCCTATGATGAAGGAGAAGATGTACATTCCGATAACCCCTAATACGATTGTCCCGATTAATGGATAAAGAATATCAACAATCATAGATGGTGTAGCAGTTTTTAGTCCATCAAATACGAATAGCATTAAAACCATTACACATAATCCAAACCCATTTGCTTTTTGTAACACATGGCGTTCCAAAAAGCCGATACTTTTCGCAATAATACCAAACAATAAACAAAGAACATAAGGACTAACTGTTACGAATGGTGCTAATAATGTAGAAACAAGATAAGCAAGGAATCCTACGAAAGCAAGACGGAAAAATTTAAAATATTCCGTATTATATTGTTTAGGCATTTTGCGGAACATTTTCAGCTCTTCTTCCGATTCTTCAGAAGAAGTGGACGCTTGTCCTGTTGAAGCTATTTCCCCCTTGCGAAACTTTTCAAGAAGCATTTTCCCTTCTTTTTTTAGTGCGATAGATGTTAACGGATAGCCAGCGAATCCTTGCATCACATAAATCACAATGGCGAAAACAGATAGAGTAGTAAGTCCCGCATTAGCAGCACCTTCAGACATGATTAGTGCTGATACGATTCCTCCAACTAAAGGTGGGATAGCAACAATGATTGTTTCAATGCCAAACAAAAATGTCCCAATTCCAAATAGAGCTGCGATAATTCCTAAAATTCCAGCAAGAGAAATTAGAATCGTTTTCCACTGCTCTTTCAACTGTTGTATAGAAAGTAAAGTACCCATATTTGTAATGAGTAAGTAAATCATCATTGTAGCAACAACTGGTGGTACCCCAGCAGTGGATACAATATCTTTTGGGAAGAATGTCCAGTATCCAATAAGGAAAAGAACTGCTGAGACGAAAACAGAAGGAATCCAAGCCTTTGTACGAGTTGAAACTAGATCTCCTATGAATAAAATCGCGATAACGATTACTAGTGCGAGCATTTGTGACATAATAGTTGCCCCTTTCTGATAATAAAGAATTGTCCATATAATATCATGATTAAGAAGTATATAATATATTTCAGAAAATTTAGTTTTTTATTTGGTAATGTAAGTGTTTTCTCTCGTTAAGTTACTAATTTCCAAATAAAAAAGCAACCCTGAATGGCCAGAGTTGCTTTAGAGATATTTAGATTATTGAGCTGGGTTTAACTGAAGTTCAACATTGATTTTGATGTCGTCTCCAACTAATACGCCACCAGTTTCTAGGGCTTGGTTCCAAGTTAAACCAAATTCTTTACGACTGATTTTAGTTTCCGCATTGAACGCTACAACTTCTACGCCCCATGGGTTAGTACCTTTACCGCCATATTCCACTTCGAAAGATGCTGGTTTAGTAACACCTTTAATCGTCATATCACCAGTTACATCGTATTCACCATCATCTGTTTTTTTGATGTCTGTTGCAACGAATTTGATATTTGGGAAAGTTTCAGTGTCAAAGAAATCAGCACTACGTAAGTGATTGTCACGATCTTCGTTATTTGTAGTAATCGATTTCACATCGATGTCAAAACTGATTGTTGCGCCAGTTAAATCTTCTGCATTTCCTTCTAAATCCGCATTAAAGTTAGTGAAAGATCCTTTTACTTTTGAAACCATCATGTGTTTTACAGAAAAATCGATACTAGAGTGTGCTGCGTCAAGATTAAATTTTGTCATTTTAATTTCCTCCTCAGGATTTCTTGTTTTTATTAGTATAAAACATATTTGCTTTGAAATCAAGATGTTTTATTTCGAAGTAAATGAAAAGATTAAACAATTTTCTTAACCCATTAAGGTAAAGCAACAAATCACAAGTTACTTTATGTAACTAACTTTAGAATAATACAGAACTTACGTCAAGTAATTAAATTACTGTTATTTTACAAAAAAATAATATAGGCGTATAATAGGAAGTAATAGAGGTGAAACAGATGAAAGAAACGTTATTATGTCCACGTTTAGCGAAGGCAATGGAGTTGCTCGGAAAAAGATGGACTGCGTTAATTATTTTTCAGTTAATTGATGGAGCGAAACGATTTAATGAAATCGAGTCGTCTCTTCCTATAAGTGGTCGATTACTTTCAGAGCGTTTAAAAGAGCTTGAAAAAGAGGGTTTAGTAGAAAGAACTGTCTTTTCGGAAGTTCCTGTTCGTGTGGAATATAATTTAACCGATAAAGGCTATGCTCTAAAAGATGTAGTAGATGGAATTGAATCTTGGTCTAAAGAATGGTTCTGACAATTTTGCTTGAAAAATTAAGTGCGAGAACGCATACTATGAAAGGGTATAGGTTAATGAAGAAAGGATTGGCTATTTTTGGCTAAACAACAATGGTATCAAGATTTAATTACACAGCTAGATCCGAAGAACGTAAAAATAGATGAAGCACTCAATTTGCATACAATGACACGAATGGGTGGAGTTGCAGATATATTTGTGACTCCTGAAACAGAGGACGAAGCAGCATTCACGGTTCAATATGCGTATAAAAAAGATATTCCCTTATTGCTATTAGGAAACGGTTCTAATATGGTCGTTAGAGATGGCGGGGTTCGCGGTATTGTACTTCGTTTGGAAAAACTGAACAAAATCATGATAAACGGAAACAAAGTGATCGCTGAAAGTGGAGCAGATATAATCGATGTTTCCAGAGCGGTTGCAAGTGAGAGACTAACTGGATTAGAGTTCGCTTGTGGTATACCTGGTTCAATTGGCGGCGCGATGGCGATGAATGCCGGTGCATACGGTGGAGAGATTCAAGATGTGATCGTTCAATCGACCGTTCTAACGCCAAGCGGTGAAAAAATAATCCTGTCAAAAGAAGATCTCGAATTAGGCTATCGTAAAAGTATCATTACGAAAAAAGGGTATTATGTATTATCCGCTGAGTTTGAATTGGCACCGGGTATACAGGAAGAAATCGATGCAAAAATTGCCGACTTGACGTTCCAACGGGAATCTAAACAACCGCTCGAGTATCCTTCAGCAGGCAGCGTGTTCAAGCGCCCACCTGGTTATTTTGCTGGAAAACTGATTCAAGATAGCGGCTTGCAAGGAAAAGGGTATGGTGGAGCAGAAGTTTCAACAAAGCATGCCGGTTTTATTATTAATAAAAATAATGCAACAGCAACCGATTATATTAGTACGATTGAAATGGTGAAAGAAGTTGTTAAGAAAAACTTCGATGTGGAGCTTGAACTTGAAGTGAAAATCGTCGGAGAAAATGTGGACCTGTGAATATATATTCACAGGTTCTTTTTTATGGCTAAGGGAATTAAAAATTGGATGTTAGACGTACTCTAGGGATAATATGTCTTAAAAGCTTTATTAGGTGACCGCTATGATTTTTTCTGTAGTCGTACGCTTTCCGCCGGGTGAGCGATGAGCAAGCACCGCCGCCTACAGCGAAAATCAACGAAAAATGCTTACTTATTCAGCATCAACTCGCTAAAAACAAAATTTCCTCCGTTTTTTGACTGTGTGAATCCAGTTACTGGATTCACACAGTCAAAAAACG
>NZ_VDGG01000054.1:0-7031 GCF_006861775.1 Psychrobacillus soli | reverse complement strand
TTCTACTCGGAAAGCAATCAAATCAATGTGAGAGCAATCAAAATTCCGATGAAAGCAACCAATTCTTAAAATAGCAAGTTTACTTGATGTGAAACGACTATGATTACGACATATTATAGGAACAATACTCCTTAATGCCAGCAGAACTTGTCAGCTAGCATCTACTAGACCAGTTTGTCTCGTTCGCAGTAAATAATGTCTCTTTCCACTATATTTTGTTCATACTAGACCGTGATCAGGAAAGCTCCCTATTTTTATATTAACCTTCTGCTCACCCCAAAAAGCAAGGTCATTCAAATGTATATTTGAATGACCTTGCTTTTGGAATAGTTTGAACATATAATGATGGTAACAATCAAACGAATATTTGAATGAGGTGAGAAGATGCAAACGAACGATGTGTGTGAAGTAACAAAAGTGCATGAAGATGTGGTGCTTTCCGTAAAACAGCAACTTCCTGATATAACAAACGTTGCGAAGATTTTCAAAGCATTAGCAGATGAGACACGTTTAAAAATTGCGTATGCACTAACAATAGAAGAAGAGCTTTGTGTATGTGACGTGAGTGAAATAATAGGTTCCTCTACAGCAACGGCATCGCATCATTTACGATATTTACGTGATTTATCACTGGCAAAATCTAATCGTAAAGGAAAGTTAGTTTATTATGCATTAGCGGATCAACATGTGAACAAGTTAGTTAAAATTGCGTACGAACACGCGATAGAAGAGGGTGAGAAGATTGGAGAAAGCAACTAAAAAAGAGTTTCGCTTAGAAAATCTTTCATGCGCCAACTGTGCGATGAAATTTGAAAATAATATTAAAAGTCTTCCCAATGTGGATGCAGCAATTGTGAATTTCGGTGCATCCAAAGTCGCTGTTATTGGTAATGTGACCGTACAAGATATTGAAAAGGCTGGGGCATTTGATGGCATTAAAGTAGCGCCTATTAAACAGCGAAAAGAAGAGAAAACGGCCTTTTTCAAACGAAAAGAAAATGTCGTAACGGCCATCTCCTTCGTTTTTTTAGTAATTGGAATAATCGCTTCGTTTATGTATGAGGAAACGCATCCACTTGCCATCGGCTTGTTTGTAATCGCCATTGTAGTTGGTGGATACGATATGTTCAAAAGTGGATTGTTGAATTTATCACGCTTTTATTTTGATATGAAAACGCTTATGACGATTGCGATTATTGGAGCTGCGATTATTGGTGAATGGCGTGAGGGCGCAGTAGTTGTGTTTTTATTCGCTGTTAGTGAAGCATTAGAAGCATACTCGATGAATAAAGCACGTCAATCCATTAGTCAATTAATGGATATAGCACCTCCGTCGGCAACGGTTCGTCGAGGGGATCATTTAGTAGAAGTAGATACGGAATTTATTCAAATAAATGATGTGTTAATCGTAAAACCAGGACAAAAGATTGCAATGGATGGGATTGTTTTGAAAGGGGCTTCATCAGTCAATCAAGCCTCGATTACAGGAGAAGCAGTCCCTGCCTATAAAACAACTGGCGACGAAGTGTTCGCTGGTACATTAAACGAAGAAGGTTCTTTAGAAGTAAAAGTAACGAAAAGAGTAGAAGATACAACGATTGCGAAGATTATCCATTTAGTAGAGGAAGCGCAAGCGGAAAAAGCGCCTTCCCAAAAATTTGTAGATAAGTTTGCAAAATATTATACGCCCGTAATTATAGCAATTGCTTTTTTAGTAGCAATAGTCCCGCCTTTATTTGGTGGTGACTGGCAAACATGGATTTATCAAGGACTTGCGGTATTAGTGGTAGGGTGTCCATGTGCTTTAGTAGTATCCACCCCTGTTGCAATTGTAACAGCTATCGGGAATGCTGCGAAGCAAGGTGTACTTATAAAAGGTGGAATACACTTAGAAGAAATCGGACGTATTCGAGCAATTGCTTTTGATAAAACCGGGACATTAACGAAAGGATATCCGGAAGTAACAGTTGTAGAGTCTGAACATCCAAATGACTTCATACAAAAAGTGATGTCGATTGAAGCCTATTCTCAGCATCCCCTTGCCCAAGCAATTGTGAAATACGGCAAAGCAGAGCATATACATGCCCTAGATGTGGATGATTTTCAATCTATTACCGGTAAAGGGGCAGAAGGAACCGTCCAGGGGAAAAAATGGTCAGTAGGTAGTGTGGCATGGATTCTTTCTATCATCACTGTTCCGACTAAAGTAATTGAGCGGACAGAACAATTGCAATCAGAAGGAAATACAGTGATGCTAGCAGCAGAGGATGGACAATACAAAGGGTTTATTGCAGTAGCAGACCCAATTCGTACAACAAGCACCAAAGTGCTCGAACAATTAAAAGTCGCAGGGATCAAACATACGGTCATGCTTACTGGAGATGACACTCGAACTGCGAATGCAATTGCTGCTAAACTTGGCATGTCAGATGTAGAAGCGGGACTTATGCCAGAACAAAAACTAACAGCTATTAAAGCATTGAAAGAAAAATACGGAGCAGTTGCAATGGTTGGGGATGGAGTAAACGATGCACCAGCACTTGCCGCAGCATCTGTTGGGATTGCGATGGGTGGTGCTGGAACGGATGCGGCACTCGAAACTGCAGATGTTGCATTAATGGCAGATGACTTAGAAAAACTTCCATATACGATACGATTAAGTCGAAAAGCATTGCATATTATTAAAGAAAATATTATGTTTGCTTTAGGGTTAAAGATTATTGCGCTTTTGCTCATTATTCCAGGGTGGTTAACATTATGGATTGCCATTTTCGCAGATATGGGTGCAACACTATTGGTAGTATTGAATTCGTTGAGACTATTAAAAGTGCATAAATAGTACGTTCGGAGGGAAATAAAATGAAGCTTACAGAATGGACAATGGAAGAGCAAGAACAGCTTATCCATTTTATGACGACTAATACTTGGCCGTATCATGGAAATGCACATCCGGCTAGGGAACTAATTGAAATAACAATTGAAGAAGGCGGATATCAATCCGACGAAGTAAAAACGTTTTGGGTAGAAAATGAAGACGATGAACAGGTCGGAATCGTTAAAATTTACGATTTGCAAGACGAGATTCCTTTATTTGATTTGCGAATTGCAGATGAAGCACGGGGTAGAGGATATGGTCCTCAAGCATTGAAAATGGTTGCAGAATATGTTTTTCAACTACCAGAGGCAAAAATTCGTTTAGAAGGTCATACAAGACAAGATAATTTTGCAATGCGTAAAACGTTTGAACGAGCTGGTTTTGTAAAAGAGGCTCAGCTTCGTCAAGCATGGTTTTCTCCAAAAGAAGAATCTTATTATGATGCAGTTACATATGGGATGACGAGGGAAGACTTTTTAAAAGGAACGGCGACTCCAGTAAAATGGGATGATGATTCCCATCCAGAAGTAAGTAAAAAGGAAGACTATTCTTTTTCGGAAGAACTACAAACGGAACGCTTAATCATTCGAGCACCAAAAGTGGAGGATGCAGAAGTAGCGTGGAAAGCGATTATAAGCTCGCATGATGCATTAAAAGAATGGATGCCCTGGGCGCAAACGAAGCAAACGTTAGAACAGACTACTACTAATTTGCGACAAGCGGTTGCTGATTTTATCACACGAAAAGATTTGAGATTGCATTTGTTCTTAAAAGAGACAGGTGAATTTGTAGGTTCCTCTGGCTTACACCGAATTGATTGGACAGTACGTAAATTTGAAATTGGCTACTGGATCGATAGTAAGTTTGAAGGAAAAGGGCTAATGACAGAGGCGGTCGAACGTATTACTCAATTTGCGTTTGAAGAGTTAGATGCAAATCGGGTAGAAATTCGTTGCGATAGTGAAAATGTACGAAGTCGCTCCGTCGCTGAAAGATTAGCGTACACGTTAGAAGGAACCCTTCACTATGATTCTTTATCTTCTGATGGTAAAAAGTTAAGGGATACTTGCATTTACGCTAAAACAAAAGGATAAGTTATACAAAAAAGGTGTTGCCAATTGGCAACACCTTTTTCTAAAGTGATCGTCTTCCCGTTACAAGCTGAATGACGAAAATAATACCGGCAATAATTAATAGTGCGTGGATAAGTCCCCCACCTATTTTTAATACTAAACCTAAAAGCCAAAATACGATTAGTATGACGATAATGGTCCATAATATTTTACCCATATAGAACATCCTTTCCGTTGATACATGTTGTTATTAAAAATTTACCCTTTAAGGTGGAGTATTAAACATTTCATGTATATGGTAAATAATTCTAATGACCATTAGTTGTACTATTTTTTGAATCTGGCAAGCAACAGTAGGAAAAAATGTCTAGAATTGTGAAGGGGCGCAGTATGTAGTAAAATAGACAAAGAAGTGATGAAAGGAAGATGTAAGATGCCAACACCAAGCATGGAAGACCATATAGAACAAATTTATATATTAATCGAGCAGAAAGGATATGCTCGTGTGTCTGACATAGCAGAAGCATTATCGGTATTACCATCTTCTGTAACAAAAATGGTACAAAAACTAGATAAAGATGGTTTCTTAATATACGAAAAATATCGTGGCTTAACCCTTACAACAAAAGGAATGAAACTTGGAAAAAAACTAGTGAAGCGACATGACTTACTAGAAGACTTCTTGCGATTAATCGGAGTAGAAGAAGAAAATATTTATGGCGATGTAGAAGGTATCGAACATCATTTGAGTTGGAATTCGATTGATCGAATTGCCGATTTAGTTTTATTTTTGGAAGAAAATCCAGAGTTGCAATCGAGACTTCTTGCATTAAAAGAAGAAACAAAAGACTAAGAACAAATCCATTTAGTTGGTTATAAGGAGAGCGATACATTTGACAGAACTAGCATCAGGAGAAATTGTAAAATTACAAGTAAAATTACAAGAAGGATCAAAATGGATTCTTCAACATAATGCGATGGAAATTCCCTTAAACGCATCAGAAGCGCCAGAAAGTTTACAAGTAGATGATACGATTGAGGTATTTTTATTTGTAGACAGAAGAGGTAACCTATCCGCAACGACTGAGCTTCCTGCTATACAAAAAGGAACATATGGATGGGCAAGAGTGATTAAAGTTTCTGAAAAAGAAGGCGCTTTTGTAGATATCGGCACTTCCAAAGAGGTCCAAGTAAAAGCAGAGGATTTACCGAAGATCAAAGAACTTTGGCCAGTAAATGGAGACCATCTCTATATGACCCTTCGAACAGATAAAGACGGGGAGCTATTCGGACGTTTGGCAACAGAGGATCGAGTAGAAGAGCTATATATAGATGCCCCAACTACATTATTCAACCAAAATATTCAAGCAAGAGCCTATCGATTACTTCCTATTGGGACGTTTTTACTTAGTGTACCAGAGAACTATCGAATCTTCGTGCATCAATCAGAGCGTGTAGAAGAACCAAGACTGGGACAAGATCTAACGGTTCGAATTATTGATACAAAAGAAGATGGCTCCTTAAACGGATCACTACTTCCACGAAGACACGAGCGCATAGGCGACGATGCAGAGTCAATTTTCCGTTATTTAACTGATGTCGGTGGAAAAATGCCATTCACAGACAAATCAGCACCAGAGGAAATCCAAGAAATGTTCACGATGAGCAAAGCAGCATTTAAACGTGCACTTGGTAAACTTATGAAAGAAGGAAAAATCGTACAAAGTGATGGTTGGACACAATTAAAAGAGTAGAGTAACAAAGGGGTAAAAAGAATCGATTCATTCGGAACTTTTTACTCCTTTTTACGTACTAATGGGAGAGCCAACTGGAAAGGAGTTTGATAAAATGAAAAATTTTTTGCAAACAATAATGGCTATTATACTAGTACTAGGCGTGTTTATTGCTCCGTCTATTGCACTAGCAGACTCAGATGGATCGACAACAGAAGAGGTAGTAAATGAGAAATTTGGTGCACCAATCGTTGTTTACGGTGGCAATCTAACAGAAGACCAAAAGAATAGTGTAAAAGAAAGCTTAAAAATTACAGATAGCTCTGACGTTCAAGAGATTGAAGTAACAGGGCAAGATTTAGTGACCTATTTAAAAGACGGAGATGCATCTGCTAGAATGTTTTCTTCTGCGAAGATTACAAGAAAAGATGCGGGAAAAGGGCTTGTTATTAACATCGTTACACCAAATAATATTACAGAAGTAACATCGGAAATGTATGCCAATGCAATGCTAACAGCTGGCATTCAAGATGCAGTCGTTGAAATTGCAGCACCTAAACCAGTTACTGGTCATTCGGCATTAGTCGGTATTTACAAAGCGTATGAAGTAACAGGTGGAAAGCTTGATACGGAACGTACAGATGTAGCAAGTGATGAGCTATCCGTAGCGACCATACTTTCAAAAGAAGCAGGTATTGATGAAGCAAAAGTAAGTGAATTGTTAACAGAAATAAAAAAACAAATTGCAGAACAAAATCCTGTTTCTCGTGAAGAGGTAGAAAAAATTGTATCGGAGCAGCTCGCAAACTTGAAAATTGAGCTTTCTGAAAAAGATCGTCAATTATTAATCGATATTATGGATCGTATTCGTCAACTAGATATCGATTTTAGTAAATGGTCCGATCAGTTAAATGATTTAAGTAAAACAATTGAAGAAAAAGTCGGTAATCTTGTAGATAACGAAGGTTTTTGGGCAAGTGTTAAAGAATTCTTTAATAATTTAATTGATTCTATTCGTTCTATTTTTAACTAAACAGCACATCCTAATTATCAATAAGAGATAATTGGGATGTTTTTTGTTTGAGGAAATTAAAAAGTTTCTGTAATTGTATAGTTTTCTCTCAGCTCATAAGATCCGCCTCTGTTTAGGGAGGTTGCGCGGTAGTGCGTTGAATGAGTGTCCGCTGGGATTTACGCTGCTGGGCGGACGCTTTTCGTGGGGTGAGCGATGAGCCTTCACCGCCGCGCCTGCGCGCGTCCGCCTGAGAAGTCTCATTTTGCTCACACAGAGGAACAAAGGCTAAAAACGCCACATCGTGTGGCAACGCCTTCGTGACCAACATCCTGTTG
>NZ_VDGG01000053.1 GCF_006861775.1 Psychrobacillus soli | reverse complement strand
GCTTTCTGAATAGAACTGGTTGCTTTCAATGACCAATTAGTTGCTCTTCGCCATTTACTGGCTTTACACATAAGAAAAAACTGTATAAAATTTTGTTTTTTTACGAGCCGAAGCTGATAAGTAAGCCATTTCCGTTGATTTTCGCTGTAGGCGACGACTCCTGCCGGATGAGTGGGCAAATGAGACATCCCTACGACGCCTAAGCGGCGGGGGTGGCTCATCGCTCACCCGGCGGAAAGTGTTCGACTGCAGTGAAAATCCTAGCGGTCACCTAATAGCTCTTTTACCACGCAGTATCCCTATACGCTCCTACAAGGCACCGAAAAACAAGACACACCAAAAGACTAGTTATGTTTTTTAATTATTCCATTCCAATTGAAATGAATTTTACTTCTAAAAATTCTTCGATGCCCCAAAGTCCACCTTCACGACCTAATCCACTTTCTTTAAATCCACCAAATGGGGCTTGTGCTGTCGAAGGTACACCATCATTTAGTCCAACAATTCCATATTCTAATTTCTCAGAAATATGGATTGCTTCTGATAGTTTTTCAGAAAATACATAGGCAGCTAAACCAAATGGCGTATCATTTGCTCGGCTAATCACTTCTTCTACTGTTTTATATGTTGTAATTGGTGCAAGGGGTCCAAATGTTTCTTCATACATACATTCCATATCGTCGGTTACATTAACCAGGACAGTTGGTGTTAAGAAGAAACCGTTTGAATTTGTAATTTCTTCTCCACCAGTAATAACTTTAGCGCCTTTATTCACAGCATCTGCTAACTGGGATTTCACTTTATCGACTGCATGTTGGTCAATTAAAGGTCCAATATGAATGCCCTCTTCCAGACCATTACCGACTTTCAGTTTCTGTACTTCATCTTTAAATATATTAGTAAATTCCTGTTCAACACTTTCGTGAACATAAATACGATTAGCACATACGCATGTTTGACCAGCATTTCGAAACTTCGATTTAATTAAATGTTCAGCAGCTAATTTCAAATTTGCGTTTTCCGTAACGATAAAAGGTGCATGCCCGCCAAGCTCTAATGATAGTTTTTTTACATTATGGGAAGCTTGTGCCATTAATTTTTTTCCAACTTCTGTTGAACCGGTAAATGTAATTTTACGAATTCTACTATCATTCATCCATTCTCCAACGATTGCACTTGAGTTACCAGTTACTAGATTAAGTACGCCTTTTGGGATGCCTGCTTCATGTGCTAATTCAATTAATTTTATTGCAGTTAACGGTGTTAAAGAAGCTGGTTTTATTACTGCTGTACATCCTGCTGCTAGTGCTGGCGCTACTTTTCGTGTAATCATTGCAGCTGGGAAATTCCAAGGTGTAATAGCTGCAATCACCCCAACTGGCTGTTTTGTAACGAGTAAGCGCTTAACCACGCTTGAAGAGGGAAGTGTTTGACCATAAATACGTTTTCCTTCTTCTGCGTACCAGGAAATAAAGCTATTTGCATAATCGACTTCACCAATCGCTTCTGCTAATGGTTTACCTTGTTCTTTTGTCATAATTTCCCCAATAATTTCTTTGTTCTGATCAACTAAATGAAACCATTTATATAATAAATCTGAACGTTGACCAGCAGTTAATGCAGACCATAATTCCAATGCTGCAAAGGCAGCGTCAGTAGCCAATAAGGCTTCTTTTTCGTTACCGTTTGGTATGCTTCCGACCGTTTCTTGTGTAGCGGGGTTTATAACGTCAATTTGATCAATGGTTGTAACTGCTTCGCCATTAATAATCATATGTCCTTTTATAGTCATTAATAGTTCCTCCTCTGAATATTTAAAATATATTGATTAATTAAGATTATAGATAGCAAAAAGAAAAAAAGTCAATGTGAAAATATTTGTAATAATGAATTGTTAATAAGATTGACTTGTATAATATGCTATTATAGCTAACTATTAGAGATAGAAACTTATTCTAAGAAGTTTATGGGAAATAAAGTATTTACGTTTACTCAACAAATGAACTAAACTGTGAAACTGAGGGTAAGCATTAAAACTAATCTATGAGGAGAATTGTTATGAAAGTCAATATTTACGATGTTGCTAAGGCAGCCAATGTCTCAATTGCTACGGTATCCAAAGTTATTAATAATACCGGTCGAATAAGCGATAAGACTAAAAAAAAGGTGAACGATATCATTAAAGAGTTGGATTACAAACCAAGTTTAATCGCCTCTGCTTTAATGGGCAAAAATACTCGAACGATAGGATTTATCCTTCCAGATTTAGCAAACCCGTTCTTTTCGGAGTTGGCTAGATACATAGAAGATAAAGCCAATGAATATGATTATAATGTTGTAATTTGCAGCACAGATTATTTAAAAGAAAAAGAGGATATGTATATTTCCTTATTGATGCAAAAAAATGTGGATGGCTTTATTTTAGCTTCTGGTTTTGAACATTTTGAAACGGTTCAAAAATTAATGGATGAGGAGGTACCAGTCGTAATTGTAGCTAGAAACTATCCTGAAGTACCAGTCAATTTAGTAGCCATTCATGATTATGAAGCAGGGTATCAAGCAACTTCATTCTTAATTCAACAAGGACATCAAAGAATTTCGATTATTGCTAGGGATATTTGGAGTAATAGAGAAAGGTTTAGAGGTTACTCCGATGCAATGAAAGATCATCAATTACCCATTCCATTGGAAATTTATTACGCAAAAGAATCTACGATTCAAGCAGGACATGATAGCTTGCAACAAATAATGCAAGAATCAAAAATAGCTCCTACAGCTATTTTTGCTTGTAATGATATGATGGCGGTAGGAGCAATTAAAGCGAGTCAGAAAATGGGTTTAGTTGTTCCAGATGATATATCTGTGATAGGTTTTGATGATACGCTCATAGCTCAAATCATTAATCCGGCTTTAACCACAATTGCTCAACCTAAAAAAAAGATAGCTAATGAAGCAGTGAATTTACTTATGAGTGCAATAGATGGTGATACCCAAAACCATACGATTATTCTAAAAACGGAATTAATTGAAAGGGACAGTGTAAAAAAAATTTAAAATTATGGTTGAAAATTCGGAAAAATTGATTTATATTAATTTGCAGGAAGGTTAAGCGCTTAACTTGAGTGGAGGTGATTATTATTTTAAAAGGAAATGCCGTTATTATCCAATCCGGAGGACCGACAGCTGTTATAAACAGTTCTTTGGTGGGGATTGTAGAGGCAATTTTGGAATTTAATAACCCAAATATGAAGATTTTCGGAGCAAAGGGTGGATTGAAAGGGTTATTGAATAATTCTTTAGTGCGTTTGGATACTTTGACGAAAGAAAAACTAAGGTCAATTAAATATACTCCCGGTGCTATGCTTGGAACATGTCGTTTAAAAATAGAGGAATTTCATCTGCGTAAAATAATTGGAATATTTAAAGCATTCAATATTACCCATTGTTTTTATATAGGTGGAAATGGATCTATGTATATTGCGGAGCAAATAAGTATTTACGCAAGGGAATTAAATTACCCACTTTGTACTATTGGTATTCCTAAATCAATAGATAATGATTTGGATAAAATTGATCACTCTCCTGGATATGCGAGTGCTGCGAAATTTTTAGTAGCATGTACGGAAGATATTACACTGGATATCGTCAGTTACGAGTCGCCTAAAAAGGTGACGATTATGGAAACCATGGGACGTAATACAGGGTGGCTGGCAGCTTCATGCTCGCTAGCGGAACAGAAATCTTCAAATTGCAAACAATTAATATATATCCCAGAGAGCCCGTTTAGTTTGAGTAATTGTCTTGAAGTTATTGAGCATAATTATAATAATAATTATCATACTTTACTAATTGTTTCAGAGGGAATAAGAGATGAGCAGGATGAGCTCATTATATCAAAAACGTTACAACTTGATAGTTTAAATAGACCAAAGTTGGGCGGGGTATCCTGGTTTTTAAAAGACGAAATTGATAACAATTTAAATATTGGAACTCGCTGTATAGACACGAGTATTTGGCAACGAAGTAGTTCTAGATACATTTCTTTAACTGATGTGAACGAAGCATATAATTTAGGGTACAGAGCATGGCAAGTAGCACTAAATAATGGAAACAGTGTAATGGTTACAATTTCTAGAACAAATACATCAGAATATAACGTTGTATATAGTTCAGTTCCTTTAAGTAAAGTCGTTGGAATTGAGAAAAAGGTTCCGATACATTGGTATGACGAGCAAAAAAAGGCAATGAAAGAAGAATTTCTAGATTATATTAACCCATTAGTAAAAGGCGATATCATTAAGCCTGAATTTGACTTAGAACAGCAGCATATCAGTATTTTATGATATTTGGTTGTGATTTGAGGTTGAGCTTATAAATGAATAGGGTGTAAATAAATTCAACGTGTACTGGAATTTATTTTTTTCCTAATTTGGTTAAGCGCTTTCTTTAGAGATAATGAGGAGGATTTATATGTCAAGTAACAATACATTGTTAGAAGAAAAATCGAAAGCTGCTCGAAAAAGTTTATTAAAGGTTGTTCACCATGCCGGCGCTGGTCACATTGGAGGTCCACTATCGGCAATTGATGTATTAACAGCACTTTACTTTAAAGAAATGAATGTTGAACCAACTAATCCATATAAAGTTGATCGTGACCGCTTTGTTTTGTCAAAGGGGCATTCAGCTATAGGGTTATATGCTGTACTAGCAGAAAAAGGTTATCTTGATCAAAAGGAACTATACACTTTTGACTCTTTAGATTCAAGGTTACAAGGCCATCCAGATATGAAAATATTACCTGGGATTGAAATGTCGACAGGATCTCTAGGTCAAGGTATTTCGGCAGCGGTTGGAATGGCACTAGGTGCGAAAGTACAAGATCAATCATTTAGAACCTATTGCATGATTGGTGATGGCGAGTCCCAAGAAGGGCAAGTATGGGAAGCTGCATTTATAGCCTCAAAATACGAGTTAGATAATCTTGTAGTTATTTTAGATTACAATAAACTTCAACAATATGGTTGGGTAGGAACAAATACCGAGCGAGCTGTTCCAAATGACTTGGTAGAAGAAAAATGGGAGTCCTTTGGTTGGAATGTTATTCGAATAGATGGGCACTCATTTGAAGACATTTTGGAGGGCTTTAGACAGGCGAAGTTAGTAAAACAAAAACCGACGATACTTATTGCAGATACAGTAAAGGGTAAAGGAATTAGTTTCATGGAAAATAATTATTTATGGCATTCTAGAATCCCTACAGACGAAGAATTATCATTGGCATTAAAAGAATTAGACGAAAGTGGTGACTTATAATGCAAGCTTCCCAACTTAAAACGGCATCCATGCGTGACAGTTTTAGTGAAACACTTTATCAGTTAGCTGTAAACGATCCTAGAGTTTTTGTATTGGACGGAGACTTGGCTACTTCAACTAAAATTGAAAAGGTAGCGAAAGAATGTCCACAAAAGTTTTTACAGATGGGTATAGCAGAACAAAATATGTTAAGTGTTGCTGCCGGTTTAGCAACAACTGGACTTCAGCCATGGGCAGTTACCTTTGCAGCATTCATGTCAAAGCGTGCTTTAGACCAAATTCAAGTGCAAATTGCACAACCAAAATTAAATGTAAAAATGATTGGCGCTTATAGTGGATTGTTGACAGGGGTAACAGGAAAAACACATCAGGCGTTAGAGGATATTGCAATCTTTAGAAGTTTAGCTAATATGACGGTTTTAGCACCAGCAGATTCAGTTGAAACAGCTAAAATGATGGAATGGGCAAATCAATATGATGGACCAGTATATATTCGATTAGCTCGAGATAATTATCCTATCCTATTCGATGATTCATATGTTTTCAAACCAAATAAAGGAGTTGTTCTAAACGAGGGAACGGACTTAACGATTATCTCTACTGGAACTGCGACAAGTCGTGCTCTTGAAGCCGCGAAAATATTAAAACAAAACAATATATCATCTGCGGTAGTTCATTTACCTTCTATAAAACCAATCGATCAAGAACTAATTATCGAAATGGCTGTAAAAACGAAAGCGATTGTTACTGTAGAAGAACATAGTATTTATGGAGGCTTAGGTGGTGCGATAGCAGAAATATTAGCAGCAAATGCACCAACTCCTATTGAATTTGTAGGTGTTAAAGATCGTAATTCAGAATCTGCAAGTAACGAAGCTTTATTGGAGAAATATGAAATTTCTACAAAATATATTGTTGAAGCGGGGCAACGAGTTAATTTAAGAAAAAATAGTGATTTTAATTGAAACTTGGAAAGACATAAATTGCTTATCCGCCAACGAAATTCTGATTTTTTAAAATTATATAAACATCATATAATTACCGTCTAAAGAAAATATTTTAAGGCAGATGTTATCTGTTTCAAGATATAAAATTGATTCACAAATATGGAGGGGTATGGATGAAGAAATTTTTAGTATTAATGATTGCTTTAATGGTCGCTTTTATAGCCGGCTGTAGTTCAAAAGAGGGTGAAGCGAAAGAAGATGTAGGAAATAATGGTGATAAAATAGTATTGGATTTAAGTATCCCAGAACCTGAAGATGCAAAATTCGGGCTGACGGCGACGGCATTCAAAGAAGAATTAGAAACATTAACAGATGGTAAAATGACCGTAAAAATTCATGGGAACAACTCCCTTGGTGGTGAACGTGAAGTGTTTGAACTAATGGGTCTAGGTTCTGTAGACATGGCTATTCAATCCGCGGGACCTATGGGGAACTGGGTTCCGGAATTTAACATTTTTGACTTGCCATTTCTGTTTGATAATACAGATCACGTTTATAGTGTTTTGGACGGTGCAATTGGTGAAGAATTGAATGGAAAGTTTGAAACTGCAACAAATGTCAAAATTTTAGGCTGGGTTGAAAACGGTTTCGTAGCAACTACATCAAATAACATTATCAATTCTGTAGAAGACGTTAAGAAAATGAAAATCCGTGTTCAGGAAAATGAGATTCAAATTGATACATGGAAAGCATATGGTGCAGAGCCAACTCCGATGGCATGGACGGAAGTATTTACAGGCTTGCAACAAGGGGTAATTGATGGACATTCGAACTCAGCTGCTACTATTAAGTCTTCTAAAATTTACGAAGTCCAAGACTATGTAGCAGAAATTGAAGACCGTTTTAGTGCAGCACCAATTTCAATAAGTACAGCAACTTTCGATCGTTTAACTGAAGAACAACAAACAGCTATATTAAAAGCAGCAGAAGTAGCAGAAGTAAAAGGTAGAGAATTTAACAAACAAAAAGTGGAAGAGGCATTAGAATTTCTACAATCTGAAGGAATTACAATTACATCTCCTGATAAAGAGTCTTTTAAAGCTAGTGCGGAAAGTGTTTATACTAAATGGGCACCAAAGCTTGGCGAAGAGCTTATCGACAAAATTCGTAATACACCTTATTAAACCATTCTAACTTTTACCAAAGCGAGCTCAAATTATTTTGATCTCGCTTATAGGTAAATCAATTACAGTCTATATAAAATATTTCTTCCGTGAATTTTGAAAGCACTTACATTTTCAAGTGAAATCTCTTTCTATGCAAATAAAAAAATGATTTTCATTTGAAGATAATTCAATTAGCAATAAACGAGAGTATTTTATAAATACATAAGGGGTGTGGTGAATTTTGGAATCTATTTTGAGAACTTATTTACGTTTTGTTGATCGATTAAACAAAGTAATGGGCTATATATTAACTCTTTTATTGGCCATTATGACAGCACTTATTTTTTGGCAAGTGTTCTCACGTTTTGTTGTTGGTTCTTCTTTATCTTGGTCAGAGGAATTATCTAGATTTTTAATGATTTTTATGATTATGATTGGTGCTTCTATTGCCTTAAGACATAATGAACTAATTGCAATTGAAATTTTATTAGAGAAAGTGGAGAATTTATCTAAAAAAGTGGTTGTCATTACTATTCACATTATATCAATTGTATTTTTTGTCATCTTAATTAAATATGGTTATTCCATGGCGCAAAGTTTTAGTAACCAACTTGCACCGGGATTAGGTTTATCTATGAAGTACATTTACTTAGCGTTACCGCTTGGTGGAATATTACTGTTATTAAATTCCTTAGCTTGTATAGTGGAAGAAATCATTGGGAAGGGGGAGAAATAAGTGTTAATTGCATTCTTTATTTCATTGTTTGTACTCATGTTTTTAGGAGTACCAATAGCAGTATCACTAGGTTTGTCGACGGTTTTAGGGATATTTCTTCATGAAACCCTTCCAATGGAAATTGTTCCTCAGAGAATTTTTGTTTCACTAAATTCGTTTCCGCTAATGGCTATTCCATTCTTTATATTAGCTGGGAACATTATGGGTATTGGTAGTATGTCTAAAAGACTTGTTAATTTTGCTAGTTCACTAGTAGGGCACTTCTCAGGTGGACTTGCTATGGTAGCAATTGTAACGTCTATGTTTTTTGCTGCAATTTCTGGCTCGGGGGCTGCAACTACTGCTGCGATTGGTTCCATCTTAATACCGGCGATGATCGCTAAAGGCTACAAAATTGAGTATGCCGCAGCCAATCAAGCAGTAGCTGGTGCTTTAGGGATTATTATACCGCCGAGTATTGCTATGATTCTTTATGGAGTTGCAGCAGAGGTATCTATAGGTGATCTATTTATAGCAGGAATTATTCCTGGGTTGCTAATTACTTTTTCTTTATTAGTTAGTGCAATTATTATTGCAAAAAGAAATGGTTATGTAGGGGAAGAAAAACAGAGTTTCCCTAGTGTACTAAAAGCTTTTAAGGAAGCGATATTGGCCATCTTAATGCCACTTATTGTATTGGGTGGGATTTACACGGGTGTCTTCACTCCAACGGAAGCTTCGGTAGTAGCTGTTGTGTATTCTCTAGTTGTAGGTATGTTTATATATAGAGATATTACGCCACAACAGTTAGGAAAAGTGTTAAAGGATAGTGCAGTAAATAGTTCCGTTATTATGTTTGTAATTGGTGCAGCTGGCTTATTTGGGTTTTTTATCGGCATTAATAGCGTTCCGGATATGATCTACGAATCGATTTCATCATTAGTTTCAAGTAAATATGCGTTCTTATTCCTTGTTAACATCATATTATTTGTTGCAGGTATGTTTTTAGAAGGTGGCGCAGCAATTCTAATTTTAGTTCCATTATTACTAGGCACTGCAGTTAACTTAGGAATAGATCCTGTCCATTTCGGGGTTATTATGGTATGTAATCTAGCTATTGGATTAGTAACGCCGCCTGTAGGAATTGATTTATTTGTAGTTTCCAAATTAACCAATGTTAGTATTATGCGAATTGCCAAGTATGCAATACCGCTAATTTTAATATTAATTTTAGATGTACTCATCATTACTTATGTACCGATATTATCTACTTGGTTACCTTCATTATTGAAATAAAGAGATGATTTTATAATGGAAGGAATGAAGGAATTGTGTGCCTTTAATAGATTAGCAGTCATTGGTGCTGGAACGATGGGATTGGATATTGCCAAGTTGTTCATTACGAAAGAATGCCAAGTGGTTTTAATTGATAAAGAGCGAGATACCCTTGAAAAAATTGAGTTGTTTGTAAGGCAAAACTGGACAGAGGAAGAATGTTCAAGATTAGTAATTCAAACAGATCTTCAACGATTAAATGACGTTTCACTTATTGTGGAAGCCATTCCTGAAAATGAGCGATTAAAAAAGAAGCTATACAAAGAAATAGAAGAGCAGTTATCTAGCGAAGTGGTTATAGCAACAAATACTTCTGGAATACCAATTAATCAGTTGTCTAGTGAATTGAAATATCCTAATCGATTTATTGGCATGCATTTCTATATGCCAGCAAATTTGATACCAATTGTGGAGGTAATAAAGGGAAATGAAACCTCCACTTTAGTAGTTCAAGCAATTACTGATTGGTTAAAAGGATTGGGGAAAATTCCAGTTGTTATTAATAAAGATATACCAGGTTTTATAGGAAACAGATTACAACATGCAATGGCAAGAGAAGCGATATCCTTATTAGAAAAGGATGTTGCCTCGGCAGAAGATATTGATGTAGTAGCGCAATATGCTCTTGGCATACGTTTATTATTAAATGGTCCTTTTGCACAAAGAGATTTAAATGGATTAGACATACATCTTGACGCAGCTAGTTATTTATATAAGGAACTAGATAATCGGACGGAACCGTCGAAACTACTCCAAGAAAAAGTAGCTGATGGAGACCTAGGTGTCAAAACTGGCAAAGGATTTTATGAGTGGGCGCTCCCTTCAAAAGAAATTCGAAAGCAAAATAGTCAAGACTTAGAATCATTAGTTCAATGGATGGAAAATAACAATCTAATTGGATTTAAGCATTCAAAAAGGAAGGAAGGCTAATTTGGAACTTCACACGTCTAATTTTAATAGTTTATTGGCAACAAATTTGATTTTCGGTGAAGATTGCGTTAATAAGAGCTTACCACTTATTATTCAAGAACAAGGTTGTTCGAAAATTTTTATTGCTACAGATCCAGGAATAGTGTCCTCCGGTATTTTAGATAAAGTGATTGATATATTAGAGGACAATAACATTACATTTGAGATATTTTCAGATGTAGAGACGAACCCGTTAGATTCCACTGTTATGGAAGGTATGGGAGTTTACGTAAAAGGTAATTGTGAACTAATTATCGCATTAGGTGGGGGAAGTGCGATGGATTTTGCTAAAGGGGTGAGTGCAGTAGTTGGTAATGGCGGACATATTCTAGATTATAGAAGAGGAAAAGAAACATTACACAAGAAGTGTCCAACTATTATTGCAATACCAACAACTGTTGGGACGGGGTCTGAAGTTACTCCTGTGTCTGTCATTACCGATCCACAAGCAAAAAGAAAATACATTATTGCTTCCCCATATATTCAACCACGATATGCAATGGTGGATCCAACTTTAACATATACATTACCGGCACATATTGTTGCCTCTACTGGTATGGACGCACTAGTTCATGCAATAGAATCGTATACATCGAATGCAGCAAATCCTTTTTCTGAAAGCTTTTCTATGCAAGCAATGAAAATGTTAGTGAACAATTTACCATCTAGCTATAGGAACAATGAAGATCGTGAGGCACGTGCACAAGTACATTTAGCAAGTACGTTAGCTGGTTTTGCCTTTAACTATGGAAAGCTAGGTATCGTGCATTCTTGCTCACATCCGATGTCCGCTAGATATGGCGTTCCACATGGCGTAGCAAATGCTGTTATTTTACCTTACGTTTTAGAATTTAACAAAGTAACTAATATAGAGAAGTTTGCCGAAATAGCTAGACTTTTTGATTCAACTCTTATAGGTACTGATGATAAAGAAGCGGCAAGTCAAGTTTCAAATGTTGTGCATAAATTCAATGCAGAGCTAAACATTCCTTCCACCTTCAAGCATTTAAACATCAATTTTACGCATCCAATGATTGAAGAACTAGCAAAAGATGCAATGGATGATGTTGGGACTTTTCCATTTAATCCAAGAAAAGCGAACATGAATGATATCGTTTCAATCTATCAAAAAGTATTCGTATAGTAAAAAAAAGCGAAGGGCTATGAAACCCTTCGCTTATGTTTATTTCAACCCAATATTCGCTTTAACATCCACTTCCGCATATTTCTTCTGATCCGCACGTGATCCAACAAGTGTCCCTATCCAACCACCGATAAAACCAGCTGGAACCGAGATTATTGCAGGGTTCGTTAGAGGGAACAATGCTTCTCCTGTAAAGAATAGAGAGCCATCTGCAGCCCACACGTTTGGACTTAATAAAACAAGCACTAATGCGGATACAAGACCAGTAACAATGGCAGTCACTGCGCCAGTTGTATTGAAGTTCTTCCAATAAATCGTATAAATGATTACCGGTAAATTGGCACTAGCTGCAATACAGAAAGCTAGTGAAACTAAGAACGCAACGTTCATCGTTTGTGCACCTAAAGCAAGAAGAATAGAAAATACAGAAACCCCAATAGAAGCCAGACGTGCAGCTTTCATTTGTTCTTTTTCCGTTGCTTTACCTTTTTTGATAATTTGCCCATATAAATCATGTGCAAATGCGGAAGCCCCAGATAACACTAGTCCCGCTACTACGGCTAAAATAGTTGCAAAGGCAACTGCTGAAACGAAAGACATAAGTAAGTCGCCACCTAAAGCTTGTGCAAGCAAAGGGGCTGCCATATTGCCAGCTGGATTTGCCGCAATAATAGCCTCTGAACCTACGAATGCTGCAGCACCAAATCCTAAGAAAATAGTAAGTATATAGAAAATACCTACAATCCATGTTGCGTAGACTACTGAGCTGCGAGCAGTTTTAGCATCCTTTACCGTAAAGAAACGCATTAAAATATGCGGTAAACCAGCTGTTCCCAGTACTAGTGCAATCATCATGGATAATGTATCTAAACCATTCGTATATTTTACACCGGGATGTAAGTATGCTTCCCCGTGAGCTGTAATAGACTTCATTTCTGTAAACATACCAAAAATATTAAAGTTAAATCTCCATAATACAAGGAAAGAGATAATAACAGTACCAACCATTAGTAACACGGCTTTAATAATTTGTACCCAACTTGTGGCAGCCATTCCTCCCCATAACACATAAATCGTCATCATAATCCCAACAAGTAAAACGGCGATCCAATAATCGATTCCTAATAATAATTGAATAAGTGCACCTGCACCAACAAGCTGTGCAATCATATAAAATAAAACAATCGTTAACGTACTAATAGCCGCTGCAGCACGAATCTTTTTTTGATCGAAGCGAGCCATAATCATGTCAGCTAATGTATAGCGTCCTAAGTTTCGAAGTGGCTCTGCAACGATATACAACACAACTAAGTAAGCTACTAAATAACCAATACTATAGAAGAAACCATCGAAACCAAAAAGCGCAATAGCGCCGGCTATTCCCAAGAAAGATGCGGCAGATAAATAGTCGCCTGCAATAGCAATTCCATTTTGCCAGCCGGATAAACCACCACCAGCTGTATAGAACTCACTAGCAGAGTTTGTGCGTTTAGAGGCGATATATGTTACGAATAATGTTAATGCGACAATTCCTACAAAGAATGATAATCCTAGTGCATTCATTTAAAGCCACCAGCCTTTTCCTTTTCGATAATTTCTTCCGCCTCACGATCATATCCATTTGCTTTGCGGACATAAATCATACATAATGTCCATGTCATGATGAAAAGTGCGATGGAGTAAACCCATACCCATGCGACATCACCAAATGCATTTCTGTTTAATATGGTTGTGTAAGAAGTTAAAATAGGTAACATAATATAGCATAATAAGAAAAATATAGAGACCGGTAAAATAAATTTTCTTTTTTTCGTTTTTAACGACTGAAACTCTGTACTTTCTGCAATAGCGACATAATTCGGTGTAGTAGATACTTCAGGATTAGTATGTACTATTTCATCTTCTGAAAAAGCTTTATCCTTCTGTGTAGCCGTTGGACTGAAATCGCTTTCCAGTTTTTTCGCCATTTTCCATTCCCCCTACAAAATTTAATGTTATTTCCGAATATTCCGTTCTATTCTAAGATGTAAATTAATGATATTAGAATATTAATAGGATATCAACTAGAAATTCACAAAATGTTCAAATTTATAATTATTCTCCTAATTACTACTAATGTAAGAGCTTCTAAATTCATTCGTTTTCATAGTATTGTCAGTTCTTTTTTGCTCATTTAGGGGTATAATAAAACTATTACAGAGTACCCGATTTTTTAAAAATCGAGATGGGTACTCTTTTGTTTTGTTAATCGTTCACCCTTTTAGAAAGGAGGCATGTGCATGAGACAAGTGTCAATCCCAGTAACAACAATGCGCTGTAATCTAATGGTGACGAATAAAGCACGCAGTGGAATCCAGGAATGGGCTGCTGATGAACATGCCTTTTTTAGAATGCAACCATCTTTTAAAGTGCATATAGAAAAACGTCCAGTGAATACTCATGGAAATACACCAGTTTCGCTTTATTTTGATAATATTTCGAACGATGCTTTAGCAGAAAAATTAGAAGGTCGAGTTGGGGTTATGGATTGTGTACTTCAATCGGACGGATTACTCGCGACTAACTTTTATGTACGAGGCACAAGAGTTCCGGTAAAGACAAATAGACGTCTTTCCGTGGATTTGCATTTTGTTACAGCTCGTAGTAATGGAGCAGGAATGCCGATTCAATTACATACGAGCATACGAGAATTACCCGTTGCGGAAGAAAGATCGGAGTACGTAAAAAAACGAATTTCTAGCTGGGAAGGGTATTTGAAAATACAAGAACGCAATGCCGATATTGCGGATATAACGTCAACTTTATCAAAATTCGTTTTCAATGAAGATTTCACTAGACTGACGCTTATCGGGAGTAATGTAAAAGAAAATGAATGGAATAAATTAAAAGGACTTAGTACTTCTATTAAAGGCTTTCAAAACGATATAGGAGAAGTGTTAAAAGTAGATCGAGCAAAGAAAACAATAGAGATTGAGATGAAACCGAGATTTCAAGAAATGGCAAGAAGAAATCAGTGGAACCCGAAATGGAAAGAAGTAGTGTTTAGCAACTTCTCCACACTTAGCCAGATCCGGAGACTTCGAAAAGGATTTGAAGATTTACAAAACGGTCTTGCTGCAAATGCTAATTTAGAAAATATTTTATTTGAAAAACGTCCAGTTATACAAATAGCAAGTAAGCAAAAGGAATTAGAATTTCATAATCAGTTAAACCAGTTTCAACAAGAAGCGGTTATTGGAGCGATGTCTGCAGAGGATTTATATGTCATACAAGGTCCACCGGGAACAGGGAAAACTACCGTAATTTCTGAAATCTGTCAGCAGAATGCAAAAGCAGGACTCAAGACGCTAGTTGCTTCCCAATCGAATCTAGCTGTTGATAATGCACTTAGTCGACTACTCTCCAATAAGGACATTCGCATATTACGGTTTGGCCGAACAGAAAGCATTGAAGAAGAAGGAAAAAGATTTATCGAAGAAAATGTTGGTCAGTATTGGAAAGATCAAACATTAAACGCTTTGCAAGAAGAAATCAGTAGCCATCCGCTAAAAGATAAACAATTAATAGAAGAAATCGCCCTTTATAAAGAACAGACAGTATCTCTTGGGCAGCAAGTTGCTCTATTAAAAGAAAAAATAGAACGAAAACAACGGGCTCAAATTGAATTCGAAGAAAGAATGAAGGAAATTAAAGAGCTGAAAAAAAGTTTAATCCAACTAAAAAAAGAACGAGAAGAACTAGATAAGAATCATGCCCATTTGAAACAAATAACAGACGAATACTCCAGTGAAATCGAACAGATGGAACAATTTATCGAGGCTAATCCTACTAATGAAGCGTTATTAGAAAAGGTAGAACGACTTCAATTGGAAATCGCCCAAACTAGACAACAATTAAATTACCAACAGACATTGCAAGAAAGCAGAAATGTGGAAGGATTACTAGCTGAAACAAGGCATGCATATCAAGTTGCACAATCTAAAGTCAATCGTTTGGAACAATTTTCAAGTGAACTACATTCCATTTCTAAAATTGACTTGCTCAGAATTCGTATGAACGATTATGAAATCGCCCCTTCCTATATGTTAGAGCAACAAATAACTAATTTGGACAAGCTTATTGAAACTATAATATCTTTTACTGAGTGGGAAGAATTAAATAAACGCCTACTATCTGCAATTGGATACATAGAAGGTTTATTAAAAAAGAATCATGTTTCGCTTGAGACTGTAAAAAGTCATGTAAATAGTAGTGGAGTAGTATTTGACTCTACCTATTCTGTAAAAGAAATTCATCAGTTTATTGACAGTATGAAACGCCTGTTAACTTCGGGATCAGCTAATATAGAGCGATTAGAAGTCTATTTAGAAGGCTTAAATGTAAGAAGGAAATTCGTCTGGAAGCAAGGAGCCATATTACAAAAAGCTAAATCCGATTCGGCTAACTTATTCATTTCGATTAAAGCTGAACTTACTGAGCAGGTAAAACAAGACAAACGAATGATCGAACAATCGACAAATGAAAGGAAGAGTAAAGGGATTATCCAAAATGAAGAACTGCAAAAGCTGCAAAAAAAAGTGGCGGAACTACACAGTCAAATAGGCAGTTCTGATAATATTCCTGATTTACAACAGCTTCAAATACAATTGCAAGAAAAAGAAAGCGCCATGCTTGAATCGAATAAAGTAAAAGATACACTTGCGCAAAATACTACTCAACTGGAAGTGAAGAAGGGCGAATTCAAAGTTTCAAGCGAACAGCTGGAGGAAGTTTTAAAGCAACTAGAACAAAATAAGCAGGAAACGAAACAAGTGAATTCGGAAGGACTAGAGCAAGAAAAACATTTAAAATCTTTAGAAGAGTTGTTAAAACAAAATCCTGAAGAAGCACGTGAAAAAGCGTTAGTAGAAATGGCTGAATTGGAAGAAAAAATAAAGGCTACTGAGCAAGCAAAAGAACGTTTACCAATAAAACAGTCTCTTCAAAGTGAATGGTTTACGATGCTTTCAGAAGCAAATGATCATGACTTAGATGAAATACGAAAACTGTATGTACGACATGCAAACGTTATTGGAACAACATGTGTAGCGTCTGCACGAAAAGAATTTATGGACAATTATCCTACTTTTGACGTTGTTATTATCGATGAAGTATCAAAAGCGACACCACCAGAGCTATTACTACCAATGTTAAAAGGAAAGAAAATCATTTTAGTTGGAGATCATCATCAACTGCCACCGCTTGTTGGGGAAGATACACTAGAAGAAACGCTTCAAGCTATTTTAGAAGAAAGTGACAGCTTTGAAGAAAAAGATGAATTGAAGAAGCTCTTGAAAGAGTCTTTGTTTGAACGACTATTTAAAAACTTACCGAAGACAAATAAAACAATGCTAGCTATTCAATATCGAATGCATGCAAACATTATGGAAACGATCACTCCATTTTATGAGGAAGAAAATTATCGCCTGCAATGTGGGTTAGTAGACTCCGATGCTATGCGTGATCATTCACTCGATTCGCATTATGTGAAACGGCAAGATCATCTGTTGTGGCTGGATATGCCAAATGAAAAGCAGTATTTTGAAGAACGAATGAAAAATGGAAAAAGCCGTTTTAACCAGGCGGAGCTCGATACAATAAGAGAAGTATTAATTGACTTAAATAGAGCTACAGAAACTGCTAAAAAAGAGGGTAGAATAGCAAAAGAGGAGCGAAAAAGTATCGGGGTCATAAGTTTTTACGGAGAACAAGTGAAGCGAATAGACCGATTAATACAACAAGAAACTAACTTTCAACATTTAAACTTCCGAACAGGAACAGTTGATAAGTTCCAAGGAATGGAAATGGACGTCATCATATTAAGTATGGTCCGGAACAATCAAGATAAGAGCGGCGATATTGGATTCGCCAATGACTATAGACGATTGAATGTTGCGCTATCACGAGCAAGAGAATTGCTCGTTTTAGTTGGAAGTGCCAATATGTTCACTACACGTGCGAAACATAAAGATTCTAGAGATATGTATAGTCGATTACTTCATACCGTCAAAAAACAGAATGGTTACCGAGACCACCGTGGTCAGAAGAAAAAGTAACATAGAGGTATAAAATAATATGAAAAATTTGGAGAAACGCTTAAAAAATGAACTACAACAAAACAATAAAGTGAAAATCTTGCATTCCTCTAGATGGAGTTTGCCGATTCATTCTATAGAAGTTGAATACAAACCCGTGAAAAGGACGAAAATGGATGTTCTCATGAAAATGATGCTCATTGCATTTCAAAAAGCAGAAATTGCAGAAGCGGCGCAATTAAGTGAGCTGTTACTTGTGGAGCAGCTTTTCGTAGAGGATTTAATCAACATTATGAGCAGAACTCGTTTAATAGAGAAAAAAGATGGATTATTTGTATTAACATCTAAGGGAAATCAACAGCTTGAAGATGGAATTTTTGAAGAGGAACAAGATATGGAATCACAGATTGTTTTATACAGCACTACTCACGAAGCATTTTTACCCGGGGATATCAAGCCTGCCATGGACGGGGAGGCAGAGCTTACAACTTTTAGATATGTAAAAGAAGATTATTTGGATGCAGAGCTTTCTTTTGAGCATGAGCAAGTGATCGATGCACTTCAAACTAAGGGTGTAGAAACGGCTGAAGGGGATGAACAAGTAGTTATATCCGAGATTCAGTCGACGACAGATCTGTATGTCGATGATATTCCATGCTTTGAATTTATTCTTCATAATAAAGAGGAGAATATTTTCTACGCCCGTGTCTGGAATACATTGCTTGAAAGATGGGATGAAGTAGTGGAAAACAAGGTGAATGAAAAAGAGCGTTTAGCTTGGCGAGAAAAATATTTGCTGTAGTACATGAATGCGCAGGTAGAAAATGGACCATTTCTACCTGCGTTTTTATTTATTCCAAAGAGGTATTTTCCTTGTAATACTCCTCAATTGGCACAAAGAGACCAACTCTTCCGTGCTCTTTATGATCCATTGTGGCAAATACGACGCCAATTACTTGACCTTCATTATTTAAAACAGGGCTGCCACTATTTCCACGATAAACTGGTGCTTCCATCATCATAACAGGTACATCCCAATCACTTAGCTGATAGTAATCAATAATTTTACCTTCGTTTGCAATGCCAGTGAAACTTAAAGGATTCCCGATAAACGTAATAGGATCTCCTTCTTCATAAGTTGGCCGTTCGGCAAGGTCAAGATATGGCAACTTTTCCCCTTCAATTTCTAAAACAGCAAGATCTACTGATGGATATGTATGTACAACGGTTGCTTTAAAACGCCCGTCCTCTGGAAACCCAACCGTTACCCTATCATTTCCTACAATGACATGATAGTTTGTTAAAATCGTTCCGTCGCCAGCTATCGAAAATCCGGTTCCTTTGCCATCGTCCGTTAACACGATAACGACCGACTTTTTATAGTGTGCAATATCTTCTTGTGCCGATAACCTTGCAGAAGTTTTAATAAACTCAATTGCAGGAATGGAATATATTTGAAAGATAACTGCAAATGTATTGACGAATAATACGGTTGCCATTATCCAAAATATCCATCTAGGAAAGCGATGCCTTGGTTTAGGATTGTTCTTGTTTTGTGCTTCTTTAGCCAGTGCTTCTTGTTGTGCCTCTAACACAAACTCGAGGAATTCTTCATCTACTTCTTCTTCCAAATTTCGTTCAGTTGAATTCATTCGATCACACTCCCATCGTTACATGTATTATACACAACTGAAAGAGTTCTAGGTTAAGCCGAGTGTCCGGTGCAGGTTTTGGCGCAATCTAGGACTGTGCAAAAACCACATATATTATAATTATTCTTTTTAATGACTATTTCTCCGCAAAAATTCATTCTAATAGTAGTGGTTAAAAATACACATTATTCATCTCTCTTAAAGTATTAAGTAATATAAAAAAATATAAAAATAACAAATATATAGTCTTAAGTGATTGGAAAAATGAACGAAAGTTAAATAGCCGAATTACCCTTATCTAGTTTAGTAGGTTTAATTAATTATTTTTCAAAAAAGTAACAAAATTGAACTTGCTTAACATAAAACTGTAATATTTTGTGAATACAGTAATATCAATAATTCCATGCATATTATACTTACTCTCATCTATAAATCTGAGTGACTTTTTAACTATTCAATAAAAGATATAAAATAGTATATAACTATTATTTTGGAATATTTGGATATCTGTCGACAAAAATAGACAAGACTTGCAGTTCGTTTCCTATATAGTGTTAATAACAACAAGAGATACACGAATGACACCATTGATTCTGTTTACCTAAATGACTGTTTGGGAAAGGGGGCGAAGGTGTTTTTGTTTGGTCTTTTTTAGATAATCTAAAAGACTATCAGCTTCTCACTAGGTACTAAAATCGTTGGAAAATTCAAAGGAGGAAAGAAAATGGGGAGGAAAAATAGTTCAACTAAAGCACTCAGTATTGCTGCATCTTTACTAATGACGTTTTCACTAATTGCGCCAAACGTAGTTAGTGCCGAAACGACCAGTAAGCTTCACCAATCTTTCAGAGATTCGAGCTCAAATTCGATTTCTGTAAAAGATAAGTTGAGCAGTCGGTTACTGGAAAACTTCAAAGAAGATGAAAAAGTAACATTCCTAATCAAATTCAAAGAAAAAACAGATTCAGAAGCAGTAGCAGCTGAAGCTCGCAAAGGTGCAGACGCTGCAAATTTATCAGCACATAATACGAAGCTCATTCAGCGCTCTGCTGTTGTATCCGAATTAAAGACAACTTCTCTTGAATCGCAACAATCAGTAAAACGATTCCTTGAACAGGAAGCAGCTAAGGGGAATGCTGAAGATATTACATCGTATTACATTGTGAATGGAATGGCAGTAACGGCAACTAAAGAGGTTGCTGAAAAAATTGCAACGTTCCCAGAAGTTGAAAAGGTTTTGCCAAATGAAACCCGTCAATTATTTGTAACCAAAACAGAAAACGCTGTGACACCTAAAGCAGAAGTTGCAAATATTGAGTGGAATATTGAGCGTGTGAAAGCTCCAGACGTTTGGGCAATGGGCATTGACGGAGCAGGAACAGTTGTAGCAAGCATTGATACGGGGGTTCAATGGGATCACCCAGCCTTAAAAGAAAAATACCGTGGTTACAATAAAGCAACTGGACAAGTTTCCCATGACTTTAACTGGTACGATGCAACGGCTGCTGGACGGGCTATACCATATGATGATATCGAACACGGTACGCACGTAACAGGAACAATGGTTGGAAGTGAACCAAATGGTGCAAACCAAATTGGTGTAGCGCCAGGAGCAAAATATATTGCAGTAAAAGCATTTACAGCAAACGGTGGGTCAGACACTGACCTACTAGAAGCCGCGCAGTGGATTTTAGCACCGACAGACGCAAATGGAAATGCACGTGTTGACATGGCTCCGGATGTTGTGAATAACTCTTGGGGTGGCGGTCCAGGTCTTGATGAATGGTATCGTGAAGTTGTAATAAACTGGCGCGCGGCAGAAATTTTCCCTGAATTCTCTGCAGGAAACACGACGCTATCAAACCCAGGTGGAGCAGGATCTGTTGCAGCACCTGCAAATTATCCTGAAGCATTTGCCACGGGTGCAACTGACATTAATAACAAAGTGGGAAGTTTCTCACTTCGTGGACCTTCACCATACGCTGAAACTAAGCCAGATATCTCGGCACCGGGTGTGAACATCCGTTCATCCGTACCGGGTGGTAATTATGAAGGCGGCTGGAACGGTACATCTATGTCAGGACCAGCTGTATCTGGCGTAGCAGCACTTCTTCGCCAAGTAAACGCTAACTTGACGGTAGATGAAATGGAAGAAATTCTTCTTAATACAGCAAATCCATTGACTGATACTCAATACCCAACAACTCCTAATCATGGATACGGATATGGATTAGTGGATGCTTATGAGGCTGTATCTTCCATCATCACTGGACTAGGAACGTTAAAAGGACAAGTGACGCAGCAAGGAGACGATAATGAAGCTCCGGTATTCGAACATTCGGCTCCTCGCGAAACATACGCTGGCATGGATTTAGATTTAACAATTGCAGTTAGCGATAACATTAGTGTTGCTTCTGTCCTATTGAACTACAAAGACGCAAATGGTGCATGGCAATCAATCGAAGCCGGACACAAATCTGGTGATTACAAATCCGGTGAGTATGGAGTAGTGATTCCTGGTAATCTCATTACAGGTAACTCCTTCACGTACAAATGGACAATCAATGATTTTGGGAATAACGAAGTGAGCAGTGAAGAATACGTTGTACAAGTGAAGCCTGGCATAACGGTTGGGTACTCTGAAGATTTTGAATCAACACCTATTGGCTGGACTTCTTTTGGTGATGCTAATAGCTGGGAATGGGGCGTACCAACGTCAGGTCCAGGTAACGCTGCATCTGGTGAGAAAGTGTATGCAACAAACTTAGAAGGTAATTATGATAACCGCATGAACGCTACTTTAGTTATGCCTCCAATCGATTTGCCAGAAGGGAACTCCTATTTGCAGTTCAAACAATGGCATAGCTTTGAGCAATCTTCGACGGGAAGAGCTTGGGATTATGGTCATGTATTTGTTTCGACAGATCAAGTAGAGTGGACGCAATTACTAATGATTCAAGGCGCGTCAAACGGTTGGATTGATGCGGAAGTGGACCTGTCTGCTTATGCAGGGCAACGCATCTATCTTGGATTTAACGCATTTTCTGACGGAAGCGTTGTAAGAGAAGGGTGGTATATCGATGACGTAGCACTTGCTGGAGTTTCACAAACTGGCAAAGTAGCGAAAGGAAAAGAGAGCAACGGAAATAACACAACTAGCGGTAACAATATTAACGGAAATAACAAGGTGAATATCGGAAATGGTCAAGATAAACTTGCTAAAAAAGAATCTATTGACCCAACGACAATCCGCCCTGTATTACCAGTTAAAGAAGCACCACCAGTAGTAGAAAAAATTGCGAACCCAACACTTTTACCATTAGGTGCTCAAGTGAGTGTGCTTGAATCAGGACGCTCGGTTTATACAAACCCTGCTAATGGTTCTTATTCACTAACACACGGAGCAGGAACGTTCACAGTGAAAGCGGAAGCATATGGATTCACTTCTGAAGAACAATCCGTTTCAATTGAGGCGGATGGAACGACAACTGCGAACTTCACATTAGATGAAGTTGCACAAAATACAGTGAGTGGAACAATCACTGATCAATCGACAGGCGAAGGGGTTGCTGGGGCAACTCTGTTACTCGTGGAAGATGCAAATATCACACCTGTTGAAACAGATGCAGCGGGTAATTATTCACTTACTGCATATGAAGGTGATTACACGTTAAAAGTAATCGCTCGTGGCTACCATAGCCAAGAAGTAAGTATAGCAATTGGTTCGGAAGCAATCACACAAAATATTGCGCTTGAGCCGTTCTACACATACCCAGGTGGTGAAATCGGTTACGACGACGGAACTGCTGAAAATGCACGTGCTTTCAACGCTGCAGGTAATGCTTGGGCGGTGAAAATGTCTCTTCCAGAAGGGAAAGAAAATGGTATCGTAACCGATGGGGTATTCCGATTCTGGGATACGGAATGGCCGGTACCAGGTGGAACAGCATTTGCAGTGGAAGTATGGGATGCAACAGGAGCTGATGGGACACCAGGTAAAAAGCTTGCCGGTCCGATCGATGCGACAGCTCTACGTAATGGTGAATGGACTGTGGTAGATTTGACCGAACACAACATTGTGGTGAATGGCGATTTCTTCATGGTATACCGCCAAACGTTTGCAAATCCAAACACTCCAGGCCTTGCAACAGATGAGACCGGAACAAATGCAGGTAGAAGTTACCAAGGAGTTTCTGGCGCTTGGTCACCATCACCAACAGCTGAAGGGAACTATATGATCCGTGCTCGTGTGAGCTATGAAGTACACGGTCCAGTTATCACTGCACCAACAGCTGGCTTAGTCACAAATGAAGCATCTATTTCAATAGAAGGGACTGCATCACCAACTACTACGATTAAATTGAAACAAAATGGTGAATCTGCAGGATCTGTTGTCGTAGGTGCAGATGGGAAATTTACAATTCCAACTGAATTAACAGAAGGTGTAAATGAATTTACAGTAGTTTCCCTTCTAGATGATCGAGTAACAGGTGAATCTGCTCCTGTCACAGTCATTTTAGATACTTTAAAACCAGAACTTTCAATCGTTAGCCCGAAAGATGGCGACAAAACAAATCGTGAATCCGTAACAATAGAAGGAACTGTTGAAGATGCGAACCTTGACATTGTAAAGGTTAATGGACAAAATGCAGCAGTAGTCGATGGTAAGTACTCTAAACGAGTTCTTCTAGAAAATGGTGCAAACGAAATTAAAGTTGTTGCTAAAGATAAAGCGAATAATAGCGTTTCGAAAAAAATCACTGTTACAGCACAGTACGATGCGCCTGTAATTGAAAATGTAACACCAGCTGAAGATTTATATTTAGCTACAGGTAAAAGCGTTAAAATTGAATTTGACAGTACCCCAGGATTGAAAGCAACATTCGTTATCCATATGCCATTAACGAATGTAGGTGGTCAAGTTCAAAATGCTACTGAACTACCGATGATGGAACAAGCAAATGGTCATTACGTTGGATATTGGACAGTACCAGCAGAAACAGTAGCGAATGGAGCAGTTCTAGAAGTGAAAGTTGTAGACAGCTTTAACAACGAAACACGACAAAAAGCTGCAGGTAAACTGTACATCAATGTGCCAGCACCATCTGCACAACCATCTGTAGAAGAGTTACCCGAAATACCATAAGAATTACATGTAGAAAAACCAGTAGAATAATTTGGAAGTGGAATGAAATTAGATGCCAAAGAGAATACTTCTCTTTGGCATCTTTTTGTATGGAATGAGCTTCTAACATAAACTTCACAAACTATGATTAAAACCTATGTTTACCCGCATATGATAGTTAATAATGAATATAAATGGGGGATACAATGAGCGATTATGTAATCACGCTGCAGGATTTTTTGCCGCTTGGGGCCACTGTTCTAGAATTGCAACAACCCCAAAAGAGAGCGGCGATTCTGCTTGCTGATATTGATGGGGATCAACAGGATGAACTAATAGGCGCATATAGGTATGAAGAGAGGAATTATATTTTAATATTAAAAAAACATGATAGTCAGTGGCTACCTTTAAAACATATCGAGGGAAGGGGACATGGCATTTTTGATTTAAGAGTAGCACCAATTACGGAAAACTGGGTTAATACATTGATTGTCGGTTGGCAAATAGACAACATGCACGCGCAGCTAGATTTATTACAATGGACAAACGGTGGAATGTTAAGATTGCCAACAAATAATATCATTTATAGTAAATTGGAAGTAGAAGATATGCCTGATCAATTCGGCAAAGATGGCCAATATGAACTGGCTATTTGGATGCATGATACGGGAGATGCTTATAAAGTAGACGTTTATCGCTTTAGTGAAGGAGAGCTAGTGCGGGCAAAAGATGTGTATCCATATTATTTTAAAAAAGTGGCAGCTTACTACGAAAAATTATTGCAAACAAATGACTTTTCCTATTACTGGTATTATTTATCGGATGCACAGAGGAAGGCTGGAAATTTAGAACAAAATTTATCTTCCATTGATAAAGCTCTTTCGTTTCGTTCACCATATCCTTCAAAAGAACAGTTACTAGAAAAAAAGCAGCAAGTATTGAGTCGTTTAACACATGCTAGGACTAACGGTCAGACGGTCATCGACAAAAAAAGAGGGGATATTACCGGGGATAGTTTCCGGGAAACCGTTTACTTAACGGGAAGTATGACGGAAAGAAGTTCCTATTGGGAAGATATTACGTTAAATATTTTAAACAAGAAAGTAGATTTATATGAAGGATTTTCTTTAAAAGAAACTGTTGGTTATAATCCACGGTTATTCCTGGAAGATTTTACTGGTAATCAGTTGGATGACATATTAGTTGTTATCGATACCGGTGAAAGTGAATGCACAGTTAACGCATATTTGTTTACCTTTTTTGAAGGGGAAATGCGACAAGTATTTGATTCGGAAGAATATAATGCTACCACCGATTATAAAATTAATTATGAAGATCAATATAAAGTAACGATAGTTAGCTCCGTACCTCAAAAGAAGTATACATTAGATTTAATGTATAAAGATAAGGAATATTTAACGGAAATCTATGACGAAAATGGAATTTTGAAAGAGGCAATAGAAGGTTGGGTAGAACCCATCAGTGGGCTTTATCCAATTGATTTTTCAGGTGATGGTGTGTATGAACTTGTCGCGCTACAAGAAATTGCCGGAAGATATCAAGCAGAAGCTTTAGGATATGTGCAAAACATTTTGAAATGGGATGGACGGGAATTTGTAACAGAACGACAAAGTGTCATCATCTTTGGGGAAAAGGTAGATTTAAAATAAGTTGGAAGAGAAGAATTGCTACGAAGTCATTCGACAGGGGGCAGTTCTTTTCTTTCGCAATTAGGGATACTGTGTGGTAGTGCGTCGACTAGTGACCGCCGGGATTTTCACTGCAGTCGTACGCTTTCCACCGGGTAAGCGATGAGCCTTCACCGCCGCTTAGGCGGACGCCTGAGAAGTCTCATTGTGCTCACGAGGAACAAAGGCTAAGAGCGCCACATCGTGTGGCAACGCCTTCGTGACCAACATCCTGTTAGCCTCGGTAGGAGTCGGCGCCTGCAGTGAAAATCCACATAAATGGCTTACTTATCCGCGTAGACTCGTAAAAAACAAAATTTTATACAGTTTTTCGAATGTTTAAATCCAGTAAATGG
>NZ_VDGG01000052.1 GCF_006861775.1 Psychrobacillus soli | reverse complement strand
GACTTGCATGTATTAGGCACGCCGCCAGCGTTCGTCCTGAGCCAGGATCAAACTCTCCATAATAGAGAACTTAAAAAGCTCATGTTGTTTTGCTGGCATCATCATTAAATGATGTCAAAATTGTTTTGCTTGTTTAGATAACCGAAGTTAATCTTTCAAGCTATATTTCTTAACGTTTTGCATGTTCAGTTTTCAATGTTCATTTTGTCGTTTTGTTTTTTGCGACTTCTCTACTTTATCATTTTCGATTTACTAAGTCAAGAAGTTTTTTAAAAAGTTTTTTTGTCGTAAGTTTGTTATTTCGTTTCGTTCTTGACGACGTTTATTATGATACATCAAATAGAATCATATTGTCAACAATAAAAACGAACAAATTATTTGTTCGTTTTTATTGTGTACTCATCAACGCTTTACTTTGTAGCATCTATGCATGATTGCATTGCTTTTAGTCGTTTGTTTTTCTATTAAAATTAAACCTTTATCTACTAAGAATTCAATAAAAACTTCAAGGTCCACCGAATACTTTTTCAGTTCTTCTTGTTCATGTATCTCTTGAATAGTCCAAAATTCTTTAGAGGACAAAACCTCTAATATATGTTGAGCCCCATCTTTTGTTCTTGAATGGATAAAAAACTCACTAGCTAAAAATAAAAGTTCTAATCTTTTCTCTAACGATTCCTTACTCGAAATAAGTTCATCGTATAGTTTATAAATAGCAGGATCTAGTTGTTTAACTTGTTTCCATACCATCACCTCTGGATGCATCCCATTTTCGAATACTGCTAGTCGGGCTAAGTGATGTAAAGAATCTACTATATGATTATAAGCATCTAGATAATTTAACTGTTCAAAAAACACTTTACCTTCCATATACCTTCTACTAAGCTTTGCAAACTCAATACCCATCTTTACCTTTCTTACGCTTATCGGAAAATCGTATAGCTCTTTTTTCAGATTTTCTACATATTCATTTCGATCAAAAACAACTCGTCCATTAATAATCCAATCAACTAGCTTAGGATTAGTACCAACGAGTAACCATTTCCATAATTGTTTTTGAGTAATAATATGCATTGCTGCCTTCTTATCATCATATGAATAATGTTTTGTAAAAATCGGTTGTTCCGACTCTAACGTTACTATTAATAAAATAGAATCAAAGGTATCTGTAATGGGACTAACTTCCTCACGCTTTTCTATTGATATAATTCCTATTGTATTTGGATCACTTGCTCTTTCTTGATAAATTGGTCTCAATAACGCTTCCAAAATGGAGCCTCCTTTGTTTCCTTCTATATATAGCTTTTCGACAATTAGTTTAGATTTCCTTCTATGTTTACTTCAAAACATTACTTTATCCTAAAATATGATATAGTGGATTTAGAATTTAGGAGGATGAAAAATGAAACCTTATAAAAACAAAATAAATCGAATACGTTCCTTTGCGCTTGGTCTCATATTCTTTGGATTTATCATAATGTATGGTGCCATTTTCTTTAGAGAAAATCCAATTTTAGTTACGATTTTCATGACGCTTGGATTGTTATCCATTATTGGAAGTACGGCTGTATACGGTTGGATCGGTTTACTATCTACTAGAGCTGTACAAGTAGTATGCCCAAACTGTGGAAAGCATACAAAAGTTTTAGGAAGAGTGGATATGTGCATGTATTGCAAAGAACCACTTACACTTGACCCTGCTCTAGAAGGACAAGAATTCGATCAATCACTAAATAGAAAGAAATAATATAATACTTTGTTTTTAATATTAACATAGTGTTCAAATGCATTAAAAAACGAGCGTACTCGATACGCTCGTTTTTTTATTGCACTTTCGTCGCCTGTTCTTTACAAGTAGGACACGTTCCGTATATTTCCATACGATGTGAACTTACATCAAAACCAGTTAAATGGGATGCTAAGTGCTCAACTTCATCAAGACCGGGGTAATGAAAATCTACAATTTTACCACATGTATTACAAATCATATGGTAATGATCATTCGTGATAAAATCGAATCTACTAGAAGAATCGCCGTACGTTAGCTCTTTAACTAATCCCGCTTCTCTAAACACGCGTAAGTTATTATAAACAGTTGCAACACTCATGCTTGGAAATTTACTTTCTAGAGCTTTATATATATCGTCCGCAGTGGGATGTGACATAGATTGGATAATAAATTCCAATATCGCATGGCGTTGAGGCGTAATTCGTACACCAGTTGATTTTAATGTATCTAAAGCATCTCTTAAATGTACTTCCGTCATCGCAATGCACCTCTTTTCATATTCATTATTAATTTGTAATTGTTATAATAAGTATAAAGAGGAAATGCAGGGGCTGTCAAATTTTTAAAGCACTAGAGATATAGATACTCTTTTAATAACCTCTTTTTGCATCAATTATATTTTCTAATTGATCGCTTCCATTCAACCATTCCGTTAAATTGTTAGAAAAAATTCCTAGCGCCCTTATAACATATTGTGAAGAATGACTAGAAGCATGCGGAGATACGATGACATTGTTCATCTCCCAAAATGGATGACCTTGTAGAAGTGGCTCTTTTTCAAATACATCTAAAACAGCATATGCTATACACTCTTCTTTTAATGCACGGAGTAACTCTTCCTCCTTAACAACATCACCCCTACCGAAATTCATAAAGATAGCGGATTGTTTCATACACTGAAATTGCTCATATGTAAGCAAATGTTTTGTTTCTTCCGTACTAGGCAAAATGGATATGACAATATCCGCATCTGGCAGTGTTTCTTTAAGTTTACTAAAAGGAACCATTGCATCCATTGAAGGTGCGATTTTGCCGCTTCGATTACAACCAATAGTACGTACGCCAAATGCTTGTAAAAGCCTACCGACCTCACTACCAATTGCACCAACACCTAGTATTAATGCAGTAGAACCAAAAAGCTCCGATGAGTTCAATTTTCGTGACCACTCCCCATTTCGCTGATTTCTAGCCATAGTTGGAAGTGATTTTTTGATGGAAAGTATATGGGCAATGATGGACTCTGCCATCGGAGTTTTATGAATCCCTCGAGCATTCGTCAACATAATATTCCGACTAGCAATTTCCTCTAAAGGCATTTTTTCAAGTCCTGCTGAAGCGACCATAATCCATTTTAGTTGTGTTGCTGTTTCTAAATGAGACGCACAAAGATCTTCTCCATACGTCACGAGTATATCAGCTGTTTTTAATACTTCTTCATCTAATGATTTTCGAAAGATGAAGTCTGCTTGTGGAAACTTTTCCATTAAACTAGTTTGTTGATCTTGTTTGGGAAAAAATGAAAATAATACTTTCACAGTAGCTCACCATTTGCATCTAATTTTTTTAATGTTTCTAATGCTTCTTCTACATGACCACCGACTTTCACTTTGCGCCATTCTTTCACAACAGTACCCGTAGGATCAATTAAAAATGTTGACCGTTCAATACCCATATATTCATTGCCAAACATCTTCTTTAACTTCCATACGCCATATGCTTCAGATACTTCATGTGTATCATCGATTAACAATGAGAATGGAAGACCATGTTTTGCGATAAATTTCGTATGCGCTTTTTCATCATCCGCACTCACACCTAAAATGACAGCATTTAATTCGGCAAATTTCTCATGATTGTCCCTGAAATCACACGCTTCTGTTGTGCAACCCGGTGTTGAATCTTTCGGATAAAAATACAAAACAACATATTGCTTTCCTGCAAAGTCATTTAATGATACAATTTTTCCCTGTTCATTTTTTAATGAAAACTTTGGTGCAATCATTCCTTCGAGTATTGTCATCATTTTCCCTCCTCTTTTTCTACTTCTATCGTATCGAATTACCGCAAGAGATTCAATTTCTTTAGCGTTTTTCACTATTATTGTCTACAATAGAAACATACGAAAATGGCGGAGGTTATAAATAATGAAACAAACAACATCTGAACAAATACAAATAGAAGCACTTGAACATATTGTAGGCGGTGTGAATAGCCCATCTAGATCTTATAAAGCAGTTGGTGGAGGAGCACCAATCGTAATGGAGCGAGCAGAAGGGGCTTATTTTTACGATGTAGATGGCAATAAATATATTGATTACTTAGCTGCATACGGACCTATTATTACTGGTCACGCACATCCACATATTACAGAAGCCATTACAAAAGCTGCTCAAACGGGTTTACTATATGGTACCCCTACAAAGCATGAAGTGACTTTTGCAAAAATGTTGAAAGAAGCAATCCCTTCTATGGATAAAGTACGCTTCGTAAACTCAGGTACAGAAGCGGTTATGACAACCATCCGTGTTGCACGTGCCTATACAGGAAGAACAAAAGTGATGAAATTTGCTGGATGTTATCATGGGCATTCTGATTTAGTATTAGTAGCTGCTGGATCAGGTCCTGCTACACTTGGAACACCAGATTCCGCTGGAGTTCCACAGTCCATTGCAAAAGAAGTTATTACGATTCCTTTCAATGATCCAAAAGCGTATGAAGAAGCAATGGAAAAATGGGGAGAAGAACTCGCTTGTATTCTAGTAGAACCTATCGTAGGAAACTTTGGAATGGTAGAACCAAATGAAGGCTTTTTACCGCTAGTTCATAAATTAGCGAAGGAAAAAGGGTCGCTTGTCATATATGATGAAGTAATTACTGCATTCCGTTTCCACTATGGTGCTGCATCTAGTATGCTAAACGAAACACCGGACTTAACTGCACTTGGAAAAATTATCGGTGGTGGTCTCCCAATTGGGGCTTATGGTGGAAAAAAAGAAATTATGGAACAAGTCGCTCCACTAGGACCTGCTTACCAAGCAGGAACTATGGCTGGTAATCCGGCGTCCATGCAAGCAGGTATTGCTTGTCTAGAAGTTTTACAAACACCTGGTTTATATGAGGAATTAGATAGACTTGGGGCAATTTTAGAAACAGGTATATTAGAAGCTGCAAAGAAAAACGATGTTACAATTACCGTCAATCGCATAAAAGGGGCACTTTCGGTTTATTTTACCGATGTAACTGTAGAAAACTATGAGCAGGCCGAAGCAAGTGATGGGGAAATGTTTGCTAAGTTTTTCAAACTAATGCTAGCGCAAGGCATTAATCTTGCACCTTCTAAATACGAAGCTTGGTTTATAACGACTGCGCATACAGAAGATGATATAAAAGAAACAATTGTTGCGGTGAATCATGCTTTTGCTCAGCTAAAGCAATAAATACATGAGATCCGCACATATTGAAAGGATAGGATTCAATGAAAGTAGGAGCTCGCGTTTTTAAAACTGGAGTAGCCATCGTTTTCTCTTTATTCATAGCCGATTTACTCCAGCTTCCTAGTCCTGTTTTTGCAGGAATAGCTGCGATTTTTGCCATTCAACCTTCTATATATAGATCCTATTTGACTGTCATAGAGCAAGTACAATCTAATCTAATTGGGGCAGCAATTGCAGTGATTTTTGCTCTTATGTTTGGGAATCACTTTATAGCCGTTGGATTTGCTGCAATCGTTGCAATCATGCTCATGTTAAAACTAAAGTTAGAAAAAACGATTCCTTTAGCACTTGTGACTGTTATTGCGATCATGGAAATCCAAAGTGATAACTTTTTTACATTCGCTTTAATACGATTTTCAACTGTTTTAGTAGGTGTCATCTCTGCTTTTATAGTGAATCTCATATTTCTACCACCTAAATTTGAATCTAAATTATTTAATGCGATACATTATACGCAAGACGAGGTTATTCGTTGGACCCGAATTGCGGTACGTAGTGCATCGGAGCATAGCTCTACAAAACAAGCGATCCATCAGCTAAAAGAACGTCTAGCTCGCGTAGATCAATTATATTCATTTTTCAAAGAAGAACGAGGTTATACAAAAAAAGCAATTTATACGAAGGGAAGAAAATTAGTTGTTTATCGTGAACTAATTTCCACTTCCTATAAAAGCTTAGATGTTTTGAAAAGACTTCACCTTCATGAAAATGAGGTTTTAGAACTTCCGGAACATTTCCGAATGATGATTAAAGAACGATTAGATGCACTTTTAGCTTATCATGAACAACTACATTTAAAATTCATCGGAAAGTTAAAACCGGAACATATTGAATGGAAGAGTTCAGAAGCTTTTATTCAACGACAAGAAGTGATGGACATTTTTGTCCAACAAATTGCTTTAACCCGAATCGAAGAAGAATTTTCGACGTATCATTTGTTACATTTATTATCATCCATTTTAAAATACGAAGAACAACTAGAGCATGTAGATACATTAATCACATCCTATTTAAATTTCCATAGCGAAGAACTAACCGTAGAAATAGAAGAAACGCCTTACTAACAAAAACGTGTCACCTAGATTGCTAGGTGACACGTTTTTTTAATTTTTCATCCGCGGGTCGAGAGCATCTCTCAACCCATCTCCCATTAAGTTAAATCCTAATACCGTCAACATAATCGCAATCCCTGGGAAAATCATCGCCCACGGTGCATTACGCAAAACGACACGCGCATCTGCAAGCATTTTCCCCCACTCTGGTGCCGGTGCTTGCGCTCCTAAACCAAGAAATCCTAAAGCTGCCGCTTCAATAATAGCAGAAGCAATCGCAAGCGTACCCGCAACAATTACGGGTGCCATCGAGTTCGGAAGAATATGCGAAAATAGGATACGTAAATCCTTCATCCCAATCGCTTTTGCAGACGTTATGTATTCCTCTTCTTTAATGCTCAACACTTTCGATCGAATGAGTCGGCCGAAGTTCGGAATATTAATAATGGCAATGGCAATGAGTGCGTTTTGTAAAGATGGGCCTAGCACAGACACAACCGCAATTGCGAGTAAAATACTCGGGAAAGCTAGCATTATATCAAATATTCGGGATATAATGGTATCGATCCACTTCCCGTAATAACCAGCAATAATTCCTAAAATACTTCCTACAACAACCGACCCAATAACGGATGAAAATCCAACCCACAATGATATGCGAGCACCATGAATAATTCGTGAAAAAATATCACGTCCAAAATCATCCGTTCCAAACCAATACTGGCTGGATGGAGGAAGCAGTCGGTCTTTTAAAGACTGATCATTTATTCCTTGTGGTGCGATGAACGGACCAAGTATCGCTAAAAGTAGGAAGAAAAGAACAATCCCCGCTCCAACAAGCGCTACTTTATTTTTACGAAAGCTTCGCCATGCATCTAGCCAAGGACCTGTCGACGTATCTTTTTTAACCATTATTTCATTAGTCGAATTCGGAACCATTTGCGTCATATTCATTTCCCCCCTTTAGTCGTATTTAATCCTTGGGTCGATTAAACCATATAAAATATCTACTATTAAGTTAATCATGACAAAAATGAATGCAACAATAAGAATTCCTGATTGAATGACCGGATAATCTCGGAATTGAATTGCTTCATAAATATATCTTCCGATTCCTGGCCAACTGAAGATTGTTTCTGTTAAAATGGCTCCTCCCAGTAACATTCCTGTTTGAAGTCCGATAACAGTTAAAACTGGAATAATCGCATTTTTTAAGGCATGTTTGTAAACAACCCAAAACATTTTTTGCCCTTTTGCTCTTGCAGTACGAACATAATCAGCACGCATTACTTCTAGCATACTAGATCTCGTCATTCGAGCAATGATTGCCATTGGAATCGTTGCGAGTGCAATACCAGGTAATACTAGATGCTTTAGTACTTGCCCTAACTGATCAAAACGACCGTTCAATATTGTATCTATTACATATAAGTTCGTGACCGCCGAAACGGGATTCCTCACTTCTTCTCTACCAGATGTCGGAAACCATTGAAGTTCAATTCCGAAAAACCACTGTTCCATTAAACCTAGCCAAAATATAGGCATTGAAACACCGATTAATGCAATAATCATAGCGGCATAATCGAACCAGGAATTTTGGAACCAAGCAGAAATAATACCGGCATTTACCCCAATAATGACAGCAATAATAATAGCAAACAAAGCAAGTTCAAAAGTAGCTGCTAAATAAGGCCAAATTTCTTTTGAAACCGGCTGCACTGTACGCATCGATTCCCCTAGATCTCCTTTTAAAAGTGCCGCTAAGTAATCGAAGTATTGGACATACCATGGATTATCTAATCCTAATTTAAGGCGCAGCGCTTCAATTGCTTCTTTTGATGCTAATTGCCCTAAAATAACTTGTGCTGGATCACCAGGAATTGCTCGAATAATCATAAATACAACAAATGTCATACCTAGTAAGACAGGAATTAGTTGCAGTAATCTTTTTCCAATATAGTGGATCACTGTCTTCACCTCTCCATCAAATTGAATGAAAAAGGGAGAAATCACGAAGACCTCTCCCCTTCAAGCCTATTACTTAAAGTCGACGTTCGTTAATTTGTCAGATCCAGTAGGATGAGGTAAGAAATCTACAATATCTGCTTTACCTGCAAGTAATGGAGTTGAGTGAGCAAGCGGTACCCAAGGTGCATCTTCAAAGATAATTTCTTGCGCTTGCTTATACAATTCATTACGTTTATCCTCATCCACTTCTGTTTGTGCCGCGATTAAGATTTTGTGTAAGTCTTGATTGTCATAATAAGTGTAATTGTTACTTCCAATATTATCGCCATCTAGTAATACGTAGATGAAGTTATCTGCATCTCCGTTATCACCTGTCCAGCCTAGCATGAAGGCATCAGCTTCTCCATTTCGTGCTTTTTCTAAATACGTAGCCCATTCAAATGAAACGATTGTTGCTTTAACACCGATATCCTCTAAATTCTTTTGAATAACTTCCGCAACTTTTGCTCCATCTGGCATATATGGACGTGGTACAGGCATTGCCCATAGTTCCATTTCAAATCCATCTGCAAGTCCAGCTTCTGCTAGTAATTGCTTCGCTTTCTCTGGATCATATTCATACCCTGGAATATCCTCATTGTATCCACTAATAGAAGGTGGCATTGGGTTTTTCGCAATTTCCGCACGGCCTTCGAAAAATGCATCAACAATTGACTGCTTATCAATCGCATAGTTAATCGCTTGACGAACTTTTACATTATCAAAAGGAGGTCGAGTAGTTGTTAACCCTAAATATCCTACGTTCATCGATGGACGCTCAAATAATTGAAGATTAGAATCGCCCTCTACAGTTGCAGCATCTGATGGATTAATACCATCCGCTAAGTCAATTTCATTTGTAAGTAACGAATTTAAACGTGTAGAATTGTCTGGAATTGCACGGAAAATGATTTTATCCAATTTTGGATAGCCTACATTCCAGTAATCTGCAAATTTTTCAACCGTAACTGAATCATTTCGTTTCCATTCTACAAATTTGAATGGTCCAGTACCTACTGGATTGTCTCCAAATTTATCACCCGATGCTTCAAATGCAGTTGGACTTGCAATTCCAAATGGGCTCATAGCAATATTTTTTAAGAAAGGTGCTTGTGCACGTTTTAATTTGAATACTACTGTATAATCACCATCTGCGGTTACAGACTCGATTACATGACTTTCATCCCCTACAAATCCACCGAACATGGAAGCGTAGTATGGGAATTTGTCTTCTGAACCATTTGCCCAGCGCTCAAAGTTTTTCACTACAGCTTCTGCGTTGAAGTCTGTTCCATCGTGGAATTTAACCCCTTCACGAAGTGTAAAAGTGTACGTAAGTCCGTCTTCTGATGGCTCCCATTTTGTTGCTAATCCTTCATTTATCGTAGTATCTTGTTTTCCAAAGTTTAACAGTGTTTCAAATACGTTTTGTGTTACTTTGAAGGATTCTCCATCCGTTACAGCTGCTGGATCTAGTGATACGGAATCTCCCCCACGACCAAAGACAAGTACTTTATCTTCAGCTGCTGTAGAACCAGTATCCTCTTCTGTCGTTCCTTCGTTTTCTTTCTCTGTGTTACTTTCGGATGCATCGTCAGAAGCACATGCAGCAAGAACTACACTCAGCGCAACTAGCATCAAAAGTAAAAATGACCATATTTTCTTTTTTCCCATATTAACCCCTCCGTAAATTTATTATCAATGTTGCACTAGCTCATTGTATAAATGGCAGGCAACAAAATGACCAGGTTTTACTTCTTCTAACTTAGGCACTACGGATGTACACGCTTTCATTTTGTAAGGACATCTTGTATGGAATGTACAGCCTGTTGGAGGATTTGAAGGACTTGGAATATCTCCTTCTAATATAATCTGCTCCCTTTGGTGCCCTGGATCTGGAACAGGAACTGCTGAAAGTAATGCCTTTGTATATGGATGAAATGGCTCCGCATATAATGACTCACTAGTAGCAAGCTCCGCCATTCTTCCTAAGTACATAACGCCCACTCGATCACTTATATGACGCACCACCCCTAAATCATGGGCTATAAATATATACGTTAGCTTTAATTCTTTCTGTAAATCTTGCATAAGATTAAGTACTTGGGCTTGTATCGATACATCTAGTGCAGATACTGGTTCATCCGCAATGATTAACTTCGGATTTGTCATCAATGCTCTTGCGATTCCAATACGTTGTCTTTGTCCCCCACTAAATTGATGGGGATAACGTTTGGCATGATAACTACTTAATCCGACAATTTCTAAAAAGTCGTATACTTTCTTTTTACGACTCTTCGCATCGCCAATATTATGAACTTTGAGCGGTTCCATTAATATTTTTTCAACTGTATGTCGTGGGTTTAGAGATGCATATGGATCTTGGAATACCATCTGAATTTCTCTTCTTGCTTTTCTCATTTCGCTATTTGAAATACTTGTCAATTCTTTTCCGTCAAATGTCACTTTACCTTCTGTTGGTTCTAGCAATCTCATTAACATTCGACCTGTAGTAGATTTACCACAACCAGACTCCCCTACTATTCCAAGTGTTTCTCCTTCATTTACATGAAAAGATACATCATCCACGGCTTTCACATAACCCGATTGTTTCGCCAATACGCCCGAATGAATAGGAAAATACTTTTTTAATCCTTCAACTTGTAGCAGCGGTTTTGTCATTAACTCCTACCCCCTTCTCGTCGTATAAGAAGCATCTCGTTTTATGGTTATCAGATGTTTCATATAATGAAGGATTTTCTACAGTACATCTTCCAAACACGGATTCACAGCGTGCCGCAAATCGACAGCCATTTGGAATCGTACCAGGTTTCGGTACATTTCCTGGAATAGAGTACAAACGTTGCTTTTTAAAGCGCATATCAGGTACAGAAGCGATTAATCCCTTTGTGTAAGGATGTTGCGGATTATTAAAAATCGTATCAACTGTTCCTTCTTCTACTACTTTTCCAGCGTACATAACAACTACTCTTTCACAGGTTTCAGCTACTACTCCTAAATCATGCGTGATTAAAATAACTGCTGTATGAAGCCTTTCATTCAATTCGCGCATTAGTTTTAAAATTTGTGCTTGAATCGTTACATCTAGCGCAGTCGTCGGTTCATCCGCAATGAGAACCTTTGGATCACAAACGAGAGCCATCGCAATCATTACGCGTTGCCGCATCCCTCCTGAAAGCTGGTGGGGATAATCCTTCATCAATTCTTCTGCCCTAGGTAAACCAACAAGTTTCAACATTTCAATCGCTCTTGCTTTCACTTGTTTTCTACTCCAGCCTTTTTTATGCAATGTAATCGCTTCCATTAGCTGGTTCCCTATTGTAAATAAAGGATTTAAAGACGTCATCGGTTCTTGAAAAATCATTGCTATATCATTGCCACGAACTTTTCTCATCTCTTTTTCAGAGAACTTCGTTAAATCTTTTCCTCTAAACAAAATTTGACCATTTGTAATTTTCCCTGGTGGACTCGGAACTAGGCCCATTATAGAAAGGGACGTAACACTTTTACCACACCCGGATTCCCCAACTATTCCAAGTATCTCCCCTTCTTTTACGTGAAAATCTACATAGTCTACGGATGGAATGACACCATCATCTGTGAAAAAGGAAGTTTGAAGATCTTTCACTTCTAAAATGATTTCACGTTTTGTCATAACGCACCCCCTAGTTTTAAGACAATTTACAATTTTCTATTAATTAATAAGCTATATTAATATTTTACACATATTAACCTTATATGCAACCCTTTTATTAAAACTGTTATTTCTTCACTTAATATGTAATTTCCATATATACTAGTATTTTCATTCAATCAAATGAATACTCATTCACTTTTATTCAATAAGAAAAACACAAGCGCTCCTTAAGGTCAAAACCTATTTTTATCGTTTCCGGGGGGCTTTGGACAGCCTCGATGCTATATCATTACCGAGTGATTTTGGAAAGAGGCTGGTCATGACTTACGTCACGACCAGCCTCTCTTTTTTCGATAATCTTATGAAATTTGTCTGTCCTTCACCCTCCTACAACTGTAAGAATAGAGTTAAAACCTTTTTGGATAATAAGAGAAAAGATGCTTTCCAATGCATAGAGGAAGCTCCCGAAGATGCAATTTCGGGAGCTCTACGCTTTCTTACTATGCGTTCCTTGCTTATTCTAGCAAAGAAATACTTGTCCTATGGTGATTCTATATAGGAAAGTGACAATTCCTTCAAATCGAAAAGGCGGAAATACTATCGAGAAGGGGTGGGCAGCCAAAATTGCATCTTTGGCTGCTTAATATATGAATAGGAAAGGAGCTATTCTTTAATCCCCAAAATTTTTGGCACTTTTATTACTAGTGCTTACGGAGAGCGACAGACGAACGACTACCACACGATTACCGAAAAAAAATGTGAAGGGATGCGACAAAGTCGCATCCCTTCACATCCAGTAATATCGATAATGGTGTAGTGATCGTTCAGTCCACAGCAATCCAGCAGCACCTATATACCAAGTGGCTAGTGTTTTATCACAATTTTCATCAGTAATTTACTTGTTGACTTTGGATAATCAACAAGTGTTTAAAATTAATTATCCAGTTGTTGTATTTGAAACAAGTTATAATATACATTTTTATGGCTCATTAAATCTGCATGATTTCCATTTTCGACTACTCGTCCATCTTCAATAACAAAAATATTATCCGCATGTGTAATTGTTGAAAGTCTATGTGCAACAATAATAGTTGTACGATTGGATGTTAAACGTTCCAATGAATCTTGGATTAATGATTCACTCTCCAAATCCAAGGCAGAGGTTGCTTCGTCTAAAACTAAGATCGTAGGATTTTTCAAAAATACTCGAGCTATGGCTACACGTTGCTTTTGACCACCGGATAGCTTCACGCCACGTTCCCCAACTTTTGTGTCATATCCTTCCGGTAATTCCATAATAAAATCATGTGCATTCGCTGCCTTTGCTGCTGCTATTACTTCTTCATCTGTAGCATTCGGGTTTCCCATTAATATATTCGATTTCACCGAATCACTAAATAAAATATTATCTTGTAACACGATGCCTATTTGTTTTCTTAGTGATTCCACTGTAATATCTCGAATATCATGGCCATCAATTCGGACGCTTCCACTTGTTACATCATAAAATCTTGGGATTAAGCTTATAATGGTCGATTTACCACCGCCACTCATCCCGACGAATGCAACCGTCTCTCCTGCTTTCACACGGAAATCCACATTGTTTAAAATTGTATTTCCATCTTTTTCATATTGAAATGAAACATTCGAAAACGTTACTTCTCCTGTAGCATTCTTTAATGTAGACGCGCCTTTTTTATCGACGATATCATATTTTTCATCCATCAACTCAAAAACACGATCCATCGAAGCGAAAGACTGCGTTAATGTTGTCGATGAATTAACTAGACGGCGAAGTGGACTATACAAACGTTCAATATATGCAACAAATGCAGCCATTGTTCCGACGGATAATCTTCCGTTAATCGCTTCATACCCCGCATATGCAATGACTAATAATGGCGCAATATCAGTTATCGTATTGACAACAGCAAACGCCTTCGCATTCCAAATCGTTTGATCGACCGCTTTATCTAAAAATTCCTCGTTTGCTTCATTAAATAATTTTTGTTCATGCTTTTCTAATGTAAATGTTTTAATAATACTCATACCTTGTACACGTTCATGTAAATAACTTTGAACACCAGCTAAAGCTTGCGAGCGTTTTCTCGTTAAATCGCGCAATCTCCCAAAAAAGAATTTCACACTGAACGCATAAAACGGGAACGCAAGCAATGTAACAAGGGTTAACTTCACATTCATTGTAAGCATTATTCCAATTGCAATGAGTATAGTTGCTAAATCCAACCAAACGTTCATTAGCCCAATTATGACAAAGTTCTTTGTTTGCTCGACATCATTTATTACCCTGGAAATAACTTCTCCAGCACGCGTATTGGAGTAGTATTTTAAACCTAGTTTTTGAAGATGAATATAAAGCTTCTCTCGTATATCGTAGAGTATTTTATTGCTCACTAACTGTGCTAAATACTGTCTATAGTATTCAATCGGCGGACGAACGATTAGAAAAACTAATGCAGTCCCACCAAGCCAATATACTAATTGCTGGATTTTTTCGTCTGCTGTCAGTGTTTCTGCACCAATAATATCATCAATAACAATTTTGATAAGAATTGGTATAAATAATGGTATCGCGAATTTGATAATCCCAATAACAAGCGTTATAAATATTTGAAAGTTATACGGTTTAACAAATTGCATATACCGTTTCATAGATCCCATTTAATGACTTCCCTCCAAAAATCGAAAAACCTGTTGCTTGTATTCAACAGGTTTTTCGTCTACTCATTTAGCTGTTTATAAAAATGATAGCGACTCGTCCATGCCTCGATAAAATCTGGTGCAAATGGACCCCTTCTTTGCTTTATCCAAGAAATGAGTTTTTCAATATTTCGATCAAGAATACCGTCCATTTCTTCCGGATACTTCATTTCTCTTTTATGTTGTTCGTACTCATCTTCATCTAAAATTGTATAGGTCATATCAGGAAAAACCTTTACATCTAGATCATAATCAATATACTTTAACCGCCCATCACTATATACAAAAGGCGAACTCATATTGATATAATAGTATACACCATCTTCTCGTAACATACAAATAATGTTAAACCAATGTTCGGCATGAAAGTAGCAAATAGAAGGTTCTCGTGTAACCCAAGTCCGACCATCCGCCTCAATAACAAGCGTCCGTTCATTTGCCCCTATGACAATATTTTTAGTGCCTTTTAAAACCATTGTTTCCTGCCAGACACGGTGGATACTACCATTATGCTTGTAGCTGTGTATTTGTATCATTTCTCCTTCTGTTGGAATCGCCATCATTTAGCCACCTTTTCGACAAGCGTAAAAAATCATGTTTGTATACTTATTTAATCATTATAACAATCCGTTTCAAAAAACTATAGTAAAAAAATCATAAGGGGTCTTTAAGTGTATGTTGTCTTCTGAAACTTCCCATAAAGAGTAGTTTTTGCAGTATACAGATAATGCGTCGTAGTGAGTTGAATAAAGTGTTCGCTGGGATTTTCGCTGCAAGGCGGACGCTTACCGCTCCAATTAATAGGAATTTATTATCAATTTTACATCTACTGTTATTAGAGCTTTAAATTGATCAGATTCACTACGCAATATATATTAAAGCCAATTAGAAAATGCTTTCTCCAAATAAGTAGAGCATTTACTTAGGATAAAGTTCGTTTCATACAACCATTTATTGGTATGACACCTCGTATTCACCGTCGTCTCACTCCAAGTAAACTTGTTATTTTAAGATTTGGTTGCTTTCATTGAACAATTAGTTGCTCTAAACCATTTACTGGATTTAAACATTCGAAAAAAATGTAAAAATTTTGTTTTTTACGAGCCGAAACTGATATGTAAGCCATTTCTGTTGATTTTCGTTGCAGGTGGGGATAGCTCATCACTTACCCGGCGGAAAGCGTCCTACTAAAGCGAAAATCATAGCGGTCACTAGTGAACGCACTACGACACAGTATCCCTAAATAGTGCCATACCTTATGTTATAGAGTGAAAGTGTTTCACATACCAACTATTTTGCAGTAAAAAAAATCAACGGAGGCAAAATGCCTCCGCTGATTTTTGGTGAATCCATTTAATTATTTTGTTTGGTTGGAAGAACCGCCGTACTTACCGCTAGCTTGTTGTTTTTTCAACTCTGCTTGACGATTTTGTTCTTTCACTTGTTGAATATCAGTTTCAGAAGCAAACTCTTGGTTTTGATTTTGGTTCTGCTGTTTTCTGTTATTCTTTTTCATGGATTTCACCCCCGTACATCTATATCATGTACAGTTAATGAGAATGTATTCATTCTTTTTTATTTTTTTATCGATTTCCACGTATTCCATATTTTTAACACGGGTACAGGCATTGGGAGGATTTCTATTTCTTCTTTTGAAAACCATTTACACGAAGTTGGAAGTTCCTTTTCAGCAAGTAACTTCCCTTCAAAGCTTTCCATTTCCCATACCAAATGAGAAAAGATGTGTTTGAACGCTATTAATTCTTCACCTTTTAAAATTTCTATCCCATAATCATGTTCGATTACTTCTTCTGTAGTATGTGTTGCAGTAGGTAGCTCTATCATTGGAAATTGCCACATATTAGCGAGCAATCCTTTCGATGGTCGCTTTTCTAATAAAATTCGGCCATGATCATCCTCTACAACAACTGCTTTCATTTTATGCACTTTTGTTTTTTTATTAATGGTTTTAATCGGTAACTGCTCTTGCATTCCTTCAAAAAATGCCGTGCAATTTTCTCTAACTGGACAAAGTAGACACTTTGGTTTTGTCGGTGTGCATATGACTGCTCCCAGTTCCATTAGCCCTTGATTGAACGCAGAAGGATTATCCTCATCGATTAACTCCATTACTGCTTCTTCAAATATTTTTTTCGTTTTTGGTTTCGCAATATCTTCTTTTATCAATAAAAGACGAGAAAGAACTCGCATGACATTGCCATCTACAGCATGCTCTGGAACTCCATACGCTATACTAAGAACAGCTCCTGCGGTATAAGGTCCTACTCCTTTTAACGTGGAAATTTCTTTTCGAGTGCTTGGAACGACACTCCCATATGATTCGACCACTTCTTTAACACCAGCTTGTAAATTGCGTGCACGGGAATAATAACCTAAACCTTCCCATTCTTTTAGTAATTCTTCTTCTTTTGCATGTGCAAGTGACTCTAAAGAAGGATATTTTGAGATAAATCTTTCATAATAAGGTATAACGGTATCTACTTTTGTTTGTTGGAGCATCACTTCTGACACCCAAATTTTATATGGATCTTTTGTCTTCCTCCACGGTAAATCACGTTTTTCTTCTAAAAACCAGGATACTAAATCGTTTCTAACTTGTGTTTTATATAATTCGTTCAATGTTAAGTCCTTTCTTACGATTATTGTTATGAAAAATGGGGTATATAAACGTTAAGTACTTTGTTATTTTCCGATTTTATTTTATGATGTAAGTAACTTGGTATCCAAAAAGGAGCTGGTGAAGTATGGATACAGGTACACATATTGTTATGGGTATTGCACTTGGTGGATTAGCGCTTGCGGATCCGGTCGTTGCAAGTAGTTCCCTTACAACAACTGCGGTTATCGCAGGTACAATTATTGGTTCTCAGGCACCTGATATTGATACCGTTTTAAAATTGCGAAATAATGCTGTTTATATTCGACACCATCGCGGCATTACGCATTCTATTCCGGCTGTCCTACTCTGGCCGTTGCTAATTTCTGGGGTGCTATGGCTCATCATACCGGAAGCAAACTTGTTGCATTTATGGTTATGGACATTTTTGGCTGTATTTTTGCATGTGTTTGTTGATATTTTTAATTCTTATGGGACACAAGCTTTGCGGCCATTTTCTAGAAAATGGGTTGCGCTAGGTGTTATTAATACATTTGATCCGATTATTTTCGGTATCCACATAGTCGGTTTGTTGTTTTGGATGTTTGGTACGAATCCAGTTCCGACGTTTCTTATTATGTACGCCGTTATTTTCGTTTATTACATTTTACGATTTGCCGTACAAAGCGCAGTAAAAAATTCTGTAAAGCATACGATACCAGATGCCGATGAAATTATTGTCGCTCCAACGATGAAGTTTTTCCAATGGCGAGTTGCTGCCATTTCCAAAACGCATCATTATGTTGGACGAGCTTACGGTAGATCCATCTCTATTTATGATAAATTTGAGAAAGTACCATTACCAGAATCTGATTTAGTAAATGCAGCACTGGAAGATAAAAACTTAAGTGCATTTACATCATTCTCTCCAATTTTCAGATGGGAAATTACGAAATTTGAGAAATTATATGAAGTGCGATTAATCGATCTTCGTTACAGAAGTAATGACTATTACCCATTCGTTGCAGTAGCTCATCTAAATGAAGAACTCGAAATTGTTAACTCTTACACGGGTTGGATATTTAGTGAAGATAAACTTAGAAAAAAACTCGACTATATGCCAAATTAAAATGCGGAACGCTAGGATTTTACTTATCCTAGCGTTTTTTCAATGTATGAAATCGTCTGTTTCCAGTAAGTGTTTGTACTTTTCATTCGTACTCGCAAACTCATGCAACTGTTCACCGTAACCTTCAATCCATTTTTTAATAACCATTTCCGTTACGGCCGCCCCTTTATATTCATAGCCAGCACGGGCGTAAGACGATTCGAAATCAGACCAAAGAAGTTCTATCCAAGCACGCGCTTTCGCTGCAGATAGTTGGTCATTTTTTTCGAGCAATTGATACGTTAACTCATCTATTTTTGTTTGCATATTATTTACCTTCCTTTAATGGCTCTAATAATGAAATAGGTAATGCTTCTTCATACTTATCCCCACCTAATCGATATCCCCAAGCAAATCTACCTTTTAAATACTCTACATGAAAGTATATACCTGGATCACTTGTAATTTTATACATTTCGCCTGGTTTAATGGACGTTGGATCAATTAAGAAGCTTTGCGCCATCGTTGCTTTTCTTTCATAGACTGCATACTCATTTACAATGCCTAACTGCTCTGCTTTTCGAGCCTTCTCTTTTAAGTTTGCAATTTCCGTTCTTAGTTCTTGTACTGTCATATCACTATATTTTTTTTCACTCATCTTGTTGTTCCAACTCCTTTTTTTCTATATACATTTCAATATGCTCTGCAGGGAATCCTTTTTGATACAATGCTTGTTTGACTCGATTTCTTAAATCATAGTTACTATATTTCGAAGCGTATTTTCTCCAAACTTTGTCTCCTTGACTACAGATGATCTCTTCCCATTCTTCTTCATCTTTTTCAAGTTCAAAGGAGTCTATTGCTTGGGAAATAATCGTAAAGTTATATCCTTTTCTTTGCAGAGTATCTTGCACTTTTTGCTTAATCTGCCTTGGTGTTTTCGCTTCGTTTTGGTTAATTATTTTTTCGGTCAATGTACGTGCGAGTGTAAGCTGTTCTTCTTCCGAATACATAGCTAACACTTCTTCCTGAAGCCCCTTTTCAATCCCTTTTTTCTTCAATTCTTGTCGGATTGCAGCTGGCCCCTTCTTGCTATTTTTCTTTTGTGTTGCCACCAATGCTTTTGTAAAGCTTTCATCATTTAAAAAACCATGCTCGTACAATTTTCGAACCGCTTCTAAAATGACAGCTTCTCCAAATTCACTTTGTAGTAGTTTTTGTTTCACTTCATGCTCACTCCGCATGCGGTAGCTTAAAAAGTTAATTGCTTTATTATAAGCCTTTCTTACTTCATCATCAAAAACAATTTCATCAATGGTGAATTCTTCTATTACTTTTCCTTTAGTAAGTTGATATTTTATTAATACTGCCTCATCCACACTAAAGGCATACTTTTCATCTAAGTATAAATTATACCGTTCATTATTGTTTTTTTGTCGTCCTATTTTTGTAATAACCGGCATTTATTAATCTCTCCATTCATCTCCCTACTATTATAACGTATATATTCATAGGTGATAAACGTTTCGCATGCTAAGATATTGGATAAAGGAGGTTGGATGGAATATGAAAATTGCAATTACTGGTGGCACTGGATTTGTTGGAAGAGAAGTGACGAAACTTTTAATCGAAAAAGGGCATGATGTTTTTATTTTATCTCGTTCTATTAGTAAACAAACAAATGATGTGACGTATATAAAGTGGCTAACGGAAGATGCTGCTCCTGAAAAGGAGTTAAATGGGTTTGATGCATTTATCAATCTTGCTGGAGAGTCTATTAATAACGGTCGCTGGACTACAGCACAAAAAAAGAAGATATATGACAGTCGTATGCAAGCAACAGATGAAGTACTTCGCATTATTAAAACTTTGCAACAGAAGCCAAAAGTACTTATAAACGCTAGTGCAATTGGGATATATCCAGCCTCAAACGATAAAATTTATACGGAGCAATCTTTTGAAGTTGGAACGGACTTTTTAGCAAAAACCGTTCATGATTGGGAACAAAAAGCGAAACTTGCTAAAAACTTAGGTGTTCGTGTAGCTTACGGTAGGTTCGGCATTATACTTGGGAAAAGTGATGGTGCACTGCCTCTTATGGCTCTTCCATATAAAATGTTCGTCGGCGGTCCAATTGGCTCTGCTCAAAATTGGATGTCCTGGATTCATGTAAAAGACGTTGCAAATGCACTACTTTTTGCTCTAGAACATGACATACATGGCCCTTTCAATGTAACAGCTCCCGAACCAAAAATAATGGAGGAATTCGGAAAAATATTATCAACAATTTTAAAACGTCCCCATTATTTCCCTGTTCCTGCATTCATTTTAAAAATGGCTCTTGGTGAAAAAAGTCAGCTCGTCATCGAAGGTCAACATGTTATTCCAGAAGTGTTATTGAAAAATGGCTTTACTTTTGAATTTCCTCATTTACCAAATGCTTTAACTGATATTTATCCGTGAATAAATAAAGTCCCCTAGCGCAATCTACTTGTAAAGGAGGTTGTGTTTTATATGTGGAAATATCATTTATTTGGAATCGTTATTGCAGCTTTTGTCTTGAGTATGGGATTCGTTTACCAGCCATTTTCCGCACAAGGGCAAGAAATTCATTGGGGATTAAAAAAAGCGACAAAGGAAATACCTGCGGAAGCCGGTGCAGAGTTAGATGCGATGCTTGAAAAACATGGTGCTATTTATAAAGGTTCCCCAGATGAAAAAATCATTTACTTCACTTTCGATAATGGGTACGAAAACGGCTATACGGAAAGTATTTTAGATACGCTAAAAAAAGAAAAGATTAAAGCCACTTTCTTTTTAACGGGGCATTATTTAGAAAGTGCCACACCACTAGTTGAACGTATGATCAAGGACGGGCATCAAATAGGAAATCACTCTTATGGACATCCTAACTTAGCACGGCTTTCTAAAGAAGGAATTCAACAAGAACTGATACAGTTCGACAAGAAGCTAAGTGAACTGACTTCACTGGAAAGAACGACGGTTACGCGTCCACCAGAAGGAATTTTTAACGAAAAAGTGTTAGAAGCTGCAAACGAAATTGGCTATCAGCATATTTTTTGGTCCGTTGCTTTTATTGATTGGCATAGAGACCAGAAAAAAGGCGGCAAATATGCTTATGATCAATTAATGTCCCAAATTCATCCAGGTGCAATCATTTTGATGCATACTGTTTCACCAGACAATGCAGAAGGTCTCCCGATGTTCATCGAACAAGCTAGAAAAATGGGATACACTTTCGGAACACTGGATGAACTGAACATGAATAATCAGGATATTCCGCTTTCTTTTAATCCTAGATAAACTCCCTTATAATAGAAGGAAGATTATAAAGGACGTGAAGCAATGAAAGAACAAACAGTAATACAAGTAGGACAAGAGTTCCCACTAACAATAAAAAGGCTCGGTATAAACGGAGAAGGTGTCGGATTCTTTAAACGAAATGTTGTTTTCGTAAAAGGCGCGCTTCCAGGCGAGGTAATTACAGCACAAGTAACAGAAGCAAAAAACAATTACGCAGAAGCTGAGATCAAAAAAATCCGCCAAGCATCAGAAGACAGAGTAACTCCACCATGTCTCATCTATGACACATGCGGCGGTTGCCAACTGCAACATATGACGTACGAAAGACAGCTAATCGAAAAAAGAGATCTAGTCATGCAGGCTCTTGAACGTTATGTGAAAGATTTAGCTACAGAAATTGAAGTGAAACAAACAATCGGTATGGAAGATCCATGGAACTACCGCAATAAAAGTCAGTTCCAAGTAAGACAGTTTGGCAATAAAGTCATTGCAGGACTTTATGCAGAAAGCTCTAACAAACTAATCGATATTAATAAATGTATCGTGCAACATCCAGTAACAACACATATTACAAATGAAATTAAAGGATTTTTGCAACAACTGAATATCCCAATTTATGACGAAAAAAATCCACAAGGAATTGTTCGCACTATTGTCGTTCGTACAGGTATGAAAACAGGGCAAATTCAAGTAACCCTTGTTACAACGAAAAAGAAAATGCCTCATAAAGAAGAACTTGTACAACTAGTACGAGCAATCGATTCTAATATTGTGTCCATTAGCCAAAACATTAATGCAGAAAAAACATCCCTTGTTTTTGGGGAAACGACATTTAATCTATTTGGGAAAGAAACGATTCATGAAAAACTTGGAGAACTTGCATTTGATTTGTCTGCACGTGCCTTCTTCCAGTTGAATCCTGAACAAACCGAACATTTATATAACGAAATTGAAAAAGCAGCTTCCTTAACTGGTAACGAAACAGTCGTCGATGCTTATTGTGGCGTTGGTACAATTGGACTTTGGCTTGCTAAAAATGCAAAAGAAGTTCGCGGTATGGATATCGTAGAAGAATCTATCCAAGACGCAAAAAGAAATGCGAAACGAAATGGTTTTAGCAATACAAAATATGTACACGGTACAGCTAAGCAATGGCTTGGAAAATGGAAGAATGAAGGCTTCGTTCCAGATGTGCTTACAGTAGATCCGCCACGAGTTGGTCTCGATGACGAATTACTAAAAACCATTTTAGAAATTAAACCAAAACGTTTTGTTTACACATCTTGTAACCCGTCTACACTTGCCAAGGATTTACAACAACTAACTAAAGTATATGATGTGAAATATATCCAACCAGTCGATATGTTCCCGCAAACTTCACATGTGGAAGCTGTTACTTTGTTGGAATTGAAGAAGTAAAAGTAAACCTTAGTAGTGATTTGGTTGGAATGATTTTCAGCAAAATACTCATCCTATAGAAAAGGAGATGAGATTCATTTTGCTAAAATTATTTATTGCAGTTGGGATTTATTTTACTGTCAATTCAGTTCCAATATACACCCCACCTGTTGTTTCTACCATACAAGAACCGCCTGCTTACGCTAAGTGGGGAATGCTTGCTATAAAAGAAACACAAGCGAAATATCCCAATGCGAGTATTATTGATTATTTGCATCAAGGACGCGAATCTAATAAGGATTCCACCATTGAAAAGTTTAAGCTCTGGTTAAAAAACGGTGACCACGAATTCGGTGTTTTTGTAACAATTGAGTTTACTACCGACACTGAAGAAGTCGTTAATATTGAAATGCAAGAAACTTCTAGATAAAACATCTACATTTTGTATAAAAGGTTAGCCGAGAAATCTGGTTAGCCTTTTTTGCTCTTCTATACAGCTTTTTACATAAGCAATTCTTTATACGCATATGATTAAATGGAGTTATATTATTCATGTAATATCGGAGGTTATCTGGTTCATGACAAATAGTGAAAGCACAAATCAAAATATTCAAGATTCCAATAAAGCTATTGGTGCAGCTGAGCTTGCTGTGCTTGGTGCATTATTCACTACTTTTGGTGATGTTTTATCTACTATTTCCGCAGTGCTCGCTTTAGAGGAAGAGCGAAAAGATGCAACGGACAATAATAATTTCCAGAAACAGATTGACGATTTAACTAATGAAGTAAAAAAACTAAAAAAACATATGAATAATGATAAGCCAAGAGGTTTTAAAAATTTCTAAATTTTAGTTAACTTTATTGTTTTCGCTTTATAAATAGAGAGATACTGTGTTACCATTGTCACAAAGTATCTTTCAAATTTTATAAAGAATGGTGGCTAAACAATGACAAACGAAAACAATGCAAAAGTTACAATTGAAACAACCATTCATGCTCCTGTCGAAAAAGTTTGGGAATATTGGTCTGAACCGGATCATTTAACAAAATGGAATACCCCTTCTGATGATTGGCATACACCATCTGCTGAAAATGACTTAAGAGTCGGTGGAAAATTTTCTTCTAGAATGGAAGCTAAAGATGGAAGCTTTGGGTTTGATTTTGCTGGTGTGTATGATGAAGTAAAACTACATGACTTCATCTCTTATACATTAGGTGACGGAAGACAAGTCGAAATTTCTTTTATCAGCCAAGAGAATAACACGAAGATTAACCAAGTATTTGATCCGGAAACTGAAAATCCAATAGAAATGCAACAACAAGGTTGGCAAGCGATTTTAGATAATTTTAAAAAGTATGCTGAACAATAATAAACACAAGGGCAATCAAGACTTTCAACGTCTTGATTGCCTTTTGTTTTTATTTGTACATTGATCTTTACCTCCAAAATAAATTCCATCAATTTAATAGTGCTTTAAGTTTTTTTTACCAAAATGGGTAAACACTAAGTAGAAAGTATTTGGAGGAGGAGATTTTTTGAAAGCAGTAACTTTCCAAGGAGCTAAAGATTTTCCATGGGCATGAAGAAGAAAGTATTAAGTTCGTTTTAAAAACCGTAACACAAGGACAGCGTTGGATACCAGATTCTTATTAATTTCTAAATCGTAATTGAATCTGGCATTCAACGTTCTCTTCAATCATTGTTAGTTGGTCGTGTTGTTTTACTAAATAATCCTACCATTAAGGTTAATCCCGCTACTATTGCCGGAATTCCATAAGTATTTATTCTCAGCAGCCAGTGTGGTAGAGGAACTGAGTAATTATTAGGGTCTTGCACCATGTTTTGTACAATTGTAATAGCAATCGGGCTATAAATAGAAATGATTAATAACGGTATAGTCACACAAATAATTAGGGGCCAGTTCCATTTAACTAACCATTCTTTGATAAAAAGTAAAGAAAGATAGATACCTAATACAAAACCTGCAATCAATTGGAACCAAATAACAGGTAGCATATTAAACGTAGTTGCCATCTGGTTTTTCGCCTTTAGCTCGAGTTTGTAACTAATAATCAATAAAGCAATTAATCCAACAGTCCATAATAATTTCCAAACATACGGAGACCAATTTTTACGCACTATACATCCTCCTTTTCCTATAATTTCCTTAAGGTTATCATATACATCTTTTGAAATATTTGCATCCTTATTTAATTCATTATTCAGAACACTAAAAAAACACTACAAATCGACATCTCCTTTTAAGAGATCTGAATCTGTAGTGCTTTATTCATTTTAATACAATGTAGGTTCATCAAGCTTTCGATTCTTTTGCGGATTAGCAAAAAAGATGATACACGTTAACATTCCTAGTAGAAACGCAACTAATACTAAAAAGCTAACCCCCTCAAATAATTGGATAAAAAGACCACCCAAAAATGGACCAGAAAGACTTCCAATACTAAACGCAATTCCACACATCAAATTTCCTGTTGGAAGAAGTGCCTTTGGCGTCAAATCTGCCATATAAGAAATTCCGAGTGAAAATGTGGATCCAACAAACATACCTGCAATGAAAAATAGTATACCTATCGTTAAAGAGGAAGTTTCGAAAAAGCTCGCTATTCCGAAAGTAATTGCACCTAGACCTATCATAAGGATCAGCACTTTTCGTCTCCCTATTTTGTCGCTTAATACACCAAGAGGTAATTGTGAGACAACGCCTCCTATTGAAAAGGCTGCCAATATGTATGATAAGCTAGTTACTTCTATCGCATTCCGAAGTGCATATACCGGGTAAATAGCATTTAACGATGATTCTAAAAAACCATAGCTAAATGGCGGTATAAATGCAACCCAGGCAACTGCAAACGCTGCTCCAAAACGTTTCCATGTCCCTTCTCCGTGAGCAGAAGAACCTTTAACTATCTCAGGTTTTTCATTTTTTACGAAGAAAACAAGTATCCATGCACATAGACAAAGAATGCTTGAAATAATAAACGGTAGTCCTTCGAAAATTTCTACAAGTTGAACCAACAAAGGACCAACAGCGAATCCTACCCCAAAAGAAAGACCATAAATAGCAATATTTCGTCCTAATCGATGCTGAGGCGAAAAGCTCGTGATCCAAGTTTGTGTAGAGAAATGAAGGGCATGATCACCAATTCCTATTAATAACCGTAAAACAAACCAAAATGCAACACTCTTCCAAAGTGGAAAAAGCATGAGAGAAACAATAACGATAAGTCCCCCAACAATAATTATAGGCTTATACCCAAACTTCCGGAGCGGTGGTTCCATAAATGGAGAAATTAATAATGTTCCAATGTATAAACCAGTAGCACTTAATCCATTTAACGTCGCACTTACCCCATCTTGTTCAAAAATAACCGAGATCAGTGGTAAAAGCATCCCTTGTGAAAATCCAGATATAGATACGATAATGACCAAAATTCTAAACCGATTTCGTTCAACTTCTGTAAACTGCTGCATGTAACTACCTCTTTAATCTATTCAAAATTGTTCTAATCAGTAGTGTATCAGACAAAAGATATACTTCCTACATAAAATTCATTCCTTGTGACCGTTAATCGTATGTATTCGTCCAATTATGATGTTTATTCTTCCAACTATTACGCACATTTATCCAAATCCGTTGGAAGACATTTAAAACAACAACAAAAGGCTCAGTCGGTATCTACATTAGATCTGACTGAGCCTTTACGTATAGCTAATATTCTTTTGAGTCTTCATAATTGCATTTGCGGCGTTGCCGGTGAAATGTCTAAATCCCCTCCTTCTAATGAATGAATGGTTTCGACTATTCACTACGCCCTCCCTTCTATGTATGCGTTGATATTACTTTATCACATAGACGGATAAATGTAAATATTCTAAATAAATAAATTATAAAAATATACCCTTCGAACTATCTTTTCTTTCCGATTTGTTTTATCCTTATCATATAAAGTGAGGTGTTATTCTGTGGGCAAACAAATTTCAAATCCAGAACAACAAGTATCTTATTTAAAAGATCGACTGCAAATGTTTTTAGAAGTATTGGATACTATCGAACCTGAAACTACCGACCTTGAAGATATCGATCGTCTTATTCAAATGATGGATGATTTAGAGTTAAAAATGGAGCAGTTTAAAAATACACAATTTGAGTAATCTTAAAGAAGTTTGGAAAGCACCTTTTCCAAGCTTTTTTTGTTGCTTAAGAAACTATAAAATTTCGACATGTGAATAACTTTTTTTAGCAAAATAAGCTATGGCATTTTTTATTTTGTACGTGATATAGGGATAATTCGCGGTAGTGCGTTGAATGAGTGTCCGCTGGGATTTCCGCTGCAGGGCGGACGCTTTCCGTGGGGGGAGCGATGAGCCTTCACCGCCGCGCCTGCGCGCGTCCGCCTGAGAAGTCTCATTTTGCTCACACAGAGGAACAAAGGCTAAAAACGCCACATCGTGTGGCAACGCCTTCGTGACCAACATCCTGTTGGCCTCCACTGGAGTCGCCTCCCAGCAGCGAAAATCC
>NZ_VDGG01000051.1 GCF_006861775.1 Psychrobacillus soli | reverse complement strand
CAAAGGGAATATTGTCTCGTTCAACCATTTATTTTTAATATTAGATTCTGATAAGCTAGTCTTTACCATAGATTCTCGAGGCAGGTGGCGACTCCTGCCGAGGCTAACAGGATGTTGGTCACGAAGGCGTTGCCACACGATGTGGTGCTCTTAGCCTTTGTTCCTCTCGGAGCTTAATGTGCCATTCCAACGCACGCGCAAGCGGCGGAAAGTGTCCATCCTGCAGCGGAAATCCCAGCGAACACTTTTTTCAGCTCACTCCGACGCAGTATCCCCATTTTACGAAGTAAATTTTCAGCAAACAGCTAAGATTAAAAAACGACATGAAGCGTTTATTTATAGCAAATTGTTTCAAGTGAAAATAGAAATTTTTTTATTGGAGAAGCGAGCGGAGAACTTCGGAAAACAACTGGAGGACAATAAAGTGAAATAGTGTTACTTTTCCGTCAATTATAATATTAAACTTTTGTGAAATTTGATGGTTTTTGATTGATTTTTAGAGGTAATCTATGCAAAAATTAACAATTGTATAGAATGGACAATAAAAAGTCGAATATTAGCGAAAAAAAGGAAAAAGGACCTATTAAATCGAACGGAATTGAATAGACACAATGTAACGTTTTCATTACAATTAGATTATTATGATTTTCCTAGATTCTTATTATAAAGAAACGAAGAGAAAGCAAATGAGGTGAAATGGTTGGGTATATTTGGTGGCACAATATCAAATTTGGAAAGAGGTTTGGATTTTTCTGCTGCGAAACAAAAAACAATTGCGCAAAATATAGCGAATGTTGACACGCCGAATTATAAAACGAAAAGTGTGAATTTTAACAAATTTTTAGCGACAGCAAAAAAAAATACTATATCTACTCATCGAACAGAAGAAAAACATATGAATTTTAGCATGCAAACTAGTGCTTCTGGAGTATATGACTATAAAAATTTCCGATATAGCAATAATGGCAATGGAGTCGACATGGATAAAGAACAAGCGAATCTCGCGACCAATCAGCTCTACTATAATGCACTTGTAGATCGTGTAAGTGGAAAATTGAATACATTACAAACAGTTATTAAAGGAGGAAGCAGATAATGTCCATTTTCCACGGGATGAACACAACGGCTTCCGCCTTAACAGCACAACGTCTTCGTATGGATGTTATATCCTCTAATATGGCAAATGTCGACACAACTCGCGCAAAACTTGTGGACGGTGAGTGGCAAGCGTATAGAAGGAAAACAGTTACACTACAACCGCAGGAAGGGAAATTTTCGAATTTCTTAAACGTGGCGATGGGATCAGCGAATAAGGATAGTTTAGGACATGGTGTAAAAGTAACTAAAATAAACGAAGATACAGAGACTCCGTTCAAATTAGTGTTTGACCCTACACATATTGATGCGAATGCAGAAGGATATGTAGAAATGCCTAATGTAGACCCTTTAAAAGAAATGGTTGACTTAATATCAGCCACACGCTCATATGAAGCGAATGTCACTGTTTTTAATGCAAACAAAGCAATGTTGTCGAAAGCATTAGAAATTGGAAAATAAAAGAAAGAAGGTCTGACCTGATATGGCGATTGAATCTGTTTCATTATTTAATCCTTCCCAAATAAATCCTGTCTCTACAACTTCCAAGGTGAGTTCCGCAGAAGCACAAGAAAAATTTGGTGATTTTTTGAAAGGCGCAATTGACTCTGTTAATGCAAATCAAAAAGCTTCTGATGTTGCAACAGAAAAATTAATTCGTGGAGAAAATATAGAATTGCATGATGTAATGATTGCTTCTCAAAAAGCGAGTATTACATTGAATGCGACTTTAGAAATTCGAAACAAGGTAATTGAAGCGTACCAAGAAATCATGCGAATGCCAGTTTAAACTCTCGGTTATCGCTAAATATCGAGCAAAAATATTCACCATAACCGGAGGATACTAATGAATGAACGTATAAAGAAAATAACCAATGATATATCCTTGTTTTGGAAAAGTCGAACGAAGACGCAAAAAGGGACAATGATAGGCAGCGTAGTAGCAGTGATTTTACTGGCAGCTATACTTACCTATTTCTTCACAAAAACAGAATTTGTTCCTCTTTACTCGGACGTTTCCCCTTCTGAAATAGGGCGCATAAAAGAAACATTAGATGCACAAGGAGTACCAAATGAGATTGCTGCAGGTGGAACTTCGATTTCTGTTCCAGCAGGTCAAGTAGATGCATTACTCGTACAACTAGCAGCAGAAGGTTTTCCGCAGTCAGGAATGATCGACTATAGCTTCTTTTCTCAAAATGCTGGTTTTGGTATGACAGATAACGAATTTAACGTTTTAAAATTAGCTTCTATGCAAACAGAATTAGCTAATTTGATAAAAGGTGTAAAAGGAATAAAAGACGCTCAAGTAATGATTACATTACCAGAAGAAAGCGTGTTTTTATCGCAAAGTAATGATGCAGCAAGTGCCGCCATTATATTAAATACAGAACCAGGATATCAGTTTACGGAATCTCAAATTACGTCTTTATACAATTTAGTTTCTAAATCCATTCCGAACTTATCCACAGAAAATATTACGATTCGAAATCAGTATTTAGAATATTTTGATATGGCGCAGGCAAATAACGGCGTAGGTGGAACAAGTGTAACGGATCAAATGACGATTAAAAAGACCATTGAACGCGATCTACAAAGACAAGTACAAACGATGTTAGGCACTTTAATGGGACAAGATAAAGTAGTCGTTTCCGTTACTACAGATATCGATTTCAAACAAGAAAATAGAGAAGAAAATTTAGTGCAACCTGTAGATGAAGAGAATATGGCTGGTATCGAAATTAGTGCGCAGCGTATTTCGGAAACATTCACTGGAAATAACCCAGTTGCAGGGGGGACACCGCAAGCAGAAGATGCCACAGATAACTTTACGAACTATGTAGAAGGTTCTACTGCTAATGGTGACTATGAAAGAACCGAAGATATGATCAATAGTGAAGTGAATCGAATCCGAAAAGAAATTGTCGAAAGTCCTTATAAAATTAGAGACATTGGTATTCAAGTAATGGTAGAACCACCAAATCCAGAAGATACTGCCTCTATGCCAGCTGGCGTGCAAGGAGATATCGAACAAATTCTTGCGACGATTATTCGAACTTCGATTGATAAAGAAGAAGTAGGAGAACTAACGGAAGACCAACTTCAAGAAAAAATTGTCGTATCTGTACAAGCATTTAACGGTAAATCTGCAGCGACTGCAGAAACTACCTCTACAATTCCATGGTGGATGTACGTAGTAGTAGGTATTTTACTAGCCGCGATTATTCTACTCGTAATTTTCTTCGTTCGATCTAGAAGAAAAGACGAGGAAGAACAAATTATTCTGGAAGAACAGCGAGAAGAATTGAAAATCGATGACATTAATGATGAAAAAGAAACGGAAGCTACTTTAAGACGAAAACAACTTGAAAAAATGGCAAAAGATAAGCCAGAAGATTTCGCGAAATTGTTACGTACTTGGATAGCAGAGGATTAACTTTATTCTGCAGATTAAAGTTAAAGCCTCCGGCGGATGTCACAGATTTTGAAGGGAGTTAATTGCGCTTGCGCAATCCAAAATCTGGACGCAATTACGTCGAGACGTAATTGATTGGGGGGACGGCTATGAATAAAAAAGAAAAAGAGCTTAGTGGTAAGCAAAAAGCCGCACTCTTATTGATATCTCTTGGACCTGAAGTGTCGGCTTCCATTTATAAACATTTAAATGAAGAAGAAATTGAGCGTTTAACATTAGAAATATCTAGTGTAAAAAAAGTAGAGCCAGATATTAAAGAAGATATTATTGAAGAATTTCACCATATTGCCTTGGCGCAAGATTATATTTCGCAAGGCGGTATCGGGTATGCGAAGACCGTTCTTGAAAAAGCACTTGGTTCTGAACATGCCCAGGCGATTATTAATCGACTAACATCATCACTACAAGTGCGACCGTTTGACTTTGCAAGAAGAGCTGAGCCGACGCAATTGTTTAATTTCATTCAAAATGAGCATCCACAAACAATTGCGCTGATTTTATCTTATTTAGAAGCACAGCAAGCGGGAATTATTCTATCTTCATTACCGCAAGAAATGCAGGCGGATATTGCAAAACGTATTGCGACGATGGATTCTACTTCACCTGAAGTAATAAGTGAAATTGAATCGGTATTAGAGCGGAAACTTTCTTCTACGGTTACTCAAGATTATACCGAAACTGGTGGAGTCGATGCGGTAGTCGAAGTGTTGAACGGAGTCGATCGTACAACCGAAAAAACGATTTTGGACGCGTTAGAAATTCAAGATCCAGAACTTGCAGAAGAGATCAAAAAACGAATGTTTGTTTTCGAAGATATTGTTACATTGGACAACCGATCGATTCAGCGTGTTATTCGTGATTGTGAAAATGAAGATTTACTTCTTTCGATGAAAGTATCGAGCGAAGAAGTAAAAGATGTAATTTTCCGGAATATGTCCACTCGTATGGCGGAAACATTTAAAGAAGAAATGGAATTTATGGGACCCGTTCGATTACGAGATGTGGAAGAAGCACAATCTCGTATCGTAACAGTTATTCGTAGATTAGAAGATGCAGGCGAAATCATTATTGCTCGTGGTGGAGGAGATGACATTATTGTCTAGGATTTTCCGAAACGTACAAGTAAGTGAAAACAGTGAAAAATTAAAACCAATTCAAATAAGAAATCTGCACGTACAAGAAGAATTAGATACCGAGCAACCTCTTTCTTTAGAAATTCTATTAAATGAAAGAGAAAAAATGGTACGAGAAGTAGAGCAAGAAATTGCACAAAAAAAAGCTGCATTAGCTCAGGAAATAGAAGAAACTAATCAATCGATTGTAAACGAACGAAAATCATGGGATGAACAGAAACTAGCATTTCAACAACAAGCATACGACGAAGGCTTCGCTCAAGGAGTCGAGGAAGGGCGACAAAAAGCCCTTTCCGATATGCAACATTCGATACAAAATGCGAATGAAACGATGCAAATAGCGCATGAAAATGCAGCAAGATATTTGCAACAGCAAGAACAAATTATATTAGAGCTTGGTCTGCGATCGGCTGAGCGAATAATAGGTACTAAACTGGAAGAAGATCCGAAAGTTTTTTTATCCATCGTGAAAAGAGCACTAAAAGAAGCAAGGGAAATGAAAGAAATTAAGTTATATGTTTCTCCAACTTATTTTGGATTAGTATCAAGCAATCGAGAAGAACTTGCTTCCTTGTTTCCAGTAGATGTGCCATTTATGTTATTCGTTGATGAAGATATGGACGCTGAAGATTGTTTTATCGAAACAAGTCACGGAAGAATAGTAGTCAGTATCGATGAACAACTACAAGAGTTAAGACAAAAACTAGTTAACATGCTAGAGAGCGCGGAGTGAATGTGATGAAAGCAGTCGATTTAATTCAGCAAATCCCGAGTGTACCTACCTTTAAAAAATATGGTCGTGTGAGTCGTGTGGTTGGATTAATGATTGAATCGCAAGGCCCTGAGAGCTCCATAGGGGATGTTTGTAAAATTCATATCAACTCTTCTAAAAACGGTCATTCTGTCATTCTTGCTGAAGTAGTTGGATTCAAAGAAGAAATAGTTGTCTTAATGCCTTACACAAATATTCGAGAAATCTCGACAGGCTGTTTGGTGGAAGGTACAAATAGTCCTTTAGAGATCAAAGTAGGTCCAGATTTAATAGGTAAAGTGCTCGATTCGATGGGGAACCCGATAGATGGAACTATGCTGCCAAAAGGTTTGATAACTGTTGGTACAGAACAAGACCCGCCAAACCCGCTTACACGACCACCAATTGACGAGCGTATTGAAGTGGGAGTAAAAGCGATTGATGGGATGCTAACAATCGGAAAAGGTCAAAGGGTCGGGATTTTTGCTGGATCTGGTGTCGGTAAAAGTACATTGCTAGGAATGATTGCAAGAAATACGAATGCAGACTTAAATGTCATCGCGCTTATAGGGGAACGTGGAAGAGAAGTGCGTGAATTTATCGAGCGAGATTTAGGAAAAGAAGGATTAGCAAGAACGATTGTTGTGGCAGCCACATCTGATCAACCAGCTTTAATGCGCATAAAAGGCGCTTTTACTGCTACAGCAATTGCCGAGTATTTCCGAGATAAAGGGCTCAATGTCATGCTAATGATGGACTCCGTTACTCGTGTTGCGATGGCTCAACGGGAAATTGGTTTGGCAGTTGGGGAACCACCTGCTACAAGAGGATATACGCCTTCTGTTTTCTCTATATTACCGAAACTATTAGAACGGACGGGTACGAATGAAAATGGAACAATCACCGCGTTTTATACCGTGCTAGTAGACGGTGATGATATGAACGAACCGATTGCAGACACCGTTCGAGGTATTTTAGATGGGCATATCGTACTCGACCGTTCTTTAGCAAACAAAGGACAGTATCCAGCGATCAATGTACTGAAAAGTATTAGCCGTTTGATGAATCATATTTCGGATGAAAAACATAAAAAAGCAGCCGAACGATTGCGGGATTTATATTTTACGTATAACAAATCAGAGGATTTGATCAATATTGGTGCTTATAAACGAGGTACTTCAAGAGAAATTGATGAAGCAATTCAATATGAGCCTTTAATCACAGCATTCTTAAAACAAGGCTATTTAGACAAAGTTACGCTCGCGTCGACTGTAGATGAATTAGTGAAATTAGCAGGTGGTGGTTCGTAAAATGGTTGCCTATCAATATAAATTTGCAAAAGTGCTAAACATTCGGGAGCAGGAAAAGTCAGAAACGGAAATCGCGTATAAAGAATCTGTGCATTCCTTTGAAAAAATAGCGACCGAATTATATGACCTATTAAAAAAGCAAGAAGATACAGTAGATGTGCAAAATGACCGGTTATCATCAGGATTGTCTATCGACCAAATGCATCATTATTCTAATTATATCGAAGGATTACAAAAAAGAATTGATCTTGTTCAAAAAGAAGTCATACAAGCGCGTTCTAAGATGAACTGGTTTGAAGAAAAACTAGTGGAAAAATCACTGGAAGTACGAAAGTTCGAAAAGATGAAAGAAAAAGACTTTGAACAATTCCGGCAAGAACAACAACGACTAGAAACGATACAGTTAGATGAGATTTCTTCTTTAAAGTTTCAAAACAAAGAGATTAGGTGAGTAAAAGCATGGCTAACCGGAACAAATCGAATAAAAGCATTCTACAAGAGAACAACAGTGCAAAAGGTATAAGCAAAATGAAAATGTTTTTTTATTGGTTTATCATTCCTTTGTTATTTGCTTTACTTCTCCTACTAATAATTGCTCAAACATTGAATGTGAATGTTTTTGAAAAAGCAAAAGAATTAACTGGTGTCGGACAAACAGAAGTAGTAACTGAAGACAGCAAAACAGATCGTTTAGAAGAACGAGTTGTTTCCCTTCAAGCAGAAATACAACAAAAAGAAGCTGAAATAAATCAATTACAAGTAGAAATCGAAAACTCTGCCAAATCAAATGAAGCGCTTTTAGTAGAACAGCAGCGTTTACTAGATGAGATAGAGACACTTCAAAGAGAAAAAACGAGCACAAAACAAGCGTACAGCGAAATTGTTTCTACGTTTGAAAAAATGTCTGCTAAAGCGGCAGCACCTGTCATTACGAAAATGAGTGACGCAGAAGCTTTACGCATACTAACTAGTTTAAAACCAGATACAGTAGCGAAAATTTATGAAAAAATGACGCCTGAAGATGCTGCAAAATATACGGAGCTTATGACAGAGTAATAATTTTTTTTCAAGAAAAGGAGGTGACAGGAAGTGAATATCGCGGCCGTTGTGAATATGGGGAATAATATCTCCGCACAACCAATTGGAAAACAAGCATCAGTTCAAAACAGTCAAGTTTTCGGAAATGTATTTGGTCAAATATTATCCAATCAGCATATACAACACCCAGTTGATGCTATGCCAAATATGCCTGAACAGGACCTAGTTCAAGACTTACTATCCATTCTTAATGCAACATCACTAGAAGAATTAGAAGAGTTAATCGGTTCGAAAGAGTTAGAAGTAAATCCACAACAGTTAAAAGAACTATTAAATGAACTACTTAGTGGGGAAACAGATACTACTATGGAAATGGAAGAGTCCAATGTATGGGACTTATTAGCAGGTATCCAACAGCAGGCAAGTAAGTTAACGGATGCAATAACCCTTTCGCTTAATGGTCAAGGAACCGCTACACCAGTAGAAGCAAAGCAAGCGGTACAATTACTAAAAATAGCACAACTAATTGGCAATAAATCAGATCTTACTTTAAAACAAGAGTCCACGCTTTTTGACTTGAAACAACTGCTTGAAAATGTCAAAGAAAGTACAACGGATGCAATTGTAAAAGTAAATCAAAAACCTGATGTTATGCAAGGGTTAAAACCAGTTATCCAACAAGTGGTCGTTCGACAAATTTCACCACTAATTCCGAGTGAAACAATGGTAGAAACGAAAGAAGTAACATCTAATGTACAAGGTCAGACATCTTCAATTGTTCTAACAAAAGTAGAAACAGTATCCATGACATTACCGACTGAAAAGTCTGCGCAATCAGAAGAATTTGTGAAAGAACTACAAAAACTGATGAATCGTGTACAGTTCGGTCAAACAAATGGGGCAAATCGATTAGTTATGAAACTGTATCCAGAGCAACTTGGAACAATTCGAATCGAATTAGTCCAAAAAGACGGTATTTTAACTGCGAAAATGTTGGCATCTACCGCACTCGGAAAAGAGATGTTAGATGCAAACTCTAATCATTTAAGACAAAGCTTAGGTAGCCAAAATATCCAACTAGATAAGCTAGAAATAACACAAGCCCTGCAAGATACAAATAGACAAGAAAGAAACCAATCTTTCCAAGAGTCATTTAAACAACAACAACAAGAACAAAGCAGCGAAAAGTCGGAAGAACAATCTTCATTCGAAGAATTTTTAAAGGAAATGGAGGTTTAAAAGGTGGCTAACATGAATCCAATAACAAGCAATATGTACTTGACCAATCAGAAAAAAGTAGAAAAACAAACAGGGAATAGTGCACTTGGAAAAGATGCGTTTTTAAAAATATTAATGGCGCAATTACAAAACCAAGATCCAACAAATCCAATGAAAGACACGGAGTTTATCGCACAAATGGCACAATTCTCTTCTTTAGAGCAAATGGCAAACTTAACAAAAGCATTTGAAGATTTTGCACAAGTTCAAGAACAATCGCAAATGATTGAATATAGTAACTTTGTAGGAAAAGAAGTGAAATGGCATGAGTTAACGGAAAAATTAGATGAAGCTGGCAAGCCTATTACAAATGAGGGTACAGGTCAAATTAATGCGATTAAATTCGTAAATGGCAATGTAGAATTTACACTTGCTGATGGTAAAGTCATTACACCTGGAAATATTTCAGAAGTATTATCTAGTGCCACAAGCGCAAATAGCTTAGTGGAAGCAAGTATGATGATTGGTAAAACAGTAAATTATGCGAGCGGTGAAACAGAAGGAACAGGACAAGTAGTCTCTGTCACGAAAAAAGATGGCTCCATTGTTTATAACTTAAGTGATAATACAACAATAACAGCCAATCAAATCAATTCAATCAGTTAATAGAACGGAGATAAGCAATGGATAACATTAAGATTAATCGTGTTCCACTGCAACCAGTAATCCGTCCAGCCTATACGACAAAACAAGTCACCACACCAAAACAATCATTTTTACAGCATTTACAGGATGCCACCGTAAAAACAGAGTTGAAAGTTAGTAAACATGCTAATCAACGGTTGATCGATAGAAATATTCACATCTCAGAGGCACAGTGGCAACTGATTAATGACAAAGTAGCAGAAGCACGTTCAAAAGGTGTAAAAGACTCTTTAGTATTGATGGATCAAGCAGCATTAATCGTCAGTGCAAAAAATGCGACAGTGATTACTGCAATGGACCGCACGGAAGCAAACAATCAATTATTTACAAATATCGACGGCACAATTGTGCTGAACTAGACTTTTATAGCAGGACCTTGTTAAGGATGCTATGTGCAGCCGACTGATTGAAGCTAGCACGCAAATTGAAGGGAGAACAAAAAAATGATTCGTTCTATGTACTCAGGTATTTCAGGCTTAAAAAACTTCCAAACAAAATTAGACGTGATTGGGAATAACATTTCCAATGTTAATACTTATGGCTTTAAAAAAGGGCGTACGATATTTAAGGATTTAATCTCACAAACAACAGCAGGGGCTTCAGCTGCAACAGCTACACGTGGTGGCGTTAATGCAAAACAAGTAGGTTTAGGTTCACAACTAGCTGCAATTGATACTATACATGCAGGCGGGGCATTACAATCAACTGGTAATACACTAGACCTAGGTATTTCAGGAGATGGCTTTTTTCAAGTTGCAGATTCTACTAATGCTAACCGTGATGGATTTGTTAATCCGTTATATACACGTGCGGGTAACTTCTATATGGACAACGAAGGTTATCTAGTAAATGGTGATGGGAAATTTTTAGTCGGTGGAGTTACTAAAGTAGATCCTACGGCCCTTACAGACGCACAAGCTTCAGCGGTAACAGCAGCAGGAACCGCTCAAGATAGAGCAGATGAAGCTAAAATTGCAGCAGATGCTTTAACTGCAACACTAGATCCTCTTAAAGCCGACGTAAAAACTGCAACAGATGATTTAGCGGCTGCTAAAGCTCTTAGTCCTGCTGACCCAGCAGCAGTAACGCAAGCAGAAGCGGATTTAAAACTAGCAGAAGATAACTTAAAGAATGCCATGGATCCTAACCATGCTGACGGTGCAGATGCTAAAGCTGCTCTTGATGCAGAAAAAGCTGCAACAGCTGCTGCTGAAGAACTAGCAGCAGCGAATGCGGCGGTAACTAACTTATCTTACCCGGATGCTTCTAGTGTACAGAGAAACTGGGAAGCAACTGGAAACCTTAATACTGGGGGGAGCTATTTACCAGATATGGCTCTTACTGTAGGTGGGGAATATAGACCAATAAAAATACCAACAGACGCACAAAGTATGAGTATTGGTCAAGATGGAACTGTAACATTTGTTGACGCGGAAGGAACATTACGTTGGGCAGGTCAACTTGTTTTAGCGAAATTTCCAAATGCAGGAGGTTTAGAGAAAGTTGGGGCAAACTATTTTAAAGATACATCAAACTCTGGTGAACCAATTCTTCAAACCGCAACTGAATCAGGTATGGGATCCATCAACTCAGGTTTCTTAGAAATGTCTAACGTCGATCTATCTGAAGAATTCACGGACATGATTGTAGCACAACGTGGGTTCCAAGCGAACACTCGTATTATTACAACTTCTGACTCCATTTTAGAAGAGCTTATTAACTTAAAACGTTAATCTATTAAACTACTAAATTTGTAAGGGAGGGTTGGGCCGCTCCTTCGTGGCCCGGCCCTTATATATGATTAACTTAACAAGATTAAACGGCAAAGAATTTTCGTTGAATGCTCTATACATAGAGACGGTGGAATCTTTTCCGGATACAACGATAACACTTACAAACGGTCATAAATATGTTGCGTTGGAATCCAGAGAGGAAGTACACGCTCAAATTTCTCGATTTTACAAGGAAATACATATATTGGCGAACCCCCATTTAAGAGGTGAAGAACATGAAGAGTAAAAATAAACTGCTAACTATTATGCTTATTATTTTAGTTTCCATCACTTTAGTAGGTGTCATCGCCTTACTTATTATTTTCCAGCTAAACAAAGGTGAGGAAGTTAAAGGCCAAACCATTGACGAAATTATTGAATCGTCGGTAGATATACCGGAAATTACAACTAATCTTGCAACAAACAAATTCATTCGTATTTCATTAAAAGTGCAAATGGATAGTCCAGAAGCTGGTGAAGAACTAACGAAACGCGATTTCCAAGTAAAAAATATTGTCATTACGGAGCTTTCTGAAATGACCCCTGAGGATTTAGAAGGGAAGCAAGGAAAAACGATGTTTCAAGCAACGTTGAAAACGAAAATTGATGAGTTAATGGATGATGGAGAAGTGCAGCAAGTTTATATTACTTCTTATATCATTCAATAAAGTAATATTGTGAATGGAGGTGGGCAGATTGGCAGGAGATATATTATCTCAATCGGAAATAGATGCGTTGTTAAGTGCTCTTTCAACTGGCGAAATGACAGCAGATGAGATGAAAAGTGAGCAAGAAGCTAGAAAAGTTAGAGTATATGACTTTAAGCGAGCGCTTCGTTTTTCAAAAGATCAAATTCGTAGTTTAACACGAATCCATGAAAATTTTGCTCGTTTATTAACAACCTTTTTTTCTGCCCAATTAAGATCGTACGTACAAATTTCCGTCGTATCCGTGGATCAAATTCCGTTCGAAGAATTTATTCGTTCGGTACCACATATGACGCTTATCAATGTGTTTGAAGTTCCCCCACTAGAAGGAAATATTCTCATGGAGATAAATCCTAATATCGCTTACACGATGCTAGATCTACTAATGGGTGGTAGGGGAGAAACTCATACAAAAACAGATAACTTAACAGAGATTGAAACGAAAATTATGACGAACTTATTTGAGCGTTCGTTTGATAATCTGAGAGAGGCTTGGGCTAATATTGCGGATATTGATCCGATACTTACAGAGCTTGAAGTGAATCCACAATTTTTACAAATGATTTCTCCAAATGAAACAGTTGTTGTTATTTCGTTTAATACGATTATTGGGGAAACTAGTGGAATGATTAATATTTGTATACCACATGTCGTTTTAGAACCAATCGTGCCAAACTTATCGGTGCGATATTGGATGCAAACGAATAAAAAAGAAGTATCTCCTGAGCAGTTAAAAGTACTTGAAAAACGGGTGAAATCAGCTGAGATTCCAATAGTGGCCGAAATAGGCTCTACGGATATTTCGATTGAAGACTTGTTGTACTTACAATTAGGAGATGTTATTCAGTTAAATGCAAAAATAGATAATCCTTTAACGATTAAAGTTGGGGATATACCTAAGTTTAAAGCACAACCAGGTAAACTAAAAAATCGAATGGCTGTTCAAGTCATCGAAACTTTGAAAGGAGGAGAGGATGATGATGAGTGATGATATGCTCTCCCAAGAAGAAATTGAGGCCCTCCTTAGAGGAACAACATTGGAAGAAGAAAAAAGTAATCAAGATACAAAAGAGATTAATGTGGCAGATTATTTAGATGATTTTGCACAAGATACACTCGGGGAGATTGGAAATATTTCTTTCGGTAGTTCGGCTACGGCATTGTCTGCTCTTTTAGGTCAGAAAGTAGAAATAACGACTCCAAATATTAGCATGATTAATCGTTCCAAACTGAAAGAGGAATTCCCACATCCATATGTAGCAGTCCAAGTTCATTATACAGCTGGACTCACTGGGATGAATCTTCTTGTGATTAAACAATCAGATGCAGCAATTATTGCAGATTTAATGCTTGGCGGCGATGGGATTGATCCAAAACCAGAGCTTAGTGAAATTCAATTAAGTGCAGTGCAAGAAGCGATGAATCAAATGATGGGCTCTGCAGCGACTTCGATGTCGACAGTATTTAATAAAAAAGTAGATATTTCTCCACCTTCTATCGATTTAATGAATTTATTAGTAGATGAAGGTACGGATGCTATACCGAATGATGAAATGCTAATAAAAGTATCATTCCGTTTAAAGATTGGGGAATTAATTGATTCGAATATTATGCAATTACTTCCGCTTCAATTCGGATTAGATTTAGTGAAATCGCTAATGGGAGAAGACAACGAGCAAGAAGCGGCTGCAACGATTATGGAAGAACGTGTAGACGTAACTCCGACTCCAACTCATGTGGCACCGGTGCAACAACCAGTCCAACAGCAAGCACCAATGCAATTTAGTCAACCGCGTCCTACTGCACCACAAGTAGAAGTGCAACAAGCACAATTTGCTAGTTTTGAAGCACCAAGTCTATCACAAAGTGAATCGAGAAATTTAAATTTACTACTTGATATACCACTGCAAGTAACAGTAGAATTAGGACGTACTAAACGAACAGTGAAAGATATATTAGAACTGACAAGTGGTTCTATTATTGAACTGGACAAATTAGCTGGAGAACCAGTTGATATTTTAGTAAACAATAGACATATTGCTAAAGGGGAAGTCGTTGTAATCGATGAAAACTTCGGAGTTCGAATTACCGATATTCTAAGCCAAGCAGATCGTATTAACAATTTAAAATAAGTACTGGGGGAGACATACTATGTCGAAAAGAATTTTAATAGTGGACGATGCAGCATTTATGCGCATGATGATTAAAGATATTTTATCTAAAAACGGGTTTGAAGTAGTCGGAGAAGCTGCTGACGGGGTACAAGCTATTGAGAAATATGCTGAACTGAAACCAGATTTAGTAACAATGGATATTACGATGCCTGAAATGGATGGAATTGCTGCATTAAAAGAAATTAAAGCAAAAGATCCAAACGCGGTTATTATTATGTGTTCAGCTATGGGGCAACAAGCAATGGTTATTGATGCTATTCAAGCTGGCGCAAAAGATTTTATCGTGAAACCATTCCAAGCGGACCGAGTAATTGAAGCAATTTCTAAAGCAATCGGGTAATACAATGATGAGGAAGTTCACCCTCGTCATTAGTATCATCACTATTTTATTTTTACTATTCGATCAAAACGTGTATGCGGCTATAGATCCGAATGAAAGTATTGAAGAATTTTATAACAAATCAAAGACGGACAGCACAGAAGAGCAACCTGCTTCAAATGTGGAACAAGAAGTCAATGAAGAAAGCACAGCGGATCCAGTGTCTGTAACTATTTGGGATTACGTAAAAATGATCTTCGCTTTATTATTCGTCGTGTTATTGCTGTATGGTCTTTTACGGTTTGTTAATAGTAGAAATAAAACGTTCCAACAAAATAGCCTAATACAAAATTTAGGTGGAGTTGGCGTTAGTCAAGGTAAATCTGTTCAGTTATTACAAGTTGGTAATTCTCTTTTTTTAGTAGGTATTGGTGAAGATATTACGCTATTAAAAGAAATAGAGGATCCCGAAGAAAAAGAGAAACTTACGAAAATATATGAAGAAAAACAAGATATCGTCGGAAAAACAGTTCCATACATAACAGAACTAGTTCAGCGTTTAAAAGAAAGTACTTCTTCTAAACCGAAAAGTAAAGACAAAAAAGATCCTTCATTTAACGAAACGTTCCAAAAAAAGTTACGAGAAGTTAAAAAAGACCGTAGTGATGTATTAGAGGATTGGAAGACAAAGGAGCGCGAAAAAAATGAATGATTTTGTCCAGTTCTTTTCGGACAGTGATCCATCTAATGTCTCTACTTCGATCAAGTTAATGCTATTGCTTACGGTCTTATCTTTGGCACCGAGCATTTTAATATTAATGACTAGTTTTGCTAGAATTGTTATTATTCTTTCCTTTGTACGGACGGCACTTGCAACACAGCAAATGCCTCCCAACCAGGTCATTGTTGGACTGGCGTTATTTTTGACTTTCTTCATCATGGCGCCTACCTTTCAGCAAGTGAATGAAGATGCCTTAACGCCACTTTTCAATGAAGAAATAACATTGGAACAAGCGTATGAAAATGCGAGTGGTCCATTTAAAGAGTTTATGAGCAAGCATACGAGGCAAAAAGATTTAGAGTTATTTTTACGTTATACAGAAGCAGAACGACCAGAAACGATTGAGGATATTCCGCTAACCGTAATGGTTCCTGCATTTGCCCTAAGTGAAATTAAAACGGCTTTTCAAATAGGGTTTATGATTTTTATTCCTTTTTTAGTAATTGATATGATCGTTGCCAGTGTATTAATGTCGATGGGTATGATGATGTTACCTCCTGTCATGATATCATTGCCGTTTAAAATATTATTATTTGTATTAGTGGATGGTTGGTATTTAGTAATGAAATCCATTTTACAAAGTTTTTAGGAGCTGATTGTCATGAATAATGAAATGGTAATTTCGATTGCGGAAAGAGCAATTTGGGTCATTCTTCTTGCATCAGGTCCTCTTTTACTAGTCGCTTTAATAACTGGTCTTGCGGTCAGTATTTTTCAGGCAACTACACAAATTCAAGAACAAACCCTTGCATTTGTTCCTAAAATTGTTGCTGTATTAGTTGCCATTGTTTTTTTTGGACCGTGGATGTTATCACAAGTAACATCGTATGCTGCGGATATATTTGAAAACTTAATACGATACATTGGTTGAGAATATGGAAGAAATTATACCTAGTTTAACTGTATTATTACTTATCATTGCAAGAGTTTCAGCCTTTTTCGTTACATTACCTCTTTTTTCGCATCGAACGATACCAGCAACACACCGGATCGCATTTGCGGTCGTCCTGTCATGGATGATGTATTATACGATGGATGTAGAACCATTTGAAGTAAATGGAGATTATCTATTATTGATCATAAAAGAAGTAATGGTTGGATTATTTATTGGTTTACTTGCGTATATCATTATGTCCGCTGTACAAATTGCAGGAGGATTCATCGATTTTCAGATGGGATTTGCGATAGCGAATGTAATAGATCCGCAAACAGGAGCACAAAGTCCTTTAATCGGTCAATTTTTAAACACGTTAGCGCTTCTTTTGTTGCTTGCTTTAAATGGTCATCATTTATTGTTAGATGGTATTTTTTATAGCTACCAATTTATCCCAATGGAGCTTGCATGGCCGGCTTTTGGACAAGAAAACTATGTCGAGTTTATTATGAAAACATTTGCGGGTATTTTTGCGGTAGCATTTCAAATGTCCATCCCAATTGTAGCAACACTATTTTTAGTAGATATTGCATTAGGTATTACTGCAAGAACCGTTCCTCAGTTAAATATCTTCGTTGTAGGTTTTCCGATTAAAATAGGTGTTAGTTTTTTAGTACTACTTATTATGATGGGCGTTTTAATGGCAGTTGTTCAAGAAATGTTTGAAATTATGGTCGTCAGTATGCGCGATTTAATGATCATTTTAGGAGGAGGCTAATATGTTCAAACTCCAATTAGACTTACAGTTTTTTGCAGGAGAAAAAACGGAAAAAGCGACCCCTAAAAAAAGACAAGATTCGCGTAAAAAAGGACAAGTATTAAAAAGTCAAGATGTAACGAGTGCTATCGTGTTACTTTCTGTGTTTTTGTTTTTATTTTTCTTTTCAGGTTTTTTACGAGCAGAAATTTTTTCTTTTTTTGACGTGACATTTACGAAATATATGTTAGTCGAAACGCTGACCATTGATACGTCTATTGAAATCTATAAGGATTTATTAATGGAAATGGCTGTCATTTTACTTCCAATCATGCTTGTAGCTGTTGTAGCTGCCGTAGCGGCAAACTTTTTTCAATTTGGATTGCTCTTTACTACGGAGCCACTGAAGTTTGATCTTAAAAAGATTGATCCGATCAAAGGATTGAAACGTATTTTTTCACTAAAGGCAATAATTGAGCTGTTGAAATCTATATTGAAAATTTCATTTATCGGATCGGTAACAACACTTATTTTATGGATGAATCTAGAACAAGTATTATCCTTATCCTTTAAAACAGCTTGGGATACATTATCGACTGTTGGTTGGCTAACGGGGATGATGGGAATAGCGGCATCTTGTGTGTTGTTATTTATATCCATATTAGATTTCTTTTATCAGCGATTTGACTATGAAAAAAACTTAAAAATGTCGAAGCAAGACATTAAAGATGAACATAAAAACTCCGAGGGAGATCCGATTATTAAATCTCGTATAAGACAAAGGCAAAGGGAAATGGCCATGCGTCGCATGATGCAAGAAGTTCCTACAGCAGACGTTGTTATTACAAACCCAACTCATTTTGCTATTGCGTTAAAGTACGATGATCAATCGATGGATGCCCCTATCGTTGTGGCTAAAGGTGCTGACTTTGTCGCTCAAAAGATTAAGTTAATTGCAAAAGAAAATGATGTCGTAATGGTTGAAAACCGGCCACTTGCGAGGGCGATGTTCGACCAAGTAGAAATCGGTCAACGAATCCCGGATGATTTTTTCAAAGCAGTGGCAGAAGTATTAGCCTATGTATATCGAATAAAACAAAAAATTTAAAGGCAAAGATTGAGGTGGAAGTATATGCAAATCCGCGATATATCCGTTTTAGCAGCTGTCATTTCCATTGTGGCTATGCTAGTAATACCTCTCCCTCATTGGTTGATAAGTTTTCTGATAATAGTTAATATTACCATAGCTTTATTAATATTAATGACTGTTATGAATATGCAAGAGGCTTTACAGTTTTCCGTTTTCCCCACTGTCGTTTTACTTGTAACTTTATTTAGACTCGCACTGAACGTTTCTACTACTAGAGCAATTTTAGCTGAAGGTGACGCTGGTAAAGTTGTGGAAACTTTCGGTACGTTCGTAACCGGTGGGAATATATTAGTTGGTTTAGTTGTATTTGCTATTTTAGTAATTATCAATTTTATTGTAATTACTAAAGGGGCAGAACGTGTGTCTGAAGTTGCCGCTCGTTTTACCCTTGATGCTATGCCTGGTAAACAAATGAGTATTGATGCAGATTTAAATGCTGGAATGATTTCGGAAAAAGAGGCGAGAGAAAGACGTGAAAAAGTAAGCGGTGAAGCTGACTTTTACGGTGCTATGGATGGGGCTACAAAATTCGTAAAAGGTGATGCAATAGCAGGCATAATTATTGTCATTATTAACCTTTTATTTGGTATTATCATTGGTGTTGTTCAATTTGGTCTTCCTTTCGCTGAAGCTGCGGTTCTTTTTTCTACATTAACTGTTGGTGATGGACTTGTTTCTCAAATTCCTGCATTATTAATCTCTACAGCAACTGGTATCGTTGTGACAAGGGCAGCATCTAAAGGTAATCTCGGTGGAGACATAACTGGCCAATTATTTAATCAACCAAAACTGTTGTATGTGGCAGCGGCTACTATAGCTCTTCTTGGTATTATTACTCCTATTGGAATATTATTGACATTCCCAGTTTCGATTGCACTGGCAATAGGGGCATATACGATGAGTAAAGCAAGTAAAGAAGATCCAAATGAAATAGAAGAATATGAAGAGGAAGTTGCGACGGATACGATGAAAAGTCCCGAAAATGTTATTAATCTATTAAATGTGGATCCGATCGAATTTGAATTCGGTTATGGACTGATTCCGTTAGTAGATACTGCACAGGGGGGCGATTTACTCGACCGAGTAGTTATGATTCGTAGGCAGCTAGCACTTGAACTTGGGGTTGTCATTCCGGTTGTTCGTATACGAGATAATATCCAACTACAACCGAATGAATATCGCATTAAAATAAAAGGAAATGAGATGGCAAGAGGAGAATTACTACTTGACCATTATTTAGCTATGAGTCCGGGAGACGATGATTCGATTGAAGGAATAGATACAATTGAACCTTCTTTTGGATTACCGGCAAAATGGATTACAGAATCTGTAAAAGAAGAAGCCGAAATACTTGGTTATACAGTCGTTGATCCACCTAGTGTTGTGTCTACTCATATGACAGAAATCATTCGAAATAATGCGCATGAATTATTAGGACGCCAAGAAACGAAACAGTTAATTGACCATATTCGAGAAACGTATCCGATTTTAGTGGATGAGTTGACACCAACACCTCTAACAGTTGGAGAAATACAGAAAGTTTTAGGTAATTTATTGCGTGAACATGTTTCAGTTCGTAATTTACCGATCATTTTTGAAACTTTAGCAGATTATTCAAAAATGACATCTGATGTCGATGTATTAACGGAATACACAAGACAAGCATTGTCTAAACAAATTACAGCTCAATATGCTGGAAATAATCATGTCTTAAAAGTTTTAACTGTGTCGGGTAGAGTGGAAAAGTTAATAGCAGATAGCATTCAGCAAACCGAACATGGAAACTATTTAACGATCGATCCAAATGATTCACAAGCAATTTTAGAGTCTATGGCGAGAGAAATAGAACGAGCATCGTTAATGGAGCAGTCGCCAATTATTTTATGTTCTCCTGCGGTACGCATGTATTTACGTCAAATGACAGAACGTTATTTCCCTCAAATACCGATTCTTTCCTACAATGAACTAGAATCATCTATTGAGGTACAAAGTGTTGGGGTGGTGAATATAGAGTGAAAATGAAAAAATATACAGCTAATACAATGCCTGAGGCGATGAAACTAATTCGAAAAGAATTGGGAGAAGAAGCGGTTATTTTAAATTCTAAAGTAGTTTACTCGAAAGGCTTCTTAGGTTTGTTTAAAAAGAAGTCGATAGAAGTATTAGCTGGAATGGATACAATAGAGAATCCGGTATCTACAATAGAAAAACCAATTTTTCAGCATGTACAAGAAGATACTAGTTCTGTTGTGATCAAAAAAGAATTAGAAGACTTGAAACAAATGGTTAAGTCGATCGGGCGTCCACAATTGAATAGAACCTATCCGGATGAACTAGAAGCTCTTATTCATCATTTGAAGGATCAAGAATTAGCAGAAGAGCTCATCACATCGATTAGTGATGAGCTTTTCGTGCACATGAAAAAAAACGAGGACTATATTTCGATAGAAGAACAGCGAAAAATGGCAAAAGACTACTTACTATCCCGGCTAGAGGCATTACCATTTGGTGGTATTTCGTATACGAAGAAATACATGAATGTACTTGGTCCAACCGGAGTCGGAAAAACGACGACCATTGCAAAAATGGCTGCTCGTGCCGTATTAGAGGAAAAGAAAAAGGTTGGATTTATCACGACGGATACATACCGAATTGCCGCAATTGAACAACTTAAAACGTATGCTGGATTGTTACAAGCACCGATTGAAATTGTCTATAATGAAAATGACTTGCAACAAGCAATGCATAAATTTGAAGCTTTAGATGTTGTATTTATCGATACTGCAGGACGAAATTATAAAGAAGGAAAATTTGTGGAAGACTTGCAAAAGCTTATTGATTTAAAAGAAAATACCGAAACATTTCTTGTATTATCATCTACATCTAAACAAAAGGATATGGAAGTAATCATTGAACAATTCAAAGATTTTCCGATTGAAAAGTTTATCTTTACAAAAGTAGATGAAACAAATTCTATTGGCTCTATTATTAATTTAATGGTTAAATATAAGAAGGGACTTGCTTACTATACGGATGGTCAAGAAGTCCCGGAGGATATCGTGGAGGCTAGTCTAGATGAATTACTCAATTTGTTTTTAAAGGGGATTCGTTATGAGAGATCAAGCTGAAGAGTTACGAATGCTAATGCTTCGAAGTCAACAAAAGTTAGGGCGATCTATTGCAGTTGTCAGTGGAAAAGGTGGCGTTGGGAAAAGTAATTTTTCGATGAATTTTACGACCATTTTAAGTGCAATAGGGAAAAAAGTAGTGCTAATCGACATGGATATCGGTATGGGGAATATTCATATATTGCTTGGAAAAACAGTTCCTACCAATTTGAAAGATTATTTAGTCGGAGAAAAAACGATCGAAGAGGTTATGTTTGAAGGGCCAAATAATTTTCAATACATTTCTGGAGGTTCTGGCCTTTCAGGAGTGATGGAGTGGGACGATAACATGTTCCATCGCTTAATCGAAGCGTTTGAATATTTACAAAAAAATTATGATTACATCGTGTTTGATATGGGGGCTGGTGCAACTAGTCAAACATTGGATTTACTAGTCTCTGTGGACGATATCATTGTTATTACAACGGCAGAACCTACTTCTATAACGGATGCCTATTCGATGATGAAGTTTATTTATTTTAAAGACCCAGAGAAAGACTTTTTTGTCCTTTGCAATCGAGCATTTTCGGAAGAAGAAGGGCTAGAAACAACGTCCAGACTAAAACTTGCAATGTCTAAATTCTTATCAAAAGAAATTGTTGTACTTGGCTCATTGCCAGAAGACCCAGTCGTACGTAAATCGGTGAAAGAACAAGTTCCTTTTTCGATTTTATATCCAAATGCTGCGATTTCGAAAAAGTTAACACAAATTGTGAGTAGCTTTGTTAATTTTAAAGTGGAAGAAGCGACGATACCAACCAACAGTACATTCATATCTCGATTGAAAAATCTATTTTCGAGGAGGTCATAAGCTAGTGGTTCTTTTGCCGAAAAAGAAGTTATTAATTGTTGATGACTCTGCGTTTATGCGTAAGTTGATAGGTGATTTTTTCAAAGAAAGTAATGTAATTGAAGTGGTCGGGATTGCACGCAACGGGAAAGACGCCATTCAAAAGATAAAAGCATTAAAACCTGACGTAGTAACGATGGATGTGGAGATGCCTGAAATGAATGGGCTAGAGGCATTAAAACGAATTATGGCAGAAACTCCTGTTGCGGTCGTGATGTTATCTAGTACGACGCAAAAAGGCACAGAAATCACGCTACAAGCAATGGGGTACGGTGCGGTGGACTTTGTCGCAAAGCCAAGCGGAACGATTTCATTAGATTTACATAAGATTAAAGAGGAACTTGTAGAAAAAGTAGAAAATGCAGCTAACGTTTCCATGAGTAAGTTAAATATAGTAACCCCTAAAGTTCCGACAACAATACTTAACTTGCTAGATAGAAAAATAGAAGCAGACAAAACAATTGGTGCAAAGAGAGTTTCTAATTGGAACAAAGCGAATAAAAAAATGGTATTAATCGGCACTTCTACTGGGGGACCGCGGGCATTGCAAGAAGTGATTACAAAGCTGCCAAAAGACATGCAAGCTCCGGTTCTCATTGTTCAGCATATGCCTGCAGGATTCACTAAATCTTTAGCTGAAAGACTCAATCAATTAGCTGAAATTGAAGTGAAAGAAGCAGAAAATGGAGATATTATTCGAAATGGTCATGCTTATATAGCTCCTGGTGGGTACCATATGAAGATTCATAAAATAGGAAGTACATATAGCATTGTTTTAGATAATGAAGAAGCCCCTAGAGCAGGACATAGACCAGCTGTAGATGTATTATTCGAAGATAGTAGTCACTATAATGATTTCGATAAAATTGCTGTCATTATGACAGGGATGGGATCGGATGGTTCTAAAGGACTTAGACAATTAAAGAAAAATGGAAATGTAGTAGCTATTGCTGAATCGGCAGCCACGTGCATTGTATACGGCATGCCAAAAGCAGCAGTGGAAACGAATTTAGTAAACGAAGTAGTAGACTTAGAAAATATCGCAAAAGCTATTATACAATATTTACCTTAAAGGGGTGTTAATGAATGGATACAAGTCAATATTTAGAAATGTTTATCGAAGAAAGTAAAGAACATTTACAAGCTTGTAATGAACACTTATTAGAATTGGAAAAAAATCCAGAAGATATTGCCATTGTAAATGAAGTCTTCCGTTCCGCTCATACGTTAAAAGGGATGTCTGCAACGATGGGTTACGAAGATATTGCAAATTTAACACATAAAATGGAAAACGTACTGGATGAAATAAGAAATAATCGTTTGCATGTAACAGCCGAATTACTAGATGTTGTGTTTACTGCAGTTGATCAGTTAGAAGAAATGGTACTAGATATTGCAGCAGGTGGAAATGGGAAATTAGATGTAGCTGATACGGTACAAAAATTACATGCAATTGAAACAGGTGAGGAAGTACCTGTTGCAGCAACTACTCTAGATGAGCCCGTTGCGATCGTTGCAACAACAGGGGATAATTGGTTGTCGTATGATGATTATGAATTAACGGTCATCCAACAATCATTAGAGCAAGACTATCAAACGTACGAAATTTCCGTTAAGTTACGGGAAGATTGTTTGTTAAAAGCGGCACGTGTTTATATGGTTTTTGAACTGTTAGAAAAAATGGGTGATGTTATTAAATCTTCACCGTCAGTAGAAAAGTTAGAGGCAGAAGATTTTGATGAAGTTTTCTATATCGCGCTTGTTACTACTGAGCCAAAAGACGATGTACAAAAGAAACTAATGAAAGTTTCAGAAGTTACGGAAGTTATCGTACAACCCGTCACTTTAGAGCAACTAAAAACACGCCAACATGATGAAGTAAGCAAAGTAGAGACGGAGCAAGTAGTCGTTCAATCGGACCACACACCGAGTCAGACTGTGGAATCGAAGCCAGAGAAAAAGGAGAAATCGCCTACTACAAAAGGTAATACTTCTTCTAATAGCAAAACAATTCGGGTAAACATTGAACGGTTAGATGTGCTGATGAATTTATTTGAGGAGTTAGTCATTGATCGTGGTCGATTACAGTCGATTTCAGAAGACCTTCATAATGCTGAATTAGATGAAACAGTTGAACGGATGTCTCGAATTACAGGAGATCTTCAAAATATTATTTTAAATATGCGTATGGTACCTGTGGAAACCGTATTTAACCGATTCCCACGAATGGTAAGACAATTAGCAAGAGATTTAAATAAGAAAATTAACTTAGAAGTAATTGGTGCAGAAACGGAATTGGATCGTACCGTTATTGATGAAATTGGAGATCCACTTGTTCATCTTATTCGTAATTCACTCGATCATGGTATTGAAAGCCCGGAAGTGAGACGGTCAAAAGGTAAACCAGAAGAAGGTACGGTAGTCCTTCGTGCGTATCATAGTGGGAACCATGTTTTTATCGAAATAGAAGATGATGGAGCAGGGATTAATCGTGAAAAAGTACTAAAAAAAGCAATTTCTAAAGGGATTATCAGTGAAGAGCTCGCTTTGACATTAACAGATAAACAAGTTGCAGAACTTATTTTATCTTCCGGTTTTTCTACAGCAGATGTCATTTCAGATGTATCTGGACGAGGTGTTGGTTTAGATGTTGTAAAAACAACGATTGAATCACTAGGTGGAACGATTGATATTTCTTCTACAGAAGGAAAAGGGTCCTTATTTTCTATCCAATTACCATTAACACTTTCTATTATTTCCGTTATGTTAGTAGAACTTGGAGAAGAAATCTATGCGATTCCACTTTCCTCGATTATTGAAACAGCTATTATTCGTTCATCTGACATTTTAAATGCGCACAATCAAAAAGTGATTGATTTCCGAGGAAAAGTCGTACCTTTAGTATTTTTAGAAGATGTATTTGAAGTTCCAAGAGAAAGTACAAAGGAAGAATTCCATTCGGTTGTCCTTGTTCGAAAAGGGGACAGATTAGCTGGGCTCGTTGTAGATTCGTTTATCGGTCAGCAAGAAGTTGTTTTGAAATCACTAGGAACATACTTAACGAGTGTGTTTGCTATTTCAGGAGCAACTATTTTAGGAAATGGGAAAGTAGCATTAATCGTGGATTGTAATGCATTGATAATATAAGAGTTCATCTTCATTCAGCAAATGTTCAAACGGCCGCTGAACGAAGATAAAGCCTCCGGCGGATGTCACAGATTTGCAAAAGGAGTCAAGGAAGGCAGTCTAAGTTCGCGACGTCCTGTCGCAACAACTGCAAAATCTTTTCTGCGACGAGCTTGCGCAGGAGCATGACCTATCTCCTGTAGGCCTCAAGCTCGATTCAAAATCTGGACGCAATTACGCCGAGGTGTAATTGATCTATTAGGAAGGATGCGAAACTATATGACAGAAGCTGTAGACGTTCAAAATTTAAAAGTAGTTGTTTTTCAATTGGCAGATAAAGAGTATGTTATTCCAGTCACGCATGTACAAGGAATTGAAAAATTTACGCATATTACGAGAGTTCCTAAAACACCCTCTTATGTAAAAGGAGTTATTAATTTAAGAGGGGTAGTTACACCAATTATTGACTTGAAAAAGCGTCTTGGACTTGGGGAAAGCGACTTGAATGAATCTTCCCGAATCATTATTATTACGTTAGAAGATATGGATGTAGGTGTCATTGTAGATTCTGCAAATGATGTATTAGACATTCCAACAGATTCGATAGAACCTCAACCAGAAGTAGTAGGCGGATTAGAGGAAGATTATATAGCGGGTGTCGCTAAATTGGACAGACGTTTGTTAATATTGCTACATATGAATCTAGTATTAAATCCGATAAAGTCAGGTGTTTAATGCATGTATGAAAAAAATATTACTTCCATGCATTTAGATGTCTTAAAAGAAATAGGAAATATTGGCGCTGCCCATGCAGCGACGGCACTTTCGACACTATTAAATAAAAAAATAGATATGAAAGTTCCAAAAGTAGAAATGGTTTCTTTCGATGATATGATGGATTTAGCAGGAGGTCCAGAAAACGTTGTTGCTGGTATTTACCTCCGAATTGAAGGAGATGTAACGGGGAGTATGTTTTTTATACTGCCTGTTGAGCAAGCTAATCAATTTATTAAGGCGTTAGTGCAAGATAGTAGTTTGGATTTTCAGACTGGGGAAGTTTCTGAGCTAGGGGTATCTGCCATGCAAGAATTAGGTAATATACTTTCCGGATCTTATTTATCTGCTCTTTCTGATTTTACGAGTCTCAAAATTTATCCAACAGTACCTGCACTAAGTGTGGATATGGTTGGAGCTATTGTTAGTTTTGGATTAGTGGAAGTGTCTCATGTTAGTGATTATGTAATCGTGATTGATACTGCGATTACTGAGGAAAATACACTGAACGGGGAAAGTGTGAAAGGGCATTTCTTCTTATTGCCTGACCCGGATTCATTTGAAGCTATTTTCACTGCTTTAGGAGTACATTAGTATGATTGGAACGGGTCAAGTAGTTAAAGTTGGAATTGCGGATATGAATACAGTGAAAGCTCCGGACACGATACGCACATCTGGTCTTGGATCATGTGTCGGCGTCGTATTATACGATGAAAGGTCTCAAACCGCTGGATTAGTTCATGTGATGCTACCAGATTCTAGTTTAGGTAGAACAGAAACGATTAATATTGCCAAATTCGCTGATACTGGTATACCAGCTATGATCGAACAGCTGAAATTAGAAGGGGTACAACCTTTTAGATTACGTGCAAAAATTGCCGGTGGTGCGCAAATGTTCCAATTTACTTCGGGTAAAGACACGATGCGAATTGGACCTAGAAATGTGGAAGCAGTGAAAGAATATTTAAAGAAATATTCGATCCCAATTATTTCAGAAGACACAGGTGGAAGTAGCGGGAGAACAATTGAATTTAATCCATCTACAAATCTACTAAATATTCGAACGGTGAACCAAGGAGTGAGAGATATTTAATGGTTGGTACGATTCTTTCAAATTTTTGGGTAGCCCTTATATCTTTTAGTGTTTACTTTTTCTCTTCCTATCCTTTTTTGGATGGGAAGAGTATACTGTGGAACGCAAGTATGCTAGCTCTCCTATTTTTCATATTAACGTTTATCGCCAGAGCAATCATTGCATTTGTGATGAAAAATCCGGTGAGTAGCGAAGAAGAAATGGCAATTGCTACTCCTAAAGAAATAGATTCGGTAGAGCCTTCTTCTGAAGAACTTGCGAATATTGTCAAAGCTATGTTAAATGAACAGGAAAAGTAGTGGGAGTCGATGTTTTCGACTCCCCTTTTCGTGTAGAAATTTGTTATAATATACATATTCATCAGATATATTGGAGAGGAGGGTAATGGTGGCAAAAGAAAATTCGACAGAGGAACAACTCCTTTGGAAGAAATGGATAGAATATAAAGATTCAGAGGCCGGAGATTTGCTCATACGAAAGTATACGCCCCTAGTTACCTATCATGTTCAGCGGATTGGCGCAAGCATCCCTAAAAATATATCGAGAGACGAACTGAAAAGCCTAGGCATGATGGGCTTATTTGACGCCCTTAATAAATTTGACTATTCGAGAGAGTTAAAGTTTGATACGTATGCTTCTTTTCGAGTTCGCGGTGCCATTATAGACGGTTTACGAAAAGAAGACTGGCTTCCCAGATCTTCAAGAGAAAAGGCGAAGAAATTAGAAGCCAAAATTGAAGAACTCGAACAACGATTGTTAAGACACGCTTCAGCAGAAGAAATAGCGGATTTTGTCGAAATGCCAGTAGACGATGTTTATCAAACGGTTCAAGAACATTTTTTTTCCAATGTATTGTCCATTGATGAACAATTGCAAGATAACGAAGAAGTAGAAGCTAAGTCATTTGTTATAAGAGATGATGCAAAAAAAACACCTGAGCAACAGATGGTGAAACAAGAATTACTTCGCGACCTTGCTAGCCAAATTCAGCAATTAAATGAAAATGAACAATTAGTTTTAAGTCTATTTTATACAGAAGAGTTAACATTAACTGTAATTGGTGAAATGCTTGGATTATCAACATCAAGAATTTCACAAATTCATTCAAAAGCTTTGTTCAAGCTAAGAAAGCTTTTAGCGAGTGAAATGATGAATGCTTAAGAAAAAAGAGTATAATGTTGTCTGTTTCTTAAACTATCATTAGTCATGCAATCTTGAGCTCCACCATTTACGCTTAAGATTTTACGGGATTGCATGTCTTTTAGTTCATTGAGTAAAAAGATGATTGCTTACAGTTTAGGTATACTGCGTGGTAAAAGACCTATTAGGTGACCGCTAGGATTTTCACTGCAGTCGTACGCTTTCCGCCGGGTGAGCGATGAGCCATCCCCGCCGCTTAGGCGTCGTGCACTGCACCCCATTTATTAGACACATGAATGGGATGTCATAATATGAGAAAACGATTTAGCTTAGAAGAAAAATATCAAGCTGTTCTGCTCTATTTATCCGGTCGTTATTCTTACCGCGAAGT
>NZ_VDGG01000050.1 GCF_006861775.1 Psychrobacillus soli | reverse complement strand
AAGGGAATATTGTCTCGTTCAACCATTTATTTTTAATATTAGATTCTGATAAGCTAGTCTTTACCATAGATTCTCGATGCAGGTGGCGACTCCTGCCGAGGCTAACAGGATGTTAGTCACGAAGGCGTTGCCACAGGATGTGGTGCTCTTAGCCTTTGTTCCTCTCTGAGCTTAATGTGCCATTCCAGCGCACGCGCAAGCGGCGGAAAGTGTCCATCCTGCAGCGGAAATACCAGCGAACACTTTTTTCAGCTCACTACGACGCAGTATACCTAAAAAGTTTCACTCTTCTAGTTAGTGTCCTTGATGTAAAGGTGTTTCTTTATCCAAACCAAACTGAAGAAGTATAAGTGTGTGTCATACTCTTTTATAACCTTTAAAAAATATCAAATAATTCATAATGTTATTGACTATCGTTCGATAGCAGTGTAATATAGCTATTAATCTATACTTTAGCGAGTTGAATCGCTGATGTGGATCTAGAGATATAGGGGGTAATGATAGAGATGAAGAAAATAGCATTTATTTTATTAGCAGCTGTTTTGTTTTTAGCAGCTTGTGGGGGAGAGAGTACAGAAGGCCCTGAAGCTACTACAAAGGAAGAAACAAAAAAAGTTACAATTGGTGTTACGCAAATTGTCGAACATCCATCTTTAAATGCAGCATACGACGGATTTAGAAAAGCTTTAGAAGATGCGGGCATTGATGCTGACTATAAAGTGGAAAATGCTCAGAATGATAATAGTGCCAATACGACTATTGCAAACAATTTAGTAAGTGCTGGTGTTGATTTAATATTCGCGAACTCCACGCCAAGTGCTCAAGCAGTAGCGAGCCTTACAAAAGATATTCCCATTGTTTTTACATCTGTAACAGATGCGGTTAGTGCTGAATTAGTACAGTCGATGGAAAGTCCAGGTGGGAATGTTACTGGAACTGTTGATACACAGCCAGATGCAATTCCAAGCACAATAGCATTTTTAAAAGATGAACTTGGTGCGAAAAATGTCGGAATGGTATTCAACTCAGGAGAACAAAACTCTCGTGCACAAGTGGATGCTGTGAAAGAACAAATGAGTGCCGTTGGTTTAAATGTAGTGGAAGCGTCTGTTTCTACTTCAGCTGAAGTAAAACAGGCTACTGAATCGTTAATAGGAAAAGTAGATTCATTATATATTATTACAGATAACACGGTTGTTTCTGCGCTTGAATCAGTAATTTCTGTTGCTAATGACAATAAACTTCCGATGATGGTTGGCGAATTTGACTCTGTTAAACGTGGAGGATTAGGAGCATATGGTTTTGAATACTATGATATCGGTTATGAAGCAGGACAAATGGCAGTGAAAATTTTAAATGGCGAAAGTACACCAGCAGATTTACCAGTTCAGTTTCCACAAAATTTAAGATTTGTCTTAAACCAAGATACGGTGGATGCACTTGGACTTGAAGTAAAAGATGCTTGGAATGCGGAATTCGCGGAATAGATAGGAGTTTGATTCTTTATGTTTGCAGCTATTTTTGGATCTGTAGAGCAAGGAATCATCTATGCAATTATGGCACTCGGAGTGTATTTAACATTCCGAGTGTTAGATTTTCCTGATTTAACGGTCGACGGAAGTTTTGTTACGGGTGCTGCAACTGCAGCGATGATGATTGTGTTAGGATATCATCCGGCTATTGCAACGCTTGTTGCGATAATAGCAGGTTTTATTGCAGGATGTATTACTGGTTTGTTACATACGAAAGGGAAGATCAATCCTTTATTGTCTGGGATTTTAATGATGATTGCTTTATATTCCATTAACCTAAGGATCATGGGGTTTACTGTAGAAAATTCAGTTGGGCGACCGAATATTCCTTTACTAAATTCTGACACATTATTTAGTCAATTCTCCACGTGGTGGGGGTCTTTAGGTATTGATGAAGCGATTAATGGTTTCTTCAGTGGAATTGGCGTGGAATTTTTGCCTTCTACTTGGGGAACTGCTATTGTTGTAGCCATTTTAGTCGTGCTTATTAAATTGATTTTCGATTGGTTTTTGAAAACAGAAGTTGGACTAGCTATTCGTGCAACGGGCGATAACAAAAAAATGATTCGTAGTTTTTCGGCGAATACAGATAATCTAGTTATAATCGGGCTCGGTATTTCTAATGCACTTGTTGCGTTTTCTGGCGCACTAATTGCACAGTATGCAAAGTTCGCGGATATCGGAATGGGTATTGGGATGATTGTCATTGGTTTAGCGTCTGTTATTATCGGGGAAGCGATCTTCGGCACAAAATCCATCGTTCGTACAACACTCGCGGTAATTGCAGGGGCGATTATTTATCGTATTATTCTTGCATTAGCACTTCGAATCGATTTACTTGATACAGGGGATATGAAACTAATTACGGCATTTATCGTAATAATTGCTTTAGTGTTACCTACTTATTTTGACAAACGTCGAGAGAAAAGTAGAAAAGCAAAACGACATGCCGGAAGAGTGGCAAATGCTACTATTGTAACAGAGCAGGAGGGGAAATACCTTGCTTAAATTACAGGCGATCAATAAAATTTTCAATGAAGCGACGGCTGATGAAAAAATTGCGTTAGATCAAATTAATCTAGAATTAAAAGCTGGAGATTTTGTCACAGTAATTGGTAGTAACGGGGCGGGTAAATCTACGATGCTTAATATGATTTCAGGAGCACTTACTCCTGATTTCGGGGAAATAGTAATTGACGGCAAAGACGTAACAAGCTTACCGGAATATAAACGTTCCCAGCTAATAGGGCGAGTCTTCCAAGATCCTATGGCAGGCACTGCTCCAACGATGACGATAGAAGAAAACTTAGCAATCGCTTTTTCAAGAAATAAGAAACGCGGATTGAAAAGTGGAGTAGACAAGCAGCGAAAAGAGTTTTTTCTGCAATCACTAGAGACGCTACACTTAAATTTAGAAAATCGATTAAATGCAAAAGTTGGCCTTTTATCGGGCGGGGAAAGACAAGCACTTTCCCTACTAATGGCAACATTCACGAAGCCTTCGATCTTACTACTAGATGAACATACAGCTGCACTAGATCCATCGAGAGCGGAGTTAATAACAAACTTAACCAAGCAACTTGTGGAAAAGGATCAATTAACGACACTAATGGTTACACATAATATGCAACAAGCATTAGATCTTGGGAATCGACTAATCATGATGGATAAAGGGCAAATCATTTTAGAAGTTGGGGAAGAAGAAAAGAAAGATTTAACGATCGCGAAGCTAATGGATGAGTTCCAGCGAATTCGCGGGGAAAAATTAACGAGTGACCGTACTCTATTGTCTGTATAAAAAACGGTTAATTTTCGCGGGTCCACCTATCACAAACAATAAAAATATATGGTAAAACGACTACTAAATTGCAGAGCAAATTAGTAGTCGTTTTTTGATATAAAGACATTCGCACGACAGTATTAGATTTGCATGTGAAAAATTGTACTTGAATTTGGTTAGTAACGCTAGTTGGTTTACCATTTCACTGACCTGTAAACTTGTAAGAAAATTGTATAAATTCCACTTTAATTAACACTTTACTATGAATATTTAATTTATAATAAATATAAAGATTGTGAAAGAATTTTATATTTTTTTATTAGAAAATGGATATTAATATCTACACAATGAGCAGTGTACTTGTGTATACAGTTATTCTTTCTTTATTTATAGCACTTGTGAGGACGGTAAAAAAAAGTAAAGAACGTACGTTAGTGACACAAAAAATTAAAGCTCTTGTACAACTAAGCTCGTGCTTTACTTAAATGAGTAAACAAAAGGAATATGGAACTAACAAAAAAGCACCGCAAAATGCGCTGCTTTTTTGTTAGTTCGTATTAATCAGCAAATGCTAAAGCTGCTTCTACTTCTCCCCATGGTATATCCAATGATTCTGCTACACCTTTACCATAAGCAGGATCTGCTTTATAGCAATGCGTGATATGGCGAAGTTGAATATGTTTATCTACACCTTGCATATTTCTTCCAGTGTTTTCGAATAATAATTGTTGTTGCTCAGGACTCATTAAGTTAAATAGTTTACCTGGTTGCTCAAAGTAATTACTATCATCTTCATGGAAATCGTAAATATCTGCATCACCATAAAGCGCTAGTGCTGGATCTTTAAATTCTGGTTGTGCTTTCCATTGGCCATAAGTGTTTGGCTCATAGTGAAGTGTTGCACCTAAGTTACCATCCGTGCGCATTGCGCCATCTCGATGGAAAGTGTGAACAGGGCATTTTGGTTGGTTAACTGGAATTTGGTGGTGGTTAACACCTAAACGGTAACGTTGTGCATCCCCATATGAGAATAAACGACCTTGTAACATTCTGTCAGGAGAGAAACTAATACCTGGTACTACGTTAGCAGGTGTAAATGCTGCTTGTTCAACTTCAGCAAAGTAGTTTTCAGGATTACGGTTCAATTCCCATTCACCAACTTCGATTAATGGATAATCGCCTTTATACCAAACTTTTGTTAAATCGAATGGATTGTCTGGGTGGTTTTTCGCTTGTTCTTCTGTCATTACTTGGATGTACATTTTCCATTTAGGGAAGTTGCCTTGTTCGATATTTTCGAAAAGATCACGTTGGTGACTTTCACGGTCTTTACCAATTAGTTGCTCCGCTTCTTGGTCTGTTAAATTCTCAATTGGTTGTTGAGAACGCATGTGGAATTTCACCCAAACACGCTCATTGTCTGCGTTTATCATACTGAATGTATGGCTACCAAATCCGTGCATATTACGGTAAGAAGCAGGAATTCCGCGGTCACTCATAACGATTGTTACTTGGTGAAGTGCTTCAGGAAGACCAGTCCAGAAATCCCAGTTATTATTTGCACTACGCATATTTGTTTTTGGATCACGTTTAACTGCATGGTTTAAGTCTGGGAAGTTAAGTGGATCACGGAAGAAGAATACTGGTGTATTGTTACCAACTAAATCCCAGTTTCCTTGTTCTGTGTAGAAACGCATAGAGAATCCACGAATATCACGTTCTGCGTCAGCTCCACCACGTTCACCAGCTACTGTTGAGAAACGTACGAACATTTCTGTTTCTTTTCCAACCTCTGAGAAAATTGCTGCTTTTGTATATTTAGTAATATCATTTGTTACCGTAAATTTACCATAAGCAGCAGAACCTTTTGCATGCATACGGCGTTCAGGAATTACTTCTCTATCAAAATGAGCGAGTTTTTCTAACAACCAAATGTCTTGTAGTAATAGAGGACCTCTTTTACCAGCGGACATTGAGTTTTGGTTGTCTACTACAGGTGCGCCAGCTGCAGTCGTTAATTTGTTGTTGTTTTTATTTTCAGACATTAATAATTCCTCCTAGATTAGAATTCTTATAATACAATAATGATTATATCAAACTGGATGGAATATTGCTAGAAATCAATTCTGACATTTTAATTGTTTTTATCTACTACTAATTTTAATCTACCTTAGTTAAGTAAGGAATCATTGATATAACCATCTATTTGCTCATTAAAAGTTAGATTAATAAGTCAAACAAGGTACTATCTTTATTAACTTCTTTGTACGAAAATCCATTCTCAGTTAATCGCGAAATAAGACCATTATAGTCTTCTATATGCTTTAATTCGATTCCTACTAGTGCAGGACCGCTTTCTTTATTGTTTTTCTTCGTGTACTCAAATGTCGTAATATCATCTTCCGGACCAAGTACTTTATCTAAAAATTGACGGAGTGCACCAGCTCTTTGCGGGAAGTTAACGATAAAGTAGTAGAGTAGACCTTCGTACATTAGTGATTTTTCTTTTATTTCTTGCATTCTACCAATATCGTTATTTCCACCACTTATGACACATACGACGGATTTCCCTTTAATCTCCTCTTTGTAAAAATCGAGCGCAGCAATTGAAAGGGCGCCTGCTGGTTCCGCGATAATTGCGTGTTTGTTATACAAATCCAAAATAGTTGTGCAAACTTTTCCTTCTGGGACAAGCACGATACTATCTACGTATTTACTACAAGCTTCATAAGTAAGGTTTCCCGCACATTGTACAGCGGCTCCGTCGACAAACTTATCAATTGTTTCAAGAACGATTGGTCCACCATTTTCCAAGGCTGCTTTCATACTTCCAGCTCCCGCGGGCTCTACACCAATTATTTTCGTAAGAGGAGAGAGATTCTTTATATAAGTAGAAAGTCCGGAGATTAGTCCTCCGCCGCCTATGCTACCAAATACAAAATTAATTGACTCCTCGATATCATTCATAATTTCTATCGCAACTGTTCCTTGTCCGGCAATTATGTCCCGATCATCAAATGGATGGATAAAAATTCTATTTTCCGTTTGGGAATAAGCTGTTGCGCTAGAAGCTGAGTCATCAAATGTATCGCCGGCAAGTGTAATCTCCACATACTCTCGACCAAACATTCGTACTTGATCGATTTTTTGTTTCGGAGTTGTCAACGGCATGAAAATAGTGGCGGATATTCTTAATTGGGCACATGCATAAGCTACACCTTGTGCATGATTTCCAGCGCTCGCACAGACAACTCCTTTTTCCCGTGCTTCTTGTTCTATTGTTTTAATTTTGTAATAGGCGCCTCTTAGTTTAAAGGAACGAACATGTTGTAAATCTTCCCGTTTAACATAAATCGTTGCTCCATATTTTTCAGATAAATAGTCATTTTTTTGCAAAGGGGTATGTACTACCACATCTTTCAAAAATTGATGTGCAATAAGCACATTTTCTACTTGGACGGATTCCGTGTTTGTTACTTGCATAATATTGTTGCCAACCTCCATTTTAATTTAAAGTATTTTTCATTTTAACACATTACAGCGTTAAATCGCTATGATTCTACCTAATAATTCTAAATTGGTAGACAACTATTAGCCGTTATTTAGATGACAGTAATATTACGGGTGCCAGGCACCCGTAATATAGTTGTAATCATTTGTTTTTTGTTCTTTTCGAACAAAATTTGTTCGTTTGTCACAAATATTGTTGACTTATTTGAAAAAAAAGAACATAATATGTTCATAGTGAACACGCTTTCAAAGTTGAAAGGATGATTCCATGACACCAGTTTCACGAAAAAAGCTGATTTTAGAAGAGCTCACACAAAAAGGGAAAGTAGAAATTCTAGAATTAGTCGATCTATTGGCCGTATCTGCTATGACGGTTAGGCGAGATTTAGATGAATTAGAAAAGCAGAAGAAACTAATAAGAACACATGGCGGTGCAGCACTTCCGCAAGCGATCATTGCCGAACAGAGCTATAGCCAAAAGCTTTCAGAAGCACATGTGCAGAAAGTGGAAATTGCAGAGATTGCAGTTGGTCTTGTAAAAGATGGTATGAGAATACTACTCGACTCTGGAACAACTACTTTTGAAATCGCTAGGCGTTTAAAGTCAAGAAAAGATTTAACGATTGTCACAAATGATATAAAAATTGCAGCTGAACTTGTAGATAGTCAAATGGAAGTTATCTTATTGGGTGGAAAAATACAAAATGATGTAGGAGCGGTGTTTGGTTCTTACGCAGAAAAAATGTTAAAAGACATTCATGTAGATATTTTGTTTTTAGGGGCTCACGCGGTTCATTCTACTTTAGGAATTACGTCAGCTACATTTGAAAAAGCAGCTATAAAGCGAGAAATGATTCATGCCAGTGAGAGTGTGTATTTAGTAGTAGACGCTCAAAAGTTTGAAAAAAAAGCGTTTGCAAAAATAGCAGATGTAGATTCAATAACAGGAATTATTACCGATCAAACAATGCCAAAAGATTTAGAGCAAATTTATGGAGAAATGTCTACCTTTATAAAGGGAGTGTAGTTGTGAAAATTGGGGTTATTGCCGACGATTTAACTGGTGCAAATGCTACTGGGGTTCGTCTTTTGAAGAATGGGTTTACGAGTGCAACGGTCGTATTTGATGGAGAAGTTCCAACAAAAGGCGGCTTCACGGCACTAGGAATTGATACAGATAGTAGATATTGCGTAGCAACGGAAGCGGAGACTCGTGTGCTAAAAGCTTACGAGCAGCTTTCCACTTGGGGAGCTAGTGTTATCACGAAGCGTATTGATAGCACGGTTCGAGGAAATTTAGGTGTGGAAACGGACGCGTTACTAACTGCTGTTGGGAAAAATAGTGTAGCGATCGTTGTTGCCTCTTTTCCGGACTCTGGTCGTGTTGTATCTGGCGGTTATCTTTTAGTAGACGGCGTACCGGTAGAAGCGACGGATGTCGGAAAAGATCCGATGAACCCAATAACGAAGTCACATGTTCCAACGTTAATGGAGGAGCAAAGTAATTATTCGGTTTCGCATATTGGTTTAGGAAAAGTCCTAAAGGGGAAAGAAGCCATTCAATTGGAGTTAATGCGCCAAATTGAAGCTGGACATCGAATCATCGTTGTTGATGCTGTTACGAATGAGGAAATCGATCATATTTCCGAAGCAATGATTTCTATAGAAGGAACTCATTTTATCCCGGTAGATCCAGGACCTCTAACTGCTTCTTATGGTCGTATGAAAGCGCATCAAAATGTGCAGACGAATAAATTCATAGTCACTGTAGGAAGTATTACCCCTTTAACGGGAAGACAACTTAATTATTTAATTGATAAGAAAGCTGCTCAACCTGTTTATGTTAATACAGAAGCACTTGCTTCCATTACAAGTGCATGGGAAGCGGAAATTGATCGTGCAACAAATGAAGCTTTAATAAAATTAGAAACTCAAGAAATGCTAATCATTACGACGTACTCCCCAGGAACTGAGAAGTTAGATCTTTCGGAAATTGCAAGTCGTGAAGGTGTAACGGAAGAAAAACTGGCAAAACGCATTACAGAAGGACTTGCAAGAGTAACAAATAACGTTGTTCTGCAAACAGAACATACGATAGATGGTACGTTTTCAAGTGGGGGAGATGTTACTGCAGCATTATGTGCAGTAAGTAATGCAGAAGCAATAGGCTTACAAGATGAAGTTCTCCCTCGTGCTGCGTATGGACAATTCATCGGTGGAACATTTGATGGAATTCCAGTTATTACAAAAGGTGGCACGGTTGGGGATAAATATTCTATCTACAAATGTGTAAGGTTTTTAACAAATAAAACAGAAGAAGGAAGTGTATAGGATATGACTACAGTACGAGAAATTATCGCAATTCCAATGGGAGATGCTGCAGGTATTGGTCCAGAAATTACAGTGAAATCATTAGCAAAAGAAGAATTATACAATATGTGTAAACCTTTAGTTGTTGGAGATGCAAAAATTATTCGAAAAGCAATTGAAGTAACAGGTGTCAATTTACAAGTTAGCACAGTTGCTAGTCCAGCAGAAGGTGCTTATGAATTCGGAACGATTGATGTATTGGATTTAACGAACATTGATATGGATTCATTTGAGCCAGGTGAAGTTGCAGCTCAAAATGGAAAAGCGGCATTTGAATATATTAAACGTTCAGTAGAATTAGCAATGGCTGGAGAAGTAAAAGCACTTGCAACTACTCCAATGAACAAGGAATCCTTAAAAGCGGCAAATGTTCCTTATATCGGACATACCGAAATGTTAGAAGATTTAAGTCAATCACCAGATCCTTTAACAATGTTCCAAGTAAATGGCATGCGTATTTTCTTCTTAACTCGTCACGTATCCGTTGCAAAAGCAATTACACAAATGACAAAAGAGCGAGTGCATGATTACTTAATTCGTTGTGACAAAGCATTACAACGTCTTGGGGTTGAAAACCGTAAACTAGCAGTAGCTGGACTTAACCCACATGCTGGGGAAGGCGGTCTATTTGGAAATGAAGAAATAGAAGAAATTAAGCCTGGTGTTGAACTAGCGGTAGCTTCTGGAATCGATGCATATGGACCAGTTCCAGCAGATTCAGTATTCTTCCAAGCGTTAAATGGTAAATACGATGCTGTTCTTTCTCTTTACCATGACCAAGGCCATATCGCTGCGAAAATGACCGATTTTCACCGTACGATTTCGATTACGAATGGTTTACCATTCTTACGTACATCTGTTGACCATGGTACAGCGTTTGATATCGCATGGAAAAATATCGCGTCTGAAGTAAGTATGTACGAATGTATCAAGCTTGCTGCTGAGTACGCACCAAAATTCACTCGTGAATCATTGTAAGTAATTCAATAGAAGGAAAGTTTGCTTTCCTTCTATTTTAAAAAGAGGAAATGAAAGGGGTTTCAATGGAATGACATTAGAAATGCAAATGTTGCTTGGTTTAGCTATTGGTATTACAGTTCTTATTTTACTTGTTTTAAAAACAAAAATTCATGCATTTTTAGCACTGATCATTGCAGCATCAATTACTGGATTAATCGGAGGGATGGAGCCACTTAAAGTGGTGAATTCTATTACTTCAGGTTTCGGGAATACGCTAGCATCTATTGGTATTGTAGTAGGTTTAGGGGTTATGATGGGACGTATTCTAGAAGTAACAGGGGCTGCAGAAAAACTTGCTTACTCATTGATTCGTCTAGTAGGAAAGAAAAAAGAAGAATGGGCGATGGCGATTGCGGGGTATATTGTTTCTATTCCGATATTTGTAGATTCTGCTTTCGTTATATTAAATCCATTAGTAAAATCATTATCTCGTAAAACAGGTAAATCAGTTGTTACACTAGGGATTGCACTAGCGATTGGATTGGCTGCAACGCATCATGCAGTTCCACCCACTCCAGGTCCATTAGGCGTGGCAGGGATCTTTGGTGTTGATATTGGTGAAATGATTTTCTGGGGACTAATTTTTGCGATTCCTATTATTATTGTAGGAGTATTATATGCACAGTGGATTGGTAAGCGAATTTATCAAGTGCCTGAAGAAAATGGAGAAGGATTTGTTCGTAAAGATTCTTCTGAAATGGTATATAATGACTTTTTAGCAGCATCTGCGGATCGTGAAAAAGAATTACCATCATTATTTCTTTCGTTTTTCCCGATTTTATTACCAATCCTATTAATATTTTTAAATACAACATTATCTGCCTTAAAAATTACTGGTGGAGTTTGGGATTATGTCTTATTCTTAGGTCAACCAATTATCGCATTGGCATTAGGATTAGTTGCTGCAATTTACGGTTTAGCAAATCGTATGAAACGTGACGAAGCACTTGAAAGAATGGAAGAAGGTATGACTACTGCTGGTATCATTTTATTAGTAACTGGTGCTGGTGGTGCTTTAGGAACTGTTCTTCGCGATAGTGGAACAGGTGATTATCTTGCTGAAATTATTGCTGGGTTACCTTTGCCGGCTATTTTAGTTCCATTTTTTATTGCATCCATTGTTCGTCTAATCCAAGGAAGTGGGACAGTTGCTATGATTACAGCTGCATCTATTTCAGCTCCTATACTAGCAAATTTAGATGTGAATTTAGCACTTGCAGCACAAGCGGCAGCACTAGGTGCAATGCTGTTTTCATACTTCAACGACTCCTTATTCTGGGTAGTTAACCGTATGCTTGGCATTACCAAATTGAAAGAACAGGTGTTAGTTTGGTCTGTACCAACAACACTTGCTTGGTTTACAGCGATGATTATGTTAATAATTGCAAATGCAATTGTTGGATAATCCTTTTAGATGACATGGCACCAAATAGAGTAGACGCATGAATAAATACATGCGTCTACTTTTTTTAGTATTCTAATAATAAACGAAATGTTACAACTATGTTACTGGTGCCTGGCACTAAAACAATTCGAAGAGGAGCCTTTTTTAAGCTTGAAAAATTCTAGTAGGCTGTTTTATTTTTTGGGTGTATAGTGGAGTAATAGGGTTGGTAGAGATGTGAAAGGGAGTTGTTGGTGTGAAAAAGGTATTGACGAATTCCACAGCATTGCTAATATTTCTCGTTTTTTTATGGGGAGCCAGTTGGCCAATTTATAAAATGGCATTACCATTTACTCCTCCGTTACTGTTTTCAGGAATGCGTGCAATAATTGGAGGGCTTATACTAGGGCTTATATTGATCAAGCGACTGGATAAGATAAACTGGCGTGAAAATTGGCGATTGTACTGTATTTCTTCATTGTTTAATACCATTCTATTTTTCGGAATACAAACAGTTGGGTTAAATTATTTACCAGGTGGCTTATTTTCGATTCTGGTCTATTTCCAACCAGTATTATTAGGTATATTTGCTTGGATATGGTTAGGTGAATCGATGACCCCTATTAAAATTATTGGACTATTAATAGGTTTCTTTGGTATTGTCATCGTTAGTATAGATGGACTAACGTTTCATGTTTCGGTTATCGGGGTAGTGTTAGGTTTGGTGACTGCTGTATGTTGGGCGTTTGGTGTAATTTATGTAAAAAAAGTCAGTCATCGACTCGATGCATATTGGATGGTTTCAATCCAATCCATAATTGGTGGGGTAGTTCTATTAGGTGGCGGTGCCATTTTTGAAGACTGGTATAATATTGTATGGAATAGTAAATATATATTTGGTTTAAGTTTTGGAGCGATTTTCGGGATTCCATTGGCGTATATTATTTATTATAGACTGATGAATGAAGGGGAGGCCAGTAAAGTTGGTGCTTTTACTTTTCTAGTACCAATTATTGCAGTCTTTTTAGGAGCAGCCTTTTTAAACGAACCGATTACATATATGTTAATGATAGGATTAGTAATGGTAGGAATAAGTATTTTTATCGTCAATTATCGGGGGAAAAAGGAGCTTATTAGCTTTAGGAAAATGAATAATAAGATAAAGGAGAGTATATGAAAAATAAAACAGTTGTTCGTTCAATGGATATTTTGAACTTATTTATTGAGCATGCTGAACTAACGTTTCAAGAAATTATTGAGTTATCGCATATCCCGAAAACATCGGTTTATAGAATGCTAATTTCTTTGGAGGAAATGGGCTTTCTTGAAAAAGGAGATGATTCAAAATATCGCTTAGGATTGCTTTTTCTAACTTACGGAAACCTTGTTTCTACAAGATTAGATCTTCGACAAATAGCCTATCCAATTATGCAAAGTTTACATAAAGAATTAAAAGAAGCGATTAACTTAATCATTAGACAAGGCGAAGAAGCAATGTATATTGAAAAAATAGATCATTATCAAAAGGTTCGTTTATATACGGCGATTGGAAGAAAAAGCCCATTATACGCAGGAGCCTGTTCACGAGTTTTGTTGTCTTTTTTACAAGAGGATGAAATTGAATCATATGTTGAAAATATACAACTGGAATCTTTTGCCATAGGGACAATAACCGAAAAGGGAAAATTACTAGAAAGTATAAAAAATGCAAGGGAAAATGGTTATACTATTAGTCATTCAGAATTAGAAAACCATACATCTGCCATTGCTGCACCTATTTTTAATTGCAAGGGAGAAGTTGTAGCAGGGATTAGTATAGCTGGGATTGAAGTGAATTACCAAGATGAAAATGTCGCTCGATTTGCCGAAAAAGCTATTTATGCTGCGAATGAAATTTCTAGGAAACTAGGTTATCAAATCACGTCTGCTGATTAGCCTGTTTTTCCATCGAAAACACAGAAAAAAACAGCAATTCTGATACGATGTAAAGCGACTTAACCAACATCGGTATACTGGAAAAATGTGTCCTCTATGAAACAGTTCAACACAATTTCAAAGCTTTTATCCACTCTAATTACACCCGAAGAATTGATGGAACTTATAGAAACGAAAAGTATAAAGCGAGGTGGGCTATTGAGTCTTTTTTCCATTAGGTACTTAAATCTACCAATGTCGTTTGGTAACTACAAAACTGCAGTATTTACACAGCTTTTCATCGCATGGATTGTGTTTATGTTAGTAAAATGGTCCTTCGATCAAGTGATAATGCCTATTATGTAGCAATGTTAGATACGGGTGTTTATACCGATTTGCTTAAGAACCGGTAAGAAATCTCTGAGCAGGCCAGTAAGCGAAGCGCAATAGCTACTCGGATTTATGAATAAAGTCTTCATTTATTTCAAAGAAACAAACATACACTAGCAAACAAGCAAAATGGGACAACTATCTTGACAAACATCAAAGAAGGAAAAATATTTTTTCATTAGAACAATATTAAATAGGGAGTTGTTATGGAAAATTATTCATGAAAATTTGCAGTTGTCTCCACTAAAAAAGAAACTGTTTTCCTTAGATAAAGTGAGATTGGAAGAATTGAATCACGATGTTTATTCTTAATATCATGGGAGGGATAATATGATTGCCTTATATAAGATAAATTCACCATTAGCAGAGAAGATTGCAGATATTCTCTATAAATTTGATCAGAAGCCCACTTTTTATTATTCAAAAAATTCCTTATTAGACCAAATTATGAATCCACTAGTGTTGATTACATCTTGTTCATATATAGAAGAGGTAGAGACACTTCATGTTCCGATAGTTCCGCTTTCTATTAATCTTAGCGATGTTGAAAAAGTGATTCAAGAAGAAAATCTTTACAGTAATAAATGGATAATAGTCGCCTCTAAGCAAGAAATAGAATGGTTGAAACTTGAGAAAAACCTTAGTTTAAAAGATCATTTTCAATTTATAGTCAAAGACAATCTCTCACAGGATAACATTCAGAAAAATTCCATTTTTTTTGTATCGGCGTGGGAAAATAATTTTTTATTTCCCCCTTATTTAGAAAAAAACATCCGTTATGTTGAGCCATCAATTGCAACAATTACTTCTGCTGTTCGGCAAGCACTATCTTTAATTAGTATTACTCGTGATATGTTGCGAGAAAAATATCAAGTTGAAGCTGTTGTAAATTCAGCTCATGACGGAATAATTGCCGTCGATCGTAGTGGTCATATTACACTCACAAATGAAAACGCGAAACACTTCCTAGGATTAGAAGGGGAGGTTATTGGCCGTAAAATTACAGATTATATCCCACATTCAGATATGGTTCGTGTTCTACAAACTGGAAAAAAAGAAATAGGGGATATTGCTAAAATATTTGATCGGCAAATGGTTATCAATAGATTCCCAATAATAATAAGCGATAAGGTAGTGGGAGCTGTTTCCAATTTTAAAGAAATTACAGAGATTCAAAAACTTGAAATGAAGGTTAGAAAGAAACTTCATCATAGTGGTTTAGAGGCTAAGTATAGATTAATGGATATTATTGGAAACTCTGTGGAGGTCTCAGATGTCAAACAGCAAGCCAAGTTATTTGCGGAAACAAATGCCACTGTTCTAATTACTGGTGAATCAGGGACTGGTAAGGAGTTATTCGCACAAGGTATTCATTTAGAAAGCAATAGGGCGGTTTGTCCTTTTGTTGCAGTCAATTGTGCAGCGTTTCCTGAAAGTTTGTTAGAAAGTGAATTGTTCGGATATGAGGAAGGGAGCTTTACAGGTGCTCAGAAGGGAGGAAAGCAGGGGGTATTTGAGTTAGCTCACGGAGGTACATTGTTTTTAGATGAAATTGGGGAAATGCCTTTACGTATTCAAACAATTCTATTGCGTGTTCTTCAGGAAAAATCAATTCGAAGAATTGGGGGAAATCGGACAATACCTCTAGATGTAAGAATTATTGCAGCAACGAATCGAAATTTAGATGAAGAAGTTGAGCAAAAACGGTTTCGATCAGATCTCTACTATCGAATTAATGTACTTACACTTGAATTGCCTCCTTTACGCAGAAGAATTCAAGATATCCCTTTACTTGTTCAAAGTATGATTGCGCAATTTAATGAAGAGCGTGAGAAAAAAATAGAGACACTTGAAGAAGATGTTTATCCCTTCTTAATGAGTTATCATTGGCCTGGGAACATTCGGGAACTAAGAAACATTATTGAGAGGATGGTGTTATTAAATAACGGACCAAAACTCTCTATTTCTCAATCACCATTTCTTCAAAAATTGCAGAGAAAAAATTACCAAGATTTAAAAGAAAATCAACTAAGTCTTAAACAGGGAGAAAAAGAGTTAATACAATATGCTCTAAATAAATATTCAAATAAAACAATGGCGGCTAAATCACTTGGGATAGACCGATCAACATTGTGGAGAAAAATCAAAGAATACAATTTATAGTGTTGTAAAATGCAACGGCTGTGTTGTAAATAAAAACATTCCACTTTTAATAGTTCCGGTAGTAAACGGCTATTTCTCTCTTAAATTATCCGAATTTTTAATCTTTATTAAAATGGCATGAAAATTGCAATTATATATTCGAAAGAAAAAGGAGGTGAATTTGTATATGAAACATTTTTCGGTCGCTGTTATACCTGGGGATGGAATTGGTCTAGAAGTGATGGAAGAATGATTAAAAGTATTAAAAACATTCAAGGAGTTACACGGTGAATTGCGATTTGTTTGCTATTGTTTTGAATCAAATTGCAATTACTATTTGGAGCATGGAAGAATGATGCCCCAAGATGCTTTTAAACACTAAAAACTGTTCACCACAAAAGTCTTAGGGAAATTGTGGCATCAGTTGCTAAAGCTGAAAAACAATATGTAACAGATACGATAACAGAAACAGGGAGAATTATTAAAACTAGCAATCTAACTCTATTACAGCGATGTTCAATTTTATTAACAACTGCTGATTAGTTAAAACAGCGCCAAGAAGAATTAGAATATTCACTTGTACGTGAAGTGGGGAATACAAGAAAAGATGCCAAGTGGGAACTGGATCGTTCAATCAATCAAGATTTGATGAGCGAATGTTTTAATTAAAGTGAGGGAATTTGAATGGAAAAAGAAAACATGGCGGTGTTCCCAAGCATTGAGGGAAAAGTGGCGGCCGTAACCGGAGCAGGAAGCGGTATAGGTAGGGCGACGGCAATTCTCCTTGCCAAAAACGGAACAGCTCTTTTTCTTATGAGCCGCGACGAAGAAAAGCTGAAGGAAACACAGAAGACGTGTGAAAGTTACGGTGTGAAATGCTTTTATAAATCAACTGATGTAACAGACCCAAATGCAGTAAAAGAGTCTTTTGCCGAATGCATAAAAATTTTTGGACGAGTGGATATACTCTGTAATGTTGCTGGGGGCAGTACAGGAAGGAAATTTACTTTTGACATGACAGGAGACGAATTTGATGAAGTGTATAAACTGAATTTAAAAAATGTTTTTCTCTGTTGCAAAGAAGTGCTTCCCGGAATGAAGGAACGAAATTATGGAAAAATCGTAAATGTTTCTTCCCTCATAGGCAGGGCTGCGGGGGACAATACAAATATAGCTTATTCCAGCCTTAAAGCCGGAATCGATCAATTTTCCAAGTATTTGGCAAGGGAAGTTGGAAAATATGGCATCTGTGTAAATTCTGTATCTCCGGGTTATGTTGAGGCCAGCCGGAGAATAACGGAGCTTTGGGCCAAAACACAGAACATGCAGGAGATTTTTGATCGCCTCTCAATAAAAAGACCGGGAACGGCTATGGAAGTTGCCAACGCCATTGTATTTCTTGCCAGTGACGAAGCTGCATATATTACAGGCGAAGTACTTGACGTAAACGGTGGGGCGGTTATGGCATAAATGGAAAAAATGGTTTTTTTTAATAGAATATGATATTGCGGTAACTAAAGGTGAAGGCATGAAAGTATTGGAAACGGCCGCTACATAGAGCGTAATGGCTCAGCAGAAAGGAGAGAAATATTTATGGCAGAATTTGATTTTGAACAGCCTATAAGCATGGAGAAAATGAGAGATTACAGACTTGATAGAATTGATGAGCAAATGAAAAATGATGGACTTGACTGCATTATAACAATGAGAGTTGATAATGTGCGCTATTTGACAAGCTTCCGTCCGAACAGCCCTAATCTATTTTATTATTTCAGATATGCAGCGGTTAAAGCTGTTGGTGATGATCCATGGGCTTTAGTTGCAAGCGGAGATTATGACAGGGCTATGACGTATATGCCATGGCTTAAACAGAAGGTAAAACCTCTTCCCATGGATCCTATGCTTAGTGTAGCCAGATTTAAAGAGGTTTTCAGTGAGCTCGGACTTACAAAGGGAGCTAAAATAGGCGTTGATGAAATGGGTTTCCAGCTTTTTCAGGTATTCAAAGAAACTTTTTCAGATTATGAGTTTGTAGACGGGCGAAATACATTCGCAAGAGCTAAAGCTGTAAAATGTGCCGAAGAAATATATCTTATTAAAAAGGCCTGCGCTATTGCTGAAGCGGGAACACAGGTTGCCATTGAAAACTTGCGTCCGGGACTTACAGAAATAGAGGTTTCAGCTATGATTCATAATGAAATGGTACTGCGCGGCTCGGAAGGAGGCCACACTCACCCTACACAAGTTAATTCCGGTGAAAACGCCATAACTCTTGTACGTTTCCCGACGGAGAGAATCATTAGAAACGGTGACTTCGTGCTTATGGATGTTGGATGTTGCTTTAATGGATATCATAGTGATTATTGCCGTACTGTTATGGCAGGAAATCCTTTAAACAATGAACAGAAAAAAGTATATACGGCAGTTTATGACGCGACAATGGCAGCGATTGAGGCTTGCAAACCGGGTGCTTTGACATCTGATATAGACAAAGCGTCAAGAGATGTTCTCCGTAAGGCCGGTTATGAAAAATTTTGGTATTTTGGGGTTACAGGCCATGCTACAGGTATTTGCCTTCAGGAGGAGCCTATCATTGGAGAGGCTTCGGTAAATGGTGAAAAACCATGGATTATTGAACCGGGAATGGTATTTTGCATTGAGCCGTCTGTGCATCTTCCGGGTGTTGGCGGCGTACGTATTGAGGATATGGTGGCTGTAACAGAAGATGGATTTGAACTGCTTACCCAAACAGAGTACGAAAACAGGCTTTTGCTTAAATAAATAAAAAAGGAGGGAGTTTTATGACAGAGGCTAAAATGCTTTTGGATTATATGGAAAAACACAGCAATGAGTTTTTAGAAGTGTTAAAAGAAGCTGTGCTTATAGAAACACCTACAGAGGGGGACAAGGAAGACCTTAAAAAATGCAGGGATTATTTTGCAAAAATCTTTGCCGACATAGGCTTTAAGTGCAGCGTTGTCCCAAGCAACGACGGGCGCTATGGTGACCATTTGCTTATGGAATTAGGTAATGGCGATGAGCAAGTACTTTTTGTGGGACACTATGATACAGTTTATCAAAAGGGGACATTTGGTGAGCTTTGGAAGAAGGAGGGCACAAAGGTATGGGGCCCAGGTGTCCTTGATATGAAGGGCGGAGATGTTCAGGTATATATGGTTGCCAAAGCTCTTAAGGAGCTTAAGCTATTACCTGAAAACAAAAAAATTGTATTTTTCTTAAGTTCTGATGAAGAAGCTGGAAGCTATTCATCACACATGCACTATGAAGAGTTGGCAAAAAAGAGCAAGGCTGCCTTTGTTATGGAAAGCACAAGAGGCGACGATGTGGGTGGCTTGAAAATTGGCCGCTTTGGCAGAAGCAATTATACCTTTGTGGTAGAGGGAAAACCAGCGCATTCCGGTCAGGAGCCTGAAAAAGCAGAAAGCGGCTTAATGGAGCTGGCACAGCAGGCAGTTTATCTGGAAAGCCTTACTGACTTGAATAGAGGTATGACGGTTGCGTGTACATGCTTAAAAAGTGGCAATGCCGGCTGGCCAACAGTTCCCGGCGACGGAGAACTTACAATAGATGCAAGGTTTTCTTCATCTGATATGGCTTTAGAATATGATAAGCTGTTTAAAAAACTGAAGCCATTTAACTCTGAGGTTAAAATTACATCAAAGGGTTGCATAGAAAAACCGCCTTTTGATGAAAAAGATCCTAAACACAAGGCTCTTTATGAGAAAGCAAAAGAGGTTGGAAAAGAATTTGGTATGGAAATGAAAGGCATTATTACAAGAGGCGGAAGCGATGGGAACTTTACAGCATCTGTTGGTTGCCCGACACTTGATGGCATGGGAATGAGCGGAGATTTTGTACACCAGCCGGGAAAGGAATATATCAATACAGATCATATTTCCATAAGAGGTGCATTTGTGGCACGTATGGTACTTGAAGTTTTAAGAGATTAATTAAAGTCTGGAATAAGTTGTGCCTGCATGACCAAAAGAGAGTGCCGACAGGATGGAAACAATATGAAAAGAATATATAATAGTGGGGGTGCGATTATGGGAGACGTATACTGGATGACAGCTATTCTTATTATTCAGGCTGTTGTATCCGTAGTTATATGCGCGGTGCTGTCAAAAAAAACGGAAAGCGTTGTGAATGATCCTAATAATTCAAATATAGAATGATAGAAGGTATATAGAGATTTCACATTTTATTAGAAATAGGTTGTATTTTGGGTGTATTGGTAATCTGTATACATTAATGTTGTCAGAAGGAAAGATTTGGTTTTAGAAAATTCATTTTTAATGGATTGTTATTTTAATATGTAAGTTTTCGCAAACATAAGCAAAACATCAGAATTATCAGTATTTCCAAAATGAACTGAAGGGAGATTGTGTATGAATATTTATATAATTGTGTTTATAGCTTATTTGATTATGCTGATTGTCCTTGGATTCTTAGCTACAAGAGGACAAAAGGATACAGCTGATGATTATTATGTAGCAGGTAGAAGCATGAACAAATGGGTTGTTGCCGGAACATATGGCGCAAGTTTTATGAGTGCCGGAACCTTCATTGGACAGATGGGTGTAAATTATTCTTTTGGTTGGTCGCAGATTTGGAATTTTAATGCCACACTGCTTCCTATGTTTATCCTAGCGGTATTTTTCGCAAAAAAATTCTGGAGAATCGGCTATTATTATGGAGCGCGTTCAATGCCAGACCTGATTGGATTAAGGTATCCTTCCAAATTTACAAGAGGCTTTTATTCGCTTGTTATACTTTTGATTTATACTGTTGGTATGGCAGCCATGTATTTGGGCATTTTTACAATTTTAAGCCTAGTTACAGACCTTTCTTATATGACATGTATTACAATAGGCGCAGTTGTAGTTTTAATTTATTCCTTTTCGGGCGGAGCAAAGGCCGTTGCGTGGACGGATACGGCGTGCCTAGTTTTAATGATATTTGCCATTGTTGTATCGGTTAGCGTTGCGTTAGTAAAAGGCGGTGGCTTTGAAAATCTTGTAACTGCATTTGGTCAGGTCACAACTCCTGAAGGAAAAACATGGATGGAGGGTTCTGCACTTCTTTCTCCAACAAATAGTTATTTTACCTTTGGAATGGTAATATCATACTTTCTTGTATGGACACTGGGTAACCTTTCACAGCCACACCAAATGACTAGAGTTTATCTTGCCAAGGATGAAAAAGCTGCCATAAGCGGAGTTGCCCTAATACTTATACCAAACTGTATTATTCTTATAGGTGGTCTTATTATTTCAGCCTATGCTAGAGTAACCTATCCCAACCTTGAAAAAATTGACTATGCATTTCCATCGGTTGTAATGGGAGCGCTTCCACCATTAGTTGCTGCGCTTGTTTTTGTTGGAATTATTGCAGCGGTAATGTCAACAGCTTCAACAATGCTGATTATTTCATCTCAAACGACAGGCTATGATATTTATAAAAAACTTATTAACCCGGATGCTTCGGAAAAAACAGTTGTTAATATTTCAAGGATAACAATGATTGTCTGTACTATAGTTTCAATAATAATTGCTTATTTTGCCCAGACGATACAGGGAATATTCTTCTTATGGTCATCGGCATTTGCGATGATGGGCGCCGGAGTTCTTCCTTCACTTATAGGCACCTTCTACTGGAAAAGAGCTAATTCACAGGCATGTCTTTCAAGCATGATAACAGGTTTCGGTTCAACGGCAGCAATGTATATATTCCCTTCATTAATGCCATCATGGGCAGTTCACCCTATACTTCCAGGTCTTATACTTTCGGTTTTGGCTTTTGTAGTAGTGGCATTATGCACTAGAAAACCTGATGACGATGTAATTGAAATGTTCTTTGGAGAAAAGTTGAAGGATCCTAGTAAGCGTACAAAAAAAGTAATTAATGTAGTTAGTGAGCAAAAAAGTTTTTAAAAGAATTTATATTTAATTAATTGATAGTGAAAAAACCTAGGGTTTTCGGGTATAAAAGCAGCCTTGAAAATCCTAAGTTTTAATCTTAGATATAGTATTCTACAATGGAGGGAAGTCATATGGAAAATAAGGTTGCTATAATCACAGGTGGGACATCTGGAATAGGTGAGGACATCGCATTTAAATTTGCCGAAAATGGGTGCAGGATAGTTGTTGTAGGAAGAAATGAGGAAAGAGGAAACCGTATTGTTGATAGAATAAAGGCAGACGGTGGCGAGGCAATATTTGTTAAGGCTGATGTTTCACAAAGTAGTGATTGTGACAGTTTATTTAAAACCGTGCTAAAGGAGTACGGAACAGTTGATATACTTGTAAATAATGCGGGCACAATGCGAAATATGCCCATTACAGATATGAAGGACGAGGATTGGGACGACATTATAAGGGTAAATCTTAAATCTTACTTTTTATATTGTCGAGCGGCAATAGGAATTATGAAGGAAAAAGGTTATGGCAGAATAATAAATATCTCTTCCAGAGGGTGGCTAGGCGGTACAGCACAGTGTAATTATGCAGCTTCAAAGGGCGGTATTGTAAGCCTTACAAGGTCGCTTGCTTTAGAAACGGCAAGAATGGGCATAACGGTAAATTGCGTTGCGCCAGGTATGATTGATACACCGCTTCACAGACAGAGCACTGTAGAAGAAGTCGGCTTTCGCATGAGTAGCCAGCCAATGGGGAAAGTAGGTACTCCAAGGCAGGTTACGAATATCGTGGAATATTTTGCGGGCGAGGAAAATTGGTTTACCACAGGTCAGGTGTTATATGTATGCGGAGGAATGAGTGTTTTGGCGTCGCTATCTTCCTGAGACTAGTTAGCTGAGAGAATTGAAGTAGATTGTAGAAAAGAATCATTACGAATACGTCGCACGGAAATTTCATGTGGAGGATCTCCTTGATTTCGTTGTGGCAACTGTCCTTGGAGAGTGGGCAGGTTTTCGCAATGGTACTGTGATGGCCTCCAACGGCCTGTCGCCTACCAATTATTCGACCGTTAGCAAGAAGGCGTCGGAAGTGCCTTATGAAATTTTAAAAGACCTATTTCATATGTTGGCCGGCAAATACAACAGGGCAAAGCGGCGGACAAAAGTGATGAAAAAGCAACTTCTGCTAGTGGGTTCTACGACCATAACCATGGGAAACAACCGGCTCCATTTGGCTCCCTATCATGGTGATAGATCAGGCATCAAGCTGCATGTCGCCTTTACATCCGAAACGGGTATGTTGCTATAAGTGAAGGAGGCTGGCGGATTACGTCATGATGGACCGGCTGGCGAATAAGGCCTTCATTTTGGTGCAAGACCGTGCCCGGAATGCATGACCGGCTCGATCACTTCAAGTAGGAGGGTCAACACTTCTTCCTTCGCTTACGCGATAATGTGAACTGCATCACCTCTGCTCACTTCGAAGGATCCAGACGAAAGATTCCAATGTGGATGGGGGTGTGACATGCCAGGTTGGAACGGAGCAATCACGTACAATCCATCGATATCGTGTCGTCACATTCCGTGCTCGGGAGGGGAACCAAATTCACGTCTTTACGAACGAGATGGACATAAGTGCCAAGGAAATTGCCAACATGTATAAAAACAAATGGTCCATCGAGTCTTTTTACCATTGGATCAAAGGCTATTTAAATCTACCCATTCTTTTTGATAACTCTAATAATACAGTGTTTGCTCATCTTTTCATCGCGTTATAAATAGAAGAAAAAATCCACTAACCAACATGTTTAGTGGATTTTTTCTTTAGCTTAATGAAATAATTTATAATGTATGCCAGTTTTAATATTATTAATAGCTAACTCGTTTTCAACGAAAATAGTTTCTGCTTCTTCGAGTGTAACTTCTTTAAAACGAATCTGAGCGGTAGGCTGAAGTTGGGCAAGACTTGGCAAATCGGCAGTAATTACCTGCCCGATTTTAGGATAACCACCTGTAGTTTGCCTATCTGCCATTAGGATGATAGGTTGTCCATTTGGTGGTATTTGTATAGTTCCAAATGTAACTCCTTCTGATAAGAGCTCGAACTTTTCCGCCATTGAAATAGGGGGACCATCTAATCGATAGCCCATTCGATCTGATTGTACAGTAAGCGTATAAGCATTTTGTAAAAGAGTTTGTTTGTTTACTTTGTCAAAGCGATCAAATTCCGTTCCTTTTAACATTCGTATCACCATGTCTTGCTTGAAACAAATAAGCTCGTTGAAATTAATCGACCAATTAATATCATTTTTTTCCAGTCGGCGAATTAATTCTTTATCTGTTTTACCGATTGGTATAATGTCTCCTTTTTGAATGGCCCTTCCTTTAAATCCTCCAATATTAGCACGAAGATAAGTACTTTTACTTCCGAGTGTGAGAGGAGTATCAATTCCCCCTGCGAATGCAATATACGCCCTGCTTCCTTTAATTGCCGAATTAAATTTTAAGATAGATTCTTTCTTTACGACTATAGGGCGCCATAATGGGACAATTACTCCATCAAGTGTAGCTTGAAAATCCCCTCCTGTAATAGCCATCAATGTATCTTCATTAAATTCAAGTGTTGTTCCATATAAAGTAATTTCAAATGTTGCTTCGTGCTCGTTGTTACCTACTAAAATATTGGCAAGTCTTGAAGAATAACTATCCATTGCACCACTAACAATAACCCCATATTTTTGGGAACCAAATCTTCCGGTGTCCTGTATTGTTGTCAACAAACCCGCATGCAATACTTTTACACTCATTACCCCATCTCCTTATATTTTATGTAATCACTTGAAGAAATGGGGGTGAACTGAATTCTATCCCCAGCTTTTAGTAAAGTAGGAGGGGATTGGTCTGGAAGAAACAAGCTTAGAGGAGTTCTTCCAATAATTTGCCATCCTCCAGGGGTTTCTAATGAATAAATTCCCGTTTGTTTACCCGCAATACCTACAGATCCAGGTTTTATAGATAATCTTGGAGTTTCCTTACGAGGTGTCGCGATTAGCGGATTCATGCCACCCATAAATGGGAATCCAGGTGCAAAACCAAGCATATAAACTAAACATTCACTTTCAGTATGAATTCGGACCACTTCTTCAGGTGTAATTTGATGATATTTGGCAACACTTTCTAAGTCAGGTCCAAACTCTCCTCCATAACATACAGGGATGGAGACAAGTCTACCCTTTTCGTTCGTATTAATGTGGATTTGATTTATTAAACGATTCATATGTACGCATACTTTTTCAAACGCAGTTCTTTCATCTTTTTGAGAAATATGTACAATATATGGATTGTAATAGACAGTCATATTGTTGTAAGCGGGTACGTACTCGATAAAACCATCAAATGGATGCTTAGTTAATAATTCCGAAAGATTCTTAACCATCTCGTGAATTTTCGGATCTATCCCTTCTCCGAGCTGTACGATTAATGCAGAATCTCCCAATGGTTTCATGTTGGCTTTTATCTGTTGATTGGGCATAAAAACAGCTCCTTTAGTTTCGAATTTCAGTACAATAGTTCCTAAATGTGAAATATATTAATAATTATAATTGTCTAAAAACAAATTACAAGTCAAATTCCTTTAGTTTTCATGCAACAAACTAAAAACGTCATCTATTCAGAAAAATCTAATTGTGATAAACTGAATTTGAGTTTCAAAACTTAAGTTCCACATTTCGGAACAAGCGGTATAGTGAACATATTCATTATGTCTATTTTTTACTTTGGAGGGGATAAGAATGTTACGAGTAGATTTAAATTGTGACATGGGGGAAAGTTTTGGACGTTATCGACTAGGGGAACAAAAGGAAATTTTGAAATACGTTACCTCTGCTAATATTGCATGTGGATTTCATGCAGGTGACCCAAGCGTAATGCGAGAAACTGTAAGGCTTGCAATAGAAAATGAAGTTAAAATTGGGGCTCATCCTGGGCTTCCTGATTTAAATGGGTTTGGTCGACGGGAAATGAAAATTACCCCACAAGAAGGATATGATATCGTTGTTTACCAAATTGGGGCTTTGAATGGTTTTCTATCGACATTTGGGGAGGAAATGCAACACGTAAAGCCGCATGGTGCTTTATATAATATGGCCGCAAAAGATGCAAAGCTTGCACAAGCTATAGCACAAGCAGTTTATGATATTTCTCCTAATTTGGTATTATTTGGATTATCAGGAAGTGAACTAACTACAGCTGGTGAGAAAATTGGCTTACGTACAGCTCATGAAGTGTTTGCGGATCGTACATATCAGTCAGATGGGTCATTAACGTCACGTAATCAAAATGATGCTCTAATTACGGATACGGAAAAATCCATAGCACAAGTTGTTAAAATGGTGACGGAAAGAAAAGTAACTTCTCAACAAAATACAGAAGTGTTGATAAAAGCAGATACGGTTTGTATACATGGGGATGGAGAACATGCTGTATCTTTCGCGCAATACATTAACGAGACATTGGGGACTAATAATATTGTAGTCACTGCTGGGTTCGAATAAGGGGAGAGTTCATCGTATGGAAGAGCAAAAAATAGAAAAAGCAGGTACTAAAAAGAAAGTTGGAAGAAGCGTCCTGCTCGGTGCAGCATTTTTAATGGCAACATCATCAATAGGGCCTGGATTTTTAACGCAAACAACGGTATTCACTCAGCAACTTGCTGCGAGTTTTGGATTTGTTATTTTAATTTCTTTATTACTGGACGTTTTTGCGCAAATAAACGTATGGCGAATTATTGCTGTTTCAGGACTGCGGGGACAAGAAATTGCAAACAAGGTATTACCAGGTCTTGGAGTGGTTTTAGCAATTCTTATTGTAATGGGCGGTATTGCATTTAATATTGGAAACGTTGCTGGAGCAGGGTTAGGTTTAAATGCAATGCTTGGTATGGACCCGATTACAGGCGCTATTATTAGTGCGGCATTTGCAATCTTTATCTTTGTTGTAAAAGAAGCTGGAAAAGCTATGGATAAAGTTGCTCAAATTGCAGGTTTTGTCATGATTTTATTAATGGTGTATGTTGCTTTTATTACATCACCACCGGTTGGACAAGCAGTTATCAATACATTTGCTCCATCTGAAATAAGTATATTTGCTATCGTAACACTTGTTGGTGGTACAGTTGGAGGATATATTACTTTTGCAGGGGGACACCGACTTTTAGATGCGGGAGTTAAAGGTGTCGAATCGTTACCAGAGGTTACAAAGAGTTCTGTAACTGGAATTGCTGTGACAGGAGTCATGCGGATTGCACTATTTTTAGCAGTACTTGGTGTGGTGAGCCAAGGATTAGCAATTGATCCTGCAAATCCACCGGCATCCGTTTTTAAACTTGCAGCAGGTGAACTTGGTTTTAGAATGTTTGGTGTTATTATGTGGGCTGCAGCAATCACATCTGTAGTAGGAGCGGCTTATACTTCTGTTTCATTTATTCGTTCATTCCATCCGAAGATTGAGAAATATCATAACTGGATTATTATTTTGTTTATTTTAGTATCGACAATAACATTTGCCTTAGTTGGACGACCAGTAAATATCCTACTTCTTGTAGGTGCATTAAACGCACTAATTTTACCATTAGCACTTGGAACATTGTTAGTCGCTGCATACAAGAAAAATATTGTAGGTGATTATAAACATCCACTTTGGTTAACAATTACCGGGGGATTGGTAGTAGTGGTGATGGGAGTGCTCGGTATAATGACTTTGATCGAGCAAATTCCATTGCTTTTTAAATAATGAGGAGTGAAAATAAATGAATAATTATGAATTAATGGCTCCAAGTGAATTACGTAACCTAATTAGTATTGGGGAAATCACTGGTCCAACAGCTGGTATGGCAAAAGGTTATACACAAGCGAATTTAGCTATTTTGAAGAAAGAATATGCATTCGACTTTTTATTGTTTTGCCAACGAAATCCAAAATCTTGTCCTCTAATAGATGTAACCGAAGTGGGTTCATTTACTCCAAGTTTAATTGCTAAAAAAGCGGATATTCGGACGGACATTCCGAAATATCGCATATATAAAGATGGTGTATATACAGAAGAAGTGACAGATATTACAGAGTACTGGGAAGAAGATATGGTCGCATTTTTGATCGGCTGTAGTTTCACATTCGAAACACCATTACTTGAAGCTGGTATTCCGATTAGACATATTGAAGAAAACTGTAATGTACCAATGTATAAAACGAATATTCCATGCGAAAAAGCTGGCATTTTCGAAGGACCAACTGTAGTAAGTATGCGTCCGATGTCTCATGAAGATGCGATTCGGGCTATTCAAATTACTTCACGTTTCCCTGGTGTGCATGGGGCGCCAATCCATATTGGGGATCCAAGTCAAATTGGAATTATAGATATTGCGAATCCTGACTTTGGAGATGCCGTAACGATTAAAGAAGGCGAAATCCCTGTATTTTGGGCTTGTGGAGTAACCCCACAAGCAGTTGCGATGCAAAGTAAGCCTTCTATTATGATTACGCATGCACCTGGTTGTATGTTCATAAGTGATCTGAAGGATGAAAAATTGAGTGTTTTATAATCAAATTTGTTGAAGTAGAAGAATAAAAAAACAGGAGACCGTGAAGCCCACGATTTCCTGTTTTTTTCTTTAGATAAAGTGAGAAATAAGAAATGATCGCTATGATTATAGCTGCAGTCGACGATTACCGCCTAGTTAGTTAGCGATAGGCCATGGCCGACTTCAGCGAAAAATTAAAGGAAATGGCTTACTAATCAGCATCTAAAGTAAAAAAATCCCAATATTATGTAGTTTTTGGATAAATCAAACCAGAAAATGGCTTAGAGCAACAAACTACCCATTGAAAGTAACCAATTCTATTCGGAAAGCAATCAATTCAGTACTAAGAGCAATTAAATTGCTGGTGAGAGCAACCAATTTTTAAAATAACAAGTTGACTTGGAGTGAGACGACAATGATTACGACGCATTATTAATATACTGCGTGGTAGGGCGTTGAATAAAGTGTTCGCTGGGATTTTCGCTGCAGTCGAACGCTTTCCGCCGGGTGAGCGATGAGCCATCCCCGCCGCTTAGGCGTCGTAGGGATGTCTCATTTGCTCACTCATCCGGCAGGAGTCGTCGCCTACAGCGAAAATCAACGGAAATTGCTTGCTTATCAGTTTCGGCTCGTAAAAAACGAAATTTTTTACAGTTTTTTCGAATGTGTAAATCCAGTAA
>NZ_VDGG01000005.1 GCF_006861775.1 Psychrobacillus soli | reverse complement strand
TACATCGTGTGGAGGTTATTCACATGGAGGGAGACAGCTATCGCATGAAAAACAGGCAGCACGTATTTTAAGCAAAAGTGTTCATTTCAAACGAGCAAAAACTGTATGTTTTCACTTGACGGTTACAATTTGTTTTGCATATTGGAAAGATGTGCTTATTTTTTATAATTTAGGCTTACAATCTATTTTGTTTTGATAAAGCAAAAATAGACTACAAATGAAGATGTTCGTCCTATCACCAAAAAAACGCAAGCATATATTAGATTATGACTAAAAAAGGAGGTGAGTTTAAATGAGAGAATTGTATGAATTCCCTGAATATCACAATAAGAAAGACAAAAGTTCAGTAGAGTTTGAAAAAGATGGTTGTAAATTTTATATCAATATTTATAACTATAACACTGCAACCAATCAAAATGTTCCTGGTAACGGTGCCGAAGCAAACAATGGTGGTCGCGACGTAGCAGGAGATGATCAAGTAAATGATAATCTTAAAGCCGGTAAGAATGCTGCTAATGCTGTTCTAAGTGCAGTAGATCAAGAAGAAAATAACAGTAAGACTCTACAAAAGGCAGACAGAGGTGGAGTAAACGCGGATGACATTGATGTGAATATTTAATGAAATCTTTGCTATGAAAAAAATCCTTAACCTGTAGAAATAGACAGATAAAATCTTTCTTCATACAACCATATATGGCTATTTGTTTTGCGTACCGGAAAGATGTGTTTATTCTTTTAGTTTGTATTTACAATCTATTTTGTTTCATAGAGTAAAATAGACTTTAATATTGATATGTTCGTCCTATCACCAAAAAAACGCAAGCATATATTAGATTATCAATAAAAAAGGAGGTGTGTTTAAATGAGACAATACCATGAATTTGACAATAAGAAAGACAAATGTTCCGTAGAGTTTGAAAAAGACGGTTGTAAATTTTATATCAATATCCATAATTATAACACCGCAACCAATCAAAATGTTCTTGGCAACGAAGCTGAAGCAAACAATGGAGGCCGCGACGTAGCAGGTGATGATCAACGTAATGATAATCTCAAAGCCGGTAAGAATGCAGCTAATCCTATTGCAAGTCTAGTAGATCAAGAAGAAAATAACAGTAAGACTGTTCAAAAGGCAGACAGAGGCGGAGTAAACCTTGATGACATTGACGTGAATATTTAATGAAATCTTTGCTGAAAAACATTTCTTAACCTGCAAAAATAGACAAACTATTGAAAGATACACTCTTTCTTCATCCAGCTTTCTTGCTTATATGAAGGAAAATGATAGTTTTGTCCATCTATGTTGAGAATGCCTTTATTTTAAAGTAACTGATCGAGTAGGAGGGGGGTGACTCTCCCCCGACTTCTCACATCACCTTACTATACATAAAAAAGCGTGATATCAAATCACGCTTTTCTTATTGAAATTTCATCAGTTGATCAAGTAGTCCCTCATGTTGCATAATTTCGTATTCATGTTTTCCAAATAAATCGAAATGTGGATATGCCTCTTTATGGTCAATCCATTCTTCTTTTAAACCGTATTTTTTGCCCCACTCGATTAGCTTTTCTAAGTTACTACAACCGACTTTCGTAACTGTTTTACACCCTGGAAAGCGATCATCTAGCCAATAATGAGTGAGGAAAGCAATCTGTTCATTTTCAACTGCTACTTTCCAATGTCGCAACTCATCCCTCGTAATACCAAATGCCATTAGACAATCACCTTTGCAATTTCCATATATTTTGCATCCCATGCAGGATGAACTTTTTTCAAGGAAACTGGTCGAAAATTATCCTTATTCACTACAACATGTTCGGATGTTGCAGTAGAAGCGATCGTCCCATCTTCATGGACAATTTCATAGCCATATGTAGTTCGAAGCTTTCCGTGGCTTTCAACCCATGTTCTCACAATTACTGTTTCTCCGTATTTCACAGATGATTTATAATTGACATTCACATTCGTAACAGGAGATAAATAACCATCTTTTTCGAGTCCTGCATAGGAGTAACCTAAATCTTTAATAAGCTGTGTTCGACCAATCTCTAGCCATATTACATAGTTTGCATGATACACTACTCCCATTTGATCTGTTTCTGCATAGCGTACTTCAATTTCCTTCTCACTAATAAACATATATAAGTCACCTCAAAACTAATTATACAAAAAGGAAAGATAAAAAGCTGTAAATCAAATCTTTACAGCTAATTCTTGTAATTGTTTTTTATCAATTTTACCAACATCGGTGCGAGGTAGTTCATCTAAAATATAGATTTTCTTCGGTACTTTATAACTGCCAAGAACTTGTTTGCAACTTTGCAATAATTCCGTTTCGAACGATTCATCTACAGTTAGACAAGTCACAAATGCGGTAACACATTCTCCCCATTTTTCATCTGCGACTCCGATTACCGCTGCTTCTTTAACGTTTGGATGTAAGACTAGGCACTGCTCCACCTCTTGGGGATACACATTTTCTCCTCCAGAAATAATCATTTCTTTTTTTCTACCAACTATATAGTAAAAACCATCTTCATCGACCTTAGCTAAATCCCCTGTTTTTAACCAACCATCAACAAAAGCACGACTCGTTTCTTCTATGTTATTCCAATACTTCGTAAACACATGCTTACCGGAAATATAAAGCTCTCCTACTTCATTTGTCTGACATAGGTGTCCATTTTCATTCATTATTTTCACTTCATTAAACAGCATACATTTCCCCACGGATCCCCTTTTTTCCCTTGCATCCATTGGATCGATAAAAAAGTTGTTAGGTCCGGCTTCTGTTAGTCCATACCCTTCTTTAAAAAGAATGCCCTTGTCTTCAAACCGTTGATAAATTGTATGAGGACAAGGCGCACCTCCAGATAAAAACACTTTTACGGTTGGGAAAGTCGCCGTATGAATATAAGTCGTATCGAGCATGGCTTGATACATAGTCGGAACAAATAAAGACAGCGTAGTTTTATATGTGTTTAGCGCTTTAAGTGCTTCTTCGGCGTCGAAACGGGCCCCAACAACTACTGTGCCTCCTGCCATTAAAATCGGGATACATAGGGCATTTAACCCTCCAGTATGAAACATCGGCATATAATTCAGCGTGCAATCCGAATCGCTCAAGCCCCAGCTTGTAATTGTATTCATCGCATTCCAATTCACTGCATTAAAAGATAGCTCTACCCCTTTTGGTTTTCCTGTCGTTCCTCCCGTATAGATAATAATCCAACTATCAGACGGACTCCAAACATTGCTAGATGGATAGTAAAAGGTAGCTTTTTCTAATACAGTTGATAGTAATAGACGCTCCACCTGTATAAATGTATTACTAATTGCTTGATGCTCTTCATCATGAATAATGAGCACTGGTTTACAATCTTCTAAAATATACGCTAATTCTACTTCACTTAATCGAAAATTGAGCGGTACATAGAGTAGACCTGTTACGCCACATGCGAATATAATCGCAAATAGGTCGATTCGGTTCTGTGAGATAACGACAATTCGATCGCCTTTTTGATAATTTTTTTGATGAAAATAGTGAACCCATTTGGATATATGATCCGTTAACGTACGATAGCTCCATTGTTCTTTCGTGCTGCTATCAATGAGGGCAATTTTTGTTGGAGAAAGTATCGCGCGTTTATATATCCAAGCTTGCTCTGTATACACTTTGCACCGCTCCTTTCGTTACATCATAATTCCGCCGTCTACTTGTAATACACTTCCGTGTACATAACTAGATTCATCAGAAGCTAAAAATAAATAAGCATTAGCAATATCTTGTGGCTCGCCAAGACGTCGAAGCGCAACTCCAGCCTTCATTTGTTCGATAATTTTTTCTGGCATTTTAGCTACCATAGCAGTAGCGGTGAAGCCTGGAGAAACAACATTGACATTAATCCCTTTTCGTCCTAGCTCTTTTGCCCATGTTTTAGTCATGCCAATGACGGCTGCTTTGGAGGCAGCATAGTTCGTTTGCCCAAAATTTCCATAAACGCCACTCACGGATGAGGTGTTAATAATCTTACCGTAGCCTTGCTCTATTAAGTGAGGAACTACTGCTTGCGTACAATGAAAAACCCCTGTTAAATTAACGTCTAATACACGTGAGAAATCTTCTATCGTCATTTTAGTTAGCATTGCATCTTTCGTAATACCTGCATTGTTGACTAATATATGAATCTCCCCAAAATGTTTAATAGTTTGCGTTACAAGGGAATCCACACTATCCCGATTTGCTACATCAACTTGAATAAACTTCACATCATAGCCTAGTTCTTTTAGTGCTTTCTCTTGTTCCCCCCCTGCATTTGCATCATAGTCTGCTAATACCACTTTGGCACCTTCTTCAGCGAAACGAAGGGCTGCTGCTAAACCAATTCCACTAGCGGCTCCAGTAATAATCGCAACTTTGTCTTGTAATCTCACTGTCCATTCTCCTTTGAAATAAAATTTTCGATTCGGCTTGTTAACTGCTCCAAATCGTCTATTAATGGAGAATGGCCACAATTAAGAAGTGGGATATAAGTGGCATTCTCCCCTAAATCAGCGACAATTTCCTGTGTCATTTCCTCTGTCACAACGTAATCACGATCTCCTCTCAATATAAGGACAGGAATCGTAATATCCTTTGCTTGGTTTGTACCTTTAGCGACTTCGTTATCTACATCACTTATATTAAATGTGTTTAGAGCATGATAAACATCCGCTAAGTTTCGTTGCGTGAGCATATCATCCAGATAAGCGTCATAATCCTCCTTTTTTGGTTGGTTATGTGTATAGATTGCAGCATTCCAAACGGCTTTTAATCCCATTTTATTTTTCGTGTTGTACAGGCCTTGCATCGGGATCGTTCTTACTGGATCATTCTCTATTTCTTCAATTGTTTGAAATCTATACGCTAAATTGGGTAAACCACTCACATTTGCTGCGAAAAATGGATACCCTCTAGTGGATGCGGACGCAAGAAGTACTAAATTCTCACAATAACCCGGGTTATCCGCAACAAATTGCATACAAATAGCTCCACCAGTAGACCATCCTATTAAGTGGAAATGCTTTAATTCTAACGCATCGACAACTCCTTTTAAGTCATCAGAAAAGTCTTTGATTCCTTCTACTCGGGTATGATACGTAGATTCACCAAAACCGCGTAAATCGACCGCGTATACTGTATACTTTGCATCTAAATTGTCGATTAGCACATCCCAGTGCTTAGAAGAAGTCATATTTCCATGAACTAACACAATGACTTCTTCCCCGCCTTGTCTTTCGCGATACGCGATCGACTCCCCGTTTTCTAACTGTACTTTTTGTAAATTCACCTTAATCCACTCCTTTTTATCTTCCCCATTTTACCGCCACTGCTCCCCATGCATACCCTATCCCAGCACTAACTAATACGGCTAGATCCCCGTCTTTTAACTTCCCTTCTTGTTGTGCTAGTTCCAATGAAATAATTTGATCCATTTGCCCAATATGTCCGTACTCACTTAAATAAGTCGTTTGTTCACTTGTTAAACCTAGTTCCTGTAATACAAAGTCGTGTGCCGATTTTTTCATATGGAGGATAGCTAAATAATCAATGTCTTGCTCGGAATAACCGCTTTTCAATAATGCATGACGGATCACCTTTAAAAAATTCTGCATCGATTTCTGCTCTAGTCTAGCCTTCATCCCTTGTGGGTCCAATACATCTAGACGGTATAATCCTTTTTGCAAATGTTCCGTCGTTAAAGGCTCTTTCGTTCCTCCAACTGGTACAACGACATCTTCTGAAAAAGAACCATCCGTCATGATATCCGTCTCTAAAATAATATTTTCGCCATGATCTTTTTTCAAAATCATGGCAGCCCCTCCAGCTCCTAAGTTAAACATAAACCGAGTTCGTTCATTCGTGTAATCGATAAAGTCGCTATTTCGATAACCGCCGGCAAGTAAAACGGTGTTAATCGTAGCATCTGTCTGCATTAAGCTTTTCGCGACCTTCATCGCCATAATCGTTGTTCCGCAACGAAGCGCAACATCAAAACCCCAAGCATGATAAGCTCCTAGTGCTTCTTGCATTTTAATAGCAGCTGTCCAGAGAGGATATTCCTTATGTTCTTCTCCTATATAAATGACTAAATCGATTGTTTTTGGGTCAATATTCCCTTTTTGTAGCGCTTTTTCCGCTGCTCGAATACCCATCTTTACCGTATGATCCTCTAGACCAGGAATTGCTTTTTGTGTAATACCCATTTTGTTTTTCACGACATGCACCGGTAAGTTAGCAAGAGTTGCAATTTCTTCTGCTGTCATCCTACTATCCGGAATATAAACACCGGTACTTACGATTCCGATATTCATTTAGTAAGCTCCTTTCTACTAGGAGCAGCAACGTCCACTTTTGGTATTTTATTTTTCTGTTTCCAAAACGCGTATTGAATCGTTCCTAAAATCCCTTTTGGGAAAAAGATAACTGCTAGTATATAAATAATCCCAAAGAAGATGATCCATCTTTCAAAAATCGGGTGTTCTTTTGCAAGGCCCGATAAATAATGCTGGGCAAGCTCTATCACACCAGCGCCAATAATTGGTCCAATTAATGTTCCTACCCCTCCAATAATGGTCATAAGAAGGGCGTCGAGGGTAATATCCATCGTTAGTACACTAGTATTCACAAATCGCAATGAAATAGCATATAATGACCCCGCTAAACTTGCGACAACTCCCGCAACGACAGAGGCGATTACTTTATAATGCAATGTCTGAAAACCAAGTGATTTTGTTCTTTGCTCATTCTCCCTTACAGCAATTAATACTCTACCTAGTGGTGAATGCACAAACCTGCGTAGGAAGAAATAAACGAGTACTAAACATGCGAGAACTAATAAATAAAACATCATTCGATCTTTAAAAAACTCAGGCGCACGAAACGTGAAACCATCATTTCCATGCGTAAGTGTTCTCCACTTTTCGGCAAGTACTAAAAACAAGCCAGATACAGCCAGTGTTAACATCGCAAAGAAGTGGCTTTTTAAACGGAGCGTAAGTAGGCCAATTAAAAAACTAATCACACCCGCTATTACCATTCCAACCGCTATAGATAAAAAGAACACGGAAAGCGTAGGTTCCAAACGGTTAAGCATAATTGCTGTAGCATATGCACCCATCCCAAAAAACATCGCATGCCCAAATGATACAATTCCTGTATACCCTAATAGAAGATCATAACTCATGGCAAGGATAGAAAAGATGAAAATTTGCGTCAGTAAAATCGTCCAAGTCCGTGAGTCGGATACAAATGGAAAAACGGCAAGTGCAGCGACTAGAACAAGTAAGATGGCATTATTAACTTGGAATTTATTCTTCATCTCGCATCATCCTTTCGCCGTGAACAAACCTTGCGGACGGAATATTAATACAATCGCCATAAGCATCATATTAACCGCAAGTGATAAAGCAGGAACATAGTAAGCCATGAAGCTACCAGCAAGCCCTACAAGTATGGCGGCAAGAAGGGACCCTGGAAAACTTCCCATGCCACCAATAACTACTACGATAAACGCTAGAATGGCAAATTCCATACCCATTTCCGCATAAACGACACCGGAATATGGTGCCATAAGCGCGCCACCTAAAGCCGCAAGCGCCGCTCCTACCATAAATACATACAAAAATACTTGTTTAATATTAATACCAAGCGCTTGCACCATTTCTTTGTTCATTACTCCAGCACGAACGATTAATCCGATCTTTGTTCGTTTTAAGATGAACTGGAATACTCCGAATACAAGAAAGCCCACCACAATGATAAATAAGCGATATTTAATAATAATGACGTCTCCGATTTCCCAACTTCCAGACAGTAATGGAGGGGTTTTTGCCGCAATTTGATTGGGACCAAAAACAACTTTCAACATTTCAGACAACACAATCATAAAACCGAGCGTAATAAGAATTTGTTGAATATGATTTCCGTATACCGGTTTGATAATGATCTTTTCTGTTATAAATCCAAGTACAGCTCCTGTTAAGATGGCACCAATGATAGCTATCGTAAAACTATTCGTTAATCCATAAAACCAAACGCCGGAAAAAGCTCCCCAAGCAAACAAACCACCATGTGCAAAGTTTAATACATCCATTAAACCAAATATTAATGTAAGTCCGGCTGCTAGAAGAAAGATGAGCATGCCTGTTGCAAGTCCATTAATCAATAAATTGATGATTAACTCCATTGTATAACCTCCTATCCAATTCCTAAATATTGGCGTTTTAACTCTTCGTTTTGTACAAGTTCGCTCATTTGACCGGATCGAACGGTTTCTCCGTCGTCAATTAGTGTATATGTATCACCAATTCTACTAGCCATGATGAAATTTTGTTCTACTAAAATAATGGTCGTTTGTTTTTTCATTTCTACAATTGCTTCCATTACTTTTTCAATAACAACTGGGGCTAGGCCTTTGGATGGTTCATCGATCAGCAGCAATTTGCTATCGTTTATAAAAGCTCGTGCCATGGAAAGCATTTGTTTTTGCCCACCTGACAAATGTCCCCCATCTTTTTTCCAATACTTCTTTAAATCGGGGAAAAGTTCAAGTACGTATTCTTGCCTTGCCAGTGCTGCATCATCTTCTTTCCGCATCGCCACTTTTAAGTTTTCTTCTACGGTGAGTGCCCCAAAGATTCCTTGATCTTCTGGAACATATCCGATGCCGCTTGAAGCAATATGGTGCGTTGCTTGTTTCGTAATCTCTTTATCTTGAAAATGAATCGTTCCGGAAGTTGCAGGAGTAAGTCCCATAATCGTTTTTAACGTAGTCGTTTTTCCTGCACCATTCCTACCTAGCAGCACACTTACTTGGCCTTCTTTTGCTTCAAATGAAACACCTTGTAATATGTGGTACTGACCAATATGCGTCTGAACGTTTTCTACTTTAAGCAAGATGCTCATCATATAATCCTCCTAGGTAAGCACTTTGAACCGTTTCATTGTCCATAATTTCTGTTGGAGTTCCGTCCGCTAGTAATCTACCATTAAAAAGCACCATAATAGAATCTGATAAGTCCATAATCATATCCATCTTATGCTCGATTAACAAAATCGTTTTGTTGCCTGTTTGTTTTATTTGTTTAATCACATCTAAAATAGCCGGTACTTCTTCTAGTGACATTCCTGCAGTAGGTTCATCTAGTAGTAATACTTCCGTATCAAGGGCAAGTAACATCGCTATTTCCAACTTTCGTTTTTCCCCGTGCGATAACTGATTGGCAAAAGCGTTTGCTTTGCCGGATAGCAATACTATTTCCAGTAAACGTTCCGCTTGGATATGCAAGTCTTTATAGGCAGTAAAGTGACGGAAAAGTCGATAGCGAATTTGTTCTTTTGACTGTACTGCTAGTCGCACATTTTCGATTACGGTGAGATTAGGGAATACATTTGTAATTTGAAAGGATCGACCTAGTCCTTTTCTCGTTCGTATGACAGAAGAATAGTTAGCCATCGATTCTCCTCTAAAGAAGACATCACCTTCTGTTGGTTTTAACTCGCCACTAATTAAATTAAAGAAAGTGGTTTTACCCGCACCATTTGGTCCGATGATTGATTTAAAATGTTTTTCCGGCATAACAAAGTCCACATGATCCACCGCGGTCTGTCCGCCAAATTTAATCGTTAAATTTTCGGTTCTTAATATTGGTTCCATAAGACATACCCCCTTCTTCTATCGCTCTCCATAGGATGGAAATGTTCTATCCTATGGAGAGTGACAGACCTAATGATCTAGGCTATCACATCTCTATTTTATTTATTGTTTAAAATCGGTGGCTCTGTTTCTTCCGGTGACAATTCTCTGATAAGTACTGGTACTGGGTAATCTACCCCTTCTTGTTTTTCCAGTTTAATCGAGTACAGCGATTGTAATGCTTGATGATCTTCTGGACGGAAAGTCATCGTTCCTTTTGGCGTTTCAAACGACATTCCTTCCATAATATCGATTAGCGCTGTGCCATCTGCATTCCCTTCCGATTTTGTCAATGCTTCCACAATAGCGATTGCGGCAGTCATTCCACCAGGGGTGAACAAATCCGGCACTTCTCCGTTAAAGCGTTTTTTATGCTCATCTACTAACCAATCATTTATAGGATTATTTGGTAAAGTATGATAGTAAACGGAGAATCCTTCCATCCCAACTAAAGGTTCCATAACAGATAAGGCTGGGATATCAGGAGCCCCTGTTGAAATTTTGATCCCTTTTTCTTGCAGTTTTAAGTCAGCAATTTGGTTCCAAGGGGAATTCGCTCCTGCCCAAACAACGAATAAATAGTCTGGTTTTGCTTGGATAATCTTTTGTAAATTAGATGTGAAATCAGTAGCAGCTGGATCTGCATATTCTTCTACTACAATTTCTGCCCCTAACTTTTCAGCCGCTGCTTTAAATGCGGATATCCCATCCCATCCAAAAGAATAATCAGGTGCGAATGTTGCGATTTTCACTCCTTCTCCTGCAATTGCAGCTGCTCCAGCTACTGCATCTTGAGAAGAGTTGCGTCCTGTGCGGAATAGATACGGGTTAAACTCTGAACCTGTAATACTATCTGCAACAGCTGGTTCGATAATCATAATTTTCTCGTATTCTTCTGCTAGTGGAAGAACTGCTAATGTATCTCCTGAACTAGAAGATCCTACGAGAAAGTCAACCTCATCTTCTTCTAATAACTTCGTAGCTTTTTGAACAGCCACTTCCGGTTTCGTTTCTGTATCTTCGAAAATAACTTCAATCTTTTTGCCTGCGACTTCCATCGTTCCATCCGTCGCATATTCAAGTCCTAATTCAAATCCATTTCTTGTTTGCTTTCCGTAAGATTCCAGTGCACCTGTTAAGGATGCAAGTACTCCTACTTTGATCGTACCTGCTTCTTCTGTTACTTCACTTGACACAGGAGTTGTAGTTCCTTCTTCTTTTTCTGTTTCTTCTGCTGTATTCGTTTCATCACTACAAGCGACACTGAAAACTAGTACGAATACAAATAGCATTAGTAATCCCCATTTTTTCGGCATATAAATCCCCCTTTTACAAATTTGTAAGCGTTCTCATGCTTCTATTTCATCATATAGAATGGAAGTTACAAAAAAGTTACAAAAAAACGTTTGCCTCTTTAGCAAACGTTTTTTTGCGACGAGCTTGCGCAGGAGCATAATAAAATCAAGAACTTTTTATCCATAGCTCGTAATCATTTCATACATTTGAATCGTTGTATCCATCGGCTCTATATTTAGTTCTGTTTTAAGGACAGTTACGCAGCGTTCATACCATTTGACAGCTAGACTTCTATTTTGTAGCTGATAAAAAGCGAACATTAATAATCGATATGCTTCTTCCCATGTAGAGTCTATTTTTATTAATTTTTCTGCCCAATAAATCGTTTGATCAAATTCTTTTAAACGCGTGCTTGTTTGCGCTAATCGTTCTAATACATGTATATATTGTTGTTGTACTTTTTCTCGCTCATGGGAAATCCATTCTAATGTTGGCTTATCTTCTACTAGTTCTCCTCTATATAATTTAACCGCCTTCACTAGTAACTCTTTACATATAAACGGATTCTTTTCCTCTATCCCTTGATCTGCGAGTTTTTGAAAAATTTCTAAATCACTCTTTAGAACAGCATCTGGGTTTAAACGATACATAGACTGTTTACGGTCGATAAAATAGGAATCTTCTCTTGCTTTCCGATTTGGTTCAATTACTTTCAATAAAGAATTTAGCGTCACTTTAAAATCACGTTCCATCGTTTTTTCATCACTTTTGCTCCATAGTGCTTGCATTAGTTCTTCTTTAGGTACAAAACGACTTTTCTGTAAGTACAAATAGACGAGCAATTCTTTCGATTTATCTCTTTGCCATTTTCGATCACTTATTTCTTCATTCCCCATATAAAGCGAAAATGGTCCTAGAAGTTGAAGACTTAATTGGTATCCAGGATAAGCGATTGTTGGTTGGATAGACAGCCTTGTTGCAATCGTTTGTAGTACATCATTGTTTAGTTGTAGTTTGCAAAGTTTCTGGAAAAGCGGATAATTTATTTGTATATCTGCTGGACCAAACACCGTTTTACTTTGAAGGAAAAAGAAAAAATTATTTTTTACACATAATTCTCCAAACAATTGTGCGTGATCTATCAATAAATCATCCTGCTCCAATTGATCGTATATACATATTAACCAGTAATGAGCAATCATTTCACCGTATACATCCCCACTATTCGTAAAAAGAGCATTCGCTTCCTTCCCAACTTGAATCGCTGTTTCAAACTGTTCATGTTCAAAATAAACAATCGTCAAACAAAGTAAAATATACGCAGAAAGCCAATAATCATTTCCCTTGTCCGTTTCACGCAAACCTTTTTCCCCATACGAAATGGCTTCTTCAAATTGACCTTGTCGCGACTTTACGATGGCAAGCCCCATATAAGGTTCCGCTTTTGCTCTTGCAACATTCAACTCATCCATTCTTTGAATCGCTTTCCTATAATATTTCTCAGGCGTCTCCAAATCAAAGGAACTTGCTAAAAACTCGGCATGTCCTTTCCTTATCCAACCTACTGCTTCCACAAAGCCCGACTGTTCACGAATACCCATTGCGATCCCTTTGTTTGCAGAATGCATCGCCGCATCCAACTGACCAGTAAGTGAATAAATAAAGGAAAGAAGAACTTCCGTCTCTCGGTGCGAATCAGGTAAACTTGCTTCATCCCCGGTGCGATGTTCTAAAAGATGCTGCGCTTCGTTTAATAAGCCTGTACGTAGTAAGATTCGAGCGTCTAGATTGCCTTCTTTTAATAAAGTGACGTCTAACTGCTCATTCATCACCCACTCTTTCGCTTCATTCGCTTTGCCAAGATTCACTAAATTTTCTGCAAGTAACCTCTTTAAAAAAAGTCGTTCGGTACTGTTTATCTCTACACTTTCCTCTGCCCATCTAACTGCCTCTTCCAAATAGCCCTTTGCTAATGCTGGTTGAATCGTATCCAAATAAATATGCGCTAAACCTGTATTTGCTCGGCTGATAAACAGGATATCTTGTTTGTCCATTGCGCTTTCTAAACACGTTTCATAGGCAATTCTTGCTTTTTCATAAAAAGCTCTATATCGATGGCATTCGCCTTCATAAAAAAACAGTACGTAAAATCTTTTTCTTGTTTCTATCGATAAATTATCCTTTAGTAGGTCTAATAGCCAATCGAATTGTCCAGCTTTCACCATATAATTTGCATAAGAGATAAGCATTTCGCCTAAAAAGATTTCGTCGTTTGTTTTAACGGCATGATGTAGTACTTGCACAACATTATTTTGTTCTTTAAAGTAATTGGCAGCCTTTCTATGGGTCTCGTAATAATTATTTGGTGCTTTTTGTAACCATTTTGTTTCTAAAAATTGTTGGAATAATGCATGAAAACGGTACGCATTTGGCTCACCTAGTGTTTGGATAAATGCATGACTATTTGCAAGTCTTTCTAAATTTTTCGCTTCCAGCTCACCAAAGAAATCACTTATCTCTTTCGTCGTAAACATAGGGAAAATACTAAAGTTCAAAAGGGATTGCTGATCCTCTTCTGACATGAACAAAAACACTTCTTCTGACAAATACGTAAACAAATCTTTTAGTAGCGGATCGTCTAATTTCGTTATTTGCTTGTTATTCTCGACTAGCTGCATCGCCATTAAATGGATCGCAATCGCCCATCCTTCTGTTAACTTTAATATTTCAGCAGCTTCATCCGTAGTTATTTTTTTGTCAAAATAATCTTCAAAAAACACTAGAATTTCCTCTTCCGAAAAGACGAAATCTGCTTCTGTTATTTCTGCTAACTGGCCTTTTAGTTTTAGTTTTAATAAAATCGACCACTTAGGACGTATACGAGAAGCAACCACTAAATGGATTTTAGGAGGAAGAAACTCAATGATTTTCTCTACTATATAATTGATAGAAAAAACATGGTCCACGAGATGATAGTCGTCTAGTACAATGGAAAACGTTTCATCAATTTGAGAAAGCTCGTTACTAAATAGAGAATACCAATTTATGAGTTCCGTTTCTTTTGGGTACATGGAAAGCAAATCTCTTTCCATTAAATTTTCTCCAAAGGAAGGAATTATTTTTTGGATGCTATGAACCAATTGCCGTAAGAACGGGAAGATATCGTCGTCTTCTTCTGTGATCGTATACCAAGAAAACATTTCTTTTGTGTCAGTATAGTATTGGGCAAGCGCAGAGCTTTTCCCAAAACCTGCTCCACTATGTAAAAGCGTCAATTTTTGGTGATTACTTGTTTTTAGTTTTTTGATTAGTGAAGATCTTCTCATATAAAAAGAAGAAGGTATCGGTGGGGTTAGTTTAGACATTATAATCGTAAGTTGTTCCATCTTGAACACTCCCATCAAATAACATAATCTACTAAACTTATCCTATCATATAAATATTCATAATTATAGAATAATTATAATTTGGTAATAACATGGGATTATGATAGAATATTTTAAAAGTGAGGGGATATATTTGGATTTTCCGGTTTTAGAAACAAATCGATTAAAACTAATCGAAATTAAAGAAGCGCATGTGGATCATATTTATAGCATTTTTTCAAATGAAGAAGTCATAAGATTTTACGGAATGGCACCTTTTCAACAGAAAGAACAAGCTATTAACTTGATTCAATCTTTCTCTAAGAATTTCCAGGAAAAGCGGTCTATCCGGTGGGGAATCTACCTAAAAGAAACCTATGAATTAGTTGGTACACTCGGCTTAAACAATCTATCACTCGCACAAAAACGTACAGAAATAGGGTATGACTTGCTTCCTGCATATTGGAGAAGAGGGATTGTTAGTGAAGCTGTAGAAGCGATTATTCATTATTGTTTCGAAGAATTAAAGCTATTCCGTATTGGAGCAGTGACTTTTACAGAAAATGAATCTTCTTACAAGCTTTTATTGAAACTAGGCTTTCAGCAGGAAGGACTCTTAAGAGGCTATATTTATCAAAATGACAAATCAAATGATACACTTCTGTTCTCATTAATTAAACCGGAGTGGAAACAATCATTTTAAAACACCTTCCTGGTGTTTTAAAATTAAAATATTACCAATTTGTACTCGTATCATTACTAACTTTCACTTGGAATAAGAGCGGATCTAAATTGTTCTTTATAATATAGTCATTAAAAATAGCAGCTATTTCTTGTTGCCTTATGTTATTAGCTTCTTTATTTGCTAACACGAATTTAACTAAAATTCTATCTTCTGCATTTATCCCTCCTAGAATGCGATGCTCATATCCTTTTTCTTTTAATCTCTCTCCAACTTGATCATACAAAGCCCCCTTTTCCATAAGGGTTAGTTGTAAAATTTGGGTTTCCATCGTGCCTTGTTGGAAAAACGGCGAGCAAATTTCAAGAACTGCTTTTGGCGCACTAGTAAATAGTAGGACAGTTATAGTAATAAGGAATAAAAACGTACCAAACAATAGACCTATTTTTCTTTTTTTCGTTTTATTCACTCCTACGTTGTTTATATACATCATATGACGTAAGCGAATCAGCTATTCTACGTCAAAAAAGCCTAATTCACTTGGAATTAGGCTTTTTCATATAAGCTTATTAAGCTTCTAATACTTTGTTACGTAGTACCATTTGAAGGATTCCACCGTGACGGTAGTAATCTACTTCTACTTCGGAGTCAAAGCGAGCAAGTACGTTGAAGACTTTTTCAGTACCGTCTTCTGCTTTTGCAGTAACTTGAAGGATATCGCGAGGTTTCACACCTTCTGCAACATTAATACTAATTTCTTCTTTACCAGTTAAGCCTAGAGTTTCAGCATTTTCCCCTGGTAAGAAATTAAGTGGTAGAACACCCATCATTACTAGATTTGAACGGTGAATACGTTCAAAGCTTTCTGTAATAACAGCTTTAATACCTAGAAGGTTTGTACCTTTAGCTGCCCAGTCACGAGATGATCCCATTCCGTAATCTTTTCCACCAAGAACTACTAAACCAGTACCCGCTTCTTGATATTTCATTGCAGCATCATAAATTGCCATGATTTCGCCAGTTGGCCAGTAAGTAGTGTATCCACCTTCTGTACCTGGAGCAACTTGGTTACGAATACGGATGTTCGCGAATGTACCACGCATCATGACTTCGTGGTTACCACGACGAGATCCATAAGAGTTGAAATCACGAATTTCTACCCCATTTTCACGCAAGTATTTACCTGCAGGTGTATCTTTACCAATTGCACCAGCTGGTGAAATATGGTCAGTAGTGATAGAATCACCGAATTTCGCAACAACACGAAGTCCAGCAAGTGTTTGAATATCACTAGGCTCCTTCGATAATCCTTGGAAGAATGGTGGGTTTTGAATATACGTTGATGTGTTATCAAATGTATATAATGATTCTGTTGAAGTTTCAATTGCGTTCCATGCTTCGTTTTCGTCAAATACACGTGCATATTCTTTTTGGAATAATTCACGAGTAACTACTTTATTAAGCACAGCATTTACTTCATCAGTTGCAGGCCAGATGTCTGCAAAGAATACGTCATTGCCATCTTTGTCTTTACCTAATGAATCTTTTTGTAAATCGATATCTACAGTTCCAGCAAGTGCATAAGCAACAACTAATGGTGGTGAAGCCAAGTAGTTAGCTTTTACTAGTGGATGTACACGTCCTTCAAAGTTACGGTTACCAGAAAGAACAGATGTTACGAATAGATCTTCGTCAACAATTGCTTTTTCAATTTCAGGAAGTAAAGGACCTGAGTTACCGATACATGTAGTACATCCGTAACCAACAGTATTGAAGCCAATTTTATCAAGATATACGTTTAATCCTGAATCTTCTAAATAACCTGTAACAACTTTTGAACCTGGTGCTAAAGATGTTTTTACGTAAGCAGGAACTGTTAAACCTTTTTCTACTGCTTTTTTCGCAACTAAACCAGCAGCGAGCATTACGTATGGGTTAGATGTATTTGTACAAGAAGTAATCGCAGCAATTGCTACAGCACCTGTTGGAATTGTTACATCACCATCTGCAAATTTAGCAGTTGCCGTTTTGTCGAATTCTTTTTCTGATAAACCGAAACCTTGTGTACCTTGTGGAGCAACAACCGCTTCATGGTAACGAGCTTTCATGTCAGAAAGTGGAATCAAATCTTGCGGACGTTTTGGTCCAGAAAGGTTTGCTTCGATATCTGTTAAGTTGATTTCAATTACATCTGTATAAACTGGTTCTAATGTTGGATCAAAGAACATATCATTTGCTTTTAAGTAAGCTTCTACTACAGCAATATGATCTTCGGCGCGACCAGTTAGACGTAAATAGTTAAGTGATTCTTCATCGATTGCAAAGTAACCACAAGTAGCACCATATTCAGGAGCCATATTCGCAATTGTTGCACGGTCAGCAAGTGGTAATTTAGATACCCCAGGACCGAAGAATTCAACAAATTTACCTACTACGCCGCGCTGACGTAATACTTGAGTCACTTTAAGTGCTAAGTCAGTAGCAGTTGTTCCATTTGGAAGGTCTCCTACTAATTTAACTCCGATTACTTCTGGAATTGGGAAGTATGAAGGTTGTCCGAGCATTCCTGCTTCTGCCTCAATACCACCAACACCCCATCCTAATACGCCAAGACCGTTAATCATTGTCGTATGAGAGTCAGTACCTACTACTGAGTCAGGGAAAGTTTCTAATGTGCCATCTGCATCTTCATTCACATGTACGATTGGAGCTAAATACTCTAAGTTTACTTGGTGAACAATACCAGTTGCTGGTGGAACAGCGCGGAAATTGTTGTAAGATGTTTGTGCCCATTTTAAGAAATTGTAACGCTCAGCATTACGTTCAAACTCAAGATCCATATTTGCTTTTAATGCAGTTGATGTGCCGTATTTGTCGACTTGTACTGAGTGGTCAATTACAAGATCTACTGGAATAGCAGGATTGATTTTGTCTGGGTTACCACCCATTTCTTTCATTGCCGAACGTAATGAAGCTAAATCCACTACTACTGGAACTCCCGTGAAATCTTGCAGTACTACACGTGAAGGTTTAAATGGTACTTCCGCTTCTGTATTTGCGTCTTTACCCCATTTTGCTAATTGGTTTACATGATCGTCTTTAATAACATAGCCGTCATATTGACGTAAAACGGATTCTAATAATACTTTAATTGAATAAGGAAGGCGTGATACATTTGCGATTCCCGCTTCTTCTAATGCTGCTAAACGATAATAGTTATATTCTTTACCATTCACAGAAAAAGAAGTACGGCTGTTGTGTAAGTTACTTTTTGCCATTACTATTCCTCCTAATGTCTATTGAAAAGACTCTATACTATTGACTTCTCTCCAAAATCAATCATACTCGAATAAAGTCGATAAGTAAATTACATTAAAATTATAATAAGTGATAATTATTACTTATGACCTTTTAATTTCTCAATTGTTTTTTCTAATTGTTTAAGATGTCTTTTCTCATGCAGACCTACGAAAGGAAACCATTGAATAAGTGGGACATTCCCAAAAATGGGATGCTTCAATGATTTAGACCTTAAATCATTCAAATTACTAGATGTATAGACGGATAGTAACTCCATTCTAGTTTCATGAAGCAATGCTTTCATCTTTTCTTTTGTTTCAAAATCAGGGCTTGGGATTGTATGGCTTGGCGCTTTTACTTTGATGAACCTCAATGTCGAAAGTTGTATTGGTTTTTTCTTCGCTTTTGGGCTTTCCGGATTAGCTAATTGCGCTTGGATTCCTCTTGCAATCGTTTGTTCCATTTTCACCAAGTGTTCGATGATTTCTTTCGGTGACCAAGCGTTCGCATCTGGTTTTTGGTTGAATTGTAGGTCTGTTAATGTATCCACTTGCTGAAAAAGTGCAGCTCTAATTTCATTATTTTTTCCGATAAACATGTAATTCCTCCACTCATTTCTGGTTATTTATCTTATACCCAATAGCTCTTCCATGCAATCTTTCCTACACGTTATATTTTCATTTTCATTAGAATATGAGACAATATTATATTGGAAAGGAAGATTTACATGATTACTAAAAACAGAATGACCATAACAAATGATCCATGGGAAGCTTATCGTGATATCGAAACACATGGAAAACTTACATTATCCAATATTGAATTCACTACAACCAATCTTTGTAATATGCGCTGTGCACATTGTGCAGTTGGGTATACACTCCAAACGAAAGATGATGATGCGCTTCCTATCGATTTAATCATTTCAAGACTTGAGGAAATTCCTCATCTAAAAACGATTAGTATTACCGGCGGAGAGCCGATGCTTTCGAAGAAATCTGTCATGAATTATGTACTTCCACTTTTAAAGTACGCTCAAAGCCGTGGAGTGCGGACACAAATAAACTCCAACCTTACGTTAGATCCAGAAAGATACTTACTTATTGCCCCGTTTCTAGATGTGCTACATATTTCGCATAATTGGGGAACAATTGATGAATTTGTCGAAACTGGCTTTGCAATGATGGATCGAAAACCGACATATGAGCAACGCGCAAAATTGTTCCAGCGAATGATCGACAATAGTCGAATGTTGTCGGAAGCAGGTGTCATGGTTTCAGCGGAGACGATGCTCAACAAAAAAACACTTCCCTATTTAGAACATATCCATAAACAAGTAGTCGAAGAAATGAAATGTGCTAGACATGAAATTCACCCAATGTACCCGTCTGATTTTGCTAGCGCCCTAACAACGCTTACATTAGAAGAAACGCATGATGCGATTGAACAATTATTAGATTTCCGTGATGAAGCTACATGGATGTTGTTCGGGACTTTGCCATTTTATCCTTGTAGCCAAAATGATAGAAGTTTAGAACTGTTAAATAGATTAAAGAAAGCCAAAAATGTATCGGTGCGAAACGATCCTGATGGTAGATCACGATTAAATGTCAATATTTTTTCAGGTGAAGTAATTGTAACTGATTTTGGAGACGCTCCAAAGCTAGGAAATATTCAAACGGATACACTTCCGTCTGTTTTTAATAAATGGCTAGCTTCCCCACTCTCTAAATCACTGAACTGTCATTGTCCGGCAGTAAAATGCTTAGGTCCTAACATTTTAGTGAAAAATATGTATTATAAAGAAACCGAGTTTGAAAGCGGATCTGTAAAGTAAAAAACAAAACGACCGAATGAGTAAGAAACATTCGGTCGTTTTGTTTTTTTGTCTACTTTTCTAGTGAATAGAAAATATGTCTATCGCTAGGTTTAAAATGAATACAGTATGGAGAATCGCGAACCATATTCCTTGTTTATTTAACTTTTTTGTTACTTGAATGTCCATATTCTCCACTCCCTTTTTTTGTTATTATACTCGCTTTTTTTTGAAATGCAAAATATCGAATAGTTACTTTACAATATATTATGGATTTTTATTTTTATTCCTTCATACTAATAGTAATTAGTAAAGGAGTGTTGCAAAGTGAAAAAAGCATTATTAGTAGTTGACTATACGGTAGACTTTGTTGCAAATGATGGCGCACTTACATGTGGAAAGCCAGGACAATTAATAGAAGAATCGATTGTTTCTATTACGCAGGATTTTTTGAATAACGATGAATTAGTCATCTTCCCTGTGGATTTACACGAAGCAAACGATCCATTCCATCCGGAAACGCAACTATTTCCTCCACATAATATTCGCAACACGCCAGGTCGTGCATTATATGGAGACCTAAAAAATGTATATGATGCGAATCGCGATAAAATTATTTGGATGGATAAAACGCGTTACAGTTCTTTTGCTGGAACGAATTTGCATCAGTTGTTGCGTGAACGTCATATTGAAGAAGTGCATATAATTGGTGTATGTACAGATATTTGTGTTTTACACACAGCAGTAGATGCGTATAATTTAGGCTTTTCAATTGTTATTCATAAGTCAGCGGTTGCAAGCTTCAATCCAGAAGGACATGAATGGGCTTTGGGACATTTCACGAACTCGCTAGGTGCTAAAGTAATAATATAATAATGTCTACATGTTTAGTTTTTCTCCTGTCTGGCTATATAAAGAATGTACAGCAATACAACATTCTTACAAGGAGATGAATGAAAATGGGATTCATTTTATATTTAATAATCGGTGGTATTATTGGATGGTTAGCAGGATTAATAGTAGGTAAGGACATTCCAGGAGGTATTATTGGTAATATTATTGCCGGTATTATTGGTGCATGGCTTGGTGGACTAATCTTCTCAGACTTTGGTCCAGTTATTTGGGATATGGCTATTATTCCGGCATTAATCGGTGCTATTATTTTAGTCTTCATTTTAAGTCTCATCTTAAAATCTACACGTAAATAAGAAAAAGGATGGACACTTCGATTAGGGTCCATCCTTTTTTTCTGTTTGTAAAGCGGATGCAGATTGGAGCGCTTGCAATTGACTTTCGTATAACTGGTAAAAATACAACACATCTTTTACGTACTTATCACTCCGGTTATAATTAAAAATCGCCTTTTCTAATTCCCCATCTGCCGCGCCACTTGCTGCTAAATAGTTTGCTGCACTGAAAATAGCATCCTCTATATTATAAGGGTCGGCTATCCCATCCTTATTCGCATCCACGCCATACCCACCGTACTCGGCAATTATATCCGGGTTTACTTTATCTTCCTCGGGGATATCGCCTTGTCCTAATCCACTACAACTAGGATGCGACCAACCTACGAACGTACATGGCATGAACTGCATATGACCTTCTGCTCCCACAGGAGATAGGAGCGGATCCATGGTTGAAAATATAGTTTCCATACGGTGATGAGCTGCAAGCAACGTCCATGGTACACCATAAATCGCTTCTGCCTCTTGGTAAATGGCAATATATTCTTCGGGGATATCTAATTTTTCTTGGGAAAAGGATTTTAGATGAATAGATTCTGCCCATTCTAGTACAACTGGTATCTTTTGCAATTCATTCCACCCAATAATCAACAGTACATATACTGTAATCGTAATGGGAAGGAGTAATATAATTATCCATGCTTTAAAGGATGTATCTTTCTTTTGCTTCATATGGTTTTATTCACCTATTTCAAGAAATACTTTTTTGTCATCGTCTATCATACCCGTCTTTCACTCAAAGAAAACAATAGCATGTTTTCATATAAAAAAGTAGTCTAAAAATGTCGAAAGCCACTATACAATTATTGTATTTTTTTGTAGTATGGCACTATGGAGTTGATAATATATGTGGAAAGACTTTAAAGAATTTGCCTTCAAAGGAAATGTACTAGATTTAGCAGTAGCGGTTGTTATTGGTGCTGCTTTTGGAAAGATTGTTTCTTCATTAGTAGAAAACATTATTATGCCTATAGTTGGGCTACTTATAGGTGGGGTGAAATTTACTTCGCTAGGTTTCCCATCGAAGGATCCAATCATATTATACGGAAATTTTATCCAGTCCGTTTTTGATTTTATCGTTATCTCTTTTTCCATCTTCTTGTTTATACGTTTGTTATCTAAATTTAAACGGAAAGAAGACGTTGTGGAAATTACGGAGGAAGCTCCCCCTGTTGATGCAAAAGAAGTGCTATTAGAAGAAATTAGAGACTTACTAAAAAAACAAAATAATGCATAAAAAAGAACCCGAGGAGGGTTCTTTTTTATTTTCCATCTGCGATTAATGCTTCCACATCCATTACAATCTCTTCTTTTGGTACGTCTGTATAGCCATTATAGTTTTTAACAACGACACCGTCTTGATCGACTAAAAAGAAGGATATGCCGTGCATTACTTCGTTGTTATTCGGATTTTTTATAGCAGCTGTTTTAAAATTATCCGCTGCAAATTTTTTAATCTTTTCTTGGGAGTATCCGGTTAAAAGGTTCCATTTGCTTTCGTCCACAACTTCAAAGTTTCCGATATATTCTTGTAATACTTTTGGTGTATCGAAAGTAGGATCTGCAGTAAATGAAACAATCTTATAGTCTTCTATTCCTTCATCTTTAAGTGTTTTTTGAATATCACTCATATTAAATGTCATTAGTGGACATTCCGTTGTACAATTCGTATAGATGAAACTTGCTAGCCAAACATTTCCTTTTAGATCGTCTAGCGAAACAGCTTCTCCGCGTTGGTTTTCGAATTTGAAATCTTCTACTTTCCAATTCGTTTGTGCTTCAAAATTACCTCCACTTCCGCAACCTGCAAGTATAAGCAAGGTGATCGAAAGCATTGCTAATAATCTTTTCATGGAATGAGACCTCTCTTTTCTATTATAGACTTATCTTAACGAAACAACTTGGTTCATTCAACTACATTAGCTCCCATTAATTCAACAGTTTTGTGAATAAAGAAGTTATTTTAAGGATAATAGTGCATTTTTTATTTCTTCGAGTTTACTTTCCACTCGGTGCATCAAGTAAAATGACACGAAAATTGGAAAACCAACATCTTGAATAACTGCAAGCCATTGTTCCATTCATATTCATCTCCCTTTTAAAAAATGACTCTCCGTTGCCCGGAGAGTCATTCTAAATTAAATAATAGTTGTTACATTTCGTTCTACTACTTGTGCACTTTTTCCGAGGGCAAGGGGGGCCGCTTCCACATGGAAAACATTACTACTAATAATTGCATCCATCCCTGTTTGTACTTCTTCTGAAGTTAGGGACTCTTTTGGATCATCAACCGATATCGTCATGTTTTTTCCATTGACTGCTTCAAATTCTAACTGCAATGTTTTAGACACACTATTTCCTCCTTTTCGTTATTAGTTTAAGTTCATTGTTTCGATCTTTTCTGCATTAATGAAGGGACTGCTAGTAAAACTTTTTAATGTAGTTGCTACTAATTCCAATTGATCCGCTGTTGCTTCAGCATTAATATTGCGATATGTTTTTGATTTTGTCTTCATCTTACCGTCTTCTGTCAAACCTGCTTCATAAATCAATTTGAATACCGCTTGTTTATGTTCTAAGTTCGCCATGTGTATCACCTCCTTTCAACTAGTAGATAGAAAGTTTTTTTAGATAAGGATACATTCCTAGTGAAAATTTTTCGCAAACATCTTATACTAATGGTAAGAAGATTGAGGTGAATAGATTGTTAAATGGTTGGTTTTTATGGTTTATACTTTTTTGGGTAGTCGTACTTATATCATTAATGGCTATTGGCGGCTTCTTTATGTTCCGAAAGTTTTTAAAGGCGCTACCAAAAGATGACGGAAAGTCCGTGCTAGATTGGGAAGAATATTATGTGAACAACACGATACATTTATGGAATGAAGATCAAAAAATGCTGTTAAATGAATTAGTCAGCCCAGTGCCAGAACTTTTTCGACCGGTTGCGAAGCAAAAAATCGCAGGAAAAATCGGAGAATTAGCATTAGAGGAAAAAGCGACCGCTATTACACGGGAGCTCTTAGTGCGAGGTTATATTATTGCTACACCTAAGCGGGATCATAAATTTTTGCGCAAAAAACTAGCTGAACTAAAGATTGATGTTACACCATATGAACAGTTTTTCGAGCTATCAGCGGATATGCCTAGAGGCAAATGAGAAAAAGCGAGCATTCCTTTTACAGGAGTGCTCGCTTTCCATTTATAAACTTACTTCTTTTTGTATTCTCCTAAATTGCATAAACATCGCAATTCTCCACGGAACGATCATGCCGAATGCCAAGATCCAGAACATGCCACTTAGTGCCCCAATATCAATCGTAGAACTAAGTACTAATTTTCCAACGATACGAACGATTAATAATCCAAACAAGATAAAGATGAATGCTTTCGACTGTTTTAAGTAAATAGCGCCATCTCTTCGTTCAAATTTGGAAGTCCATATAAGCACAGTGGAGAACAAAATACCGACAGCTATCGCTTCCATAAATTCCAATCCTGTAACTCTAAAAAAAGGAAAGATAAACATTAATGCTCCTGTAGACATAAAAAGCGGAGGCAATAATATTTTTTTAACACTTGCCGGTCGTTTAGCCGATTTTGCTCGGATGGTCGTTACGACAATTCCCATACCAATAGCTAACACAGTAGAGACAATTATCATTACGTTCGGTGAAATTTTATCAAATATCATATATATCATATCCTTCAATTCTAATACATCTACTCTCAGTCAGCTGTCACATTGTGTAGTACTTGCACCATTTGTTCTGGGTTAAATGGTTTTGTAATGAAATCTTTAGCGCCTGACTCTAGTGCATCTACTATTAGTTTTTGTTGCCCAAGTGCAGTAACCATCACTATTTTTGCATCTGGATACTCGGAGGTAATTGCTTTCACTGCTTCAATCCCTGTCATTCCCGGCATTGTAATATCCATCGTCACTACATCCGGCAACAATTTTTTATACATTTCAACTGCTTCTAGCCCATTTGCTGCTTCACCAATTATATCAAATTGATGTTCCTCAAGCATTCTTTTAATCGTGGTCCGCATGAAGATTGCATCATCCACTACTAATACTGTCGTCACATTCATGCCCCCCTCATATGAAATCCATTTAAAATCCTGTGAAATTACCAAAAAACGGGCTTAAAATTCGGATAATATACTCTAAACCGTCGAAAAACAATAAAATTCCAAGGGCAATCATAATATAACCGCCAACTTTTACGATTAAATTACTATTTTTACGGATCCAGTTAAGTCTTGTAACAAAGAATGATAGAACGAAAAATGGAATCGCAAAACCTAGTACATATGCAAGCATATACCATATTCCAACATCTGGGTTTGACCCTGCCATTACAATAACTGCAGCTAAAATAGGCCCAGTACAAGGAGTCCAACCAGCAGCGAACGCCATTCCTATCAAAGTGGTTCCAAAAAAGCCGGAAGGGCGATTTTTAAACTGGAGGCGTTTTTCTTTCATTAGAAATGCTGGATTAAATATCCCAACAATGATTAATCCAAATATGACAATAAAAATTGCCCCAACTTGGCGGAGTAGATCTCCATATTGGATAAAGAACGTTCCTACTAATGATGTTGCGAATCCTATCGCAACAAATATAATGGAGAACCCTAATAAAAAGAATAATGTATGTAGCATTCCTCTTTTTTGCATCAATTTCTTATCCGTTTTGATTTCTTCTAATGACATTCCTGTAATATAAGATAAAAATGCAGGATACAAAGGTAATGTACATGGCGAAATGAAACTTAAAAATCCTGCTCCAAATGCCAATAATAGATTAATATCGGTACTCACGGCTGACTTCCTTTCCGGTTTACTGTCCCTATCGTACCAAATTTATAGCACTTTGACTCTACAATTGCTTGTGACAGCTTTTTGTCTAATTTATGCAGGATCCTCCACTACGCCGTTTTGAAGTAAATACATTTTATGATACAAGCCTTTTTCGTTCAAAAGTTGCTGATGCGTACCTCGTTCTACGATTTCTCCATGATGTAAAACTAAAATAAGTTCCGCATCGGCAATTGTACTTAATCGATGTGCGATTGCGATAGTAGTGCGACCTTTACGCATATTCTCCAAACTATTTTGGATAGCAACTTCCGTTTCCGTATCAATATTAGCAGTTGCTTCATCTAAAACGAGCACTTTTGGGTTCGTCGCGATTGTTCGTGCAAATGCCACTAGTTGTCTTTGACCGCTTGAGAATGTAGACCCTCTCTCCGTCACTTTATGTTTGTAAGAATCTGGTAATTTTTCGATAAACGTATTTGCTTGAACAAATTCAGCAGCAGCTTTTACTTCTTCTTCGGTCATGGTTTGATCATGTAAGCGAATATTATTTTCAATATCGCCGTAGAACAAAAATGGATCTTGGAGTACAAGTCCTACTTTCTCCCGAATTTCTTGCGTTTGAAAATCTTTTACTGAATGTCCATCTACTTTAATATCCCCTTGTTCAAACTCATAAAAACGCATAAGCAAGTTTATAATAGAACTTTTCCCACTTCCAGTATGCCCTACTAAAGCTACCGTTTGACCAGGTTCCGCAGTAAATGAAATATTTTTTAACACATTCGTCTTACCATCATATGAAAAAGTAACATTTTGAAATTCGATTTTTCCTTGTTCAATCTTAGCACTAGCTATATTCTTTTGGGAAGGTGCTAAATCATTTTCGTCTAATAATTTAAATACACGTGAAGCGGCAACAATTGCTTGTTGGAAAATCGACAAACGCTGCATTACTTGATTAATCGGCTCAAAAAAACGATCAATATACGTGACGAACGCATAGATGACTCCGACCTCTACCACATTGTTCATAGACGTAATTCCAAAATAACTAAGTACCATAATAATTGCTAGTGCATACACTAAATCGATTGCTGGGCGAAGGAGTAAACTATCTAGTTTAATATTTCGTTTTCCGGCATTCCAGTGTTTATCATTAATGTCATTAAACTCATCTTGCAGTCGTTCTTCTTGTCTAAATGCTTGAATCATCGTCATCCCTTGCAAAGATTCCGCAAGCTTTGCATTTAGTTGGCTCAGTCGTTCGCGCAAATCTTGGTACACAATCGAACTATGTTTTCGATACGTTGTAATGATGAAAAATAATATTGGCAATAAAATAATCGTAACTAGTGCTAATTTTACATTCAGGATAAACATGGCGATATACACACCAATTACTAAAAATCCGCTTTGTACAAATGCAACTAATACACTAACGAACATATCTTTAATCGCTTCCGTATCATTTGTTACGCGAGATACGATGCTTCCTGCAGGTGTTTTATCAAAATATCTCATGCCTAGCGTATGCACTTTCGAAAATACATCAATTCGCATTTGTTGAATAATTTTCAATGCAATTTCTTGGAACCTGAGCAATTGAAAATAGCTGACAATGACATTTCCAACTTGTATAAAAACGTAGCCAAGTGCTAGACCGACAATGGGACCTGTCGGAAAATTTCTTGGAGTTAAATAATCATCCATGAATACTTTGATCAGAAAAGGTCCTAAAATATCCCCTAACACAGTCAAAATAAGTAAGAATAAAGCTAAAGCAATAACTTTCTTATGTGGCTTTAAATAGGTGAGCAATCGTTTGAAAACTCTCCACTGATCTTTCCCGCTTAACTGTAATTGTTTTTCATCCATTATGCTTCACCACCCTTTTCCACTAATGTTTCGAGTTGCTGTAATTGATACATCTCGAAATATATCCCTTCTAACTCCATCAATTGTTCATGGGTCCCTTTTTCTACAATCGTTCCTTCACTCATAACGATAATTTGATGCGCATGCTGAATCGCACTCAATCGGTGTGACGTGATAATCGTCGTTTTATCGTTTCGTTTTTCTTTTAATGCTTCTAATATTGCTTCTTCTGTTTGTGCGTCTACTGCCGACAACGAATCGTCGAGAATAAGTAGCTCTGGCTCCATCATAAGCGCACGAGCGATAGAAATACGTTGTTTCTGACCACCTGAAAGCGATACGCCTCGTTCTCCGACTACTGTGCTGTATCCATCTGTAAACTGCAAAATGTCTTCGTGTATATACGCAAGTTTTGCCGCTTCATACACTTGTTCCATGGAAGCACTTGCATTTGCGAACGCAATATTCCCAGCAACGGTTGTAGAAAAAAGGAAATGATCTTGCGGTACATACCCAATCGCTTCACGTAAATTGCGCTTTTTGTATGCATCAATGGCATGATTTCCGTATACAATTTGACCTGTATATCCTTCAAACTCTCTCATGAGTAGTTTGAGTATAGTTGTTTTTCCAGCTCCTGTTTTACCGATAATTCCTAATGTCTCTCCACGCTTAAGGGTGAAATGCACATCATGAATTGCAGTACGAGCGTCCTCAGGAAATTTGAATTCCTCTACATGAAATTGGATATCGCCATCTGGCTTTTCTTCGAGCGCATCCTCTTTATCGTCAATTTCAATCTTTTCATCCAATAAATTCATAATACGATCGTAAGAAGCACGACCACGTTCCACAATATTAAATAACCAGCCAAAAGCAAGCATTGGCCAAACAAGTAGCCCTAAATAGGAAGTAAATGCAAACAAATCACCTATTGACATGTCTCCAGCTAAGATAAAACGAGTTCCAAACACAATCGATAAGAAGAAGCACATCCCAACAATAAGTGAAATCGTTGGATCAAACAAAGCGTCTACTTTGGCAACACGAATATTTTTATCTACTACTTCTTTAGATAGTTGCACAAAGTCTTCTGTATCTTCTTTTTCTTGCCCGAAAGTTTTAATTACTTTCACTCCAGAAATACTTTCTTGGGCTTTATCGTTCAAACTTGAAAACGCTTCCTGTGCAGAACCAAATCGTTTGTGCAAAAGCGTTCCATAGTAGCTTGTTAAAATTGCCATCAAAGGTAGTGGAATAAGTGCGATTAAAGTCAGCTTCCAGTTAATCGTAATGGCCATGGCAGCAATTACAAAACCGCCTGTAGTGATTGAATCGACTAGTGTTAATACACCAGCACCTGCCGTTTGTTGCACAGCGGACAAATCATTTGTCGCATGGGCCATCAAATCTCCGACGCGTTTCTTTTGATAAAACGATGGAGCCATTTTTGTAAAATGGCGAAACAATCTTTCCCTCAGCTGTCTGGCTAGAAAAATAGCTGATCCAAATATCATAATCCGCCAGTAGTAGCGTAAAATGTACATCCCAACAGCGGCGGCTGCTAAAATTGCAAGCCAAGTCGTTAAAATGCGTACCGTTAGCGTACCTTCACTAATTTCATCTACGACATACCCAATAATTTTAGGAGGTAACAACTGTAAAAATGCGACGATCATAAGCATCAGAATGCCAAGTAAATATTGCTTTTTCCTTTCTTTAAAAAACCATCCTAAATCCAAAAATACTTTCACGTTATTTCCCCCATATTCCTATATTAAGACTTAACTAGTTTAGCAAATGTTCGTACATTTCGGAAGATAGAAAGGGGAAATATTTCGGTTTTTGAAATTTAATATATAAGCTACATGTACGGAGGGAAGAATATTAAAATAACATTTTCACTTGCTTTTATTTATTCAAACACGGAAAATGCTGCTCCTATGAACATGCTATTTTTTCCCTCTTCCATCTCACCATATATGCGTTTTCTCTCAGTCTATTTCCTGTACATATATATTACCTAATCGTTTAAATTTTTCTTTTTCCCTCGTATTTTGACTCAATATTAGGATTCATCTACTTCATCTTGTGAAAATAAAACCCATAATGTTAACAAATCGTTCACTTTTTTAAAAATATTTCGTTAATTTCAATCCCTGACATGCAATTCTGTATATAATAGATAAATAAAATCTATCAAATTTAATAGGAGTGATCAATATGATCAAACGAGCTTATAATTTTAGTGCAGGCCCTTCTGCTCTTCCCCTTGAAGTACTAGAAAAAGCGCAAAAAGAACTAGTGAATTTCCGTGGTACAGGCATGTCCATCATGGAAATGAGTCACCGTGGTGCAACTTTCGAAAATATACATAACGAGGCAATCTCTCGTATGAGAAAGCTCTTTTCTATTCCAGATCAATATGAAGTGCTTTTTCTTCAAGGTGGTGCAAGCCTTCAATTTTCAATGATTCCGATGAACTTGTTAAAAGAGGGTCAACAAGCGGGCTATATTATGACAGGTTCTTGGTCAGAAAAAGCATTCAAAGAAGCAAAACTCTTTGGAGAGCCTTATCAAATAGCAACTACAAAAGAAAACAAGTACCGTAACATCCCTACTTTTGAAGATATCCAATTTAATTCGGAAGATGCTTATATTCATTTAACATCGAATAATACAATCTACGGAACTCAGTGGCACTCATTTCCTGACACAGGTGAAATTCCATTAATTGTGGATATGTCTAGTGATATTATGTCTAAACCAATCGATGTCAGTAAATTTGGGATGATCTATGCAGGAGCACAGAAAAACCTCGGTCCTTCTGGTGTAACTGTTGTCATCGTGCGCAAGGATTTACTCGAAAAAGCAAACACAGAAATTCCGACTATGTTAAAATACAGCACGCATGCTGAGAATAACTCCTTATATAACACACCTCCAACATTCGGTATTTATATGCTAGGAGAGGTACTAAATTGGATAGAAGAAAAAGGTGGACTAGAGGCAATTGCTAAACACAATGAGGAAAAAGCAAAAGTCATTTATGACACTATTGACAACAGCAACGGATTTTATGTAGGGCATGCAACAACTGAGAGCCGTTCACTTATGAACATCACTTTCCGTGTTACTGACGAAGAATTAGAAAAGCAGTTTTTAACAGAAGTAAAAGAAGCAGGCTTTGTCGGTTTGAATGGCCATCGTTCTGTAGGTGGTTGCCGAGCTTCCACGTATAATGCAGTACCATTTGAAGCATGTAAAGCACTTAGCGATTTCATGATTGAATTTCAACGTAAACATAGCTAATGTAATAACTATTTACTCGGTCCAATCATTTTAACTATGTGAAAAACACCCAAAGAAAAAAGTAATATTTTTCTTCGGGTGTTTTATTTTACCTGTTTATTTCCTCTTTTATTTCACCAATATACACAGATTGCGGGCGGAAAATCGTATTATCTTCTAGCTGTTCAATTGCATGGGCAGTCCACCCTATCATTCTCGCCACACTAAATGTCGGAGTAAACAGTTCTGCTGGCATATCAATAGAGCGCATAATGGCAGCGGCATAATATTCGACATTTGTATACAATTTACGTCCTGGCTTGTGTTCAGCCAGCAAATCGATAATCTCCTTTTCTGCTACCGTTGCTAAGTCTAACCAAGCGTCTCTTCCTTGTAGCTGTAAACATTTTTCACGTAATAAAACAGAACGTGGATCCGCGGTTTTGTATACACGATGACCGAACCCCATTATTTTTTCTCCATTATTGATTTTATTCTCCACAATAGTTCGAATAGAAGAACGATCTGTAAACTCGTTTAATAAATCAATAACCCCTGACGGAGCTCCTCCGTGAAGTGGACCTTTCATCGTCCCAAGTGCTGAAGTTATAGCTGCTGCTAAATCAGATTCCGTAGAGATAGTCACTCTTGCTGCAAAGGTGGATGCATTTAACCCATGCTCCATCGTAAGCTTTAAATACGTCTCCAATGCTTCCACTTGTACTTCACTCGGTACCTCTCCGTTTAGCATCCACAAATAATTGGCTGTGTGTGATAAATCTGGATTTGCTTCAACTATTGGAAGATCATGCTGATTTCGATAATGTCTAGCAATGATGATTGGAAGGGCTGTTGTGAGAATTACAGCTTGCTCCTGTATTGTTTTATCGTTAAATTCACGATGAGCATATGCCGAAATTGCAGTTCTCATCGCATCCATTAATGTAATTTCTTTTGGAAGTGAATCAATGATATTTTTTATATGATTTGGAAGTTCACTATCTTGCTTCAAGGAAATTCTTGTCTGATCCCCTGTCCATAGAAAACTGGCTAGCTCTTCAAACGAAAGGTTCGGTACTAATTCATTCACTTTAACCCCTCTATACCTTAACTCTCCTATGTCTCCTTCTACAGACGCGATATTTGTATGCACTGCTACAATATCCTTTAATCCTCGTTGATACATATTTAACCATCTCCTTTCATCTAGTATATGAGTAGTAGTTGATAATGAAAATTAAATATATATAATTAAGTTAATTAATATAAGTAATCAAGTAGGTGGAACTATGGAGTATCAATGGCTTAAAACATTTTGCGTCGCAGCAGAAACACTTAATTTTCGAAAAGCATCCGAAAAGCTAACAGTGTCTCAACCAAGCGTAACCGTACATATCCGGTTGCTGGAAGAGCATTTAGGTATTCCTCTTTTTGAGAGACGAAATAATCGAGTGTCATTATCAGGTGCGGGAAAATTCTTTTTACCAGAAGCGCAACAAATAGTTAATAGTATTGAAAATAGTGTGGGCAAAGTACAAGCATTTGCCCAAGGTTATAGACGAAACTGGAGTATTGCCATTTCCCCACTCATGGCGGAAACGATCTTACCAAATGTTTTACGTTCTTTTATGAAACTTCATCCCGATGTTGAGATAAGTATTCGTATAGAGGAATCGCATAATATTGAGAAACTAGTGGAACAAGGGGAAGTGAATATAGGCGTTTCAGCACTGGAAGCGCAGCGAAGAAATATACAGTCCGTTCCGATCTATGAGGATCCGATTTTATTTGTTATGCCTTTTGATGAGTATGATGAGGAAAGTGGCCCGCCAATAGATGTACAAGACGTTCTGCATAAAAGTTATCTATTTACTCATCACCACCCTGTTTTTTGGGACGATCTTTTATTGCAATTGAATAAACATATCGTTGGTCTTCGCACGATGAAAGTAACGCAAGCGTATATAGCTAAAAGGTTCATTCAGGATGGACTTGGTGTTTCCTTTCTTCCGCAATCAATTATCAGACGCGAATTAATAGAAGGCAAAATGATGCAAGCCCATTTTGACCTGTTTGAATTACCTTCCGTCTCCACGTACCTCATAGTTAAAAAGACAGGGGATTTGGAAAAAGAATTCATCGACCGAATTTCTGCATATTATTTTGGACGATAAAAAGGAAGGCACTATTAATCGCTTGTGCCTCCCTTCATAATCGATTGCTAATTTCACATTAATGTTGTACCTTCTTTTAGTGCACTTCCTTCATTTTTGAAATGCTTGAAAGTTCCTTAACGTTGTAAAGACGGGTTCCTGACACAGCCCTTGATAGGATAAACCTGCTCTTATTTATCTAAAACTTAAACTTATTAAGTTCTTCTTGCAGTTCTCCTGCTAGGAAATTCAATGAAGTCGCAGAAGTAGTTACTTCTTGCATTGTTGCAAGTTGCTCTTCAGAAGCTGCCACCACATTTTGAGAGTTTGCGGCAGCGTTTTGTGCAATTTCAGCTAAGGAATCGACCGAAGCATGTACTTGTTGAGTAGATCCAGCCATTTGTTCAGCAGAAATGGATACTTCTTCGATTTTTTCAGATACTAATTGAATGGATTCAAGAATTCTTCCAAATGCTTCTCCTACTTCAGTGATCACATACGTTCCCGTTTCCACTTCTTTCGTACCAGTAGCCATTGACTCGACAGCTATATTCGTATCCCTTTGAATTTGATTAACCAACTGAGCAATTTGATCAGCAGAATGCTTAGATTGCTCAGCCAGCTTTCGAACTTCATCGGCAACTACTGCAAACCCACGGCCATGTTCTCCGGCACGAGCAGCTTCGATAGCTGCGTTCAAAGCTAAGAGATTGGTTTGGTCTGCGATCCCTGTGATTACTTCAACGATTTGTCCGATTTCTTTCGAACGTTCTCCAAGATTCGTTACGAGCTTTGACGTTGTACCAACAGATGTTTGGATAGCTTGCATCTGAGATACGGCTTGCTGAATGCGAGTATTACCTTCGTTCGCTTGTATCGTTGTGTTTAGAGACTCCCCAGCTACGCCAGCAGAAGATACAGCAATTCTCTTTACACCAGTAGATACTACACTTATCGCATGTAGAGACTCACTTGCACTTTGAGAAGACGTTTCAGCCCCCGATGCAATATCTTGAATAGATGTAGTAACTTGTTCGGCTGAAGCAGAGGACTGTTCAGCTGAAGCAGTAAATTGTACAGAAGATGCTGCTACTTGACTGGAAGTCTCAGAAACCCTTGCCATCAATGCTTTCAAATTTGTAACCATAGTATTTGAAGAGTTTATTAAACGTCCAATTTCGTCCTTAGACCTTGTTTCTAACAATTCGCCACGAAGATCGCCCATTGCGATTGTTTCTAAACGCTTAACAACTAAAGTAATTGCCTGGGAAATGCTATTAGCATTATATAAAGCTACAGTGATAGCAATTACAATGGCTAATGCAGATGTAATTATTATTAAAAGTTTTGATTGCGCAGCGGATGCATTCATTTCTTCTGTTTGGGCTTTCGTGATACTATTTTGAATGTCTACCACATTAACCCAAGCTTCAATAGCCTCTTGACTATAAGGAAGACATTTTTCCTCCATCAACCTTATGGCTCCTTCTTTATCTCCACTATCGTAAAGGGGGATAATTTCATCGTTAACTAATGTTCTCCATCTAATTGTCTTTGCATCTGCATCTTTTAAAGCAGATTCAACCTTTTTTGAAATACGACCGCTAGAGATGGCATCATGTAGAACCTTTTCTTTCTCGATAGCCTTTTCTGTTTCTGCTAAAAATTGTTCTTTGAACTCTTCCTTATCAAAGAGAACATAATCTCGTACAATTTTCGATCGATTTGCTACACTAAATGTCATCGAATTAGAAGATTCTAAAAAAGCCATTTCGTTAGAGGTTATGTCTTCTACATCATTAGATGTCGTATTAATTGTAATATAACTATAGGTAGCCATTACTATTAAAATTAGTAAAACAACAGCAAAACTTATTAAAATTTTCCCTTTAATACTCTTCATGACAATCTCCCCCGTATGTAACTTAGTCCTTTCAAATACTCCCCTTTTTAACTTTGCGTGCTTTCAAATCTAAGCCGTCTGGATTATACCTCCCTTACCTGTTCTAAATTATCGAGTGAATGTAATGCTTCTATAATATTAATGAGCGTGACCAGCTTTCCTTGACTGGAAACTACCCCTTCAATATTTAAAATAAGAATGACTGCCTTCTTACTGTGAACAATTGATTGTTCCATGAAAAATATTTGTTGTGTATCTAATACAGGCAAAACTTGTCCATGTATCAACCTTTTTACTGAATCCACCATAATAATACTATATTACTAGACAACAAACTAATTGCCTATTATTATTTTTATTAATATTATTTAATACCTAAAAAATCGGTAATTTATATTGAAATAAAAGTTAAATTAAGGGGGTTTCTCTAAATACGGGGTATTTTAATTATTTTCTTTTACAAAGATAAACAAGAATTAAACAGACGAGGTGAGTACCATTGGATGCAACAAAGATTCAAGCAGCTTTAGAATTAACTGAAGAAATTTATTCCTCAATGGGAGTCTTGTTGCTAAGAAGAGGAATTGGATTTCATATTGCAAGTTCAATTGTGCATGCAATATGAAATCCAATCCCTACAAGATGGACAAGAAAAAGCAGACAAATGTTTGAAGCCTATTTGCAAAACAAAAAATAGTAATGCAAAACTAGTAATGAACAGCAGATATTTATGCATGGTCTCATCTCCCATTTACTGTTTACGTATCAATTGCTTTTATTTACTCTAACTCTTAAATGATGTTATAATCGTAGTAGAAACCGGATACAATAAAAAGAACGCTTGGTGCGACAACACCAAACGTTCCTGTCATAAAATAGTATCGATTCAAAGGCGATCAGCAGTTAAGATGAGTAAACCACCCTATTGCCGGCAAGCTCAGGGGTGGTTTACTTTTTTTTCTTTAGAAAAAGTAAGTATGGAAACGATCAAACCAGCGAACGCTAGTGCGAACATCAAAGTTTCGAAAGTTGTCATATAGCAACATCTCCTTTCCCATCCTTGAATAAATTCAAAATTAGTAAATTGGAAATGCCGACCACCCTTGACCAAGCTATTTTATTACTCTTCTATTATGCCACACGTACGTTCTGTTCTAGTTGTACAAGCTATGATTCATTTCAACTATTTATCCCCATGCTTTTTTGGTTTGTTCGTACTAAAAAATACGTTTCATACTGGAAACGCAGATACTTCCAACCATTACTAGTTTTCTTATAATATGCTCTACTATTTCTCCAACTTTCCTAGTAATGCATTAAATTCTCACCGAAAATGAATAAATCAATCTCACTTCGCATTGGCAAATTGTGCGATTTTTCCTCCAATTTCATCTCTGACACGTAGAAAGAAAGCCCATTTTTCTTCTTCCGTTCCTTCTGCTTTTGCTGGATCATCAAAGCCCCAGTGTTCTTTTTTTACATGTGGCGGAGTCATTGGGCATTTATCGGCAGCGTCTCCACATAATGTAACGACTAAATCTGCATTGTTTAAGATAGCAGGATCAATTATATCCGACGTTTGTACGGAAATATCTATTCCAGCTTCATTCATTGCCTTCACTGCGTTCGGATTTAATCCGTGTGCTTCGATACCAGCACTGTACACATTCCATTGGTCTCCTAAATATTTCTTTGCCCAACCTTCTGCCATTTGGCTTCTACACGAGTTTCCCGTACATAAAAAGTAGATTGTTTTATTAGTCATATTTTACTTCTCCTTTAGAAAATCATAAATGTGATATACAGTCCAACTAACGTAATAAACAAAATAGGAATCGTTAAAATAATCCCTGTTTTAAAATAAGTACCCCATGAAATTTTAATGTCTTTTTGGGATAAAACATGTAGCCACACTAATGTTGCAAGCGAACCAATCGGTGTAATTTTAGGACCTAAATCTGATCCGATCACATTCGCATAAATAAGTGCGTCGCGAATTTGTCCAGAAGTATTCGTTTCCGCGATAGCTAATGAATCAATCATTACGGTTGGTAAATTATTCATAACAGAGGATAAAAAAGCTGCAATAAAACCCATCCCCATCGTCGCTACGAACAAACCTTGGTCCGCAACAAATTGAACGACACTTGCTAAAGAACCCGTCAACCAAGCATTTCCCATTCCATATACAACTACGTACATACCTATAGAGAAAAATACGATACTCCATGGTGCTCCTTTTACAACAGCTTTCGTATTCACTGCATGACTTCTTCTCGCCATTAATAAAAACAAAATAGCAATTACCCCAGCAATAATTGATATGGACATTTGGATGAATTCACTGACAAAATAACCAACAAGTAATATCGCTAAAACACCCCAGGACAGGTGAAACATTCTTACATCTTTTAACGCTTCTGACGGCGTTCGCAATTTCGATAAATCATATGATTTCGGGATACTTTTTCTAAAATAAATGTACAGCACCGTAATGGTTGCAATTAGGGAGAACAAATTGGGAATAAACATTCGATAAGCATATTCTGCAAATCCTATGCCAAAGAAATCCACCGATACAATATTCACTAAGTTACTCACGACAAACGGCAAAGACGTTGTATCAGCGATAAACCCACTCGCCATAATAAACGGAAAAATCATCTGTTCTTTAAAATTTAAATGTCGAACCATCGCAAGTACAATAGGTGTTAATATAAGTGCAGCGCCATCATTGGCAAAAAACGCTGCCACAATTGCACCTAATATACTCACGTACACAAACATCTTCACGCCACTGCCTTTTGCTGCCTTCACCATATGAAGTGCTGCCCACTCAAACAATCCAATTTCATCTAAAATCAATGAAATAATGATTATCGCAACGAAAGTTAATGTTGCATTCCACGTAATTCCAATTACTTCTTGCACATCTTGAAATCCTACTACCCCTACCAATAAAGCAATTAAAGCACCACCACATGCTGACCATCCAATGGATAAGTTCTTAGGTTGCCATATAACTAATGTTAGTGTTAGAAGAAAAATTAAAGATGCTAAAATCGCATCCGTCATTCTCAAGCCTCCCATTGGTGCCAGGCACCTGTAATATATTTGTAACATTTGATGTTTTCTTATCTTGTAATTCTTATAAGTTGCTTAAATGTTCATGGATTAGCTTCCATTCGCCATTATCTTCTTTTGTGAAGATGTTCGTGGCTCTTCCACTGCCTTTCACAAATTCCCCTTTGTAATACCCTTCATATCGATACGCATAAATACATGTAGCGGATTTCTCGTCCTTCGTCATCCACTTAATATCTTCCGCTGAATAGACCTCTTCTTTTATAAGGTTCCATGCGTTTTCAAAATAACGTTGAATCTCACTATTAGTTGTACAATTTTTATCCGAAAACCAGTAAATTGCGTCTTCGTGAAGGATTTTACTCACATTGTTGAAATCATGTGTATTTGTCGCGCTTATATATTGTTCCAATGCTTTTTCGTAGCCCATTGTAAAGCCCCCTAGTTTATAAAATTTGTTTTATTTTTCGATTCTTCTGAATTCACAACAAAAACGTACCACTCCTGGATATTTTTCTCCTAGGTTTGTAATAGTAAATCCCATTTTTTTATAAAAATCCACCGCATCTTGATCTGTTTCTGCAGAAATCCTGGAGAGAGAATGATTGTCAATAATAAAATCTATCATCCCCTCCCCTATTCCACGCCCTCTTTCTGATGGAGATACGGCAATCTGTTTGATAATACAAGTATTGTCCGTTGTCCACTCAACTCCAATACAGCCAACGAATTGCTCTGCTTGCTTGTATCCAAATAATTTTCTATTTTCCTTCCCTTGATAAAGCTTATACTCCTCGTCAATTTTGCTTGCAGACGTAGCGTACGCTAATAGTTCTCTTATTGGTGTTGGAAGGATTTCCATATTTATTTCTTCCACGATTCATATCTCCTTCTTCACCTAGAATATAGCACTTTGTACGTGATTAAGTAGGTTAACAGACCAATTATGGGTAGAGCAGCAACGGCGAACACCGAATACGCTATTAGTTCATCGAAAAATGTTGTAGCCATTGGGAAAAGTGACAATAGGAGAAAAGAGAAAACAATAATAACGGAAAACGCCACTTTCGCCGACTTACCTGTAATTTCAGATTCTCGTTCATCGTCATCCAGGTTTACTTCTGGAATGACTATTTCTTTCATTAGTATTCTACCATTATTGCGTTTTTTAGAATTAAAGTATGTGAACCAAACGTTCAGCAAGACGAGGATGAAAAATGGTATGGAGTAATAATTAGAATAAATACCATTTTCCACATAAAAATCGTAGCTTATCTGTTTATTCATAAGCATTTTTGAAAGTTGAGATGATTTCATAGAAGGGAACACGTGCACAGCAAATGAAATAATTAGTAGAATGCGTAAAATAATAGTTATTAGTAAAGTCCTCATGGAATCCCCCTATTTTTATTTAGCATGAAAGTATTTAAACGTTACTAAGTAAATAATTAAACCAAAAACCGGTATCGAAGCAGTTGTAAATATCGGATACCAAGGATAGTCGAGAAAATAATTTGGTATAAACATATACGATCCTATTAGTAGGAAAGTATAAAATAGAATAAAAACAAATGCGAAACGAACTGCTTTTCCAGTAACCACAACTGCGCGTTCATCAGCGACATCATACTCTGTTAGAATATACTCTTTCATGTGGGCATGTTTATTTTTCTTAACTACAATAAAATCAATAATATTTATAACAACTAGAAGAATAGCTACTATAAGACAAAAAGTACCTCTCCAAGTTGATACATATACGGAAAATTCATCGATGTATCCTCTTCCCATCATTTCGAAGTACATATCAATTCTCACATAATCATAAACCATCAAGGCAAGAGAAACATAAAGCAAGCATCTCAAAAGAACTGTAATATACATCCTCATTTCGTTTCCTCCTCTTTATAAAAAATTTGTTCAATCGGTTCTCCAAACACTTCCGCAATGTTCATAGCAAGTAGCAACGAAGGCGTATAACTTCCTTTTTCTAATGAAACGATTGTCTGTCTTGTGACACCGGTCTTTTCGGCCAGATCCCCTTGCGTCAAATTAAATCTCGCCCTTAGTTCCTTCACTCGATTTTTTAGCAAACTGCTCCCTCCAAACATCTTCTTTCTATTGTATAGTTGATTTGTCTTTTTGTATAGTTAACTTTACTTTTTGAATAACAAACTTTACATCTTTAATAAAAATAAAAGGACTAAATTCAGTAGAATAACTGATTCGTCCTTACTTCGTTTTATTTTGTTAAGCGTAATAAATGCACTATTGTTCTTATCAACTATCTCGCTTTTTTACACTATAATGCCACTCGGATTTGGGTATTCCTTTTAACTCAAGGAAACCAGTATATATTAAATACCTAATCCTATATTCTAAAAAGAAAATACCAACAAATTCATCCAATTGTATAAATAATTCTTCGATTACCCTCCCGGTTTTGATAAAATCTTTAATTTCTTGCTGTTCGTGTAAATTTCAATTGCTTGTAAAATTTGCAAGTCAAAATGATATGCAGGCACGCTTTTTATTTCTCCATTACTCCAAATAAGCAGGACTTCACTCGTTTGCGCTAATGCTTCCCACTCTAGCTGCATTTGAATTCTTTCCTTATCACATAATGGATCGTTTGTTTGGTTTATTTCAAACAGTTTTTTTAAATTCTTTGACCCGATCTGACTAGTATCGAAAATCCGTTGCTGTTCATCTCTGGAAGTTATATATTTGTAATAGAGATCAGTGGAGTTAATAAGAAATATATCATTCGTTTTATCCCTTAGTAAATACAGTAAAAAGCGCATGCATGTTTGTTCACTCGCATTATTTCCATACCAAATATGGATAGGAACTTGGCTTGGGATATCTTCAAGCTCACGCAGTGTATTAGTGAATTTTAATGGAATTTCTATTTCTTGCTCCAAGTTAATATTCTCCGTTACCCATTCATAACGACGGCTTTGCCCTATTTTTTCATCCAGTTTCCACAGTGGCCCTATGGAAAGGAAGTCCGGGAAGCCAATTCCAATCCTTGGCCTTTCTATACTAGCTCTTAAGGAACCTGCTGACGATTCAAAGGAAGCGATATGCACCGCGCCCACTGGACGTATGTGACGATTTTTTTGAATCTGTCCATTAATGACCTCTGCCATCATATCCAAATCATCTTGAGGGGCAAAAAAAAACTTCTGCCCTGCATAGAATGACTTTCTCGATGGTCAAAACTATCAAATTCATCCTCCTGCTCCAATACGAACGTTTCCCATCTATCACTTCCAGACAGCAAATCTGAAACAGTTATATAATCTAGTGTTTCAATTTTATATACGAAAATTACATTTGGTTTCATTAAAAAGTATATAAATGGAAGATTGACTTTAGTTTTGATGAGTCCTACCTCCTATGTATTCAGTTTAATTAAAATTAACGTCGCCTTTTAAGATAGAATACATATACAAATCATCGAATTTCCCACGAGTATATTCGTAATGTCGTAGTAATCCTTCTCTTATAAATCCTTGTTTCTCCACTAGCCTTTGTGAAGGAATATTAGTAGGTTCGATTAAAGCTTCAATTCTTTCTAACTGCAAATGATGATAGCCATATTTAACAACCGCTTCCAACGCTTCACTAGCTACCCCTATCCCCCAGTAATCTTTGCTTAATTCGTACCCGATTTCAGTTCGATAATGTTTCGTAAGTTTATTAAGGAAACCACAACTGCCAATGACCTTTCCAGAATCTTTTAGAGTGATTCCCCATCTAATTCCGGTGCCTTCTTCGTATATCGATTTGTACCAACTAATTTCATCCCATACATCTTCAACTGTTTGAAAAGGTTCTAACCCCATAGGTTTCACCACATTTTCATCAGATAGATATGTAAGCATATCATTCGCATCGTCGGTTGTTACTTCTCTTAATATTAATCTCTTTGTTTCAATTACAGGAAATTCTGTTTTCATTGAACTTGTCTCCTCTCTATTCGATTTTATTAATCTATTCAATCATTTGCAAATATTTCCGTGAATTCATTCACATATTGCTCATTTCTTTATATAGAGTAAAATCATTTTCAGCAATTTCTCATGATATAAGTTTTATTTACGTCTTCAACTAAGTCGAGTATTTCTAGTTCGGTTAATTTTAAATCGAGTAATGATGTTAGAAATTTACTGATTACACAAGCATGAAACAAGCTGAATGGGCTTATATGATATTAGGTCGGGCACGAATTACAGCAATCGACGCAGAAGGACGGAATTTTATCGCGGACATAGGACCGGGAGATCTTTGGTACTTTCCTGCTGGACTTCCACATTCGATACAAGGGTTGGAGCACTGAGAATTTCTGCTAGTTTTCGATGATGGTACCTTTTCTAACCTTAACACTTTATCAATTTCAGATTGGTTTGCACACACACCAAAAGATGTGTTATCGGTCAACTTTGGAGTCCCAATTAGTGCCTTTGATCACATTCCTTCGGGGCAGGTTTACATCTAGCAAGACAAGGTCCCAGGTCCGCTCGGAAGTGAAGAAGTTGAGTCCCCTTACGGAACTATTCCCCAAAGCTTCAAGCACCAGCTACTAGCACAACAACCGATTAAAACTCCGGGAGGAAGCGTACGAATCGTAGACTCTACTAATTTTCCTATATCTCAAAACATAGCAGCTGCGCTTGTTGAGGTGGAACCGGGAGCCATGCGAGAACTACATTGGCATCCGAATAATGATGAGTGGCAGTATTACCTTTCAGGGCAGGGACGAATGACGGTATTCGCTGGGGACGTCGGCTATGTTCCATTTGCTAATGGGCATTATATTCAAAATACCGGTGACCAAACATTATGGTTTTTGGAAATGTTCAAGAGTGATCGATTTGTTGATGTGTCATTAAACCAATGGATGGCACTTACTCCTCCAAACCTAGTGAAAGGAAATTTGCATGTTGGTCCAGAATTGTTGGATGCATTACGTAAAGTGAAGTATCCAGTCGTCAAATATCCTGGGTTTACTTACTATCCTAAATAACGATCGAACAGATGTTTATTTTTCTCTAACAATCATGCGATAAATAGGAAAGGTCCTGCATACATACGCAGGACCTTTCCTATTTGGTAACTATAAAACTTTCTGCAAAAAATATCCTTTTACATAAATAAGCGTAAAATCATAAATGAAATAACTCCCGCAAGTACTGTCGCAAGTAAACTACGTGTTTTGATCGCGATAAGAAAAGTAGGTAGTGCTGCTAAAAGTTCCACGTTACTTCTAATAGAAGAAATCTTACCATCATGTAGTAAAATTTCTTGACCTACCAAAGCAGCCATAATAGCAACAGGGACAAAACTCAACCACCGCATTATCCCTTCCGGTAATTCAAAACGACTAAGTATCATAAGTGGAACAACTCTTGGTACAAAGGTTACAAATGCGGCTCCTATAATAATTAAAAAAACTTCCCATCTTACTTCCATTTCTCTACCACCATCCCAATCGTTGCCGCTATTATTGTACCAACAATAATACTTAGACTGCTCGACAACATTAATGTACTTCCTACGGCAATGACAATAGCGATTATCGTGACAATAACATCCAATTTGATCTTACTTCTTTCTAGTATGGAGATGATAAGAAGTCCAATAAATACCGCTGGCAAGGCAAATTCTAAACCAAATTTTTCAGGGTTTGAGATCCACTGTGCGAGAAGGGCCCCTGCTATATTGGCTACAACCCAATTTAAGTAAGCCGTAATATTTAGACCGTGCATCCATTTTTCGTTAATATTTTTCTTTTTCGCAGCTTCGTTCATCGCAACACCAAATGTCTCATCCGTCAGTAAAGCTCCGACTAACATGTTCTTAAATGGGGACAGCTGTCGGAAATAAGGAGATAGTGCTGCGCTAAGTAGTAAATGGCGAAGATTAATAAAGAAAATGGTCATAATAATAGCCATTGAAGTACTTTGTGTTACTAGCATTGCAGCAACAATGAACTGAGCGGATCCAGCATAAAGAATTAAACTTAAAAGTGCAATCTCAAAAACGCTAAGTCCCGCAGTTTTTTGAACAACACCGCAAGCAAATCCTATACTTAAATAAGCGAGCAATGTGGGAACACAAGCTTTTACTCCATTAATAAAACTATCTTCATTTTTTTGAGATACAAATGTATCCAATTGGACGTTCTCTATACGCATATAACTCTCCTTAAAATTATTTAGTAGTTAGTTAAATAACTACTATGAAATAGGGTAAGAAAAGACGGTTCAAATTACTTGAACCGTTTTCCTGTAACAACATGATACAAATCCTTGTTGTTTTTCCAGAGAGTTTCTACTTTCTGAGGACCCAATTCTTTCGTTAATTCCGCAAAAATAATGTCATGTCTTATGTATTCCATCGCTATTAAAACAAGTGCCGGGTCCTGAGTTACTACTGCCCATCCAGTCGCAATAGGAGAAAAGTTAGCAATTAACACTTCTTCATTATCCCTTGCAACAATCGTTAATCGACCATTCATTCTTTCCTCTGCTACTTCAGGAGCAGTGTAATCATGATGTGTAGTTACACCTAATTTCGTATTAGGTGTCCCAAATAGCATGGAAAAGACATGTAATCCGTCTTTTACCCGTTTATTTACAGAATCTTTTATTAATCCTACTTGAGGCTCCCAAATCGACAGCCATATTTCTTCTTTTGCTCTACCAATAATATCAATCATTTCGGCAACAACATGTTCATCGCTGCTAATACGATGTATTACATCTAGTTCCTGTTCACTCTCTAATGCAGCTAAGTTTTTTTCTAGAAAATCGAATGATTGTTCGAAGTTGTTACGCAATCGATTGATTAATTCTTTTGCCGGTAACGGTGCATAAGTAATAGGTTCAGAAGGTACTGTATAAATAGCACCTTTATCTAATAATTTCCCCAACACTTCGTAAATCATGGACCTTGGTACACCAGTTCTTTTGCTTATCTCATATCCAGTTATAGGAGAGTTTTTTAATAGACCAATGTATGCTTTACATTCATATTGTGAAAAACCTAACTTCTGCAGTTCTTTGTAAATTACGTCCACAAACACCCTCCTAGTTGCTTATCCCTCGAAATAAACGAATCATTTCTTCGCATTTTTAATTAGTAGTTAGTATAATACTTACTAAAAAAATAATCAAGAGCTTCTAATAATTTTCAACACATTAGAAAAGTTTGACAATTAATATGGTACGAAAAATCGGATTTCTTTTTCCAAAAAAAAAATTTAAGTGCCCCATGTATAAACTTCCTAATCAAGCCTTGCTTCCGTCATATAAAACTTGTATATTGAAAATGAATGAATACCAATACATTCCAAAGAGTGATCTAATTGACTACTAAAAATGAATATAGCAAGTTACGTTACCGGAACATGCGGATAGCTTATTTTATTGCAGTTATTACTACCATTTTCTTAGGTTTAGCCTCCAGAAAGTTCAGTCATTTTCTTCCTTCTTTTATAGTGCAAAACGCAGGAGATATGATCTGGGCTATGATGGTCTATTTAGGGTTCCGTTTCCTTTTCATACGTAAAAGCATAATCATAGCGATTTTCCTCAGTCTCTTCTTTAGCTCTGCTATTGAATTTAGCCAACTGTATCAAGGGAATTGGGTTAAAGAGATTCGTGGTAATTGGTTAGGGGCACTTATCTTAGGCAAAGGATTTCTTATGGTAGATCTGATACGATATGTAATCGGCATTATGTTAGCGACTTTCTTGGACAAAGTATCGCTTAGATTCATTCAGCATACACATTTCAAAAATCAATCGAATGAAAACGAAACAAGAAGTAAGTTCCGCTAACTTGTCTAGATAATTCTTATTGAAAATCCTTTTTTCAAGGTTCTACTTGATATAGAAAATGATCATATTAAAAAAGACTGGCTAGTGCTTCTATAACAACCAGTCTTAGTAACAAAATAGATCGCGTCAAAGGTGATCAGCACATTACGTAGTAAACAGTTTTCTGCTTGAGAGCTCAGGGGCTTGTTTGAAAAAGTATACGACAACGCTAAGATAGCAACAATCAGTGTAAAGAACCGACTACCTATCTACGGTTCGCATCCCTTAGTAGAAAATATTAATCTTCTTGGGATAAACCTTCTACATGTTTTAGATATGCATTCACTTTTTTATCCTCTTCATACGGATAGTTGAAGTCTAAATTATCAGCAACAAACATTGCAGTACTACGAAACAGATCGCACATGACAAACAACGAATTCCAAATACTCTCGTAACTTCCATCAGGATATGTGGAAAGAAGTTTTTGCCAATTTTGTTTGGAAAGATAATTCTCCAAGTATTTACCACTTTTACCTATGCTAACGGAGTAATCTGTTTCAATCCCAACCTTCCACTCAAGCATTTTAAATAGCATGGGTCTAACAAAATTATTTAGATGATCTACAGCATAAAGAATTTCTTTTCTCCACAACCCTTTTGCCACATAAGTAGATACCCACCAAAATTCATTGCAGCAATCTGCAAAAAAATCAGCGGATGGTCGTTTTACCCAATAATCGATATCCGTCGGGGCCGGGATTTCCGGTAGACAGCTATCCTTGTCCATTAAAATAAGCGTTAACTTATCTTCTTTGCAATATTCGTCCTTTTCCTCTATTGGTATTAATGTTAAATCGATTCGATTTCCATCTATAAATAACATTAGATAGGAAAATCTTCCGCCTAATGAAGAAGGAAACATAGACATATTTTCCGGTGTTTGCATCATAATTCGCTCACCAAAAATATCTATCCAGTTTGAATCATCTATAAAAGAATTGATTTCCGTCACAAGGTAGACAATATCAAAGTCCTGAAAAATATCTTTCTGGGCGTTCGGATTTGTTCTTGACCCATTCATTCCGACAGCGCGAATTCGTTTGTCTCGTTCTGCTACTTTTAAAACTAAATTCATAATTTGCTGTTCTGTTCGCATCTATTCACCTCCTGTATGAATCCTTCCTACATTATTCAAGCTCATTTTCCATATGTTCTAACATATCTAAGTTTTTGTTTGTCGAATATCCTCTTTGAAAAATACTGCTTTCGTTCTCTACCCAATATTCATATAAAACATCTGGTTCATTGTTAAAAGTTACCGAAATATAGTATGGATTTAGATGTTTGTTGCCATCTTCCCGATGAGGCACTGTTGAAATCTCCCATTCTTCTGTTGGGTAATGTTCTGTTAAATACACATTTAACATTTCAACTTTTTTGTTAATTTGTGTGTCAATCCAATAAGGTCGTAAAATATAAAATAAACCAAATGCAATGGAAGCGGCTAAAGCTAATAATAAGCAAAATTTTCGCCACTTCCCTTTTAAAAATAGGGATACGATTATGATTACAGCAATGGTACCTCCTACAAACATTAGCTCCATAATTTCTACTGGATGCATCGTATCTGCCCTCCAAAAAAATTGATGTAAAACACTAGTCAGATCTTAATTTCATATTTGATAATCTACGCCTTTAAGATTTTCTTCTATATGTTTATGTATGTACAAACTTTTGCTTCGCTATATCAATCTCTTGTTTTTTTCAAAATAAAAAGTTCCCTAATAAAAGCTCCTATAATAGTTGATAGTAAGATTGTACTTATTAGATTTATAGCCCTCACAAATGTATGTGGGCTATAAATGATTTGGATACACTGGATTATAATAAGTACGCTCCAAATGCTACATATGATTATTATTTTTCTAGGTGTAGTTTCTTTTCGCTTTTTCATTTATTTCTCACTGCTTTCCCAATGAAAAAATGCGGATTTTTCATTAACCTTTCATATTTATCTGGTTCCATCAGTTGAAATGCTTTCGTCGGTTGAGGCTCTACTACTTTCACCAAAGAAAAATACGCCAATGTTTCGTTCAGTATTTCTTGAAGCGGTCTTCGATAAAATGGAACATCAATCAGCTTTCCTTCTCTTTTCCATTGATCGACAAGAAATTCAGTGGAAAAGTAGTTGCCATTCTCAGATAACTTTATATCCATAAATGGATGATGGATGGAAAATAGTAACGTCCCATTTGGTTTCAATATTCGACGAAACTCGCTAAAAGGCTTGCTCCAATCCTTTAGGTAATGCATAACTAGCGAACTCACAATGAGATCAAAAGATTCATCTTCAAAAGGTAGTTCCTTCTCTAAATCTAAACATAAAACATCCGCATTTTCGTCGATTCGTCTCTTTGTGGCTTCTACCATTTTAGGACTAATATCAGTTGCAGTGACATTAGCACCTAAGTTAACTAACTGAGATGTATACCACCCCGCTGCACAGCCAGCATCTAAAATACGCTTATCTTTCAAGTCAGCTGGAAGTAACCTCATCATTGCAGGTCGTTCATATTCCGTGTTAAATAAACTTTTTGTATCTACATTATGTTCATAGTCATTAGCTAACTTGTTATAGGTTTCTTTCACACTATAATTCATCATACACCTCAATAAATAATATTTTGTGCCGCAATAATAATTATATGTATTCAATAAATTTTTCCAAAAACCTTCTTTTGTCGTTTGAATAAGAAAAAGACATTACTCTTTTTAAAAGTAATGCCTCATTTTGCGTATCATGTATTTATTACTATTTGGATTTATACCAATCTATTGAAGTACATATTCCTGCTTAAGTAGTTCATGAACTGATTTGTATTCATAACCAAGGTCTTCTGCAACCGCCTTGTACGTAACATGACCGTTTAATATGTTAACCCCTTTAGAAAGTGGCTCATTATCAAGACATGCTTTTTCGTACCCTTTGTTAGCAATTTGTAAAGCGTATGGGACTGTCATATTCGTCAAAGCCATCGTCGATGTGTACGGAACTGCACCTGGCATATTAGCAACGGCATAGTGGACGACGCCATGCTTTTTGTACGTCGGGTTATCATGCGTTGTAATACGGTCCGATGTTTCAAAAATGCCGCCTTGATCAATGGCAATATCTACAAGTACTGAACCTGGACTCATTGACTTAATCATCTCTTCCGAAACGAGTTTAGGAGCTCTTGCACCCGGTATAAGAACCGCCCCAACAACTAGATCAGAATTTTTCACAGATTCTGCTATATTAAATGGGTTAGACGCCAGTGTCTGAACATCATTTCCAAACAGATCTTCTAGCTGACGAAGTCGATCCACACTTAAATCGATAACGGTAACCTGAGCACCCATACCAACTGCAACACGTGCAGCATTCGTTCCTGCAATCCCGCCGCCGATAATTGTCACTTTTCCGCGTGATACACCAGGAACGCCTCCTAATAGAACACCTTTCCCGCCATGGATTTGTTCCAGGAACTGTGCACCAATTTGAGTAGCCATTCGACCAGCCACTTCACTCATTGGCGATAACAGTGGCAGCGTATTATTCGGCAATTGTACTGTTTCATAGGCAATTGCAACGACTTTATTGTCAATTAAGGCTTTCGTAAGTGACGGCTCTGCTGCTAAATGTAAATAGGTGAAGAGGATAAGCCCTTCTCGAAAATAGCCGTACTCTTCTTCTAATGGTTCCTTTACTTTCATCACCATATCAGCTAGCCATGCCTCTTTTGCTGTCTTTACAACAACGGCTCCTTCGCGGCTGTAATCTTCATCGGTAAAACCGGATTTCAAACCAGCCCCTGTTTCGATGAAGACTTCATGACCAGCAGTCTTCAATGTTACGACCCCACTAGGTGTCATTGCCACACGATTTTCATTATTTTTTATCTCTTTTGGAACGCCGATTTTCATGTATATTTCTCCCCAATCTTTTCGAATAGATATGTTGTTTCCCCTTTATGCAGGTTAGCCTTTAAAAGATTCGTTTTCTTTAAACACTTTCTTTAGAACTGCGACGATAAAATCGAAATCTTCATCTGTACAAGATAGTGGCGGGCTAACTGCTAGAATATTGTTAAAGCCGGCAACCGTATCGCCATTTCTTCCAATGATAAGCCCATTTGCCTTACAATCCCCAATAATTTTCGCAACACGCGCATTAGAGGCAGGTTCCTTTGTTTCTTTATTTTCTACAAGTTCAATACCAAGAAGGAAACCAAGACCACGAATATCACCAACAAATGGGTGGTCTTTTAAGCTTGCTAGCTCTTTTAGGAGACGCTCCCCAAGTTCAGCGGATCGTTCGAAAAGATTTTCTCTTTCCATAATTTCCAAGTTCTTTAATGCAACCGCACAAGCAGCTGGATTTCCACCAAAAGTATTCACATGACGGAAGTGGCTGTTTTCTTCTCCTGTATCGAATTTTTCGTAAATATCTTTTCGAATTGCAGTTACAGATAGCGGCAAGTAAGCACTTGTCAATCCTTTTGCCATTGTAATAATATCTGGCTTCAGATTGAAATGTTGATGGCCAAACGCTTTCCCAGTCCGCCCAAAACCACAAATTACTTCATCGACAATAAGTAAAACACCATGACGGTTACAGATCTCTTGCACTTTTTCCAAATAAACAGGATGTGGAATTAGGATACCCCCTCCTGTAATAAGCGGTTCCATAATAATTCCTGCAATCGTCTCTTTTTGCTCCCAAATGATCTTCTCTTCAAATTCCTGAGCACGTTGAATATTGTATTCTTCGATAGATTGTCCTGCAGGTTTGCGGTAATTATCTGGCGGTGCTACATGTAAGAATCCAGGTGCAAGCGGCTCATATTTGTATTTCCGTAATGCCTGCCCAGTCGCTGCCAATGCCCCCATTGAACTTCCATGATAGGCACGATAGCGTGATATGAATTTGTAACGGGATGGTTCCCCATTTTGCTGATGGTATTGACGTGCTAGTTTAAATGCTACTTCGTTTGCATCAGAGCCACTATTTGAATAAAAAATCTTATAGTCATCACCAAGCATTTTGTTTAATTTTTCTGCCAACTCAATTGCAGGTCCGTGGCTTTGAGTCATTGGTACATACGCTAGCTTTTTCATTTGCTCGTATGCTGCTTGCGCAAGTTCTTCACGCCCATAGCCAACATTCACTGCCCACAGTCCAGACATCCCGTCAAGAAAACGGTTGCCGTCATGATCTGTAATCCATGCTCCTTCTCCACTTTCTACGACCATCGGAGGATTCTTTTCGTTGTAGGCAGAAATGTGATGCCATACATTTTCACGGTCTTTTTGCACTAATGATTTTGTCGTTTCTTTTGCTGTTGTCAATTTCTCCACTCCCTTTTTTTACTGAAGCCTGCATAGGCAAGCTCCAGCCTATTTAGCTTAGTTTGAACGAATACTTTATAATCAGTGACGCGCAGTTAACATTTTCTTGCGCGTGTAAAACTCTACCCCATCACGGCCATTCGCATGAAGATCGCCGTAGAAAGATTTCTTGTAACCTGAGAACGGGAAGAATGCCATTGGTGCAGGTACTCCAAGGTTGACACCAAGCATTCCTGCATCGATCTCTTCTCTGAACTGACGGATTGCTTTTGCGCTATCCGTAAATAAGCATGCCCCATTTGCAAACTCCGATTTATTTGCAAACTCGATTGCTTCCTCCAATGTATCAACCCTTACAATGGACAATACTGGAGCAAAAATTTCTTCTTTCCAAATCTTCATTTCCTGCGTCACATGATCGAAAATGGTCGGTCCAACAAAATAACCGCCTTCCGAAGTAGACTTATCGCTACGACCATCGCGTAACAGTTTTGCCCCTTCTTCAATGCCTGATTGGATATAATTTAGCGTTTTGTCTTTATGTGAATCTCTAATGACCGGACCAAGGAATACCCCTTCTTCTAAACCGTTACCTATTGTTAGCTTATTTGACTCATCCACTAATCTTTCAACTAATCCATCCGCTACATCGCCAACTGCAACGACAACCGCACAAGCCATGCATCTTTCCCCAGCAGATCCAAATGCAGCATTTATAATATTTGTTACTGTTAAGTCCATATCTGCATCTGGCATAACAATCGTATGGTTTTTTGCACCCGCTAATGCTTGAACGCGCTTACCATTTGAAGTTCCTGTTTTATACACATATTCCGCCACTGGCTGAGACCCAACAAACGATACTGCTGGAATATCCGGGTGGTTAAGGATCCCGTTTACGATATCATGTGCCCCATGTACGATATTAAAGACCCCTTCTGGTAGCCCCGCTTCTTGTAGTAATTCCGCAAGACGGTTTGCCAAAAGTGGTGTGCGTTCTGATGGTTTTAGAATGAATGTATTTCCACTCGCAATCGCAAGTGGGAACATCCAACACGGCACCATCATTGGGAAATTGAAAGGTGTAATTCCTCCGATCACTCCAATTGGATAACGGTACATGCCAGACTCGACATTCGTTGCAATATCTGGAAGTTGTGTTCCCATCATGAGTGTCGGCGCACCAGCTGCAAACTCTACACATTCAATCCCACGCAATACTTCACCATACGCTTCGTTGTAATTTTTTCCGTTTTCAATCGTAATAAGCTTCGCTAACTCATCCCAGTTTTCAGTTAATAATTGTTGATATTTGAATAAAATTCGGGATCGTTGTGGTACAGCTGTTTTTTTCCATTTAGCAAAAGCTTTTTTTGCAGCCTTTACTGCGTTATCCAAATCTTCTTGTGTAGAAATCGGAACTTCTGCAAGAATTTCCCCCGTCGCTGGATTCGGTACTTCTTCATATTTATCTGTCGTTGATTTTACCCATTGTCCATTGATGAAATTTGTGAGCGTTTTCTTTTCTACTACTGTCGTTGTCATATTTATTCCTCCTATTCTATTTCTCTTGCTAGTTAATACTATTTTCGTTACACTTCATAATATACTTTACAAAGTATTTTGACTATTGTCACTTTACACTATGTAAAATGATGAGCTTATTATTTTTACGTTATGGGAGGCATCTTTTTAATGAATGAATTGAATTTGACTGTTCGAGATGTTCTTTCTCGTGATTCGTTCAAATGTGCGAAAGTTATTGCGGGAGAAACTGGCTTGGATCGGCAAGTGAAATGGTCACATGTGTTAGAAGTTAATGACTTTGAATCATTAATAAACGGAGGCGAAATGATTCTTACTACAGGAGGAGGTCTACAACCCGATCTTCTTAAACAATTAGAATATGTGATGAAGTTGATAGAAAAAGATGTCGCATGTATTTGTATAGAGTTGGGAATTTACTTCAAGGAAATTCCATCTGAACTCATTGAACTTGCAAACAAGCATTCTTTTCCGATTATCACATTTGAGAATACCGTGAAATTTGTTGATATTACGCAAGACCTTCATACATTTATCATCAATCAACACCATCAAATGCTTTCACAGCTCGACACGCTGTCTAGGAAATTCAATGCTTCGTCTCTTACACCTAACGGTATTTTAAAAATCTTACTGGAGCTACACCAGTTTTTTCAACAAGCTGTTATATTCATTTCCGATAATGGAAGGTCCTATTATTACCCATCCGAATGTAAAGAATTAGAAACAAACATCCGAACTTATCTTGAAATTTCTTCATCTGTCCATACAGAACCGAAAATTTTTACACTTGATGAGCAAGCATTCGCGCTTATGCCAGTTGAAGGACTTGGACAAACCTGGGGGTATCTGTGCCTCCAAGTGAAGCAATCCATGTCAGACGATTTTACCTTCCTTATTTTGGATCGTGCAGCGCTTGCTATTGCACAAATTTTGTTGCGTAACCGAACGATTGAAGAACGTAAACAGCATAGCGAGGATGAGTTTGTCCAAAACCTTTTAAACGGTCGAGATGTTGATCAGGACGATCTACAAACTTATTTGCCTGCTACTAGTCGCAATATGTATTATAGAGTTTTTATCATTCGAATGAATTTTCCTGAGTCAAGATTCGATGAAGAAGATTGGGAAGAAATTAAACTGCAACGGTCGATGATGATCCGTACACTCTTTAAACGTCATGGTTTTTTCCCAGCTGTTTCTTCGAGTAAAAGTGAAATATCTGTCATCGCTTCTTTTATCGCCGCGGATCATTTAAAACTGGACAAGGACCGGTTTTCTCAAATCATTCATAGTATTATGGCCATGAAAGAGAATCACTTTATAGACCGGAAAGAATGTTCGTTTGGTGTCAGTATGGTGTATAAAGAAATTTCAGATGTAACAAGTGGTTATGAAGAGGCAAATGAAGTACTGCAACTACTCCAAGCGACAATTTTGGACTCAAACTTTTATGAAGACCTTGGCGTATATCAAATTTTGCTCCCGTTAAAAAAGAGCGGATGTCTTGAAAATTATGTTCAAAATTATTTGGGACCGCTTATTGATTATGACGAGAAAATGGAAAGCGACCTTTTAGAAACACTTTCTGTTTACCTAGAATATATGGGTTCCAAAAAGGAGGCTGCGGAACGCCTTTTTATCGTCAGACAGACGTTATATCACCGCATCGAAAAGCTGGAACAACTTCTTGGAGAAGACTTTATGAAACCTGCAAATCGTCTAGCTCTCGAAACTGCCATTAAAGCGTACGGTCTATTAAAAGGAAAAGCTTACCCAAAGAAGAAAGTCGCCACTGCTCATTAAAGCAAGGCGACTTTTTTTTCTTGTATACAAATTCAACAAGTTATTGTTGAATAAACCTCTTTCCTTAAACAAGGATTTCCTAATATGACAGAAACCTTGTTGTTGGTTAAATCCATCACAATACTAAAAACAGTTTCCATGTTTTCATGTGATAACTTGGTTAGATTTTCATGTCTGCAAATAGAATCAGGATAGTTATCGTGATCAGCTAATAAAGAAAAGATATCACTAGCTTCTATATCACTACTTAGCGAACCTACAAGTTTATCAATGGCTTTTAGGCGATGGTAGGAATCATCATGAGGCTTATCAACAACTACCTTTTGCATAGCTGGTGCGCAAATATGATTCGTATGGATAAGCACCCCATTTTCTGGTTTAATTTGTGCGGTATAAATTGGTGAAACCTCTACACTTATTATTTTCTTCTCTCTGGAAGCGATTAAAAAATGCGCAGGCGAAGCCATCTGGTTGTGACTAACCGCAGATAATGCTTCCTCGAACGTAAAAGAATCTAAAATTGCCCGTAATCCAACATGGATCGGAACTTTTGGCTCACAAGTACGCGTCATTAATGCATTTAAACATACTCCTAGCCCAGCATCATTACAACCAATCTATTTAACTAGACAAAGTGTAAATGCTTCATCTAATAATTTATACAGATTGCCTAGGTGTAGAGGAAACTACACTTATCCCGTTTGAACTACCTTTCACTACGAACCTATAAAGCTGCACTGTTTACCAAGAAAGATAATACACTAAGTAAAGAACTTCACAGTTTTAGACACCTTCAAAAATATTAAAATTTTAATACTATAATAACAAAAGGAATTGAGTTGTCCTAATGACAACTCAATTCCTTTTGTTATTACTCATTTACTTAACCGAATAGCCACCATCTACAAAAATCTGCGTCCCAGTTATGAACGAAGACTCATCAGACGCTAAGAATATTGTTGCCCCAACAATATCGCTTGGTTGCCCAATGCGTTTTAACATCGTAAGATCTGCCTCCTTAGCGACAACTTCTTCGTCTTGCAAACGTGATCCGGTTAAGTTCGTTTGAATGGTTCCTGGAGCTATTGCATTCACTCGAATATTGCGGTGCCCTAGATCTAACGCCATATGTCGTGTCATAGCAGCGACTGCCCCTTTCGAAGCACCATACTGTACTGCATTTGCTTCTGCCAAAACAGAAGTCGTGGAAGACATATGAATAATGCTACCGCCACCCTGTTCATCCATAATTCGAGCAGCTTCTTGACTGCAAAAGAAAACACCTTTTGCGTTCACATCCATTACTTTATCATAATCTGATTCTGTCAATTCAAGAAAAGGTTTTCTAATCGTAATCCCAGCATTAGCTACCATAATATCTAACCTAGAAAACGCTTTCATTGATTTGTAGATTAATTCTTTAACGGAAGCTGGGTTTGCAACATCTACTTCTACGGCCATCCAATCATCTTTGCCAGCACCGGATTGGCTAGCCACTTCCAATGCAGCGTTGATATTAATGTCCGCGAATACAACCTTTGCCCCTTCCGCAAGAAATCCCCTGGCAATGGCAGCCCCATTTCCTGAACCTGCACCTGTTACGATTGCGACTTTATCTTTTAATCTCATCATACCGCTCCATTCTTATACTTTTTCTGGTTGACTTGCTTTCACTAGTGGCTGTAATTTACCGCTAGGAGACTGGTCAGTTCTACTTTTCTTAAGTTCCATTCCATTATCCAACGTATCCGTTTTAAACTCATTTTCCCAGAAATCCGCGTTCTTTATCCCAAGTTTCACTGGATCAAATACGGGATCTTTCCCAGCTTTTTTCTGTTCCCTATAATCTTTCAGCACTTTCAATGCTGGTTTAGTAAGAAGTAGTATAGCAATTATATTCAAATAAGCCATACTTCCTAAACCAATATCCCCAAGTGTCCAAGCTGTACTTGCAGAAACGATACTACCAGTTAGTGCAAAAAATAGAATACCAAACTTCAGTAGATATCCTAACCACGCTCTACCGTTTTTCTTATTTCGATTAATAAATGCCAAGCTCGTTTCCGATTTGTAGTAATAGGCAATCATTGTCGTAAAGCAGAAGAAAAATAAAGCAATCGCTATAAAAGAATATCCAAATCCTGTTAGTACAGAATCCACTGCGAGCTGAACATTCATCGATCCAGCTTCGACTCCAGGTACATTGGTTGCTAGTGCTTCGGAACCAGATGGTTTTACATTATACATGCCCGTGATTAAGATTATAAACGCTGTCGCCGAACAAATAACCCATGTATCGATATAAACAGCCATAGCCTGTACGAGCCCTTGCTTAGCTGGATGTGATACTTCGGCAGCAGATCCTTCGAATGTCTCGCCACCCGATCCAGCTGCATTTGAGAAAAATCCACGCTGAACGCCCCACGCAATAGCAGAGCCGACGATTCCACCGAATGTCGCTTCAGCACCAAAGGCACTAGAAATAATTAATTTAAAAACTGCTGGAATAGCAGTTAGGTTAGCACCTAGTATAATTATACAAACTACTAAATACCCAATTGCCATGATTGGTACTAACCATTCCGAAACCTTTGCAATTCGCTTTACTCCTCCTAAAATGATCAGAGCTAAGAGGATCACCATTGCTAAGCCTGTAATAATCGGTGGAATGCCAAATGCACCTTTCATGGATGCAGCAACTGTATTTGACTGAATGTTCATGAGCAAAAAACCGTTTGCAACAATCGTTAAAACTGCGTAAGCAAAAGCAAACTTCTTGAGCCCTAAGCCCTTCTCAATATAATAGGATGGCCCCCCACGATATTCCCCATTTAGTTTGCTTTTATAAACCTGACCGAGTGTAATTTCAATAAAGGAGGTGGCTGAGCCTAGAAATGCCATTAACCACATCCAAAAAATGGCACCGGGTCCACCTAATGCAATCGCAGTGGCTACCCCTGCAATATTACCTGTCCCGACACGACTCCCTAAAGACATAGAGATTGCTTGAAAAGAAGAGACCCCACTTTTAGAACTTTTCCTTTGAAACATCAACTTGAACATATCTTTTAAATGAGTCACCTGAACAAATTTAGTCGCGATCGTAAAAAACAAACCAACCGCTAGAAAGCAGTAAATAAAATATTCATTCCATACCATCCCACTGAGCCAATTGAAAAAATCAGTCATAAACATCCCCCTTTTAAGTTTGAATAATCAGATACTTTAACAGAGTTACTTTCTATGCTTTTCATTAAATGTGATTCAAAATGGTTATATCTGTTACACATAGATGTCTTCGTGGCTTTAGATTTTCAATAATGATTTCAGCAACATCTTCAGGATCCATATAATTATTCAGTTGAGCTTCGGGATGATCATCTCCCCATAAATCCGTTTTCATATTCCCCATAAAGACGGAGAAAATCTGTATATTGGAATTTTTTAGTTCCAATGCGATCGCATCTGAAAAGCCGCGCACACCAAATTTACTTGCGCTATAGACACTTTCCGTCGCTTTTGCTTCTTTTCCGGAAGCGGAAACAATATTTACGATGCTCCCTTTATTTCGCTCCCTCATTCCAGGTAATACTTCCCGTGTGCAATAGATTGTTCCTTTTAAGTTCGTATCAATCATTTGATTGATTTCTTCTTCATGTAGTTCTTCTAAATGCTTAAAAACCCCTACACCAGCATTGTTTATTAAGCAGTCAATTGAGCCACGTTCTTCTCGTATTTTCGCCATAACATTTTTAATACTTGTGGTAGAAGTCACATCTACTTCATAGATAGAATGATTGCCCTCCAGTTTCGAAGCGATCCTGACAAGTTTATCTTTCTTTCTGCCAAGTAAACATACATGATTCCCAGATGCTGAATACTTCCTCGCTAAAGATGCGCCTAGACCACTTCCTGCCCCCGTAATAACAACTGTCTTTTCTATCATGAGTTCCTCCTTTATGGTAAAGCTCATTAATATGAGCCAGTTTTCAATAAACGGTATAACTTTGTCCTGTTTGAGCTCCTAAAATGCTCTTTCTAAAAGCAAGGGCAGCTCGCTTTGCCGGAACGGGCTCGTAGCCTTCAAAAGACGAACCATACTTTTCCTTCGATTCTTCCAACATATTTGGACTTACACTGTTAATGCGAATTCCTCTTGGAAATTCAATAGCTGCTGATTTAACGAAAGCTCGAACACCGCCGTTTGCCATGGAAGACGAAGTTCCTTTTAGAATAGGGTCATCCATTAATATTCCCGTAGTTAACGTAATGCTACCTTTATCCAGGATGTACGGTAAACCGAGTAGTACTAAGTGCACTTGACCAAGAAGTTTACTATTAACAGCAATGCTATTTAGTTCTGGGGTTAGTTCTTCAATAGCCCCAAAATGTGCCGCACCCGCCGTGCAAACGAGTGCATCTATTTTCCCAACCTCCTCGAACATGCTTCGAATGCTGTCGGTTGATGTGATATCTACTTTAATAGGAGAATTTTTTCTACTTGCTTGAATAATTTCTGCTGTATCCTTCATTTCGTGTACTACTGCAGTCCCAAGTGTCCCATTGGCACCTACTACTAATAATTTCAAATCTGCTCCTCCAATCCCATTTTCTTATGAAACAGAGACTTCTTGCTTCATTCTCAGTTCGTCTAGTGTAAATTGATGGTATACAGTGTCACGCGCTTCCGAAATGCCTGGTTGAAACTGGATGAGCGCCTCAGCCCTAGTTTTTCGGACTTCCTCCATCGCTGTCGTTAGTGCTAATTCTATTTCTTGACGCTTGCCCTTCCATTCGGAAGCGATTGCTAGACCCGCTACTTTCCCTTGAGCCATTGCAACTTTTGCACTTTCTACTCCCGTTATATTTCCTGCAACAAAGAGATTCGGCACGTTTGTTTGCATTCGTTCATTATGTACAGGCACATGACCACCAAGTTCCTGTACGTATTTGAAGGAACATCCTACAATCGACGCAAGCTCTGACATCGGCGCTAACCCTCCAGCTATACAGACAAAATCAGCTTCCGTTACTTTTTCACTTCCTGGAATCACTTTTCCGTCCGATGAAATAGTAACCGTCTGCACACCTGTTACATGGTCTTCACCCATTATTTCGACAGCTGCTGTCTTCAGCCGAATAGGAATTCCAAACAGCTTGATCCCCCTTCTAGGAAAGTACTTGATGGCGAAACTTGGGTTTATGAACTTTCCAAGCTTACCGGCCTGACGCAAAATAACGGTTGGTGCTAAGTGCGTTAACTTCATTAACGATGCTAGTACTTTTTCCGGTATACCTGCGTCTTTTGATATTGGACCCACTGCTGGCAGAACAATTTCTTTCACCTTTATTCCACATAATCTCAATTCATTTGCAATCGCCATAGACAATACGTTTGCTCCGATTATGACACATGTATTTCCCGGCTTCACTCGATGGACATTTCCCATCACTTGTGCTGCCCCAATAGACATTACTCCCGGTAGTGTCCATCCAGGTATTGGAATAGGTGTTTCTGTTGCTCCTGTCGCTAACAGCAGTTTTCTTGCTTCTATCATTCCTTGAGAAGTATAAACCGTCCAACCTGAAACTGATTGGCTAATGTCGACGACGGAAACTTCACACTGTATATCAACTCCGGCTCTTATTGCTTTTTGATGAAGTTTCTCGCCCATTTCCATTCCGTTCCACCATTCGCCGTTTGGCTCTTGATGAAGTTGACCGAGTAGACGACCACCTACTTTCGGAAACTCATCAATCACTTTGACGTTAAGACCTTGCTCAGCCGCTGCAATCGCCGCTTTCAAACCCGCTGGTCCCGCCCCAATAATTAGTAAGTTCAACAATGTGATTCACTCCCCTTCTTAAAAACAGAAAGCGAATAAATGTCCATACCTTCTGAAACGGGTGTTAAGCAGGCTCTAACAACTTTTCGTTCGCCTACTTGAACTCTACATTCAAAGCAGTGACCAATATTGCAGTAGATCCCTCGGCCATTTCCACTCTCTTCGTGATTCCGTAATGTTTTTATGCCTTCAGCCATCATTGCGGATGCAATGGTGTCCCCTTCATACGCTTGAAAAGGTTGGTTGTTGAAGTAGATTGTAACCCGATTTCGCTCTGGAAGGTTTCCAAGAACCGGATGATTAACAACTCTCATTCTCATGGTATACCCCTCCTAACGCTCCAAAGGTTATAGGACGAACTGGAGGGCGGTAACTCAGCTGAATATCATCCGTAATCACCTTTTGGTTTAAATCAGCCACAATTGTATCGATGACATGTCGACAAGTTCTTCCTCCGCAATACCCCATTCCTGCTCGCGTTCGAAGTTTTACCTCACGGGAGGAGCAACTATATTGATAAACAGTGTCATTGATTGTCTTTAATGATACTTCTTCACATCTGCATATTATCGTCTTCTCATCGCTCATTTTGAGAACCCCCTAGATGAACCCGTCATATGGTCTTTGTGCAGTCGCCATATGGGCCCAGCGAATCATCGTTATAAAATCATAAACCGGTAGTCCGACTGCCCGTTGAATATCTGCTGCGTATGGCGGGAGATCGCTGCACTCCAATAGGATTGCCCCGATATCCGGGTTATCACGAACAAGCTCCAAAGCCGCACTTACAACTTCTTCACGCACCACATCATTATCAAAACTACCTCTACTTTCAATGATTGCGGAGAACTCTGGTAATCTACCTAAATCCTTCACAACGACATAATCTGGATTGTCTATGCCACAACTTTTATATAAAGATGGTGTAATACCATGACTATCTGCTGTTAACATACCAATACGTTGAGTCGATTTTAGTCCCGTTTTAATCCATGGCAATTGCACGACACTTGATAGAAACACAGGTATATCAACGGCATTTGCTACTTGTTCTTGAAAATTGCCGAAAAAACCACAAGCTCCACATATAACCCGAGCTCCTTCAGCCTCAAATTGCTTGGCTGAACGAATGACATCTTCGACAAGCATTGGATCTCCTACGTGAATTCTTTCTTGAGTGCAATTTGGTACAACTTTTAATACAACAGGAAAGTCATAGGTTGCGAGATTGGCGACATTACCTGGTAAAATGGGATACCAACAATCATCTAAATACAAAATACCAACAGAAAAACCTGAGATATACTGTCCTTTCTTCATATGCACTTTCGACTGTCTTCCTTTTTCAATAAAACCATATTCTCTTTTGTTTACAGTTTGCATAGCCATGCTGTCAATCCCACCTTTAGATTTATGAATAAAAGGAGAGAGAATAGCTTTTTAGCTATTCTCCAAAACTATTAGACTGGGCTCACTTCATAGCCAAGTTCAGAAAGTGTAATTTGCATTTTTTGTTTTAATTCTTCAGAGGCAGGTACGAGTGGTGAACGAACCGTTCCACCTCTCAGCCCAATCATGTCAAGACCAGCTTTTACAGGACCTGGGCTAGGCTCTGCTTCCACATAGTCATAGAGTGGGAGAAGCTTTTGGTTGAGTGCAATCGCTCCTTCAATATCTCGTTCTTTTGTGAATAAGTCATAAAGCGCAACGATTTCTTTTGGAATAAGATTCGGAATGATGCCTGTTGCACCATGACCTCCAACAGCTAATGTCGGTAAAATTAGATGTTCGTATCCTGTCAGTACAGAGAAATCTTTCTGATCTTTTGTTAGACCGATCACTTTACATGTATGTTCTTGGTCTGTTGTATTTTTGACACCTACAATCCCTTCAATTTTGCTTAACTCAGCGATCAACTCTGGAGAAAGCTCCACCCCTGTTGCAGATGGATAATGGTAGATGACAATCCCGATGCCGGATTGCTCTGCAATTGTTTTGTAGTAGTCGATGATGCCTGCTTCACTCGTCTTCATATAATAAGGCGTAATGACAAGCGCGCAATCTGCGCCAATTTCTGCTGCATATTTCGTTAGTTCAAGCGTTTCTTCCGTTCTATGGGCACTCGTTCCAGCCATAATCGGAACACGACCATTCGAAGCATCGACTGCTGCTTTTAAAACAGATTTACGCTCCTCAAGTGACATCAGTGAATATTCACCTGTACTACCACCTGCAAGAAGACAGTGGACTCCGCCATCAATTAGGTGCTCGATCAATTCGTTAAACGCCTCAAAATCTACCTTTCCTTGTTGGTCAAAAGGGGTTGGCATTGCTGGGATCATTCCAAATGGTTTATACATAATTAATTCCTCCAATTTTTTTATCTATTAATAGTTTCAAACCTTTTCCAATAGTTTGTAACGTGAAAAGTTTAACCTGTCTATGTTAAAGTCTGTTTCTTGTCCGGTAATTAGCTGCGTAACCATTCTTCCGGTAATAGGTGCCATACTAATGCCATCACCTTCATGACCACTTGCTATAAAAAAGCCCGGCACCTCTTCGACTTCAGAGACGATTGGCAGATGGTCGGCCACCCACGGACGAATGCCCGCATAAGCACGAATACAATTGATATCTTTAAGGATTGGTAGAAAACGAATAGCTCGCTCAGCAATTCCACGCATGACATCATTTTCCGAGCTAATATCATACCCTTTAAATGCACGATGACCACCTAACAAAAAGTTATCGGCTTCTGTTGGTTCAATCGTAAAAGCAATATTATTATCTTCTACTAGTTTACTAACTGCGCGTTTATAGGTAATGTCTTCAAATTTGGAAAGCATGTAACCAAATTCATGCACTTTTTGATTGACAATTGGCTTTGTTTTTTCCGAGATTAGAACCATACCTTTTCGTGGACGTATAGGTATATCAATTCCTACCATTTGCCCAATCTTTGCTGCCCAAACACCTGCACAGTTCACAATACGATTTGTATGAATCGTTGTTCTATCCGTTATAACGGATTCCACACGTCCATCAGGACTTTGTGTAATTTCTCTTACTTCATGGTTTGTGAACAGCTTAAGTCCATATTTTTTTGCTTCTTCTATAAAAGCAAAGCACACCAAGTAAGGATTCATCGTGGAATCGACTTCTGTCCAGATTCCACCTCGTAAGTCTTTTGCCAAATAAGGTTCAATCTCCAGCAGTTCCTTGTTATCGACCATTTTCATGTCATACCCATCAGCTCTTTGTTGGGCAACATAATCTCCCGCAATTTCAAGTTCTTGTTCCGTTTCACAAACATACAAGCTCCCTCTCGATGAGAATTCAAAATCAAATGAGAACTCTTTTGCTAACTCTTTATAAAGCTGGATACTTTTAAATCCCATCTCCGTATCAATGCCGGGTTTTTTATCACAAATGAGTGCTACCGCATCACAGCGACTGGATGTTCCGTGTGCAATGTCGCCTTTTTCTACAAGTGCCACGCTGTAGCCTGCTTTGGACAAATGATAGGCAACACTGGAGCCGATAATACCAGCACCTATGACGACAATATCAAAACTGGTCATGAAGGACCTCCTTACTCCACATTACTAATCACCCCTTATACCATCCAGACGGTTGTACATGGAGAGCGATGTTAATCTGTTTTGTCAGTAAATACTCTTCAAAACCGTAAGTTCCTAGATCTGCGCCGATTCCACTTTGTTTGTAGCCACTCCAAGGTGCCTCGTTAAATGTGGGATGATAGGCATTGATCCATGTAATGCCGGCTTGCAGACCACGGATAACACGTTGTGCTTTCGCTCCATCATTGGTAAATACGGCAGCGGCTAATCCAAAGTCAGTACCATTAGCCAACTCTAACGCTTCTTGTTCTGTTTCAAATACTTGGATCACTAGTACTGGACCGAAGATCTCCTCCTGAACAATACGCATATTCGGTTTTGTGTTTGTAAAAATCGTCGGCTCGATAAAGTTGCCTGTCGCAAGTTCACCATCCGTTATTTGATTTCCTCCGCATAACAGCTCCGCCCCCTCTTCCATACCAATTTTCACGTAGTCTAACACGCTCTGCATATGAGCTTCTGAAATAAGAGGACCCATTTCCGTGTCTTTATGCCAACCTGGTCCGATTTTAATTTTTTTAGCTCGTGCAACAAGCTCGGGTACAAACTTGTCGTAAATAGATTTCTCGAGAAGTAGACGTGAACCTGCGGAACAAACTTGTCCTTGACCTGCAAATATCGCAAGTAGGGCATAGTCGACTGCCGTGTCGAAATCGGCATCCGCAAAAACAATATTCGGTGATTTTCCGCCAAGTTCCAGACTTACCTTTTTAATCGTATCGGCTGCATCTTTCATTATTTGTTTGCCTGTCGACGTACCTCCAGTGAAGGAGATTTTATCCACATCCGGATGATTGACAAGTATGTCTCCAATATCCGCCCCCGAACCGAGCAGTAAATTTACAACACCGTCTGGAAAGCCGACTTCATCTAGAATCTCAAACAATCGAATAAGCGTTAGTGGTGTTTGCGAAGCAGGCTTTATGACAACTGTACAGCCTGCTGCTAACGCTGCCGACATTTTCTGGGCAGCCATGACGAGCGGATAATTCCAAGGAACGATTTGTGCAACAACGCCTATCGGTTCACGAACAACCATCGCTTGCATCTCATCTGGTACCTCATAGGTTTGACCATGTGGTTTTGTAGCAAGACCTGCATAATATTTAAACTGATTGATGGCGTCTTCAACATCTCCTAGAGAATCCTCATATACTTTCCCATTGTTTAATGTCTCTAGCATGGCAAACTCTTCTTTGCGTTCTTCTAATTTACTTGCAACTTTCAAGAGTAGGTCTGCTCGTGTTCGGGCATAAACTGTTTTCCAACCATTTTTATAAAAAGCGTCTTTGGCAGCTTTTACAGCTATATCTACTTCTTCAGCTACTCCTTCTGTTACTATCGCTATGACTTCATTATTTGCAGGGTTTATGATTTCCCTCGTCTTATTTGAAACACTTGTAGTCCAGCTTCCATTCAAATACATTCTTTGAATTGCTGTTTTTTCCCTAAGGACCGTTTCAAATTTCTCAATCGTTATTGTCATACTCACTTTTCTCCCTTCTAACTAGAATGTTCTACTTGGTTTTCAATCAGATAACGCTTTCATATTTTTCAGTCTAAGTAATATTGCCATATATCAGCCTCCTACTAGGTAGCGAATATAACAATTTTCCATTCAAGGTTACTAGTTTTCCTTGACTTGTTTTCAGTATAGTCTGATTATTGTAATTAGTGAAACGAATGTTTGTAATACTTTATATTAATTTTATTCATGTTCAAGGAGGCTGGGTGTAGTGACCATTCAAAGGTATGAAGTTTTTAATAAAGTTGTTCAATTACAGAGCATCACTAAGGCAGGTATCGAATTAAACCTCACGCAATCTGCGGTGAGTCATGCGATTAAAAGTCTAGAAGATGAATTGGGGTTGCATTTGTTACTCCGAAATCGAACAGGGATTAAACTAACGAGTGAAGGGGAAAAAATATATGAGCATACACTTACGATCATTCATGCTCACCATAACTTGCTTCAGGATGCATACGCATTAAACGGATTAGATTCAGGAGTTATAAAAATAGGAACATTCGCTAGTGTAACGACGCATTGGCTTCCTACTATACTGAAGGAGTTTAAGAAGAAACATCCCGAAATCATCGTTGAAATATTGGAAGATGATTACGAAAGTCTAGAAAATGCGGTCCAGTTAGGGGAATTAGATTGTTGCTTCACAACCCCAACTACTAAGAAAAATATTGAATTTTTACCATTACACAAAGATAAGTTGTTTTGTATCGTCTCAAACGACAGCCCTTTACAAACACAAACAGCAATGCGTATTGAGCAACTCGAGGAATACCCATTAATTAAACCTAAAAGAGGTTGGGATAGTGAGGTTATAACTTTTTTTAGCAAATTCAAAATCGACCCAATTATTAAATTTGAAATTTCGGATGACCAGTCAATCATTGCTTTGGTACAAGCAAATATCGGGATCAATATCCGACCTGAACTTGTTTTAAAAAACGCTCCAGATGGTATTACAGCGCTTGAATTTGAAGAAGAGGCTTATAGAATTATTGGTTTAGGTTTTACAAAGCAGACATCGCATGCGACTAAAAGCTTTATCTCCATAGTTAAGGAAATCTATCAAACTATATAAAAAAGAAATGAAATAAAAAACGGACAAGTAAATGTCTACATAAATTGATTAAAAATGTATTTTAAAGGGGAACCACTAGCAATAAGATTAGCAGTTTAGCTTTTGGTTAGTGGTTTACCGAAGTAGTGAAGCAAGTTTCGTTCGAAGGAATTCTTTATATCAACTATATACTAATAGATTTTCCCCTCACATATTCTTACTTTTGCACTTTAGCTATGAGTCTCTTTAACACTCTGTATAATTCAATTTCATATCCATTTACAACTTGTCCAGAAAAATTTATTTTGTTTTGTGTATAATTTAACTGACAACTTATAAGAATATTCTAGAAAATGAAAGCGCTTTTTTGAAGGGAGGTAATAATACTTGCACATCAATTTATGGAGAGGTTAAGCTAGATTTACAAAAAGTATAGACATTTTTTGGGGGAATCACGACTTTCACAAGGGGGAATGTAAATGACGAGTCAACAAGGTCAGTTAAAATCGGACTTGAAGATCCGACATATTAGTATGATTTCAATTGCAGGTGTAATCGGAGCAGGTTTATTTATCGGTAGTGGTGCAGTAATTAACGCTTCTGGACCAGGGGCAATTCTATCTTACACATTTGCGGGAGCAATTGTCGTATTGGTTATGAGAATGCTTGGAGAAATGGCGGCTGCCTATCCGACTAGTGGATCGTTTGCAACATACGCAAACGAAGCGATAGGACCTTGGGCAGGCTTTACTATCGGTTGGTTATATTGGTTTTTCTGGGTCGTCGTCATTGCGATCGAAGCGATTGCGGGAGCGGCGATTATGCAATATTGGATTCCAGATTTCCCACTTTGGTTAATGGCACTCATTTTAACTGTTTTATTAACGCTTACAAATCTTTTTTCCGTGAAGTCTTTTGGTGAATTCGAATATTGGTTTTCACTTATTAAAGTTATTAGTATCGGTTTGTTTCTTGTTCTCGGTCTTTGTGTCATTTTCGGTTGGTATCCTGGCGTAGGGGCTCCTGGTACTGCGAATCTATTAGGGGAAGGTGGATTCATACCTACTGGATTTGGTTCAGTTCTACTAGGAATCACAGTTGTTATCTTTTCATTTATGGGGACTGAAATAGTTGCAATTGCGGCTGGTGAATCCGATCATCCTGGAAAAGCTGTACGTATTGCCACCAATAGCGTTATTTGGCGAATTCTTATCTTCTACATTGGGTCCATTGCTATTGTCGTCACATTATTGCCATGGAACTCTGCCAACATTCTTGTCAGCCCATTCGTTGCGGTACTTGATTACATCGGTATACCAGCAGCGGCACAGCTTATGAACTTTGTTGTTTTGACTGCCGTTCTTTCTTGTTTAAATTCTGCTTTATATGCAAATTCTCGGATGTTGTTCGGTATGGCTAAGAAAGGCGATGCGCCAAAAGCGTTTTTGAAACTAAGCAAAAAAGGTGTTCCTGTTCGAGCAATACTATTCAGTACATTGTTTTCATATATTGCAGTGATCTTTAGTTATACTTCTCCTGACAAAATATTTTTATTTTTAATTAATTCATCAGGGGCTGTGGCGCTATTAGTCTACCTCGTAATCGCGTTCTCTCATTTACGGATGCGAAGAAAGTTAGAAAAGGAGAACCCTGAGGCACTTCAACTTAAGATGTGGCTATTCCCTTACTTGACGTATGCAACGATAATCGTTATCACGGGAATCTATATCGCAATGCTCATCATTGAATCATTGCGCATACAAGCTCTACTCACTTTGCTGATCGCTGGCTTGACCATTATTTCTTATTTCATTTTTGTTCGTAAGAAAGATAGAGTCGGGGAATTGCAGGAAGGTCTTTTACAAGCTTCCTCAAGGACGATTCGCTAGTCCTAATAGAACAGACGGTATCGCTTCGTGTAGCGATACCGTCTTTTTCGAATCATTATTCAATTAGCTTTTGGATACGCTTCGCCACTAATATACCTGTCTTTCATAATAATTACAAAGAGGAAGCTCATGACCGGCAATTATAATATGAGTCCTCGTAAAACCGTTACTCTTATTAAAAGTTACGGCTCATTTTGGATCTCATGTGCTCTTCTCCAAATCTCTAGTAAGATCTATACAATCTATTCTGTTATTCTTTTCTACATTCAACTCTTCTGCACTATCCTTCTTTTTAATAGTGGACAAGGTAATGCTGAGCAGTACTAGAATAGCACCTATATATTCTTTTAAACTCATGATTTCTTGTGCAAACAAATAACCAAAAAAAGCGGCGAAAACAGGTTCGAGAGAAAAAATAAGACCTGTACGTTCAGGAGATGTATATTTTTGTGCTACGGTTTGCAGTATAAATCCTAGAGCGCTACACAAAATGCTAAGTGCTAGTATGGCGAACCAGCCTTTCGTTGAACCCGGCAATGTTGGTGTTTCAAAGATGAAGGAAAAAACTAAGCCGAATAATCCTGCGAACCCCAATTGTAAAATCCCAAGATTTAACGTATCTACTTTTTGAGCGGCGAAGCCTACCACAATTATATGCGCGGCATAAAAGAATGCCGCTGCCATACATAAGAAGTCACCAATCGTTATGCTAAAAGGGAGCTGAATAGTTAGAAAAGCAATCCCTATTATCGCAAGCATAATGCTAATCGTTAGTCTTGCCTCTATTTTATTCTTCCATATTAACGCACTAATAAGCGGTACAAACACAACCGTCAAGCTTACTATAAAGCCTGCGTTAGAGGTGGTCGTTGTTTTTAATCCAAAAGTAATGGATGTAAACACGAGAAACAAAATAAATCCTAAAAGCGCCGCATATTTTATCGTTGTTTTATCAATGCGCAACAAACGACGGAAAAAAATGGCCCCCGCAAGGATAAAAGCCAATCCAAACCGAAGTGCGATCAAATTAAACTCCGCTATTGAATCCAATCCCATTTTCATAAAAAGGTAGGATGAACCCCAAAAAATTGTCACTAATAAAATCAAGAGATCTGCCTTTAATGGTTTCATTTTCAAAACCCCCTTTCTATAGAACAAATTCAGTATACTAAGCTATAATGAACAAGTAAAACGAATGTTTCTTATAGGTAGCATGAGTAAACCTAATGTAATAGAAAGTGGAGGGAGAAACTTTGAGCATTAGTAAGTATAAGGTTTTATTGAAAGTAGTCGAACTTGGAAGTCTCACCAAAGCAGCAGATGCTCTAGGGTACACGCAATCTGGTGTGAGTCATACGATTTCCAGTTTGGAACAAGAGTTTGGATTTTTATTGCTAGCTCGAAGCCGTTCCGGAGTGAAATTAACGGTGAACGGCGAACAAGTTCTGAAGACCATTCGGGAAATATTGAAATGGAATGAACATCTAGAGCAGGAAGTTGCTGCTATTCTTGGTATAGAAGTTGGAACTATCCATATCGGTACGTTTACAAGTGTTTCCGTTAATTGGTTACCTGCTATTTTGAAGGATTTTCAACAGGATTATCCAAATATTGAAATCGAACTATGTGAAGGAGATTATCGTGAAATTGAGGATTGGATTGCTGATGGCGTAATTGACTGTGGCTTTTTATCCCTTCCAACACGAGATACGCTGGATGTAATACCATTGCATGAAGACCAGATGCTAGTAGTACTCCCTACTAATCATCCGTTAAGTTCTCAAACGAAACTTATGTTAAGTCAAATTGAGAGAGAACCATTTATCATGCCTAGAAAAGGCGGAGATGATGATATCAATCGTATTTTAGAAAAAGCATCGATTAAACCAGATATTAAATTTACTGCTGGGGATGATTATGCCATCCTGGCTATGGTTGAAAAAGGATTAGGTGTTAGTATACTACCGGAACTCGTAATTCGTGGGCAAAAGCGTAATCTGCATTTACTAGAACTGGACAAACCTTGCTACCGCTCCCTTGGGATTGCCGTGAATTCTAAAAGGCATATATCTCCTGCGACAGAAAAATTTCTACATTATGTGGAACGCTACTTAGAAGTGAAATAGCATTTATGTACTTACAAAATATAAATAGAGTTGACTCCACACATTAGTTGAGCCAACTCTTTGAATTTCAGCTTTTCGGATACGCCTCATCACCAAAATATCTATCTCTTATAATGTTACAATGATGAAGCTCGTGACCAGCAATAATTGCTATTAGTGCACGGACAGTTACTTCTGTATTATTCGCTGTCCCGCGGCGAAGCAAATCTTCCTTCGCTAAGCTTTTAATTAGGTGAATGGTGGATTGGCGTACGACATTCAAATTTTGAAGAAGGTCTTTTACTGACTGCTTATCAAATGATGCGTTTTGGACGTATTTCTTATCATCATAACCAGGAAGAGAAACAGTATCCCCTCGCGCTATGGCTAAAAGTCTATATGCCATTATTCGCTCTGTATCTGCCATATGACCAATCACTTCTTTTATACTCCATTTTTCAGAGGCGTAACGAAAATGGGCTTGATCATCCGAAATGTCGAGTAGTAAAGCAATGGTCTTTTCTATTTGCTTTGTTAATGTTGGTAGTATATCTCCATCAGGTACTAATTTCACATAGCTTGAATAATTCGATGCGTACTCGTCTTCCGAAAGCATATTGTGCATGTATATTCCCCTTTATAGTTAATACTTTTACATATTCGGTGAACCACCTATTTATTCATTTTACTAATTAAGTGGAGTATTATTTAATATGATCTATATCTTCTTACAAGTAAAAGCACGGATCCTAGCACATAGTCTCATATTAAATCCTCTACCTAGACTTCTTGAACCTAATTAATGAAGCTAGATACATTGGTCTATAACGTGAATAATAACGGGTTGTCCTTTTAATAAATCTTCACCATAAGCTACCCTCTCTGACCTGTATTTGATATTCGCCGTTTTCTCTATTCATAATTGCTCCTTCTGCAAATTAATCTTCAACCACATCCATTAAATCGGTATGAATCCTCATAAAATAGGGTTCTAACAATTCTCCTAGCTTTCCATTAAGTTTGTTATATTCGTTGTCCGCTTTTTCAATAACACGATAAAATTCATTTTCTTCAATCTCGCCATTTTCTAAAGCCACGAACTTTCTCCACATTTCTTCCCCATAATTTTTTTCAATTAGTGCATAATCATGTGCACCAATCTTCTCTAGAATATTTATTAGTTCTTGCAAGTAAATAGTTATTCCTACTTTTTCTATATGTTGCGAAAACCATGTAAATAAGATTTCATGACCTCCACTTTCAAGCTCAGAATAATATTGAAAAACAATAAATGTTTCGTTTAATACTTTATTTTCTGTTGAATATCCATATTCACCAATCAATGTAATCATCGCATTCCATATATCATTCGTATTCAATAAATCTTTTCTTTTCATTTTAGCCTTCACTGAATTCCCTCCAAATCCCTACTCTATCATTTGCTTTTATTTTCTAACAAAATAGATTCTTCCAAGTCATTCCATTTTACAGTAACCTTGATCACTTCGTCTTCACTTACCTTTGCAGCACCTTTAGAACTTCCTTGGGATTTGAATATGATAGTTGTTGGTGGCTCGGTGAACTCTTCTGTTGTTTTTCCACTACTACTAATTGTTTCATATGAATATTCAAGTGTCTGTAAGGAAGATAATTCTCCTAAAGTGCCTTGTACTTCAAGGTGAATTCATAGCTATCTTCGCTTGAATACGTTTTACTTCCCTCTTTTTCTCCCCATTTTTCAGTCCCATTATAAGCGTACTGTGCTTCCCACTGTTCACTTTATCCAGTAAATGTATAATTGTTATGCGTAGTTTCTGAGCAGCCTGTTAAAAGTATAATGGCTAGGAAACCAATGATTATTTTTTTCAACTTAGTTCTCCTTTCAATTTCACACTATAAAATCGCATTGCTTTTGGAACGCCTTCTATTTCAAATACTCCTTGTAAAATTAGCTGGCGAACCCTATATTCGAAATATACATCGCCAACGTATTGATTCGAGTGTCCAAGTACTTCTCCGATTAGTCGTGCTGATTTCATAAAGTCGGGCTTCGTTTGTTTATTATGCAAATAACGAGCTTTTTCAATAATAAATGCATCGAAATAACTTTCTGGCACACTTATAATTTGGTCGTCCTGCCAAATACGCAGTACTTCTGTTGTTTCGGCAAGTTTTTCCCATTCTTCTGCAAGTTTGTTACGAAGCAAGTTTGTTAATGGTGGGTCAATTTTGTACATTTTGTAGATCTTTTTTAATTCATCCTTTCCCACTTCCCCAGTATGAACTGGAATCATGGTGGGCCATAGATGTTGGAATGCAGTGCTGATGTTAAGGAGATGAACATTATTTTTATTTTCTTTCAGGATTTGCAAGACAAATCGTGCAGCAATTTGTTCATGGGCATTGTTTGCTGTCCAAATGTAAATTGGTATATGCTCTGGTATGTTACTTATTTCCATTAATGTTTGTTGAAAATCTTCTACATAAGTATGTGTGCGCTGTTCGTCCATATTAATATGTAAAAACAACCACTTTTTTCGTTGTTTGATTCCGTCTTCAGTGTGTAGTTGGTTTACGGGACCGATAGAAAACAGATCTGAAAATTGAATCACTTTTTCATCATTTGGAAGTGCCATCTTTAGGCTTCCTGCTGCAGAATCTCCAAAAACAATATGTATTGTATGATAAGGTTGTTGTTTTTGATTTGTGGAAGACTGTAGCAATTCCCGATATTCTTTTTTCATTTTTTCAGTGAATTCGCTTTCTGAATAGCTTGTTTCCTCTAGTAGTTGAATTCGATACAAATTTAGCAATAACAATGATTTTGCTTCTTGCTCCGACAATTGCTCTACGATTTTTTTGATTTTATGTATCATTGAAATCAATCTCCTTATCGACAGTAATATGCAAACTTCACTTATACTGTACACATATTTATTTTCCATAGATTCCCTCCATTTATAATTGTTCTACTTCAAGACTAGAAAGTCCTTCTAGGAAATAAAAAAGACCAAACGCATGCAAACGTTCAGTCTTCCATTATTTCTTATGCCCACCAAGTAACCCTGCACGTTTTCTCGCCGTACCTGCTTCCGTGTAGGAAACGGCGCGCAATATGGCATTAGAGCCATATTTACTTCGGAGGTAATCCATTGTTTTTCCCAGTTCTCGAACTTTCCAGTTGTCCTCTTCAAATAGGCTCAGTTGCATGGAGTACTCGGGTTCTAGATTCGTAATGGAAATCGACAGTTTGCGAACGGGCCTGTGATCGTAAAATTCATCAAAAATTTGTTCGCATACTTTATAAATGGTCATCGTGGCATTCGTCGGCTCATCAATCGAACGAGAGCGATTAAACCCTCCACCAAATGCATCTTGACTGTAATTAATGGAGAGATGGACCGTTCTTCCGACCATTTCGGCTTCGCGAGCACGTCTCGCCACATCTTCACACATTTCTAATACGACTGTCATTATTTCCTCTTTTGAACGATAATCACGAAATAGCACTTGCCCCTTGCCGTAACTAATTTGTCCTTCTGCTAAAGGAGCACCAAGTTCTGACAAATCAATTCCCCGCGCATGATGATACAACTGATTTCCCATTACGCCAAACTTAGCTTCCAGTGTCACAAGCGATGTGTTTGCTAATTGCCCAACACTTATTATTCCCATATTATTTAATGTTTTTTCTAAACGAGAGCCAATTCCCCACATTTTGGAGAGTGGCGTAATAGGCCATAATTTTTGGGGCACATCTTCATACGCCCATTTCGCAAAGCCTGTTTTTTTCGCTTCCAAATCCAGTGCAAGCTTCGCCATGAGCATATTTGGTCCCATTCCAACCGCACATGGTAATTGAAACTGGTTATATAGCCCATCTTGTATTTGTTTAATTGTACTTTCTACCGGTCCCCATAATTTTTCTGTTCCTCCCAGATCAGCGAAGCATTCATCGACGCTGTACACATGAATTGCTTCGGTTGGAACAAATTGATTTAGATAACGTGTGATTTCCATGGAAACGCGAACGAAAAACTCCATCTTCGGTTCGATTAAATGAACCGATGGATGATCTGGAATTTCAAAGAGCCGTGTTCCTGTCTTCACTCCAAATTTCTTTTTCATCATGGGAGATGCCGCAAGCACAATACTTCCTTTTTGTTCTAAATTTCCGATTACTGCAATTGGCGTGCGCATAATGTCGAGTCCTGCATCTGCAGCCGCACAGCTTGCGAAAAAGCTCCGTATATCAATGCATATAATTTTTCGATCTTTTAAACCTTCATGCATCGTCTCTCTTCTCCTCCACTAAAGAACGTTTGTTCTTATTATATGCCGAACATTCGTTTTTATTCAAGAAGATTTAATTGGTATTAGACCAAAATAATTGAAAAAAACACTTAAAGAATCAAGGACGATTGCATAAGGGTTTTTAGGCAGTTATCAGTAAGGTCGTAACTGCATTATTGAATATATCTTCGAACATCCTCTACACTTTCGAATCTAAAAATATTGAACAGCACAATTTTCAAAGTAGTCATATTAGAATTCATTATGGCATCTTTAAGGGACCTGTTTTAACTATTGAAACGAACAGATGACAAAAACCTCAAAATTACAAGCTAATATTATGGATCAAATACTAAATCGTTAAGATCATGTATGAGGTAATTGTCATTTTTCTATTAATTCAATCTCATATCTCACAAAAATAAATAAAGCATAAGCGGAATCGTAATTAAAGCAACTATAGTCGATAGCACAGTCGTAAATGCCCCCATATTCTCATCTGCAGAGTATTTGGCAAATAGTATAGATGCAAGTGTGAGTGACGGCATCATAGATTGAATTAGTATCGTTTGTAAGATATCACTTTTAAGATACAAATAGTTAACCATTAATGCAACACACGCAGGTAAAACAATTAGCTTTACAACAATAGGAACCCAAATCTCCTGATCTGAATCTTGAGTCTTTTTCCGGTATAAATTCATAACAAGAATACCAATGTAAAACATGGCTAACGGGGCTGCGAGATTTGCTAGCTGATTCGCTAATTCGATGAAAACTGCAGGTGGTTTCATGTTGAAATATGCAATAAAAAGACCAAATACAATTGCTATAGTTGGAACATTTATTAATTCCTTTAATGACTTGAACGAAAACCGCCTGTTTTTCTGAATAATTAGCACGCCAATCGTCCAAAGGGTAATGTCTACTCCCGCATCAAAGATTGCAGCGAATAGTGCTCCTTCTGGACCAATAAGCGCTGCACACAAAGGAATTCCAATAAACCCCGTATTCCCTAGACCAGACAATAAGGCAATTTCTCTTTTCTTGGTTGAATGACGATAAAAGGTGTTCGAAAATAACCAGCCAATAAGAATTCCAAGCAGATTAATGATGACAGATAAAATAAAAACATTTGCAATCATTTTAAAGGTTTCTCTATTAATTTCTACATTTAATATACTTGAAAGAATAATAGATGGCATTGCAATATTGACAATGAGACTAACTAAAAGTTTACGTGTATCACTATTGAATGGAAATGTTCTCGATATCAACGATCCTAATGCAATCATAATACTAATAATAAAGATTGATTCAAAAATTAAAGAAAATTCCATTTTGTCTCCAGTCAACACTTCAAAATTTACACTTCTAAAACTTGCTCCTCAAGCTCTTTAATCTCCCAGCTTTCTACTAAAAATTCAACAATTCGATTGACCGAGCGATTGACAAGTTTCTCCCCTTTTTCCTTCGTTCCCAATGTTGCATCTCCGATTGTGCCAGAGTCCGTTTTCTCAGAAAAAGGAATGTATTTAATAATGTCTGGATAATCGTCTCCAGTTTTCGGTGGTTCGTTTACCCGTTTTTCTAAATCACAAAGTTCTGGATATAGATACATCATCACGGAAGTACCTGCTTCACTCGCATGTGTATGTGCTAACTCTCCGGACTCAATAATCCCATTATCATGATTTTTTATAAAACGCCAATAATCAATTTGAGCGCATTGAATTTCCGAATTAGACTGTAAATCCCTAGCTACTTGATTAATAATAGGTACATTTCCCGCGTGAGAATTAATAAAAAGGAATTTTTTAAATCCCCATTTTTCTAAGCTTTTTACTGTGTCCCATAAATATTGTTTGAAATTTTCTGCCTTAATTACCATTGTTCCTGGGAATTCCTCTAAGGCCGTTGAATCACCAACCTCTAACGTAGGTCCAATAATAGCATTAACACGTTCAGCAAGAATTTCTGCAATCTTTACGGAAACGAGTGTATCTGTTCCCAACGGTAAATGGTAGCCATATACTTCAAATGCACCTGAAGGAATAATTACAAGGTCCGTATCTTTTTTTCTTCCTTCAAATCGAGTCCAGCTCATTTCTTTTAGAAAATTTGATTTTTTAAATGTCATTTTCAACCCATCCTTTATAATATTATTAATATTCAGTTTTAAAAATTTATTAGTAATCCAATCTCCTACAATCAAATGCGCCTTTCCGTATTTGTGCCCAGATTTTATCAAGCTTGCTCGGTAAAATCTGTGATATCCGCCGGAGGCTTTAACTTCATTCAGAGATTGAACCACCACTGAATGGTTTTACTATTTGCCACTTAAAGAAGTGGGAGACTTCTACTGAATGAAGTTAAAAGTAAACCTTATTTAGTTATATAAATGGCACGCAATCATACGCCCATCTACTTCCTTAAACTCTGGTTGAACTGTCTTACAAATTTCCATACATTGACTACAACGAGTATGGAACGTACATCCATTTGGTGGGTTTGAAGGGCTTGGAACATCCCCACGAAGCATGATTCTTTCTTTTTTTACATTTGGATTCGGCAATGGAACGGCCGATAACAACGCCTGTGTATATGGGTGCATAGGTTGACTAAATAAAGTTTTCTTATCCCCCATCTCAACAATTCGACCTAAATACATTACAGCCACGCGATCGCTAATATGTTTCACGACGCTTAAATCATGTGCAATAAATAAATATGTTAAGTCAAACCGCTCTTGCAAATCCTGAAAGAGATTCACAATTTGTGATTGAATAGAAACATCGAGTGCCGATACTGGCTCATCCGCCACGATAAATTTTGGATTTAGCGCTAACGCTCGCGCAATACCTACCCTTTGGCGCTGTCCTCCACTAAATTCATGAGGATAACGTTTAGCATGGTAGCTGCTTAAGCCTACCGTATCGAGTAATTCATCCACACGAATGTTTTTTTCTTTACCTGAAGCTATTTTATGAATTTCAAGAGGTTCTGAAATAATTTCCCCGACTGTCATCCGAGGATCAAGAGAAGCGTATGGATCTTGGAAGACCATTTGCATTTCCTTTCGAACCCTTCTCAAATCCTTTGTGTTCATTCCGACAAGATTTTCTCCCTCGTATAACACTTCTCCTTCAGTCGGTGGTTGAAGCTGTAAAATCGCTCTACCTGTTGTCGATTTTCCACAACCGCTTTCGCCTACTAACCCTAAAGTTTCCCCTTTATAAATAGTGAAGTTCAAGCCATCAACTGCCTTTACATAACTGACATTTCGATTTAGAAAGCTCCTTTTGCTTGAATAATATTTTTTGAAATTCTTAATCTCCACTAATGATTGCTTCATTTTAAGCCCCCTTTTTATCCAAAGTAAATGTATAGGACGCTTGAACAAAAATTCAAACATCGATCCCTTTCTTATATGAAGGATTTCTCCGCTTCAGTATCAGACTTTTTCTCTGCCTTCGAAGCTTCCGAAACTAGATAATGATGAACAATGCTTATTAATCCCTTGCCAGCCATTACCATAGCTTGTTCATCAAAAGTAAATTTTGGATGATGATGAGGATACTTTGCTTTGATACTTTCATTTCGAGCCCCAGTATAGAAGAACATTCCCGGTTTTTGTTTTAAATAATATGCAAAATCTTCTCCTCCCATTGATGGATCAATTTCAATAAGAGTATCTTCTCCTATGTTTTTCTCAACTGCCTGTACAAAAGCTTCCGTCTCTTCTGCATGGTTATATACGGCAGGATATCCACTCTCATAAGTGATTGTGTAGGTAGCATGAAAGGCTGAACAAATACCATTTACAATCACTTCCATTTCCCTCTTAATCTGATCTCGCACATCTTCGTCAAAGGTACGAACTGTTCCAATTAGTTCAGCTGAATCCGCAATTACATTCGAGGCCTTTCCCGCGTGGAATGATCCTACTGATACAACAGCAGATTTTAAGGGATTCACTTGTCGGCTCACAATATGCTGTAATTGATTGACTACTTGGCTACCAATAGCAATCGCATCAACCGTTTCGTGTGGAGATGCCCCGTGGCCGCCTTTTCCATGAATTTTAATGGCGAATTGGTCACTTGCAGCCATGGTATAGCCTTTTCTGTACCCATAAAAGCCTGTGGGCACTTTAGTCAATAGATGTGTTCCAAATACCGCGTCAACTCCCTCTAAGCACCCATCTTTAATCATTGCAATCGCACCGCCTGGGCATTTTTCTTCGGCATGTTGATGAAGGAGGACTACATTACCCTCAAGTTGATCTCGGTTATCTTGTAAAACTTTTGCTACAGCTAAAAGAGTGGCCGTGTGCCCGTCATGTCCACAAGCATGCATTACTCCGTTTACTTTAGACTTATAAGGAACGTCCTTTTCATCTTGGATAGGAAGTGCATCAAAATCAGCACGAAGAGCAATTGTTTTTCCTGGTTTACCTCCATATATTATCCCAACAACCCCTCTTTCTCCCACATTTCTACGAACTTCGATTCCAAAACTTTCAAGAATAGAGGCAATCATTTTTGGCGTCTCTACTTCTTGAAAGGAAAGTTCTGGATGTTGATGCATATACCTTCGCCACTCCACCATTTGGTCAAACATGTTTTCAATTTGATTCAACCAATTGTTTAACATCGAGTTCCCCCCTTTCGTCCAATTCATGAAGCCAGCAGCGATTGAAATGCCCCGGTTCCACCTCTTTAAATGCAGGGGCTTTTGTTCTGCATATTTCCATTGCAAATTCACAGCGAGGGGCAAAGTAACAACCTTCACGCAATGACCCAGGAATCGGCACATTTCCTTCTATCGAATAAAGCCTTGTCTGTTGTTCGGAATCTATTAAAGTAGGTACAGATTTCAGCAAACCTTGTGTATAAGGATGTTTTGGGTTTTTAAAAATCTCCTGAACATCACTTTCTTCTACTACTTTGCCTCCATACATAACACAAACACGATCACACGTTTCGGCTACTACACCTAAATCATGGGTAATCATCATTATTGCCGTATTATGCTTTTCCTTAAGGTCTCTCATTAAATCTAATATTTGTGCTTGGATTGTTACATCCAAGGCGGTAGTCGGTTCATCCGCAATTAATAGACTCGGATTACAAGCCATTGCCATAGCAATCATGACACGCTGCCGCATGCCCCCCGACAGCCGGTGAGGATATTCGTTCACAATTTGTTCTGGCCGTGGAATCCCTACTAGGGCTAGTAGTTCAACTGCTCTCTCCTTGGCTTTAGACTTACCAACGTCCATATGGGTTTGAATGGCTTCCATAATTTGATTCCCTACTGTAAATACTGGATTTAGCGATGTCATGGGCTCCTGAAAAATCATCGCTATTTCCTTTCCACGGATTTTTCTCATCTCTTCATCAGATAAGGATAGGAGATCGATTCCTTTAAATTTAACGGAGCCGCCCATTACCTTTCCTTGACTTAATCTCATAGCTGTTAATGCCGTGACACTTTTTCCTGAACCAGATTCTCCTACAATTCCTAATGTTTCCCCTTTTTTAACTGTAATACTGACTCCATCTACAGCTGGAACTTCACCGTTTTCGGAATAAAAGTAAGTTTTAAGATTATTAATCTCTAATAAACTTTCCAAAGTCACTCCCCCTTAAATCTTCATTTGTGGATCTAGAGCATCACGCAGGCCATCCCCTAGCATATTAAAACCTAGTACGACTAACATAATTATTAATCCTGGGATTGTACTTAAATGGGATGCAGCTCTAATATATTCCCTACCCTCATTTAACATTGCTCCCCATTCTGGTGAAGGTGGCTGAGCTCCCAATCCTAGGAAGCTTAAACCTGCAGCTGTTAAAATAGCTGTCGCAATTCTCATCGTAGATAAGACAATAATTGGGGCAATACAATTTGGTATCACGTGTTTGATGATGATAAACAAGTGACTGCCCCCTAGCGATTTAGTCGCTTCTATAAATTCTTTATATTTAATAGAAATGACCGAGCTGCGCATAATTCGAGCAAAGGTAGGAATAGAGAAAATACCAATCGCAATCATAACATTCACCATATTTGGTCCTAGAATGCTAATGATAGCTAGTGCCAATAGAAATCCAGGAAACGCCAAAAGGATATCCATGATTCTCATAATAATCGAATCTAAAATCCCGCCAAAATAGCCAGCCATTGTTCCTAATGTCACCCCGACTATGATAGAAATCCCTACTCCAACAATTCCAATCATTAAGGAAATACGGGAACCATGAATAATTCGAGATAAAACATCGCGACCAAATTGATCTGTTCCAAACGGATGACTTAAACTAGGTGCTTGTAGCAGTGCTTTCATATTGTACTCAAAAGGATTGTATGGAGAGATCCACGGAGCAAATATGGCCAAAATGACAAATAATGAGGTAATGTACAACCCTATCATCGCACGCTTATTCTTTTTAAAACGTTGAATCATCATTTTCCATGGAGAACGTGGTACATATGCAGGTGCAACAACTTCCTTTTGTGACACCACATTTTCTATTATTTCCATCTAAAAGCCCCTTTCTAATTTTCGTATCGGATTCTTGGATCTACAATACTATAAGAAAGATCAACAAGCAGAATCACCAAAACAAAAATCGTTGAAATGAATAGAATACTTCCTTGAATAGCTGGGAAATCTCTAAATTGGATGGATTCAACAACATATCTTCCAATTCCATTCATTGAAAATACTGTCTCTGTAATCACCGCTCCACCTAATAAAACGCCAAATTCCATACCAACAATGGTGATAATCGGAATTAAAGCATTTTTCAAAGTGTGCTTGTAGATGACATACTTTTCTTTAACCCCTTTCGCTCGAGCTGTTCGGACGAAATCCTGATTAACAATTTCAAGAATACTTGATCTTGTAAGTCTCGCTAAAATTCCGGATGCAGAAAGCCCTAAGACAAGCGAAGGTAGGACAAAGTGTTTGAATTCGCTACTTCCACCTGAAGGAAACCACGGCAAGTAATAGGAAAAGAGAAGAATAAACATGATCCCCATCCAGAAAACCGGCATTGAAATTCCAAATAATGAAATCATCATGGAAACGTTATCCCTTATACTATTTGGCTTTGTGGCAGAAGCAATTCCTGCAATTAGCCCTACGATAATCATCACTACCAGGGACATGACAGTAAGAATGAGGGTTGTAGGAAAACGCAATAAAATTTCATCTAAGACGGGCTTGCTGGATCGCAAGGATGTTCCTAAATCCCCCTTGAAGATATTTGTGACATAGCTTATATATTGCTGGTATAAGGGTTTGTCAATGCCTAATTGATCCCTAATAATCTGCACCTCTTCTTCAGATGCCGATTCCCCAGCAATGATTTGCGCTGGATCCCCGGGCACAGCAGCTACTAGTAAAAAAGCAAATAATGTAACACCAATTAAAGTAGGTATTAAATGCAATAAACGTTTAACAAGATATATTGACAATCTATCCACCCCTCAATCTATGGCACTTTTTCATTTTAATTTAGAGTGAGCAAAAACTATTGCAGCCAAGTAAATTGGGGACTAGTACAAAATAAGTCCCCAATTTCCGTTATAAAAAGTTTGTAAAATTAGTTAAACTCTTCGAAATTAACAATCATTTAAAAACGCTAAATAGGATCGGACAATTAAACTTCAGGATGTATAAATCCCTGCACCCTTATATAAGCTTGGTTGACGGTGTATATAAGAAGGGAGTTTTTTTCGAACTTCCTGAACACGCTTTAAATCGATTCGGCACGGAATCAAACACTCATTTTCATTTCCTTTTGCTATTACCACTCCCATAGGATCAACGACCATACTCTGTCCCATATAGTAATCATTCACATGGTCACAAGCGACTACATAAACAGTATTTTCTATCGCACGTGTCGTTACAAGATTTTCCCAATGGTGTTCTTTTAACGGTCCTTTTACCCAACCTGAAGGAACAATAAGGATATCAGCCCCGTTTAGCGCTTGATGACGAGCGATTTCAGGGAATCGTAATTCATAACAAACAAACAATCCAATTTTTCCGAAAGGCGTATCAATCGGTTCGAATAAGGCATCACCTGGTTTAATAGTATCTGACTCTTTTCCTCCAAATGCATCATATAAATGCGTTTTACGATAAACACTTTCAATTAAGCCAGATGAATTTATAACTACTGTTGAATTATAAACTCTCTTATCATCTACATCTTCCGTACTCTCACGCATGCCAAATACAACCCAGACCCCATATTTACTTGCTAATTCACTCATCGCAGATACAAATGGTCCTTCGATTGGTTCAGCATCGTTTATTTTTACTTCTGTTGGTGTTCCCACTTCGAAATAACTCATGAATGCTTCTGGGAAGACAACCATATCAGCCCCATAAAGATTTGTTGAATCCCTCAATGCTTTTTCAGCTTTTTCTAAATTCTCTTGTTTATTTTCTGAAGAACCTAACTGAGCCATTACAATTTGAAAAGACATTTTATTCACTCCTATTTTTTTAAAAGTTGCTTATATAATATCTCTATAAATCTAGTTTGATTTGCGTACCTCTGTGAAATTCCAAAGATGTGTTGGTGGGACAATCAGGCCTTCTATGTTTGACCTCATCCCGATGTGCACAGTATCCTCATAAAGGAAAATCCACGGAGCATCCTCTTTAATATCCTTAAATGCTTCTTCATAAATCTTCTTACGATTTTCTATATTAGGCTCAATAGCACCTTTTTCTATAGCCTGATCAATGTTTGGATTTATATAACGGGCATAATTATATTTACTATCAGAATAAAAACTATCCCTTAGGATGTCATAGGCATCATTTGTGTTTGCAATCCCACCTCTTAAATAGAGTTCATATTTACTTGGATCATCTAAAGTATTTAAATAATCATTCAGCTCCAACATTTGAAACTCAACATCAAATCCTAGTAGTTGCAAACTAGTTTGAACATATTGTCCAGCCTTATGATCTCGAACAGCGTTGCCCGCAGCTACAAGTCTTACTTTAGTACCTTCCTTGACCCCTGCCTTTTTTAACAATTCCTTTGCCTTTTCTAAATCATATGGATAAGTACCCGCATTACTATACATTTGGTCCTTAGAAGATACGATGGCAGAACTCTCTTTCACTCGACCCTCATATAAATCATTTGTCAGCGCAACTTTATCAATCGCATAGTTTAATGCTTGGCGAACTTCCACCTTGTCAAAAGGAGCTACTGAGTTATTAATTCCAACATACAAAGTACGGTTGATTTCGATTGAATTTACTTTTGTCTCTTCACTATTGTTTATTCTTTCAATATCTGTAGCTGGAACGTCTGAAATGATATCTACCTCACCAGTTTCTAGCATCAGTACACGTGAAGCATTTTCAGGAACAACCTTAAAAGTAATCTGGTCTAATTGTGGAGTTCCACCCCAATAATTAGGATTTGCTTCAAAAACGGTATCAGTTCCAGGTGACCAGTTTTTAATTTTATAAGGGCCTGTTCCAATTGGGTTTGTTCTAATTGACTCTATACCTTCTGCGATTGTTTTAGGGCTAATAATATTGCTCCCAGAAGGGAAAGCAAGAATATTCAAAAAAGGACCTACAGGACTATTCAAATGAAATACAACTTCGTAATCGCCATTAGCCGTAATACTATCAAGATATGGACCTAACATAGGATATCTTGCTAATTTGTCCTCTTCGTTTGTGACACGTTCAAAGTTAATTTTTACTGCTTCTGCATTAAATGGAGTACCATCTGTAAATTCTACCCCTTCTTCAAGCTGGAATGTCCAAGTCTTCCCATCCTCAGAATTTTCCCAACTCTTCGCTAAAAGTGGTACTACTTCTCCATTTTCATTCAAACTTACTAATGTTTCCGCCATTACTGAATATATTTGTTTAGAAGCTGTATCTGTCGTGTTATGTGGATCTAAGCTATTCGCTTCCCCAGTTAATGCAACAACTATACTCTTATCGCTTTTTGCGCTTGATGAAGATGACTCAGCTGACTTACATGCACTCATAATGACTAGAAATACTAACAACAGCATGATAGAGCAAAATTTAAAAGTTTTCGTTCTCCTCACTCTTATTTCCCACCTTTATGATTTTATTGTATAAAATTAAATTATCGGTAATTTAATGTACAAATTAATCACCGGTGCAGTAAAATGAAACCGATGATATATACATGCTCTTGGCTGATTTTGCAAAATCAGAATGTTATTTTATATTACTTTTGTTGGTTCCTTGCTCTCTGATTGCCCTTCAGTCGTAAAAAATCGATCAGCTTTACTTATAGAAGCAAGCGAAATACCAGAATCAATCTTCCTTTTTGTCTCAGGCTCTCTTAGCTGCTTTTCTATCGCAATTTCCGCATATTTAGCTGCAGATTTTGGATTTATAATGAACACACCATCATTATCAGCTACCACTAGGTCACCTGGATGAATACTTACCCCACATACACTTACCGTTGTATTAATTTCCCCTTCAATGCCGAGAATGCGTGTAGTGATTGGGCTCACTCCTAGTGAAAATACCGGCAATTGAATCTCCTTTATTTCCTCAACATCATTAATGCTTCCAGCAACAATGACACCTGCCACTTTTTTAGCTTTTGCAGCGTAGGATACTATCCCCCCAAAACAAGATCTTTCCACATCCCCCGACATATCAATGACAAGGACATCACCAGGTTCAACAAAATCCAAAGCCTTATGGACAGCTGTTGAATCCATATGTGGAAGACGAACTGTTACAGCATTACCTACGAAGTGGATTGGTCTAAATAATGGTTTTAACCCTTTTAAAAATCCAAAATCAGTAAGATGACCAATCGTGGATGTACCAACGTCTTGAAACAAATCAACTAATTCTGGAGTAACCCCTTGAACTCTTGGCTTAACAGTAAACACAAACATCCCCCTTTCTAAATTAAGAACATTCAGAAAATATTCTTGTTATCTATTAATGCAACTTCCGTGCCAACTTTCAATTTGCTGATTTATCAGTTATTTTTTCGAAACTGAACTAGTCAGTGTTCCAAAACTGAAACAATTGTTTTAAAAAAGGGATTTTTTGATTTTAGTCGAAATATTCAGATATACAAATAAAAACTTTTAGTTGGAGGGCTATATGAAAACAAAAATTGCGGTTGTGGGACGAGGGGAATTCGTGAATTTAGCAAGAAACTCAACGATAAAGTTTAAAAATAGTGATATTGAAATCACCGTCTTCGATTGTGGAGGGGACCTTTCTATTACACTCCCAAGGATTTTGACTAAATTAGAAGAAAATGAAACAGATATAATTATCACAGGGCATTTTTTCAAAGTATTTCTTGAAAAACGGACGAGTATCCCCGTTATAAAACTAAAAGTAACACCAATCGATATGTTATTTGCTGTTCAAAAATCTTTGCCCTTTTCAAACAAAATTGCCATAACATTGCCTGACCTTGAAGAGCTTAAATATGATTATTCGATTCTAGAAGAGCTTTTGCAAGTTCAACTTCACTACATTAGTTACAACACACAGGATGAGTTACGACAGAAAATTGAAACCTATTCAAATACAAAAGGAACAGTCATCAGTACAGGGACTGGGGTTATTTATGCGAAAGAATATGGACTATCAGGCACATTAATATATTCCGAAGTCAGTATCATTGCATCCATTGAACGTGCAATTGAAATTATCCACTTTAAAAGGGCGGAAGAAAATCAAAGGCAGCATCTTAAGGCTGTTATTGATTCGGTACGAGATGGAATTATCGCAACAGATGAACAAGATAAGATTACCCTTATTAACGAATCGGCCTGGAATCTTCTTAATATACAAAAAAAAAATATTATTGGCGATCGCCTGTTAAAAATCATACCAAATCGCTCTATTCGAGAAATTACGCAAGATGAAGCTTTTCAAAACAAAATTATAAAATTTGATCACATTACTTTGAACACTAGTAAAGTGGCTGTTACTCAAAAAGGAACAAAAATTGGCAATATCATCACTTTGCAAGATATTTCGGAAATTCAACAAATCGAACATAATTATAGGGTCGAGACTGAATCAAAAGGATTAGTTGCCAAAAATGAATTTAGTAACTTGATTTACAAAAGTGAAATCATTCATCACACAATAGAAAAAGCTAAAAAGTTTGCGAGAACCGATTCTACCATTTTAATAACTGGAGAATCTGGTACAGGAAAAGAACTAATTGCCCAGAGTATCCATAATCATAGCTACAGGAAAGCATATCCTTTCGTCGCCATCAATTGCGCCGCATTACCTGAAACACTCTTAGAAAGTGAACTTTTTGGCTATGAAAAAGGGGCATTTACAGGTGCAGCGAAAGATGGAAAAAAGGGACTTTTTGAGCTAGCTCATCCTGGAACTCTTTTCTTAGACGAAATCAATTCCATTTCCATTCACTTTCAAGCCAGGCTATTAAGGGCACTACAAGAAAAAGAAATTGTTCGGATTGGCGGTCATAAGGTTATTCCGGTTAATATTAGAATTATCGCTACATCCAATGAGAATTTAATAAACTTAGTACAAGAAAACAAATTCCGCGCTGACTTATACTATCGTCTGAACGTTTTAAAAATTAATCTTCCTCCTTTAAGACAGCGGCCGGAAGATATTGTTCCCCTTACCAAACACTTTATATGGAAACATCGAAAAGAACTTTTTAGCCAAATTGAGCATTTAATCGAAGACATTTGTGCGGACTTGCTGACGTATCGATTTGCGGGGAATGTGAGAGAACTTTACAATATCCTTGAACGATTTACCATTTTAGCTGAAACAAACAGAAACAAGTTAGATTACTATAGACTGCTTTTAGAGGAATGTATCGAAGAAATTCAACTACATCATCTAGCGGAAAATGAGAAAATTGAATTTGTGCTAAAGGATAACTATAAAGATAGTTTAGCAGAGGCGGAAAGATCCATTATTCAAAAATACTTAGACATCCAAAATGGCGATCGAACAGCCTTAGCCGAAGAACTTGGAATCGGAAGAACCACTTTATATAGGAAGTTAAAAGAATTAAATATTAGATAAATGTATGCTAATCCTTTCTTACTTCCCTTGTGTTTTTGCATAGATGCATGATGTCATCTAATTAATATTTAACCTATATAACTAAGAACCCTTTTTAAATTTAATGAGGAGAGTATCCACTTTAATGGGTATTCTCCTTCCATTATCAATGCATATAATTTTTCGATCTTTTAAACCTTCATGCATCGTCTCTCTTCTCCTCCGATAAAGAACGTTTGTTCTTATTATATGCCGAACATTCGTTTTTATTCAAGAAGATATTATTGGTAATAGACCAAAATAATCGGAAAAAGTGAGGGACAGCAAAAGTTCTGGGGTTAAGCAAAATCATGAAAAAACAATTTATATAAAACATACCCAACTATTAAAACAACAATTAATATTCCTGTACCTTTCCAGCCCATACCACCTGTTAAATCTGTTAAATTCCCATTACTTCCTCTATTTAATGCATCGTTTAGAGAACCAGTCGGATTATTTTTTAACTCACTTTGTCTTAATCGTTCTCTTTTTTCTTCAGGCGTTTCCTCGTGATTATTCAAACTAAACACCCCCTAGGAATAATTTCGGTGTAATATTTCATAACTATTCCTTATAGAGAAATGGTGCAGCATAACTGTACATTTAGCTTTCGCATTCCATAACTACTTTAGTTGAACAAGAAACCCTCCCTACAAATCAATGATCAATTCGCAGATATTAATCTGACAAATTCAGCGTAACTCGGCAGGAAGTCCGTTTCAAGTACTTCGTTATACGAATAATTTTTAAAAACACCCATTATATCTAGTTGACCCTCTTCAGGCAATTCGTCCAATTTGTTGCCTAGTGATTTTCTTAAATCTTCATCATTTGTAATATCAAAGTAGATTGTTCCATTTTCAAATTGCCATAATGTGTGTGGTATCGTTTCTAAATTTTCTTTAACTATAAAGGAATATTCACCTTCACTACTTATATCATGAATGATGGAGCCCCTGACTTCAAATTCACCAGTAAATTTAATGAAATAACCTGTTGCGTCATTAACTGCTTCCTTTTTTACTTCTGAAACGATTAGTCCCGCGATTTGGCTATCCTTTTTTACTTGATCAGGTGAAAAAATACTTAAAGTATCGGCGATGGTACGATTACTCGAAATGGGAAATTCAAATACTTTCTGATACCGATTAATTAATTCTTGTTGCTTTTCATAATCCATTTGCAAGGAACTTACTTCACTAGTTAATCGATCATTCTTTCTAGATGATTCCGCGTTAACTATTTTCAAATCTAACTCTAATTTCTCTTTACCTACTGATAAGTTTGCATTTTCCTGCTTTAACTGTTCAATTTCTTGTTTTAAATCATTCTCTGCTCCATTATTAGAACATCCACTCATGATCAATATGAAAAATATGATATTTGTACAGAAATATTTCATAAACACCCTCTCCATTTCAATTTCCCCTATAAGGCTTAATGTATCAAGTGAGAAATAATTTCTTGATTCGTAATTTTAAGAGAATCTGGAAGATCATTACGATTTGACACGAGGCCGAAATAATAAGTACTCTCTTTGTCTTGATAATGGTTACGCTGAATATTTACCTCTGCAGTAGTAAGTTGGTTAACTAAGTTTTCTAGGAATGCCGATTCATTTACCATGTCTACTGCACCTAAATGAAATATTCCTCTTAAATCATTTTCAAAGATGAAGCGCATTTGATGAGCTAAGTGTACATCTAATAGAAAACTACATTCTAAATTAGAATAGGCTTGAATCTGGTTATTTGTTTCAATATTCGTTTTCATAGTGTTCAATCGAGGTGAATTCTTTCCCCACATTCCTGGGATTCTAATAATATTTGAACGATTTCCAAGATATTGTACGAGCATTTCCTCACAATTGATTTTGTATTGACCATATTCAGATTTAGAAATAGGTTCATCCTCCTCGCTATGGTGCTTGGACAAGTCTCCATCGAAAACATTTGTAGTGGAGAAAAAGTAAAGTACACTATCGCCGTTTTTCAATTCCTCAGCTAATACCCTATGGAATTTTAATTGTTCGTCAAAATCTCCCCGTAAAGTGGAAACAATGATATCAGGCTGAACTAAATTAAGTATGTCACGTAGTATTTTTTCATCTTGGATATTTAATTGGAATTGCTTTTCGTCCGGTAGGTTTGTTTTCGATGAAAAGTAAGTTCCATATACATCAAAATCATTTAAACATTCCTTAGCAATAGCCTTTCCAACTAACCCACTAGCACCCAAAATTAAAATTTTCTTCAACATAAAACCTCCTTCTAAAATTTTCATAAAGCAACAGCTTCTTCGATTATATTCATAACAAGTAGATATTTAGTTCACTTGAGGTCGAAAAAATCATCATTACTCAATAATTTACCTATCGTTAATTTGAAATCAATTAATAAAATGGAAGATTCCGATCCCAATTGCATTTTGTACTTCAGTTGAAAGATGGCTTGCAAAACATTTCCGCCACTGCTCGCGGAGATAATATCCCCACTTTGGTATTTCCTGTACCTTTAATTCTTTATATCTCCATAAATTTTCCTCATTCTTTAACTATCTTTCCATGACTTTTCATACTAGTTAGTTATATACAATTTAGTATATCAAAAAGCGCTATCATATTTGTAATACGATAGCGCTTTTTTTTCATCAAATTATTTAATTAAAACAAACGATTCAAATTCGCCATTTCAATTGCGGATACCGCAGCATCATAGCCTTTATTTCCAGCTTTCGTACCAGCACGTTCAATCGCTTGTTCAATTGTTTCTGTTGTTACAATACCGAACATAACTGGAACACCTGTTGTTAAACCGACACTTGCGATGCCTTTCGCCGTTTCATTACAAACATAATCATAATGCGTCGTAGAACCACGAATAACAGAACCTAAACCGATAATCGCATCATATTTTTTTGTTTCGGCCATTTTTTTTGCGATAAAAGGTACTTCAAACGCACCTGGTACCCATGCAACATCCACATTATCTTCTGCAACGCCGTGACGTTTCAATCCATCCATTGCACCATCCAATAATTTCCCATTGATAAATTCATTGAATCTACCTACTACTACCCCAATTTTTAAATCTGTTCCGATTAATGTTGCTTCAAATACTTTACCCATTCTTCATCTCTCCTATGTTAAAATATGTTTTTTTAAAATCAAACCGTCGCTTTAGTACTTTTTTCCTGTCGATATTTTACTAATGCTTCAATCGTCACGAACTTCAAATCATGTGTCTCTGCAATAGTATGTAATTCTGGAACTCTCGCCATGGAGCCGTCGACACTCATAATTTCGCAAATCACGCCTGCAGGTTGAACCTCACAAAGTTTCGCAAAATCAACTGCTGCCTCGGTGTGACCTGGGCGCTCCAGTACTCCGTTCTCTTTTGCTATAAGTGGAAACACATGCCCAGGGCGACGGAAGTCTGAACTAACCGATTCTTCATTTAACAATTGTAAAATCGTTTCAGAACGCTCGAATGCACTAATACCTGTTTCCGTTGTTTTATAATCGATACTAACCGTAAATGCCGTTTGATGATTATCCGTATTGTGTTCGACCATCGGATTCAACTCAAGACGATCTGCTAACTTTTGCGTTATAGGTGTGCAAATCAGCCCACGACCGTGTGTTGCCATAAAGTTAATATTTTCTGGTGTCGCGTAATCTGCCAACACTAGAAAATCTCCCTCATTCTCACGACTTTCATCATCGACAACGATAATAATCTTCCCTTTTTTTAAATCTTCGAGTGCTTCTTCAATTGTATGGAACATATAAAATACCTCCTTTAACATCTTAAAATCCATTTTGTCTTAAAAAGTCCATCGTAATCGGCGAACTTTCTTTCTTTCGATCCAAATGATTGATTACATATTTGCCTAGTAAATCATTTTCAATATTGACGACATCTTGCTCTTTTTTTATACCTAATATTGTTTCGCTAAATGTAAGTGGTATAAGCGAAACAGTGAGCTGTCTCGGCTGAACATCGAAAATAGTTAAACTAATGCCATCGATTGCTACCGATCCTTTTAGCATGCAGTACCTACTCAATTCTTCACTGATGCCAATATCTACATACACTGCGTTTTCTACTTTTCTTTTTCTTAAAATAACGCCCGTTCCGTCCACATGTCCAGAAACAAAGTGACCGCCAAATCGACCGTTTGCAGGCATTGCTCGCTCCAGATTAACGACATGTCCAGTTTGCAAAGACCGAATGCTTGTAGACTTTACCGTTTCAGGCATGACGTCTACCGTAAATAGATGATTAGAAAAAGAAATAACTGTTAAACATACACCATTAACTGCAATACTATCACCTAAGTGGATGTCTTCTACAATCTTTTTAGATTCTAATGTTAGCTGCATACTATTAGGCCCGCTTTTCATCGATTTGACCTTACCTAAATCTTCTACAATTCCCGTGAACATACAAAACACCTCTTTTCTGTAAAGAAATTTTGTTCAAAAAGAAAACCCCATAGATCAGCTCTAAGGGGTTAGTTTTGGGAAATTATGTTTTACGCATCGACAAATAAACCTTTTAGAGGTGTTGTTTTACCCCATAAGGAAATAAGCTTGCTCGTACATCCTTCTCCCATCCAGACTATACTGTCGGCTTTGGAGTTGCACCAAATCCTGCCCATCTTTAAATAAAGTAAGGCTCACGGGCTTAGAATTTCTTCATCACCGTCGATTGGGAATTTCACCCGACCCCGAAGGAATACACTTTTATGAAATTATTTCGGTTTTATTGCAAAAATAAAACCCCATAGACATATCTCTACGGGGGTGATTAGGAAATTTATGTTGAAAGCATCACTAAATAAACCTTTAGAGGTATATTTTACCCCATAAGGAAATAAGCTTACTTGCTACATCCTTCTCCCATCCAGACTATACTGTCGGCTTTGGAGTTGCACCAAATCCTGCCTTAAAAAGGCTCACGGGCTTAGCAGTTTTTGCATCACCGTCGATTGGGAATTTCACCCGACCCCGAAGGATTATTCATCTATAAAATGTAGTATAACACTTGTAGTTCGAAAATTCACGTAAAATAACTTAAGCAATATACACTATATATTATTTAATAGAATATATAATCCTTCCTTTAACTCTTCCAAAGTGGCATAAGCATAGGAAAGTCGAATATGATGTAAATCGCTCGGATCATATATATAGCCGGGGTTAATGAGGACTTTTTGCTTTATGAGCTTCAAGAATAACGCTTTATTTACAACTGGTTCGTTGAATCTTAGCCATATATAGAAGCCTCCCATTGATTTCTCCCATGTAGCAATTCGACGGAAATTTTCATTAAGAATACTCTCCACGAACAAGGAACGCCCTTTTAATTGCTGACGTAGGCTTGCAACATGCTCCTCATATAAACCAGAAGAAAGCCAATGAGCGACAATTTCTTGTGAAAATGCACTCGACCCATAATCCGTCTGCATCTTAATATCTGCCAGTCGATTAATAACGGGTTCAGGGGCAACAACCCAGCCAATTCTGAGTCCCGGACTTAATGTTTTCGAAACACTTCCTACATATAAAACTTGTCCCGTTTGATCTAGAGATTTCATGGCTGGTGGTGATTCCTCAAACAATAATTCATGATACACATCATCTTCAATTATTGGTATTTGTAGTTCTGCACATATTTCCAATAATCTTTTGCGCTCCTCAGGCGTTAAACTACTCCCTGTTGGATTATGCAAAGTCGGAATCGTATAAAAAAGTGATTGTTTTTTCCCGCTTCCAGCTTTTAACGTTTCAGCTAAACGTTCATTCCGCTTAACGGATACCATTTGCATACCAGCTGATTGAAACGGATGAACCGAATTTAAATAAGATGGATGCTCTTGAAAAATAATCGATTGCTGTTCAAGTAAACCAACAGAGATCAATTGCAAAGCTTGCAGTGCCCCTGAAACGATTAAAATGCTTTCTGGTGAAGTATGTATTCCTCGCTTCTGCAAATAGTCACTTAAAATTATTCGCAGTCTTTTACTTCCTTTCGGTTCAGAATAACCGATATCTCGTGCGTTTAATGAAATAGATTGAAGTGATTGTTCTAAAAGCTTCGTTGGTAGTAAATCCGGTGAAAGTTCACCGGTACCAAGCCTAATTATACAAGAATCTTGTTCATATTCATTTATGAGTTGGATTGTATGATAATTTGGTTTATGAATACTTGCTTGTATATGTTTATGCCAGTCTGGTTGTGATTTATTAAGTAACACATTCCATGAGTTATTGGATACAAAAGTGCCAGCCCCTCTTTTCATTTCAAGCAATCCATCCGCTTTTAATTCATCTAGTACATCAATGATCGTACTTCGGTTCACTCCTAGCAACTCGGCTAGCTTTCGTTGCGGGGGAAGTTTCGTTCCTACTGTCCATTCCCCACGTTCTATATGTGTTTTCATCCAGTCAACAATTTGAATATGAAGAGACAAATGGGAATGACGATCTGGTTTCCATTGCAAAATAATAATCCCCTTTTCATAAATTGGTTGGTTACTAAACCATCCAATTGGTTGTTTTCTTCTAGTTGTAACATAGCTAAACTAGTATTGGAAGGGAGTTTTTGAAATTGGAAGCAATATTACATGGTATTTTATTAGCATTTGGACTTATCTTGCCTTTAGGCGTACAAAACGTCTTTATCTTTTCACAAGGAGCCTCCCAACCAAGTTTGTTAAAGGCATTTCCTGCTACAATCACAGCTGCGATTTGTGACACTTTTCTAATCTTACTTGCGGTTTTTGGTTTGTCTGTTATTGTCCTGCAATTTGAGGGCTTAAGATTAGGACTAATGATTGTAGGTATCCTTTTTCTACTGTACATGGGATATTCGATTTGGAAGTCCAAACCTGCTGGGCTGGAAACAGGGAAAAGTTTAAAAGCGAAGAAACAAATTGTCTTTGCAATGTCTGTTTCTTTGTTAAACCCACATGCTATTTTAGATACGGTTGGGGTCATCGGGACTAGTGCCCTAAAGTACGTCGGGACAGAGCAATTGTTATTTACAACGGCTTGTATCGGGGTATCTTGGTTATGGTTTTTGGGATTGACATTTGCCGGAGCCACGATGAAAAAGCTCGATGGGACAGGTAAGCTGATGACTATTTTCAATAAATGCTCCGCTATTTTTATATGGTGTACGGCAGTTTATCTATTAATAGGTTTGCGTTAAATTTATAATCCCTATAAATCTATCTTGCGATTATGAAGTGTTATTTTGCGATTTGGGGTTTCTATTTTGCGATTAGGAGAAGCTAATTTGCGATTTGGATTGATTATCTTGCAAAACGTCTCAGTATGTAGCCAATAACGTATAATATGCTACGCAAAACTTTAAAAAACGTCCCAAAAGCTAACCACATCTTTTGAGACGTTTTCATATCGGAGAAAAAATTCATCATTCGTTTTGATTTATACTCTCATCCACATTTTCTATTTCAGGATAATATAAATCCTTTCGCAAGCACACATCACGATGTCGTAGCTGCTCTTCCCCTTTAGTTTTCTTATACACTAATGGTGTCATATGCATCGACTTCCGGAACTTATCGATGAAATAACTTGTACTATTGAACCCTACTTGATAGGCAACTTCTGTTACATTGGATTCTGCTTGTTGCAGTAATATTAAACTTTTTTGAATTCGATATTCCATTACATAACTTAACGGGGTTGTCTTTAATATTCGTTTGAAATATCGACAGCATTCAGAACGGCTCAATTGACCTGCTCTTGCGATATCATCTAACCTGATTTTCTCTGTATAATGTAGATGTATCCAATTTAACATTTGTTTCATTCGATGACTTTTTAGCATTTCTGTCTGATCGTATTCTAATTTTAAACCATTCATGATTAAGTTCTGCCATATGAACGTTAACTGTCCAGTAATTTCGATCTCATAGTATGGTAGCTTTCGTTGAATACTTTGGTTAATTTTTATACAAGCATCTAAAATGTTCTTCCCCCATAAGTCTTCTGCGTTTATATATAAGTAAGGTATATTAGTAGCTTGAATATAGGGATATACATAGGTAGCCCGCAGCTCTTGTGGTAACAGAAAATGAGGATCTACATTTAAGCAAATATAAACACATCCTGATTGGTTCTTTTCCTCCGCCATATGAAGGCAGCCACTATTTATAAACAGCCCGTCGCCTTCTCGCACAACTAGTTTCTCTTCATTTATTTGAAAGATGGCTTCCCCTTTTACAATCAAAACAAATTGTATTTCCTCATGCCAATGAAGTGGTATATATCCATGAATATTTTGAGCAATGGTTGTTTCATAGCATGCAATAGGTAGTACGACTGTATGATGTTTCGTTAACTCTTTTAAGGTTTCATCCACTTTGAAATCTTTTATTTGCACTGTATCACCTCAATATATTTATACTTTTCTATTCAGTTTAAGTATCATTAAAACATTTTTTCACTTATTATAATACTATTATTACATTTAAGAAGGTGATGAAATGATGAATAGACCTACTAGAAAAACTGGATTATTTCTTGTCATAACGGGTGCAATGTTTTGGGGAGTTGGTGGAACTGTTGCACAAAAGCTCTTTCAACAATTTGCTATTGATATCAATTGGCTCGTAACGACACGATTATTAATAGCCGGTTGTTTACTTTTACTCGTTCAATTTTTTGTAAAAGATCGTTCTCAAATATTAGGTGTGTGGAAAGATAGAAAGGCAGCTGCTAAACTCATTATTTTTGGTTTACTCGGTATGCTTGCAGTTCAATATACATATATGGCATCCATTAAGCATGGCAATGCTGCAGTAGCAACTCTCTTACAATATCTAGCTCCGGTCATGATTATCGTTTACTTAATTTTACGAAGACAAGCTGTTTTAACAAAGCAAGATTTGATAACTGTTTCCCTTGCATTAGTCGGTTGTTTTTTCCTATTAACAAATGGCTCTCCCTCTCAACTTTCAGTGCCTACTCCTGCAATCGTTTGGGGTATTTTATCCGGGCTATCTGTCGCATTTTATACTTTATATGCCGTTCCTTTACTAAAACAATATGATTCCCTAGTCATCGTTGGCTGGGCAATGATTATCGGTGGTTTTGCATTAAGTTTCATCCATCCACCTTGGCGATTAGACTTGAGTTCTTTAACGATGGAAGCCTATTTCTACTTAATATTCGTCATCATATTCGGCACAATGATAGCCTTTTGGTTTTATATTGAAAGTTTACAAAGTCTTTCTCCTAAAGAAACAAGCCTGTTAGGGAGTTTAGAACCACTAGCTGCTGTTTTAACAACAGTCATTTGGTTAAAAGAACCTTTTGGAATATTTCAGTGGGTAGGTACAGCTTGTATCATTGGGATGATCTTATTATTGGCAATCAACAGAAAGTCGTCCTAGTTACAAAAACAATTATCATAGAAGTAAAAAAAGACGCAAAAAAGAGACACCCATAAAAGAGTGTCTCCAATTTACGCTTAACATTGACCTAATTCCAAAGAATTAAAGTTTTACGATGTTAACTGCTTGTGGTCCACGTTGACCATCTTCCACTTCAAATTCCACTTTTTGACCTTCGTCAAGTGATTTGAAACCGTCGCCTTGGATAGCTGAGAAGTGAGCGAATACGTCGCTTCCGCCTTCCATTTCGATAAATCCAAAACCTTTTTCTGCGTTAAACCATTTTACTGTACCTTGTTTCATTTAAAAAACCTCCATAAAATATATTGAATAATATATTATCTCCAACAGATATAAAAAAATTCACATATTAAAAAAGTAACGAACGAATGCGATTACTTTTTACAATATGTGAATTCATATTTTCTAGTAAAGTAATTTAATTATCTATCCATATTATATAACAGATTGAACTATTTAGCCAGCTTGAGCAATTGGAATGTTTCGCCCTCTTGTTTTTTCATAAATAACTTATATTTAATTTTAAAGTTCTATATCCCCTTCAGAATCATAAAATGAGTTAATTCAAAGATAGTAAAATTACGAATTAAAGGGGATATAGGGATGTTTGCCGTTCATTTTTATGAAAACAAGACTAAAGTGCTCAATCAAGCGTTAAGAAGTATACCTACAGTAGATGAAGCTATAAAGATTAAAGGTAGGAAAGGAAAAGTTATTAGTGTGATGGAAATCGATGAAAACACATATCACGTTTATATTGAGTTTGAAAAAATAGTAGATAAAAATAAAGCAAGTACGAAAGACCTTGGGAAGAATAAAAGAAGATAAGCACTTTAAGAATAAAATATCCAATAGGAAGCACAATAAACTCTAAGAGGTGAACTTCTATGAGTAAAAACAATAAAAAAACAATGAATGAAAGAACGCATAATAATTTAGATCTTTACAAAAACAAAAGTAAAAACAAAACCAATAGTAATAACCACGACTCGAACAATAATCTAGAAGAAGAGTTTGCGGAGGAATTTAGTTCTAAAAGAAAAAAGCAAGCATCACAAACCAACCATAGTAATCATATATGAAAGGCGAGAGCTATTTACACTCTCGCTTTTATTGTGTTTTCCCTAAAAAAATAGTATTTAACTTCGGCTTTATCTATTTAACATTGTAGCGAACCTAAAAAACCGTAGACGCCCTATTCTTATTGCCCTATAATTACGATTATATTGTTAAAATACGACCAATGAGGTGTAGTTTATGATTAAATATGCGCAAGTTTTTCAAGGGACTGCTTTTACAAGCGAGTCACCAAAAGAAGTCAAAATTCTAAAAGACTATCTTTTTTGCATTAATGACAACGGAATGATTGAGAAAGTTGTGGCACCAGAAGATGCCGACTATCCAGTTTTACTAAATTCTTATGAAGGAGCAGAAAACTTTCACCACTTAGCTGAAGGTCAGTACTTCTTACCAGGTTTTGTCGATTTACACGTGCACGCTCCGCAATGGGCACAATCTGGAACAGCACTAGATATTCCACTCTATGATTGGTTAAATACATATACATTCCCAATTGAGTCGAAGTTTTCGGATTTAGAATTTGCCAAAAATGTCTATGAAGATGTAGTAAATACGCTACTAGCAAACGGAACGACTACAGCTCTTTATTTTGCAACTGTACATAAAGAAGCAAGTTTCATGCTAGCCGAAATATGTGCGAACAAAGGACAACGCGGTCTAGTTGGGAAAGTTGTCATGGATAATCCTGATCAAAATCCGGACTTTTATCGCGATGCTAGTACGCAAACCGCATTAGAAGATACAGAAGAGTTTATTATAGCTGTAAAAGAACTTGCTAAGTCAACTAAACAAGGTGTGTATCCCGTAGTTACACCTCGTTTTATCCCAAGTTGTACAGATGATGCTTTAAAAGGTTTAGGTGAGCTTGCTGCTAAATACGACACCCATATTCAATCGCACTGCAGTGAAAGTGATTGGGAACATGGCTATGTACAAGATCGATTCCAAAAGAACGATGCCTTTGCCTTGAATGATTTTGGTCTATTAGGTGATAAGTCTGTAATGGCACATTGTAATTTCTTAGATGATGACGATGCACATCTTTTTGCGGAAACAGGAACTGCCGTTTGCCATTGCCCAATATCGAATGCTTACTTCGCCAATAGCGTTATTCCGATCGCTCATTTGCATGCAAAAGGTGTGGAGATTGGTTTAGGCTCTGATATTTCCGGTGGTTTTTCTCCTAGTCTTTTCGATAATGCTAGACAGGCTGTGATCTCATCTAGAATGTTAGAAGATGGTGTGAATACCGCTCTTCCTGCTAGTGAACGCGGTGTGCCAAATTCGCGTATTACGATTAACGAAGCTTTTTACTTGGCAACTGCTGGTGGAGGAGAAGGTTTAAGCTTGCCAATCGGACGTTTAGCAGAAAATTATGCATGGGATGTACAAACCATTGATACGAAATTAGCGACCGCAAAACTTCCTATTTTTAACGCAGAGGAAGATTTGCACGATGTCTTCCAAAAAATAATGTATTTAGTTCGTCCGGAAAATATTCGTGAAGTCTGGGTTCAAGGTGAAAAAGTACATTCACGCATGTAATGAAGTAGGAGGCGCTAGCTTGTTCTAGCACCTCCTACTTCTATCTTTTAAGTATATTTATTGAAACTTAAGGGGCATCTTGCTCCATTGTTTCTTTTTCACCAGCAACGTTAGTTATTCTATCTAACATCGTCGGATGACCATATCGAAACCATTTCACGAGTAGCGGCGGATTCACTTCATTTAATCCAGCCTTCGTCAGTGCCTGGAAAGTGCTCACAGCTGCCTCTGGATCTGCCACTAACTCCATCGCATATCGATCTGCTCTAGTCTCTTGGTATCTAGAAACATAATTTGAAGCTGGACTTGAAACGAACAATAAAAACGATGTAATAAGTAAAAATAATGGAAGCGAATGAATTGCATTTAGTCGCTTAATTTTTAAAACACGTCCAAAACGCGTGATGATCCAAGGCATTAGTTTCGCTGTTAACCAAAGTCCTACAAGCGTCGTTAACAGATAGCCTGCGATTCCGAAATAGATATGTTTCTCCACATAGTGCCCCATTTCATGTGCCATAATGAAGAGAATTTCATTTTCGGATAATCGGCTTAACGTCGTATCCCATAATACAATTCTTGCATTACTTCCAATCCCCGTAACGTAGGCATTAAGCGCATTTGTCTTTTCCGCCATATTCACTTCATATACATGCTCTGTTGGAATATTTGCTTGTTCAGCGACCGCTAAGATTTTCGTTTCTAATTCTTTATTTGTAAGCGGATAGAAATCATTATATAATGGGTCGATTACGACTGGTTGGATAAACATAAGGAAGATCGTAAAAGGAATCATTAACAACCAAGCATGTAGCCACCATCTCTTTGTGCTTTTATTAATTAGCCAATAAAGTACGGTTACTATGAGTACAGTCTCTCCGAGCGTAACCCAAAAATCAATGACATTATCCCGCATCCATGAGGAAAAAACTTGCGTACTTATTCCGTAGTACTTACTTAAATAATATCTGTAATAATCTATTGGAAATAATGCGATAAAAAGGAAAACAGACAGTAAAAATAAATAAACTGCATTTTGCACGATTGCCCATTTGTTTTTTAGTGGAAGCCATCTTTCAAATACTTGAGAAAGACCAGTAATGAGAATAAATAAATAGATAAGCCATTCAAGAGGAGTGATTACAAAAAAGAGGAAATTTCTTATTTTTGAATATTCCTCACTCAGATACAATTCACGCTCCGTCATAAAAACATTCGGATCCGCAACAGTCCCTTTCAACCCTGCTGGTATATCCCCACTTCCACTATGGAAGATATAAACATACATAACTAAAGCATATAATCCAAATACCAATAGTGCTGTTATTCCCCATTTTTTCGCCAAATTCTCTTCCCTCCCAATTCACCTATTCTATTTAGTGTAATCAGAAAAGTAAAAGATAGAACCAGATTTTCCAATCTACTTTGTTACTTACTCTTTTTTCAGTAATTCATAGTCCGTCTTATCACCTCAATATTTAGTCAATTGTATAACTTACCTTAATTTCCCTCTTTTAAAAGTGACTTTTAAAAATATTCCATTCAAATAGTATCCAAGATATGATAAGGTAAACTATCTACAACTAATGATTAGAAGGTGAAGACCATGCTAGAAGTAAGTGAAAGTAAATTAGCACAGTATGTCGTTCATAATGTAAGCGATGCGCTTGTTTTAGGAGAAGAGGCATTTTCTCAGCCAGAAGTATTGCTAGAAGCAGCCTTTACACAATTAGCATTTAACAAAATGGATTTGGAGCAACAATACGAATTTTTTCACGAAACAAATATTGGGTTAAATGAAGTGTATACATATGTGACATCCATTTTCGATAATAACGATAGCTTTCTGGAACAATCAAAACATATCGCCGCACATTTACACAGCGTATCTGGGCATCCCAATATTAAAAGTGGAGACTTGTTTATTGGACTGTTCGAAAACTGTTTAATGTCTACGGAAGTAAAAAAGGTAATCGCCATCGTAAAAATAGAAGAAAAAGAAATGTTTTTAGATGTGAAAAACGAGCAAAACAAAATGATTGTCAATGGCGTCGACGGTATTAACGTAAAGAAACTCAATAATATGGCCATAATCGTGGATATGGGAGCGGATCAAGCACCCGCTGTCTTTATAAAAACAAAAAAGAAAGAAGATGTTATCTACTGGCAAGAACGCTTTTTAAAAATTAAAGTAGCAGATGAACATTACCATAAAACGAATTTAGCGTTAACAGAATGCAAAAAATATATTTTAAAAGAAGAAAGTTTTACGAATACGGAGAAATTAGGATTTTTAAATAAAACGCTCGATTATTTTAGGACTGAAGAAGAATTCCAGGTACATGATTTTATTGATACCGTATTTGAAAAGGCAGATCCAGTACAAAAAGAAGTCATCGTAAACTCGGTAAAACCATACGAAACAGTAATTTCCGAAAGTGCGATCGAAAAAGTAGAAAAAACGTATAAGCGTAAAATTAAACTCGACTCCAACATTGAAATTCAAGTAAATGTTCGTGATATCAATCAAGTAGAGGAACTAATTGAAGTTGGCTATGATGAAACAACCAACCGAAAGTTTTATAAAATCTACTTCCAAGAAGAAGTATAATCAAAAAATGCTAAAATCCCACAACTCATATATTGGGTTGCGGGATTTAATATAGTTTAGCTTACAAAGGATATTTTCTCCACACTTATAATGATATTGTCATACTAACTATGGAAATGAGCTTATTATGAAGACATTTCTCGGTTGATCCCCAATTTCTTCAAAAAAAGGTTGTTAAAAATCGGGTTTTATTTACAGCTGCTTAAAGTAAGTAAACACATTCTCTGTAACGAATGGATACCCTGGCAGAAGCTGGCTTTTTCTTTAATGCACCTGCAACTGATTGAACCGCTTAATAAGTTTCCCTCTTTCTTCCTCATCCACAAGTAATTCAACACCATATCGATTCAATCCTTCTAGTTCTGAATCATGGATAATCGTTCCGTAAAGGGTCATGCCTTCATCAGCCATAGTAGTTTGAAACTTTAAGAGTATATCCGAACTTACAGGTAGTTTAATCTTTGATAAAAAACGTAATCCGGCTGGGCCCAAATTTTCAACTAATATTCTTGTGTTTCCTAATTGAACCTTTTTCTCGTTCAATTCCGAAATGGTCATCAACGCTTCTAATGGGTAGTGGAAGTCGATTCGAAAATAGCCTCTTCGCTCTTGGACTGGGGACGGTTCCATCTCCTTTTGGGTTTTTAAAGAACCCATTGCCGCAAGACCTAAAACTATCCCGAATAGACTTACATCCATTGTTCATTGGCCCTGAAAATTTAAAAATTTTATTGCAGCTAAAAAGTACAGTTTGACGAATTTCATTAATATCGAAATAAATATTAATAGTACTCAAAAAAAGAGATACACCTAGAAATAAGGGAGTATCTCTTTCAGGATTGAAATTCAAATTGTCCAATCCGCTTAATACACGATAGAATATTGTTATACCAACCGTTTTATCTAACTCACGCCTTGTAACACTCCGATTGTATTAAACTTTTCTTGTAGCTCATTAAGAAATAAGCGATAATTCACAAACGAAATATTTCCTGGGAAACCGCAGAATCTAACATAAAACGCTCTTGAGTACCTTAAAATGCACCATAATCCGACACCAATACGCTATGTTTTTTCATTCCACCACAGGCCTTTCATTCGGCGCTTTACTGAGCATGAGGTATATAGGTTGTATTCTATTCTCATGCCATGACTATCAGAAAGTCCGCTCTGACACCAAGTGGGGTTATCTCCGAATGACTGAGGAACGTGTTAATCGTTTGTTGGAAGTTGCTAAACTCATCTCAACTCACCTTAACTATATAGTCCATGTTTTTTTATATAGTCATAGCATGAAGTCGGCAATAAATATTTCGGTTCTCCACCCACAGCAAATTCTTCACGAATATACGTTGAGCTAATCTCCATAGCCAACCCCTTATCAACTAAATGGAAGGTTGAACCATCATCATTGTTCCTAAGTATTGCAGAGCGACTAATGGTTGATAACATATCTACTCCCTCTCTTGCCATCACAATGAATTTATTTTCAGAAACTAACTCTCTTCCTTTGGCCCATTCACCTTTTGCAATATCCACTAATAAATCTGCTCCCATAATGAAGTACACTTCATCAATTGGATATTTCTTTTTAAAATGCACCATTGTGTCATACGTATATATATTCCAAGCATCTTGCTTCATTTCATGATCATCTGCAACAAAACGACTATCATCTTCAATAGCCAGTTGAAGCATATTCCAACGATGCTCATCTTCCGTTTTCAATCTTTTGTCTTTTCTTTTACTTGAGCAAGGCAACAAAATCACCTTATCCAATTTGCAGCGATGAGCAACAGTGCTTGCCGTCCATAAATGTACATTTGTAATTGGATCAAATGAAGATCCATAAATACCGATTTTAGCCATTACTGATTCCTCCAAATCCCTTGTTCCACTATTACAATGTTATCTTAGCACTTTATCTTGAATTTCACGGATTCGCTCCATCTTGTTATCCCAACAAGCTTGACTCAAATCGACTGGGTACTCTTCTGGATTCATGGTGCGCTTATATTCATTCCATAATAAATTTAGATTTTCGTTTGCATAGCGTTGTATTTCTTGAATTGTCGGTAATTCATAAACGACAGAACCGCCAGCTATTACATCTACATGCAACTCTCTTGCAGTAAAATCAGTTACAAATTTACTAATATAGGTGTGTACCGGATGAAACATTTTCAAACGTTCTTCCTCTTGTGGCTTTTCATGAGCTAAAGCAATATAATCTCCTTCTGCATGACCGTTGACGTTATTAATAATACGATATATTCGTTTCCGTCCCGGTGTCGTTACTTTCTCTGGATTAGCAGAGATTTTAATCGTATCAACCATTTCTCCAGTTTCATTTTCAATAGAAACTAATTTATATACAGCGCCTAGAGCGGGTTGATCATAAGCGGTAATCAATTTTGTCCCAATACCCCAAGTATCAATTTTAGCCCCTTGTGCTTTTAAGTTCATAATCGTGTATTCATCTAAATCATTAGAAGCGGAAATTTTCGCTTCTGTAAAGCCAGCTTCATCTAACATTTTTCTTGCTTCTTTTGAAAGGTAAGCCATATCTCCACTATCTAATCGAATCCCTATAAAATTAATCTTATCCCCAAATTCCTTGGCTACCCGAATAGCATTAGGAACACCAGAACGCAGCGTATCGTATGTGTCTACTAAGAAAACGCAATCCTTATGTGCTTCTGCATATTTTGTGAAAGCTACATATTCATCCTGATAAGCTTGCACCATTGCATGGGCATGTGTTCCAGCCACAGGGATACCAAATAATTTTCCTGCACGGACATTACTTGTAGCAGAAAATCCACCGATATAAGCAGCCCGAGTACCCCAAATTGCCGCATCTAATTCTTGAGCGCGTCTAGTACCGAGCTCCATTGCCACCTCTTCACCAATCACTTGTTTAATCCGGGAAGCTTTTGTTGCAATCAATGTCTGGAAGTTCACTATATTTAATAAGGCAGTTTCAATTAGTTGAGCTTCTGCTAACGGTGCTTCTATTTCCAAGATAGGTTCATTAGCAAATACCAATTCTCCTTCTTTCATGGAACGAATCGTTCCGGTGAATGTAAGGTTACTAAGGTATTCAAGATACATCTCGGAATAATGCCCTTCCTCCCGTAGATACGCGATATCGCTCTCCGAAAACCCGAAGTTTTCGATAAAATCAATGATACGCTGCAAACCTGCGAACAGTGAGTAGCCATTTCCAAACGGAAGTTTACGGAAATACATTTCAAAAACAGCTTTCTTATTGTGTATGCCATCCTTCCAATAAGTCTCCACCATATTAATTTGATATAGGTCTGTGTGTAACATGAAACTATCATCTGCATATTTCATTTTGTTTTCCTCCTTTAATTACTTTGACTTTTAAAGAACTTTTGCTCCAAGTGAATTTTCAAAATGCCCTAATGCCCATTCATTTCCTGCTGGATTAAAAGAAGCTACTGCATCTTTATGAATGACAATATGAAATCCTTTGTTATAAGCGTCCACTGCTGTATGGAGCACACAAATATCTGTACAAACACCAACTAAGTGTATCTCTGAAATTCCTCGTTCATGCAATTTAATTTCTAAGTCTGTTCCAGCAAATGCTGAATATCTTTTTTTATCCATGAAGTAAACATTATCTCTTCCTTCGTTTGTCTCGTATACATCTTTTAAAGAACCATATAAATTCCTACCTGTTGTGTTTCTAATATTATGAGGGGGAAATAATTTCGTTTCTGGATGATATTTGTCCCCGACTTCATGGACATCCACAGCAAATACCGTATAATCTCCATTTGCAATGAATTCCTCCGTCAGCTTGGTAATTTTTGATTCCAATCTTTGACCTGGTTCTCCACAAGTTAAAGAACCGTTTGTAGCTACAAAGTCTTCCGTATAATCAATGTTAATCAGTGCACGTTTTTGCATAATTTCTTCACCTCATAATTAGTTTTTGAATTTGTAATTAAAGAATTACAAATTACTATTTTTAATAATAATTAGGAAAGAAAGTAACTTTCCTAATGATAAATGGATTCAATAATTTCAAAGTCATTAAATGTATATAACTGTGACGGTCTAAATGAATTTCTATTTGTTTTTTTCGGCTTTCCTTCTTCATCCATTACCTTTTCGATAAATGGAAGCTTTGGTGCTTTCGTAAAAAATACAGAATCATTGGAAATACGTGGATCCTCTCCCACGGTCAAGAGTACCCTTTGTAATTCAGATAATGTGAATTCTTTCGGCAGAAAATTTTTAGCTACCGTTGATTGAATCATCTCTTTTTTTATGGACTTCAACGCATCGGTAATTATTTTACGATGGTCAAAAGCTAAATCTAACTTGAATACTTCTTCGATATCGAACAATTCCACCTCTGCAGCATCATCATTTGCTTGTCGCTGCCCTATGTTTTGGTCAGGAACAATCGCGTAAAAGGCATTTGAAATCATCCATCCACGAGGATCGCGACCAAATTCGTCATAAACACCAAAATGCTTTATATGCAAGCCTTCTACATTTGTTTCTTCTTTCAATTCTCTCTTTGCCGCCATGTAAGCCGTTTCTTTTTTCGGAGCATCTACGAAACCACCAGGAAGCGCCCATTTTCCTCCTTCGATATTCGGATTATTATCACTATCTTTTTCAGCTCGTTTGATCAGCATAATATTCAGTGTCATCTTTGGAGGAGCTTTCTCTAATACTTTTTCAGATACAATCGTAAAAATAGCGATATCCGATGTATAACCATCTGGTGTGCGGTATTTAGAAGAATCATAGTTCTTCAGAAATTCCTCTTCTGTCTTATACTTCATCATTTGTGTACCTCATTCTTTTTAGTAATTTGTAATTAATGAATTACTATTTGTTTATATATTATTTCATCTTCGTATATTTTGCAACTCTTTTATTAAAAATGTTTTAAGAAAATTCTACATATAAGAGGAATCTGAATACTTAATTGAATGTTAATTCAGCTAACTGTTTTTTATTCTGCTTTGTTACACACCAAAAATAGCCCCAGTTTGTCCGGGGCCATACGCATTTTTTTATTGCTCAAGTAAAATACTCTAACTTGGCATTAGGAAAATACTTTTCCATATAGCCGTATAGATGAGATTTTATTTCTTCTTCTTCGTCCTTTTGGTAAATATACTTACCGATACCATACTTGCCCCATTTGTAGCGTCTTTTTTCTTCATCTAATTCCAATTTTGTCTTTGGGTAATTCTTTTCAATCACTTTTTTCGCGGGCTTCGTAAACCGGTGTTGAATGAATTCAAATGTAATATCCTCTCTAACATCTTGGGGCAATTCCTCGTCAAGTCGCTCAAACAAGTGGCGATAGCCTTCCTCCCAGCCTTCATGTAGATAAATGGGAGCAACGATAAAGCCTAGTGGGTAACCAGCTCTTGCTACTTTTCCTGCAGCCTCGATCCTTTTATCGAGAGGAGAAGTACCTGGCTCGAAACTTTTAATGACATAATCAGCGTTTACGCTAAATCGGAATCGCGTGTTGCCATTATGCTTGGCATCTAGTAAATGGTCGACAAAATGGAATTTCGTCACAAAACGTAGCCTACCTAGTTCCGTTTGACCAATATGTTCAATTGCTCTTTTCAATGAATGCGTTAAATGATCAATTCCCACAATATCAGATGTACAGGCAGCTTCGAACCGAGTAATTTCTGGAGCGCGTTCTTCGATGTAGCGATCAGCCGCTTCAAAAATCTCCTCCACGTTTACATATGTTCGAATATATGGTTTGCTGCCCATCGTCGTTTGCAAATAGCAATAATGACAATGCCCCATACAACCTGTCGCAAGAGGGATTGCATATTCGGCAGAAGGTTTGGACGTATCAAATTTTAATGTTTTTCGAATGCCCACGACTAAAGTGGATTTTGCAATACGATATTTTTGAGCATCCGTCTCACCCGGTAAATCCCGAATTTGATTATGCGACGTCGTAAAGCGCGTTTCAATCCCCATTTTCTCGAACTTTTCCTTCAGTTCTTTTCCAAGAGGATAATCAAGTGCATTCGGCTCAAAATAGACAAGCTGTGGTGTGAAGGGTTTATTCATATAGCAATTTACCTATTCCATAATTATTATCCATTCGATCACCTTTCTCTTTTTATATAGCTTGTCTTAAAAGCGAGAAATTATGAGAAGGACTTAATTGTGGGTGAGTGTTTGAGAAATTTTAAAAATTTAATTATGTCCTGCTATTATATTCTACTGGAAAAATCATCCATAAACCTAAAATAAGATGGTATAAACTAGTTTATTAATATTCTTCAAACATTAAATAAAAATTATGGTTATATAGTTAGAATTGAAAATGAAACTTCTTAAATAGAAATGAGCACACTTCTTTTCAAGCATTTACAATTGTTCGAATGAACGAAATATATTCGTCAGGTTTATTTTTTATCTACCAACAAATTACTGTATTTTTCCATTCTATTCACATCCACTAGTTATATTTATAAAAACCGCTACCGCTCTTCTTACCCAAGCGACCTGCTTTCACATATTTAACAAGTAACGGGCAAGGACGATATTTCTCCCCAAGCGTTTGATATAAATATTCCATATTGCGAAGTCTCGTATCAAGTCCAACAAGATCTGCTAGTTCCAATGGTCCCATCGGATGGTTAAGTCCTAGTTTCATTGCTTTGTCAATATCCTTCGCAGATGCTACGCCTTCCATTAGCATATTCATTGCCTCATTTCCAATTAAGCAATTCATGCGAGAAGTAACAAAACCAGGAAACTCATTTACTTCTACCGCTTCTTTTTTCAATGATGCAGAAACCTCTTTAGCAAACTCAACTGTTTCATCGGATGTTTCCAATCCTCGAACCACTTCAACCAATTTCATCTTATGCACTGGGTTAAAAAAATGCATAGCAACAACTTTATCAGGACGTGATGTTTGAGCTCCAATTTCAGTTGGGCTCATTGTTGATGTATTTGTAGCTAGTATGGTTTCAGGGTTACAAATTCGATCAAGTTGCTTGAATATCGAGATTTTCAAATCCATATTCTCGAGTACTGCTTCGATAACAAGATTTGCGTCTTTTGCTGCAATATTCAATTCAGATTCGAACTTAATCGAATTTTTAGCACTTTCGAATGTTTCTTCAGTAATAAAACTTTTTTGAAAACTTACTTCTAGTAGTTTCTCAATCTCTTTTTTAGCTTTTGCAAGAATCTCTTCATTCTTATCGTTCAAAAATACTTCGTGGCCAGAAACTGCACAATTATAAGCAAGTCCCTTTCCCATTACACCCGCACCTACAACAGTAATTTGCAATAAATTCATCCCTTTCAATTTAAATTACAATTATATTCTGTATAAAAATTAGGCAGCTACTTTTTTACGTTTTACAGCACCCTTAATCCCGAATCCAAGGATTATTATCATGATTACAATCAAAATAAGTGAAATTGGACGAGTGAAAAATATAGAATAATCTCCCTGAGATAGAATTAGGCTTCGGCGGAAACTTTCTTCAATGATAGGACATAAGATTAGGGCCAAGACGAAGGAGGCTAGGGAAAAGTCTAGTTTAATTAAAGCTAAACTGATAATCCCAACAATGAGTGCAAGCCAAACATCAAAATATGAACTACGTGCTGAAAATGCACCTATAAAAGATATACCTAGGATTAATGGTATTAATACTGGATTAGGAATTGTTAGCATCTTTACAAATCCAGCTGTAATAAATTTACCAAGAATGTATAAAGCTACAGTTGTTAATAGAAATCCGTATAAAATTCCATAAACTAAATCCGATTCAGCAGTAAATAATTTCGGTCCTGGTTGGATCCCATGAATGATAAATGCTCCCATAATAATAGCGATAGATGGAGAACCGGGAATTCCTAACGTTAATAACGGTAGTAAAGCTCCACCTACCGTTGCATTATTAGCTGCTTCTGGCGCTGCTATCCCTTCAGGATTTCCTTTACCAAAGGTTTCTGGACTTTTCGAAGCCTTTTTTGCAAGTGTATAAGAAAACCAAGAAGCAGGACCGGCACCCATACCAGGAAGAATTCCAACCACAATCCCAACAAGCGAACCAATAGTAATAGGCTTTATAACTTTTCTTACATTCTTCATTTCTAACCTAGTAATGAAACTATTTACACCCTTTTGGTCAGTTTTATATTTAACTTTTAAATCTTTACTTACCATTAGTAATAATTCTGAAATGGCGAACATACCGACTAATAATGCCACTAAATCGATACCTTCCATTAATTCAATTTTTCCGAAAGTAAACCGAGTTTCCCCTGTAAAAGCGTCCATTCCTACCGTTCCAACCATTAAACCTAACACAGTAGCAATCATACTCTTTACAATATCGGTAGAACTTAGCATACCAACTGCAAATAATCCAAGTAACCCAATTAGGAAAAATTCAGGTTCCCCTATTGATAGGGCAAACTTAACAAGTGGAGCAGATAGAAAAATTAGTGCTAACCCACCAGCCAAACCACCAAAAACAGAAGCTGTTAAAGAATAAGCAATAGCCTTTCCAGGTTCCCCCTTTTTAGCCATTGCATTACCATCGAAAACTGTAACTAATGCTGCTGGTGTTCCAGGTATTCCAAGAATAACAGCAGAGATTGAACCTCCATATTCAGCTCCCTGATAAGTTGCCAATAATAGAAGAATTGCAGCCATCGGCTCCATAGAATAAGTAAGAGGAAGCATAAGTACTAGCGCAAGTACCGCACCCAAACCTGGTAATGCCCCTATTAAAATCCCTACTAAAGTCCCCAAAATTATTGCGGACAAAGTAGAAAATGAAAATAAACTTGCTACATCAAAATTGAACATCTCCATACCTTCAACTCCTTTAATATTAAATTGTCCACACTTTCCAGAGAGCTACAGTTTGTTGTTTCAGAATTCAACTTTTAAGTATGAAGATTTTTTTTGATTAAGTAAGGTTTAAGCCTAATAAGTAATCAAAGACTCCATAAATTAACACTGTAAGCACCAAAGATATTACTAAATTTTTACCAAATCGCTTTTTATTCATTTCTTCAAAATAATAAACTGTCATTAATATAAGAAGATAGGCAAACAAACTAATGTAAAAGTAACCAAACCATACCCAACTGAGAATAAATAAAAATGAGATGATAACTGTTAGTGAAATCAATCTAATATTCGGCAAGTCAATTTTTTTATCGTCTGTCCTCATCATCGTTTGGATTAAACTTACAATGCACAAAACAACTAACATACACACTAGTAATATTGGAAAAAAACCGGCTCCTGGTGTTGATGTATCTCCGTAGCCCATATCTATTGCCGATTTCAAATATACCAACCCAAGAATTATTATCAAAGTTAAAGCAATATAAGTAGCCTTTTTTGAATTCATAGCGGTCCCCCATCAATAATATTAGTAACACTTTAAATCACCAGACAATATTTTGTTTTTCCATTAAATATACAACTTTGACCTTGATTGTTCTGTATCAAAACAATCAAGGTCAAAGTCTTCACTTAAGCTATAGCACTTCTCTTATAATGGATCCTTTAAGAATAGGTTCACAAACAAGGAAGCAAATTCCGTGGTTATTAAAACATATACTTTACTCTTCAATAACTAAATCAGGTATAACTGTAATTGCATTACTAATTGTTGCTCGATTAGGGGAAAAATCTATTACTTTCTGATGAATTTTCTCAAATTGCTCTTTTGTTCCATTTCCTTTTACTCGAATTGTATATTTAACATCTTTAAACCCAATTGACGCCTCAGGATCCACCTCAAGAAAACCTCTTAAATTTAAACCTGCTTCCATATCGATTTCTAACTTTTCAAGCGTAATTCCCATTACGGATGCACCTACAGAATATCCAACTATCATACAAGCACCCATACCACCCAATAAATATTCTTGTGGCGTTGGATTCGTATTTTCTCCTAAAAGCTGTTCCGGTTCATCGATAATAAAGGAAAAATTCCTTTCTAAAGTTTGATCACCAAATTTAATTCCATTTGTTGTAACCTTTGTTTTTGTGCCACCTTTCCATTGAAGATTAACCTTGTAGTCTACCATAGCACTTTCAGCGTTTACTTTAACTTCCTCTATATAGCCCTTTAATGCAGATATGTTTATTTCATTGATAGTTTCCATATACTTATACACCTCATTTTTGTTTTTAAAAGATGAATCTACTTATGTTTTTAGACATACACAATTAAGTTAAAATTATTACTTGTAAACATTTTCTAACCTGATATTTAACTTCTGAGTATCAAGCTTTCCGTTCAATGAAGCCCACTTAATGTTCTACTTTTTATATTTTCAGTAATGAAGAAATACTCATTTATTTAATAGCATTAATATTTTCTAGAATTACTTTATTCTTATCGTATCTTTCCTTAATCGTCTCCCTGAACTCTTCTGGTCCCGCATAATATGGTGCTAATCCTAATTTAACCAATTTTTCTTTTGTTTCAGGATCTTCTAGTGCCTTTTTAAAAGCTTGGTTGATAATCTCGATTCGATTTTCGGGCACTCCTGGTGTCGCAATTAACCCAATCCACGGTGTGTTCCCGATTTCAATTCCATAGTCCTTAAATATAGGAGCTTCATATAATTCACTTTTTTCTGCAGCAGTATCTATAAGGATTCTATTTAGTTTATCATCCACTTGGTAGGGATTACCTATCGTTCCTTCGACTTCTCCAGAAAGAAGTGCTTGCATTGATGGTCCACCCCCACTGTATGGAACACCAATAATATCGATTCCGGTTTTAGCAATTAGTTCTTCCATTGCAAGATGTCCAATTGAGCCAACTCCAGAATGAGCATATTTATATTTGCCTGGGTTTTCCTTCACATACGCTAACCACTCTTCAAAATCTGCCCATGGTGCGTCTTTTCTGATAATTAATAACTGTGGTGATGCTACCAATCTACTAATTTCTTCGAAACTATCCCATTCATATTGCAATTGCTCCGTATGTGTTTTTATTGCAAGCCCTGTCTCCATAGTGATTCCGAGGGTGTATCCGTCTGGTTTGGCATTAAATACTTGTGTTAAACCAACTGTAGACGCGCCACCCGGTTTGTTATCGACAAATACAGTTACGTTATTCGGAAGATATTTTGAAACCGCTTCCGCAAGAATGCGTGTTGACGTATCAGTGCTCCCACCAGTATCATAAGGAACGATTATCCTAATTGTTTCCTCGGGAAAATTATCTTTCTCCTCAACTGTTGATTCCTTTGTAGAACCTTTTACACTTGAAGAAGAGCAGCCCGCCATAAGTACCAAAAATAAAGCCATAAGCAACATAAAAGATGTTTTTTTCAATTTCTTTTCCCCCTCTTTATTTTTGTATTATTCTGATAATTATAAAGAAATTAAACTTTATGGGCTGCATCGTGTTGTTCCATATTAATTACACCTGATTCATAAAGAGATTTAATTGCAGATAAAGAATAACCAATCTCAGATAAAATATCTATCGCATTCTCACCTATTACCGGTGGTTTCTTATTTAATAGAATTTGGCTGTCTGATAATTTCACAACAACACCGGGCACAGTTACTTTTATATCATCAATTTCTATATCAATTAGCATATTACGATCTTTTAAGTGTTTATCATTAAGTACATCTTCTATTGAATTGACCTTTCCGCAAGGGATTGAGGCACTTTCTAATAATCTAATTAGCTCTATGACCGTTTTGCTTTTTGTCCAGTGCGTTATTTGATTTTCAAGTTCATCATAATCTTCTAATCTGCCAGAAACTGTGCTATATTTCGAATTTTCACTCGCCCATTCAGATTGACCCATCAAATCACAAAAGTCAAACCACATTTTTGGTGACAATGCCGCGATATATACATACCCATCACTGGCAGGAAAGGTAGTAGAGAAGACATTTCTGCTTCGGTTACCAATACGGCTAGGACTTTGTTTAAGCAAAGAAACAAGGGATAGATTTTCAAATAACATCGACACCATCGAGTCTAGCATTGCCACATCGACCAGTTGTCCTTTGCCACTTCGTTCTCTCGCCTGCAAAGCAAGCAATGCGCCATTAACTCCTTGTAAACCTGCAATATGATCGGCAATAAATAAGCCAGATTTCATTGGATGTCCGTCTTTTTCACCCGTCAAGTGTGCAGACCCACTCAATGCTTGTATAATGCCATCAAATGCTCGTTTATCTTTCTTTTCACCGGTTAGACCAAATCCAGTTATATGAACCATACTGATTTTCGGATTAATAGTAGAGATAGTTTTATAGTCAATTCCCAACTTTTCGGGAACACCCGTAGTATAGTTCGTAACTAAAATGTCAGCGGTTTCAATTAGTTTCTTAATCACCTCCTGACCTTTTTCTGATTTCAAATTTAGTGCCAATCCTTTTTTATTTCGATTCATCGTAGTAAAATAGATACTTATATCTTCATAAATTGGCCATGCCGACCTAGAAGGTTCTCCATTTAACGGTTCAATTTTGATAACTTCTGCTCCATGATCCGCTAAAGTTTGACAACAAAGCGGTCCAGCAATATAATGTGTAAAATCTAATACTCTTATTCCACTTAAAGGTTTCATAAACTATCAACCCCCTCACCTATAATTAATTTCTCCTTAAAATCAATCAAGCTCAATTATTATATTTCTTAAGCTTCCTTTTGTATTTATTACATTAAACAAACTTATTTAAGGTCATGGTTAAAGCTTTGCTCGAGCATAATACCTTCTTTCATTCCTAATTGTTCAGTTAATGCAAAAGATTCTTTCCACTTTCTTACCACCTTGTAGCCCTTACTTGCGATTGTTTCTGCATACTCCATTACTGTGCTACTTAATTCGCTCTCTTCAACAATTGCTTCTATTGCTCCAAGTCGATACGCATCTTGAGCAGTACATCTCATACCTGTAAGAGCCATTGTTCTAATCTTTTGTTCTGGTAAAATTCTTGATAAACCCTTTGCCCCACCAATAAGTCCAATATTGATTTCTGGAATTGCAAAGTATCCTGCCTCTGTCGAAATAATCACATCAGAACAACCTACTAATACCCCCCCCATACCAACTGCCGCACCATTCAATTCGCAAATAACTGGTACAGCACAGTGATATAAATCTTCCCAAACTTTCCGAAGTTTAGGACGCCTTATAATATCCTCAGCTGGAGTGTTTTTTGCTAGTACTTTGGTATCTGCACCTCCACAGAAAACTCTCCCCTCTGCTTTAAGAATGAGTGTACATATTTCAGAATGATTATTAACATATTCTACAATTGAACTCAATTCTTCATAACTTTCCTGAATCAATGCATTGACAGGTGGTCTATTAAATGTAACCGCCAAAATCTTGTTTTCATTCATAAAATCTAATCGGAAATTGTTGTACACTTGAGTTTCCTTCAAAGCAATCTTCCTTTCAAATTAAGTTTCTATTGCCAAAACATTAAATAAAATCGAAGAGTGGTATTAATTAAAATTAAAACACATGTTATAATATTCTGTATAGTGCGACTTTTTTATGTTTCTATAGGAAATTCCTTTAGATAAGTATTTTCATTACTTCGTTTAATAGGTAAATTATGTATACTGTCTGCTAATTAGAGACCATTATCTTATCCAAAAGGAGTGAGTTCATGAAAATTGATCATTTAAAATACATTGTTGAAATTGCAGATACTGGTTCTATATCCGATGCCGCAGAAAGTCTTCAAATAACACAACCTACGATTAGCCAATCTATAACTAGTTTAGAAAAAGATTATAATATAAAAATTTTTACTCGATCAAGACAAGGGACCACACCAACTGAATCTGGTAAGCTCATTATTCAACAAGCTAGAGATATATTAAGAAAAGTTGACGAGTTAAAAGATATGATAAGTGTTCAAAATTATCAATTGAATGGCTCCTTAACAATAGGTGCAATTCCAAGCTTTTGTCTGAATATTTTACCGAAGTCTTTAAATATTTTTAAAAATCAATATCCTGATGTCCAAATAAAAGTATTTGAAGATGGTACTTTATTTATCAATCAACTTATACTGGAAGAAAAGGTCAATATTGGATTAGTTTCAATGCGATATAATGAAGACTTAGATCCAAGGTTATCTTTTAAACCCTTATTTACTAGTAAAACAATAGCATATGTTGGTCAATACTCCCCCTTAGCAAAAAGAAGGACTGTTTCCTTAAAAGAAATTATTCAGTACCCGCTTGTTCTTTTTAATGAAGGTTATTCTACAAATTTTTTCATGAAATCCTTACTAGAACCCTTTGGCAAAATTAATATTGTGTTTACATCTGGAAGTTCTGAGTCAATGAAAAAAGTTATCTCAGAAAGCTTTGCAGTTGGTTTTTATGGCGATGTCTCTGTACAATCTGATCCCTATGTATTGAGTAATCAAATCGTTCCAATCTATATTGAAGAAAATTTTGATGCTTACTCAGTCCATGGTATTGTTACTAAAAAGAGCATTCCATTAACATTGGCTTCCAAAAAGTTCATTGATGAATTACAAATCCAAACTTCAAACTTTATAAGAGTTCACAACTTACCTGACTATTCAAAAACAACATAACTTTATTCATTTTAAATAGGAAAAAGGGTCTATAACCCTATATAATACGCATCTGTAATGGACCTGTTCTTTCCAAATATACAAAAAAGCATCTCTTTATTAAATTGCCCTTCTAAAGCAAAGGTCTTGTTAGTAGTTATAAATCAAAGAGCGTAGACAAAAGGAGTTTGGAATGAAATATTCCGAACTCCTTTTTGAATTTTTTACTTCTTTTAAAATGTAATGCAATTATCGATACTAGTCGATCTCCCCGAGGTCACTATTAGGTCATTTCTGAACCTTTCCAAGTCCAGTTTTCCATTTTCTTTAAATTCCATGGCAGCAAAAGAAAGCATCGCTTGCATCGACAATTTTTAATCCCCTTAACGTTGTCAAAAGCATGCTATGATTGGAGATTCCATATTTACTAAAACCCGTACACATATAAAATCTTATTCATAACTGAATTAAGTAGTTCCAATGTATTCTATTTCTATTTTTTTTAATTATGTCCTGCCATTATTTTTCCTACTATCAAAATCATCCATAAACCTAAAGTAAGGAAGAAATATACCAAGTAATGATACGGTACAAATAATAGATCCGATTAAAAAGTAAAGTGCTCGTATTCCCCAATGTTCACTTAAAAATCCTCCTACAAGTACACCTAGCGGCATTGCCCCTCTAATGATAAAAAGTCGGACAGATGCTACTTTGCCCATCAATTCGTTTGGAACAGTTTGCTGAAAGATGGTTATGTTATGGACACCGAAGAATGCCATCGCTATTCCAGCAATCATCTCGGTCATTATGCCCAAAATAATGCTATGGTTAAATCCTAGCGCGATAAATGTTAGACCACCGATCACCAATGCTCCTAACATCAAAACTCTACGACTCTTACATGTTATTTTGCCTACTAGTAGTGATCCAATTACATAGCCGAGTGGAAAACTTGCCATAAAATAGCCGTATTCAGCGTAGCTGCCGGACAATTCTTTTGTTATATAAGGTAAGGTGACAACCATTGTCACGCCTACTCCAAACTGTACGAATGCTAAAAAGATTCCTAACCAGACGATAAGCCGTTGCTTAAAGAAATAAGAAATCCCTTCCATAAATTGTTCTAGCCAGGACTTCCTTACACTTAAAGAAACTCTTTTTTCTTGAATAAAAAGTAAAAGTGCTCCACTTGTTAATAGTGTGCCACATACAAATAGCAAAGTCGGTATAACGCCAATATACTCAATAACGATTCCTCCCAAGATCGGAGCTAGAAAAGTCATTAATCGGACAGTTCCATCTATATATGCATTTGCTTCTGCTAACTGATTTTTAGAGACAATTGTTGGTGTGAGTGCTTGGTTTGCAGGTATATAAATAGGCGTTATTAATCCTATTACAATTTGAACTGCATAAATATGCCACACTTCTAGATTTCCAATTGCTAGTGAAGCAAGTGGTATTAGGAAGATTAAACCTCTCGTCCACTGTGAAAATACCATAATCCACTTTCGACTCCACCGGTCAATAAAAGGGCCAATAAATAATTGTAAAATAAGAGAAGGTATAAAATACAGTAACCACATGCTTCCTAATGCCATCGTCGAATTGGTCAGCTGATAAATAAGAATTGAATTGCAAAAAGTACCAAATGCACCGCCTAATTCGGAAATGACATTACCTATCCATACGATTAAAAACGGACGGTTCCTCCATAAGGTGCTACTTCTCCCCCTATTCATTGATTTAGATAAAACTCTAATTCTTTTGATAACATATCTAGCGAATTTCTTTTAAGCGCATACTTTGCATCGATAATCTCTACTAACTTAGCTGCTCTGAGAATTTTCAGATGATGATGGATGGTTGATTTGCCTATGTTTAATTTCTCCGTGATGTCTTGTAACGTAAGATTTTGTTCTTCCAGTAATTTAACTATACGGAGACGCACCTCATCTCCCAATGCTTTATGTTTTAATACTAAAAAATTATTTGGTGTGTACCGATCATTTGGTGTAATGCTTTCATTTGCAATTGGATAGTAAAATACTTTTGTGTTTTCTAAATCTGCCTCAATATTCCACGGACGATAAATGTATTGCGGGATTAATAATACATTGGATACATTAAGTTCAGGTAAATACGTAATGCCCCCAGTCGTCCATTCGACTAGTTCTTCAGTCGACATTTTGTCTGCCATCTCTCTCTTCATTTCATAATCTATTTGCAAAATAGTATGAAGTTGCTCCACCTCTTTCTTAATAACTTCCTCATACCATCCCGTCATTACGCTGATAAGATGTTCTTTTAACCGTTTGCTATTAACCTGGCAAATGAATTCAATATACCGTGGAAAAAAGGAGTTATCCTTCGTAATTTTCATCATTTCCTTCATGGCCAATTGCTCACCTAATGAGGCATTCCTTCTTAGTTCTTGATAGTTATTCCCAATAAATGGAATACAAATAAATATGAAATCTGGCATGGAAAGTTTCCGAATATAGTTAGTAAACTCCTTTAAATCAGTGAAGTCTCGTTGATGCAGTAACTGCAGTAAGGCTTTCCAAGTATTTTTGTTTTCTACATAGTCTAATTCAACTAATAGTTTCACAGGTAGTGATTCTTTTATTTCTTTCCAATATTCCACTGGTTTTTCTAGTGTTTTAATTATAGGCGTATTCGTAATTGCAGCAATTCCTAATGCACACTCCCATAAAACGGAGTATTTTAATTGAACTTGATACGTTTCTCTCTTCCTACTTGTTAGATTTAAGACCTCCATTACAGCACCTCTTTAATATTCTATATACTCTGAATATATCATTCGATAAATATAGAATCAACAAAAGATTTATTTTTCTGATAATTAAAGCTGTAGACATTCTTATAATTCAGATTGTCTGCAGTATAATTCACGTATATTTAAGCTAGTTCCATAAAAAAATAAAACTACACACTAAACTCATGGAAATGATGAATTTCTATTCAAAATCGTAGAAGATTCTATTCCCTCACAATCTTAGTTGCATGTTTTACTTCTTTAAGTTAGACGGGTTAATGAAATTTAATAGTGAAAATGATAAAATAATAGTAGCAGTGATATTAAGCGGATGGGCGGTTGGCACTCCCTTGAGAAAGGGGGTGCCTAGATTTGGTAACTTATGAGGCAATGAATATGCTATTTCAGTTTGGTATATTTCTAGTAACAACGTTAACAGCGATTGTTGCTTTAGTTGCTTTAAAGACCAACAAAAAAAAGTAACCCCCTCCGCTCGACCAAAGTGTAGGGTAGTTACTTTTTTCTAGAAACACTCGTACAACTTGGCCAACCGCACTTCAGGCGGTATGTCAGCTGCATTGACTGGGCGTTTCTGAGACGCTCAGTCTTTTTTATTATATGTCCATTATATCATAGTCATACAAAAACACATATAAAACAAGTGATATAACGAAGATAAATCCTCGTATCCATTATTAAAACAACATAATCTACTTTCGAATCAAGCAATCAACAAAGTGTAGAAGGTCAATACACAAGTGCATAGAATACAAAATCCACGTCTTAATCTAGAATCGAAATTTGTTTCCATACTACAAAAAAGACGATTCTTTCACAGTTTTTCCTCTTTATGGATTTATAATTTTTGCTTTGTCTACCTTTCAATTGTTATTAATACTAATCTCCCCTATATACACTTTCCTCTTGAAGCTTACTACCTCATCCAGTTCCAGACGTTCCACTTTTCCAATCGATTCCAAATACAATAATCGAGTAAGTGTTGCCATAAAAGAACTTAAATTGAGGATGATATTTACGGTTCCGTATACTTCGTAGCTAATTTGATACGCCGTTTTACTTTCACTTGTCACGGACAGTAAAACTTGTTGTAGGCGATGTTCATGTTTAGCCTCGAGTTCGTGTATTCTCGTATGAAGATCAGAAATCAAGTCGCCATGACCTGGTAAAGTAATGTCGGCTGGATATTTTTCCAATTCCGTCAATGATAAAAAGTAATCTTTCAATGGATTTGCTTCTTCTCCCGACCATAGACCAATTACTGGACTAATCCTGTTTAATACATGATCACCAGCGATCATAATCTTCTTATTTTCATTATAAAAGCAAAAGTGATCAGGAGCGTGACCTGGCGTCCAAATGGCTTCATACGATTCTTCACCTAATTGAAGATGCTGATGGTTTTCAAAAAAACTATCCGGTTCGAAATCATAAATGGGAGGATCTTCATTTATTTTATGAGGAAGTGAAACACCCCCATGTCTAATAATTAGGCTGTTTAATCGATTTCTACCATGCGAGCCCCGATTTTTTTTCATTTCTTTGTATCCCAAATTGGAGACAATAACAGGTACCCCTACCTCCTGTTGAAACCATTTCGCAAGACCGATATGATCTTGATGCGTGTGAGTAAGGACCACTTTCTCTATCTTGATCCCAGAAGATAACACCTTTTTCCAGCCATCTTTTGCTTCTATTGAATCAGTTCCCGTATCAATCACTGTATACCCATTTGTCCCTTCTATTAAATAGCAGTTCACCTCTCCCATTCCAGTAGGAAATTTGATCACTAATTTATGTATACCATCTGCTACTTCTGTTAACATATCACTTCCCCCTTTTTCTTCCTCCGAATTCAAAAGCAATTTCTTGGCAACCAGCCAACCTCTCCATTTTCTTTCTTAACCAAAATATATCCATCACATTCATTATCAACCATCCACACTTTTTCCCCTTGTTTAACAGATAGAAAAGTTGTGCTCACGTCCGTTTTGGAAAGTATCGCTTCATTCTCCAATTGTAGATATTCATTTTTAATCCATTGTTCTATACCGAGATTCGTATTTTCACACAGGGTAAAGTATTTCTCTTGTCGTATTATTTGCATATCGTAATTTGGATATGTCACAGTTCCTACCCTTTTCGTCGAATCTTTAAATTCTTTTCGCACAATCATTTCGCTTGTTAACTCATCGGCGTATGTATGTGTATACGTTCCATTATGGATAATTAGCGCGTTTAGCTGTCCATCTTTCTTTATCTGGTTTCCCCCATCTAGTGCAATGACTTTTTTACTTAGATCGATGATTGGATTATGGGAACTAATTTGATTTGCACGATAATTCACGACTGGCCAATGACCTACGATGACTAATTTCTCAGCTTGGTGCGCTTGGTTATAAAATTCTTGCATATATAAAGCAGTCTCTTCTTTTGTCTCTCTCCAATTTTCTTTGTTTTCGATACCTGCATGAATAATAATAAAATCATCCGTTTCATAAGCAATTGGTAATGATTCTATCCAATCAATCTCTTCATGAAAATATTGGCGATAAAAGTGTGCTAATTCTTCTAAGTTATTGAAATCATCTAATGTTTTACTATGGTTTGCTAGCATTTCATTTAAAATGGAATGCTCTTGTCTATTCATATACGGAATGATGCCCTTACTTCCATGAAACACATAACGATGGACTAGATCACAGTTTCCTTTTGTTACATAGACACTACTGAATTTTTCAGACAAGTCTCTAACAAATTCCACTACCTCTAAACTATTTAGCCCTTTTTCGCATAGGTCGCCGTTGACGAATAAATAATCATCCTCTGTATAAACTACTTTTTGTAAAAGATTTTTAAATAGCTGTAGATTTGCATGTATATCTGAAATGACTATCATTCGTTTTGTTTTATCCAATTGTAGTTGCCTTACTTCAATCATTAACTCATCCCCAAAAATAAAATATTAAGAATATTATATCAAAAAAACTAATTAAAAATATGTTTTCATGAAAACTAAAGATAAGAGAGTTATTTCTACTTAAAAACACGAAAAGTAACCAGCCATTTAATATATGGCCGATTACTTCTTAATCGCACGTTAAGTCAACTCTGTAAAATGCTCTTTTGATGTAGTTATGATTTGATCAATTCTTGCTCCCAAGCAGGTAGCATTTTGTTTAGCTGTTTGTCCTCACGGTATCCTAATACGTATTCAGCTTGCATGACTGTATGGATTTCACGCGTTCCTTCGTAAATAACAGGTGCTTTAGAATTACGTAAATAACGTTCTACTGGATATTCGTCTGAGTAGCCATTTGCCCCGTGAATTTGAACGGCATCATCAGCTGCTTGGTTGGCAAAATCACATGCTTGCCACTTCGCAAGGGACGTTTCTCGTGTATTTCGTTTGCCAGCGTTTTTCAGTTCACCAGCTCGAT